>NZ_JBHJPX010000004.1:433444-442356 GCF_042262425.1 Streptomyces sp. NPDC056373
ACAGCCCCTGCTGACCCGGCTGACTGTGCCTGCCCGGGGGGGCAACCCCCGGACCCCCGGCAGCAGCCGAACCGCTCGCGTCAGCGCCCGTTGAACGCATCCTTCAACCGCGAGAACAGCCCCTGCTGACCCGGCTGGAACTGACCCGTGGGGCGTTCCTCGCCGCGGAGTTTGGAGAGCTCGCGCAGGAGGCGCTCCTGCTCCGGGTCGAGCTTGGTCGGGGTCTGGACCTCGACGTGGACGATGAGGTCGCCGCGTCCGCCGCCGCGCAGATGCGTGACACCCCGGCCGTGCAGCGGGATCGACTGGCCGGACTGGGTGCCCGGGCGGATGTCGACCTCCTCCATGCCGTCGAGCGTCTCCAGCGGCACCTTCGTGCCGAGGGACGCCGCAGTCATGGGGATCGTCACCGTGCAGTGCAGGTCGTCGCCGCGCCGCTGGAACGTGCTGTGCGGCAGCTCGTGGATCTCGACGTAGAGGTCACCGGCCGGACCGCCACCGGGCCCGACCTCGCCCTCACCGGCGAGCTGGATCCGCGTGCCGTTGTCGACACCGGCCGGGATCTTGACCGTGAGCGTACGGCGGGACCGGACCCGGCCGTCACCCGCGCACTCCGGGCACGGGGTCGGGACGACCGTGCCGAAGCCCTGGCACTGCGGGCAGGGGCGGGACGTCATGACCTGGCCCAGGAAGGACCGGGTCACCTGCGAGACCTCACCGCGGCCGCGGCACATGTCACACGTCTGGGCGGAGGTGCCCGGGGCCGCGCCCTCACCGCTGCAGGTGTTGCAGACGACGGCCGTGTCGACCTGGATGTCCTTGGTCGTACCGAAGGCCGCCTCGTCGAGCTCGACCTCGATACGGATCATCGCGTCCTGGCCGCGGCGGGTGCGCGAGCGCGGTCCGCGCTGCGACGCCGTACCGAAGAACGCGTCCATGATGTCCGAGAAGTTCCCGAAGCCGCCGGCTCCGAAGCCGCCCGCGCCGCCGCCTCCGGCCTGCGAGAGCGGGTCGCCGCCGAGGTCGTAGACCTGCTTCTTCTGCGGGTCCGACAGCACCTCGTAAGCGGCGTTGATCTCCTTGAACCGCTCCTGGGTCTTCGGATCGGGGTTGACGTCCGGGTGCAGCTCGCGTGCGAGCCGCCGGAAGGCCTTCTTGATCTCTTCCTGCGACGCGTCGCGGCGCACGCCGAGTACGGCGTAGTAGTCCGTGGCCACTACGACTCCGCCAGGATCTGTCCGACGTACCGTGCCACTGCGCGTACCGCTCCCATCGTTCCCGGGTAGTCCATGCGGGTCGGTCCGACCACGCCGAGCTTGGCGACTGCCTCGCCGCCCGAACCGTAGCCGACCGACACGACGGACGTGGAGTTGAGTCCTGCGTGGGCGTTCTCATGACCGATCCGTACGGTCACGCCCGGATCCTTCGCCTCGCCGAGCAGCTTGAGGAGCACGACCTGCTCCTCCAGCGCCTCCAGCACCGGCCGGATCGTGAGAGGGAAGTCATGCCCGAAGCGGGTCAGATTGGCGGTGCCGCCGATCATCAACCGCTCCTCGTTCTCCTCGACGAGCGTCTCCAGAAGTGTGGAGAGCACCGTGGAGACCGTACCCCGGTCCTCGTGCTCGAACGCCTCGGGGAGATCCTCCACCAGACTCGGCACATCCGCGAAACGGCGGTTCGCCACACGGCTGTTGAGCCGCGCGCGCAGATCCGCGAGCGAGGCGTCGCCGAAGGGCGCCGGGCAGTCGACCATGCGCTGCTCGACCCGCCCGGTGTCCGTGATCAGCACGAGCATCACGCGTGCGGGCGCCAGGGAGAGCAACTCCACGTGCCGCACGGTCGAACGGGTCAGCGACGGGTACTGCACGACGGCGACCTGACGCGTGAGCTGCGCGAGCAGCCGTACCGTGCGCGCCACGACGTCGTCGAGGTCGACGGCACCCTCGAGGAAGTTCTGGATCGCGCGCCGCTCGGGCGCGGTCATCGGCTTGACGCCCGCGAGCTTGTCGACGAACAGCCGGTAGCCCTTGTCGGTGGGGATGCGCCCGGCGCTGGTGTGCGGCTGGGCGATGTACCCCTCGTCCTCCAGGGCCGCCATGTCGTTGCGGACGGTCGCCGGGGAGACGCCGAGGCTGTGCCGCTCGGTGAGGGCCTTGGAGCCCACCGGCTCCTCGGTGCCGACGTAGTCCTGGACGATGGCGCGCAGCACCTGAAGCCTGCGTTCACTGAGCATCGCGCACACCTCCAGAAGTCGTCCGCCCGTTGTCCTGCCTGTCGAGCCTGGCACTCTGCGCGTGCGAGTGCCAGCATTCCCCGGCCCAGTGTACGGCGGTGGGGTACACCCCCGGCAAGGCTGGTCGTGCGCCGCCGTGCCCCGAGCGGGGCGCACCGCTAGCGTCGCCGTATGACGGTGACTTGGGAAGACCTCGGATGGGAGCGCCTGGCCTCCGGGGTGGGGCGGTGCCGGCTTCCGGTGTGGGACTGCACGATCGGGCTGGTCGCGGGCGAGGGGGCGGCCCTCATGATCGACTCGGGGTCGAGCCTCGCCGAGGGCGCGAAACTGGGCGCGCAGGCGCGGGCACTCACCGGTCACCGTGTGACACATCTCGCGCTGACCCACCCGCACTTCGACCATGTCTTCGGCACGGCGGCGTTCCCGGACACCGAGGTGTTCGGCGCGGTGGGCGTGGACGCGCTGCTGTCGCGGGCGCGGGACCGCGAGGAACTGCGCGAGGACGGGGTGCGTCAGGGCCTCGCGGCGCCCGCGGCCCTGGAGGCGGCGCAGCGGCTGGTCCCGCCCGGCCACCTGGTCTCCGGCGAGTGGACGCTCGACCTGGGCGGCGGACGCCAGGTGCTGCTGGCGAACGTCGGCCCGGGGCACACGGCGCACGACCTGGCGGTGCTGGTGCCCGGGGATCCGGAGGTGGTGTTCTGCGGCGACCTGGTCGAGGAGTCCGGTGAGCCGCAGGCGGGTCCCGACGCGGTGCCGTCGCACTGGCCGGCCGCACTGGACCGGCTGCTCGACCTGGGCGGTGAGGACGCCGTGTACGTGCCCGGTCACGGAGCGGTGGTGGACGCGGCGTTCGTGCGGGCGCAACGGGACGCGCTGGCAGCGCGTTTCGGCGTGTCGCGGTGATCGCCGTGCGCCTTCTCCTATCGTCATCCGAATGCGCCAGTACTCCGCCGATCTGACCCCGCCGTGGAAGAAGCCGAAGCCGGTGCCCGAGGTCGAGGCGGAGCCGGGCCTGGTGGTGGAGGAGCCGGGGACCGGTTTCTGCGGTGCGGTGATCCGCTGCGAGGCGGGCACGGTGACCTTGGAGGACCGCTTCGGCAAGCACCGCGTCTTCCCGATGGAGCCGCGTGGCTTCCTCCTCGATGGCCGGGTGGTGACCCTGGTCCGCCCGGCTCCGGGCGGCCCCGCGCGTCCCACCCGCACGGCCTCCGGTTCGGTGGCCGTCCCCGGCGCACGGGCGCGGGTCGCCCGCGCCGGCCGCATCTACGTGGAGGGCCGGCACGACGCCGAGCTGGTCGAGAAGGTGTGGGGCGACGACCTGCGCATCGAAGGCGTGGTCGTGGAGTACCTGGAGGGCGTCGACGACCTGCCGTCGATCGTCTCCGAGTTCGCCCCCGGGCCGGACGCACGGCTGGGCGTCCTGGTGGACCACCTCGTGCCGGGCTCGAAGGAGTGGCGCATCGCCCAGTCGGTGGAGAGCGAACACGCGCTGGTCGTCGGCCACCCGTACATCGACGTCTGGGAGGCGGTGAAACCGTCGGCCCTGGGCATCGAGTCCTGGCCCCGGATCCCGCGCGGCCAGGACTGGAAGACAGGTGTGTGCAGGGCCCTGGGCTGGCCGGAGAACACGGGGGCCGCCTGGCAGCGGATCCTGTCGGGGGTTCACTCCTACAAGGACCTGGAGCCGGAGCTGCTGGGCCGGGTGGAAGAACTGATCGACTTCGTCACGGCTCCCTGACAGCGGTCATGCGCGCCGCCCCGGCTGCGCCCACCCGTGCCGCCGCCGCTTCGGGCATGCGCGCCGCCCCCAGCCCCCACGCCGAGCGCCTCAGTCCACGAGGTCCCGAACAACCCCGTCCGCCAGCAACCGCCCGCGCAAGGTGAGTACCGCCCGCCCCTCCTCGTACGGCCCGGCATCCAGAAGCCCGTCCGACAACGCCCTGCGCGAGGCAGCCAGCCCCTCATCCCGCAACAGCGACAACGGCACCCCCTCCCGCAGCCGCAACTCCAGCAGAATCCGCTCGACCCGCCGATCCTCGTCGCTCAGCACCTCACGCCCCGCCCCCGGCGACCGCCCCGCCGCCAACGCAGCCGCGTACGCCCCCGGATGCTTCACGTTCCACCACCGCACCCCGCCCACATGGCTGTGCGCCCCGGGCCCGGCCCCCCACCAGTCGGCCCCCCGCCAGTACAGCTCGTTGTGCAGACACCGCCCGGCGGCCGAGGTCGCCCAGTTCGACACCTCGTACCACTCGAACCCGGCGCCCGAGAGCACCTCGTCCGCGATCAGGTACCGGTCGGCGTGCACGTCGTCGTCGGTCATCGGCACCTCGCCCCGGCGGATACGACGGGCAAGCTGCGTCCCCTCCTCGACGATCAGCGCGTACGCGCTCACGTGATCCGGCCCGGCCCCCAGCACCGCGTCCAGCGACGCCCGCCAGTCGTCGTCGGACTCCCCCGGCGTGCCGTAGATCAGGTCGAGGTTCACATGCTCGAACCCGGCCGCCCGGGCCTCCGCCACACACGCCTCGGGCCGTCCCGGCGTATGGGTGCGGTCCAGCACCTTCAGCACGTGCTGCCGGGCGCTCTGCATTCCGAAGGAGATCCGGTTGAAGCCCCCCGCGCGCAGGGCGGCCAGGTACGCGGGATCGACCGACTCCGGGTTCGCCTCGGTCGTGACCTCGGCGTCCTCCGCCAGCCCGAACTCGTCCCGCACGGCCTTCAGCATCCGTACGAGGTCACCGGCGTCCAGGAGCGTGGGCGTGCCGCCGCCCACGAACACCGTGCGCACCGGCCGCGGGTCGTCGCCCAGCACCTTGCGTGCCAGCCGGATCTCGTCGGCCAGTGTCTCGGCGTAGTTGTCGCGGGACGCCAGCACGCCGCCGGTGCCGCGCAGCTCGGTCGCGGTGTAGGTGTTGAAGTCGCAGTAGCCGCAGCGGGTCGCGCAGTACGGGACGTGCAGGTAGAACCCGAGCGGGCGGTCGGCGGCCCCGGCGAGGGCGGACGCGGGCAGCGCGCCGTCGTCGGGGACGGGCTCGCCGTCGGGGAGTGCGGAAGGCATGCCTTCCATTGTCCAGCACCCGGGCGGTCAGTCCGCCTGGAGCACCAGCAGCGCCAGATCGTCCGCCGGAGGCCGCGCCCCGAACTCGTGCACGAGCCGCTTGATCCGCTCGGCTATCAGCTCCGCGTCCAGGCCGGCGCACCCGGCCAGAGCCGCAGCGAGCCCGTCCCCGTCGTCGAACTGCCGGGAGCCCGAGCGGCGCTCGGTCACTCCGTCGGTGACGCACAGCAGGGTGTCGCCGGACCGCAGCTCGAAGCTGTCGCTGGTGTAGGTGGCGTCCTCGACGACCCCGAGGAGGGTCTGGGGCTGCGCGGCCGTGTGCACCTCCCCGCCCGCCCCCAGCAGCAGGGGCAGCGGGTGCCCGGCGGAAGCGACGGTGCAGCGCACACCGCCCTCGAAGGGGACGAGCTCGCCGTAGAGCAGCGACAGGAAGCGGGTCTGGGGACCGTCGCCGGGCGGGGTGGGGCGCGCGCCGGCCGCGACCAGCGCCCGGGCGGCGGCGTCGGCGGCCTCCATGGCGTCGTCGAGCAGGAGCTGGTTGAGGCGGTCGAGGACGTCGGCGACCCTGTACCCCTCACGGGCCAGCAGCCGCAGCCAGGGCCGGGCCAGGCCGATCACGACGGCCGCCTCGGGCCCCTTGCCCTGGACGTCGCCGACGGCGAAGCACCAGCGTCCGTCGCCGGCCGGGAACAGGTCGTAGAAGTCTCCGCTGGGGCCGCCCTTGTCGTACGGCTCGTAGACGAGGGCGCTGCGCACGCCGGGGATCTCGGCCACGGCGCCGGGCAGCAGCCCGCGCTGGAGCACGGCGCTGATGGTGGCCTGCCGGGCGTACTGGCGGGCGGCGCCGATGGCGAGGGCCACCCGGCGGCTGAGGTCCTCGACGAGGCCGGTGATCTCGTCGGGGAAGCCGGCCGGTCCGGACCGCCCGATGACGAGGGTGCCCAGCGGGCGTCCCCCGGCGACCAGGCGGTACGCCAGGGCCGAACCGGGAGCGTCGTCCCCGAGCGCCTCGCCCGGCCAGGGGCAGTCGACGGGCCCGGATCCGCCCTGGTCGCGGCCGCGCTCGAACGGGGAGGCGCCCATCGGGTCGAACGGCTGCGGAGGGTCCTTCTCCAGGGCGCGGCGCAGCTCCTCGATCCGGTTCTCACTGCCGTGCCAGACCCGGGCGAGGCGTGGTCCGCCCAGGCCGCCCCCGCCGCTCCAGCCGCCCGCGGTGGCCTCGTCCTCCAGCCACACCGCGCACCAGTCGGCCAGCCGGGGCACGATCAGCTGGCCGGCGAGGGCCGCGACGAGGTCCTCGTCGAGCTGGCCGGCGAGCAGGTCGGAGGCCTCGGCGAGGAAGGACAGGGCACCGCGGCCGAGCCAGGCCCCGTCGGGCCCGTTCCGTCCGTCACGGTTCTCGTGCCGGTCCCGCCAGTCCCGGAGGTCGCTCCAGTCACGCAGGTCACGGGACTCACCTGAGCCGGGCCGGGGCCGTGTTCCTCCGTCGTGGCCCGGACTTTCTTCGTTGTGGCCTTCCTTCTCCCGCTCCTGGCACGGGTCTCGCGGCTCTCCGCCGTCCTGTGAGCCCCCGTGCCGTAAATCCCACGGCTCGCGGCCGTCGCCGTCCCTGATGCCCCGTGAGCCTCCCTTGCCCCGTAGGTCTCCATTGACCTGTGAGCCCCACGGTTCTCGGTCCTCACGCGGGTCCCAGCTGTCTCCGCCGCCACCTCCGGCCCGCAGGGCCTCCTCCGCCTCCGGGCGTGGCTCGGGTGCCAGGATCTCCGCCATCCGCAGGCCGCGCGCCGACGCGTGCTCCCCGGCGTACGCCTCGATCTGCTCGTCCGCCGCGCACGCGCCGGCGAGCAGCCGGGCCCACACGGTCTTGCGGCCCGTGCGGTAGGTGACCCCCCACGCCTCGGAGAGCGCGCCGACGAGCCGCAGGCCACGCCCGTACTCGGGGGTGTCGTGCCAGGTCTCCGGCTCGCCGCCGCGCGGGGCACGGGAGGGGTGGTGGTCGGACACCTCGACGACCACGGCCGTGTCCGGGGCGCCGCCCGTGCCGCCTTCCAGGCGGAACTCCGTCTCCACGTCGGTGCCGGCGTGCACGACGGCATTGGTGACGAGCTCGCTGACGACGAGCGCGGCGTCGTCGGCGAGGCGGTCGGTGAGGTGCTCGGCGCCGGGCAGTCCGAGCCCGGCCCACTCGGCAAGAGCCTCGCGCACCAGGGCGCGCGCGGCGCCCGGGGCGAGGGAACTGCCGGGCAGGGTCGCGTGCGCCCGCGCGCGCTCCGGTGCGGGCGCCTCGGCGGCGGGCCCGGGCGCCGTGCGGGCGGGTGCGCGTGGATCGGACGCGAGCGCCCCGGCGGACGGCGTCATCGCCTCCGCCGCCGGTGCGGGCTCCTCGGGAACGGGCCTCTCCTGAACAGGAACGGCCCCCTCCTGGACGGGAACAGGCCCCTCCTGAATGGGCACGGGCGTCTCCCAAGCGGGTGCAGGCGCTTCTGAGGCACGGGAGGCGGTCTCCCGTTGCGTCGGAATGGCCCCCATGGACAGCTCCCCGGGCAGTTCGTACGAATACGCCACAGTCGATGCCGACAGAGTGACAGACTGACCTCGCCCATAAGCGCCGAGTTACCGAAGTGGGCCGCCATGAGTGAGAACAGTGCTACTCCTGTGGTCGAAGACCGGTACGAAGACGGTCAGATTCGTGCATCCGATCTGCGCCCCCTGCTCGCCGCCATGACGGCCGCACGCGACGGCGACTTCACCAAGGTGCCGGAATCCGGCCATGGGATGGTGGCCGAGCTGACCGCCGTCCACAACCAGATCATGGACCGCAGTGTCCACTTCACCTTCGAGGTGCAGCGCGTCCGGCGGGAACTGGTGCGGCACGGCCGGCTCGACGAGCGGCTCTCGGCCAGCCCGGGCCAGGGCTTGTGGACGTCCCGGGTCGACGACGTGAACCAGTTGCTCGACGCCCTGGTCGCCCCGGCGGCCAACGCCACCCGCGTGCTGGACGCGGTGGCCGGCGGCGACCTCACCCAGCGGGTCGATCTGCACGACGGGACGCGGCAGTTGCGCGGCGATCTGCGGCACCTGGGCCGGGCCGTGAACAAGATGGTCGACCAGCTGTCCCTGTTCACCGGCGAGGTGACGCGGGTGGCCCGTGAGGTGGGCACCGAGGGCCGGCTCGGCGGACGGGCCAAGGTGCAGGGCCTGTCGGGCAGTTGGCGGGACGTGACGGAGGCCGTCAACACGATGGCGTCCCGGCTGACGGCCCAGGTCCGGGACATCGCGGCGGTGACGACCGCGGTGGCCCGCGGCGACCTGACCCGAACGGTGACGGTGGAGGCGACCGGCGAGCTGCTGGAGCTGAAGCTGACCGTGAACACCATGGTCGACCAGCTCTCCGCCTTCGCCGACGAGGTCACCCGCGTCGCCCGCGAGGTCGGCACCGAGGGCCGGCTGGGCGGCCGGGCGCAGGTGCGGGGCGTGTCCGGGGTGTGGAAGGACCTCACCGACAACGTCAACTTCATGGCGTCGAACCTGACCTCCCAGGTCCGCAACATCGCCCAGGTGACGACGGCCGTGGCCAACGGCGACCTGTCCCAGAAGATCACGGTCGACGCGCAGGGC
>NZ_JBHJPX010000004.1:442454-507504 GCF_042262425.1 Streptomyces sp. NPDC056373
GCGAGATCCTGGAGCTGAAGTCCACGATCAACACGATGGTCGACCAGCTCTCCGCCTTCGCCGACGAAGTCACCCGCGTCGCCCGCGAGGTCGGCACCGAGGGCAACCTCGGCGGCCGGGCCCAGGTGCGGGGCGTGTCGGGCGTCTGGAAGGACCTCACCGACAACGTCAACTTCATGGCGGACAACCTCACCTCCCAGGTGCGCAACATCGCGCTCGTCTCCACCGCCGTCGCCCAGGGCGACCTGGGCAAGAAGATCACCGTGGAGGCCAAGGGCGAGATCCTGGAGCTGAAGTCCACGATCAACACGATGGTCGACCAGCTCTCCGCCTTCGCCGACGAAGTCACCCGCGTCGCCCGCGAGGTCGGCACGGAAGGCAACCTCGGCGGCCAGGCGCAGGTGCGGGGCGTGTCGGGCGTCTGGAAGGACCTCACCGACAACGTCAACTTCATGGCACTGAACCTGACTTCGCAGGTCCGCAACATCGCCCAGGTGACGACGGCCGTCGCCAACGGCGACCTCTCGAAGAAGATCACGGTCGACGCGCGCGGCGAGATCCTCGAACTCAAGGACACCGTCAACACGATGGTGGAGCAGCTGCGCGCCTTCGCCGACGAGGTGACACGGGTCGCCCGCGAGGTCGGCACCGACGGGCGGCTCGGCGGCCGGGCCCAGGTGCTGGGCGTGTCCGGCGTCTGGCGGGACCTGACGGACAACGTCAACTACATGGCCGACAACCTCACCTCCCAGGTGCGCAACATCGCCCAGGTCGCGACGGCCGTGGCGCAGGGCGACCTGTCCCGGAAGATCGACGTGGACGCGCGCGGCGAGATCCTCGAGCTGAAGACCACGATCAACACCATGGTCGACACCCTGTCCTCCTTCTCCTCCGAGGTCACACGCGTCGCCCGCGAGGTCGGCTCCGAGGGCCGACTGGGCGGCCAGGCCCGCGTCGAGGGCGTCTACGGCACCTGGAAGCGCCTGACGACGAACGTCAACGAACTCGCGTCCAACCTCACCACCCAGGTCCGCGCCATCGCCGAGGTCGCCTCCGCGGTGGCCCAGGGCGACATGTCCCGCTCGATCACCGTGGAGACACAGGGCGAGGTCGCCGAGCTGAAGGACAACATCAACCTGATGGTGGCCAACCTGCGCGAGACGACCCGCGCGAAGGACTGGCTGGAGTCCAACCTGGCCCGGCTCGCCGCCCTGATGCAGGGCCACCGGGACCTGATGGAGGTCGCCGACCTGATACTCCGCGAGCTGACCCCGCTGGTGAACGCCCAGTACGGCGCGTTCTACCTGGCCGACCCGGACGAGGACGGGGCGGCGGCCCCGGCCAAGGGGCTCGCCTTCATCGCCGGGTACGGCGCCGCCCAGGACGCGACCGTGGAGACCGGCGGTCTGCCGGTGCACGGCCTGGTCGCGCAGGCGGCCCGGGAGAAGAAGCGGATCCTGGTGGAAGGCGCCCCGCCCGACTACATCAAGATCAACAGTGGTCTGGGCGAAGCGGCCCCGACCACCATCGTCATCATCCCGATCCTCTTCGAGGACAAGCTGCTCGGTGTCATCGAACTCGCCTCGTTCTCCCGCTTCTCCGACGTCCACCTGGCGTTCTTCGACCAGTTCGTCAACACCATCGGCGTCGCCATCAACACGATCATCGCCAACTCCCGCACGGAGTCCCTGCTCGGCGAGTCCCAGCGCCTGGCCATGCAGCTCCAGGAGCGCTCGGACGAACTTCAGAAACAGCAGGGCGAGTTGCAGCGCTCCAACGCCGAACTGGAGGAGAAGGCCGCCCTGCTGGCCACCTCCTCGCAGTACAAGTCGGAGTTCCTGGCCAACATGTCCCACGAGCTGCGTACGCCGCTGAACTCGCTGCTGATCCTGGCCCGGCTGCTCTCCGACAACCCGGACGGCCGTCTCTCCGACCAGGAGGTGCAGTTCGCCACGACCATCCACCGCTCGGGCTCGGACCTCCTGCAGCTGATCAACGACATCCTGGACCTGTCGAAGATCGAGGCCGGCCGGATGGACGTACGCCCCAAGCGGCTCCCGCTCATCAAGCTGCTCGACTACGTCCACGCCACGTTCCGCCCGCTCACCCTGGACCGGGGGCTGGCCTTCGAAGTGGCGGTCGGCGAGGGCGTACCGCGCGAGATGTACTCGGACGAACAGCGGCTCCAGCAGATCCTCCGCAACCTCCTCTCCAACGCGATCAAGTTCACCGCGTCCGGCAGGGTCGAGCTGCGGGTGGACCGGGTGCAGGACGCCGAGCGCCGAAGGGGGTCCCCGCCCGCATGGGGGTCCACGCGCCCGGGCGAAGCCGAGAGCGGGGAAGAGACCGAGGGCGCGGGAGTCCGGGGCACCGACGACGTCATCGCGTTCGCCGTGTCCGACACCGGCATCGGGATCGCGTCGGAGAAACTCCCGGTGATCTTCGAAGCGTTCCAGCAGGCCGACGGCACCACCAACCGCAAGTACGGCGGGACCGGCCTCGGCCTGTCCATCAGCCGGGAGATCGCGGGCCTGCTCGGCGGCCGGATCGTCGCGGAGAGCGAACCCGGGAAGGGCTCCAGGTTCACCCTGTACGTGCCGGTCGTCAGCCCCGGACACACCGAGCCCGCACCCGTGCCCGCGGAACACACCGAGCCGGCACCCGTGCAGGAGGAACACACCGCGCCCGCACCGGTGCCCGAGGACCGCGCCGACCTGCCGCTGCCCCTCCGGCCGGGCAGCGGGTCCTTCCCGGTCACGCACGACACGGACGACGCCTGGCCGTCGCCGACGAAGCTGGAGGCGTGGACGTCCGGCCGGCCGGGCCGGATCCTCGCCGGGCGGCGGGTGCTGATCGTCGACGACGACATCCGCAACGTCTTCGCCCTCACCCATGTCCTGGGCCGGGTCGGCATGACCGTGCTCTACGCGGAGAACGGCCGCGAGGGCATCGAGACGCTGGAGCGCAGCGCGGACGTCGAACTGGTCCTGATGGACATCATGATGCCGGAGATGGACGGCTACGAGACCATCTCCGCGATCCGCCGCACACCCCGCTGGTCGGGCCTGCCGATCGTGGCACTGACCGCCAAGGCGATGCCCGGCGACCGGGAGAAGTCCATCGCCCGCGGGGCCAACGACTACGTACCCAAGCCGGTGGACATCGACGGCCTGCTGACGGTCGTGTGCGCACTGCTGGACCCCGAGGGCACGGGAGAAGAGGCATGAGCGGCACGCCCACCCACCCCGAACGCGCCGGAATCCTCCTGGTCGACGACATGGAGGACAACCTGACCGCCCTGGAGGCCGTCCTCGCCTCCCTCAACGAGCCGCTGCTGCGCGCCCGTTCGGGCGAGGAGGCGATGAAGGCCCTGCTGCGGCAGCCCATCGCCCTGGTTCTGCTCGACATCCGCATGCCCGGCATGGACGGCTTCGAGACGGCCGCCCACATCAAACGCCTCGACCAGACCCGGGACGTCCCGATCATCTTCCTCACCGGCGCGGACGACGACGCCGGCTACGCCTTCCGCGGCTACGCGACCGGCGCCGCCGACTACGTGACCAAGCCCTTCGACCCGTGGGTGCTCAGGGCCAAGGTCAGCGTCTTCCTGGACCTCTACCGCAAGGGAAGAGAGGTGGAACGCCTCAGGACGGAGATCCAGGACTTGAAACGCCGCGTGGGTGACGCCCCTTAGGGGCGCGGGGAACTGCGCGACAAGCCACAACGGGCCCGCAGCCGCCCCACAGCCCCCACGGCCCCCTACGCCTCGCGGGACCCGTCGTACATCTCCTCGATCAGGTGCTTGTACTCCCGCTCCACAACAGGCCGCTTCAGCTTCAGACTCGGCGTGATCTCCCCGTGCTCGACGTCGAGGTCACGCGGCAGCAGCCGGAACTTCTTGATGGTCTGCCACCGCTGAAGCCCCTCGTTGAGCTGCTTCACATAGCCGTCGACCATCTCCACGGTCTGCGGCGCCGCCACGATCTCCGCGTACGACTTGCCCTCCAGCCCGTTGTCCTTGGCCCACTCGGCGATGGCGACCTCGTCGAGCGCGATGAGCGCCGTGCAGAAGTTCCGGTCGGCCCCGTGCACCAGGATGTTGGACACGTACGGGCACACCGCCTTGAACTGTCCCTCGACCTCCGCCGGGGCGATGTACTTGCCGCCCGAGGTCTTGATGAGGTCCTTCTTGCGGTCGGTGATGCGCAGGTACCCGTCGGGCGACAGCTCCCCGATGTCCCCGGTGTGGAACCAGCCGTCCGACTCCAGCACCTCGGCGGTCTTCTCGGGCAGCTTGTGGTAGCCCTCCATGATGCCCGGGCCGCGCAGCAGGATCTCCCCGTCGTCGGCGATCCGCACCTCCGTGCCGGGCAGCGGCTTGCCGACCGTGCCGGTGCGGTAGGCCTCCCCCGGGTTCACGAAGGACGCGGCCGAGGACTCGGTCAGGCCGTAGCCCTCCAGGATGTGGATGCCGGCGCCGGAGAAGAAGTACCCGATCTCGGGTGCCAGCGCCGCCGAACCGGAGACGCAGGCCCGCAGGTTCCCGCCGAACGCCTCCTTGATCTTGGCGAACACCAGCGCGTCGGCGACCTTGTGCTTCGCGCCGAGACCGAACGGCACGGACGCGGTGCCGGTCCTCCGGAAGTTGTCCTGGGAGACCTTGGCGTACTCGCGGGCCACCTCGGCGGCCCACTGGAAGATCTTGTACTTGGCGCCGCCGCCGGCGCGGGCCTTCGCGGCCACGCCGTTGTACACCTTCTCGAAGATGCGCGGCACGGCCGCCATGTACGTCGGCTGCACCACCGGCAGATTCTCGATGATCTTGTCGACCCGGCCGTCCACGGCGGTGACGTGCCCGACCTCGATCTGCCCGGAGGTCAGCACCTTGCCGAAGACGTGGGCGAGGGGCAGCCACAGGTACTGCACGTCCTCGCCGCTGACCAGCCCGGTCGCGGCGATCGCCTTCGCCATGTACGACCAGTTGTCGTGCGGCAGGCGCACGCCCTTGGGGCGGCCCGTGGTTCCGGAGGTGTAGATGAGGGTGGCCAGCTGGTCCTTGGCGATCGCGCCGACCCGCTCCTTGATCAGGTCGGGGTCCTTCTCCAGCCGGGCCGCGCCGCGCTTCTCCAGCTCGTCCAGGGTGAGGATCCAGTCGGCGGTCTCGACACCGGCCCCGTCGATCACCACGACATGCGTCAGCTCGGGCAGCTCGGCGCGCTTCTCCCGGGCCTTGGCCAGCTGCTCGGCGTTCTCCGCGATCAGCACCCGGCTCTCGGAGTCCGACAGGATGTACGCCGACTCGTCGGCGTTGGTCTGCGGGTACACCGTGGTCGTGGCCGCTCCGGCGCACATGATGCCGAGGTCGGCGAGGATCCACTCCAGCCGGGTGCCGGCGGCGAGGGCGACGCGCTGCTCCGGCTGCACGCCCAGCTCGATCAGTCCCGCGGCGATGGCGTAGACCCGCTCGGCGGACTGCGCCCAGGTCAGTGACTTCCACTCGTCCGGCCCCTGGCCCGCCGACGGGACCGGATACCGATAGGCCTCGGCATCCGGCGTGGCCGCCACGCGCTCCAGGAAGAGGCCCGCCACGGACGGCGGACGGTTCTCGATCAGGGTCTGTGTGTCGCTCACGACATCCTCCGGGCCCGCGGCGTGCGGCTGGCTCAGGTGCGGCTGGGTTCACTCGCGAGCCCTTGTTTAACTCGCGAGTAACTATCGAGCAGGGATCAGAGTAAAGGGCGACCGGCCCCTGCGTAAGAGGCCACGGCATGCGATCTCGCGAATCCCCGGATTCTCCACCTGCCCACCGGGTACGCTGCCTCAACCGGGCTGGTTCCAACCCGGCTGGTGTTGATCGCGGAAGACTCAACCGTTCGCCGAGCGGCTGAGCAGCGTGAGCCAGGAATCCCCACGCTTCGGTGGGGGAGGGTTCAATTCGTACAGAGAGCTACTCGCTCACCAAGGGCCCGCCGCAACTCATGCGCGACGGGCCCTTAGCTCTCAAACCGAGGTCACTTTTTGCCCTTGCCCGACCCCGCGCTGTCATCACTCGACAGGACGGCGATGAAGGCCTCCTGCGGAACCTCCACGGAACCCACCATCTTCATCCGCTTCTTGCCCTCCTTCTGCTTCTCCAGCAGCTTCCGCTTACGGGAGATGTCACCGCCGTAGCACTTGGCGAGGACGTCCTTGCGGATGGCGCGGATGGTCTCGCGGGCGATGACCCGGGAGCCGATGGCGGCCTGGATGGGCACCTCGAAGGCCTGCCGCGGGATGAGCTCGCGCAGCTTGGCGACGAGCCGGACACCGTAGGCGTACGCGGCGTCCTTGTGGGTGATCGCCGAGAAGGCGTCGACCTTGTCGCCGTGCAGCAGGATGTCGACCTTGACCAGGCTGGAGGTCTGCTCGCCGGTGGGCTCGTAGTCGAGCGAGGCGTAGCCGCGGGTCTTGGACTTCAGCTGGTCGAAGAAGTCGAAGACGATCTCCGCGAGCGGCAGGGTGTAGCGGATCTCGACCCGGTCCTCGGAGAGGTAGTCCATGCCGAGCAGGGTGCCGCGCCGGGTCTGGCACAGCTCCATGATCGAGCCGATGAACTCGCTGGGCGCCAGGATGGTGGCCCGCACGACCGGCTCGTAGACCTCCGAGATCTTGCCCTCGGGGAACTCGCTCGGGTTGGTGACGGTGTGCTCGGTGCCGTCCTCCATGAGGACGCGGTAGACCACGTTCGGCGCGGTGGCGATCAGGTCGAGCCCGAACTCGCGCTCCAGCCGCTCGCGGATCACGTCCAGGTGCAGCAGGCCGAGGAAGCCGACGCGGAAACCAAAGCCGAGGGCCGCGGAGGTCTCCGGCTCGTAGACCAGCGCGGCATCGTTGAGCTGGAGCTTGTCCAGGGCCTCGCGCAGCTCCGGGTAGTCCGAGCCGTCCAGCGGGTAGAGGCCGGAGAACACCATCGGCTTGGGGTCCTTGTAGCCGCCGAGCGCCTCCTCGGCGCCCTTGTGCTGGCTGGTGACGGTGTCACCGACCTTGGACTGGCGGACGTCCTTCACGCCGGTGATGAGGTAGCCCACCTCGCCGACGCCGAGGCCGTCGGCCGACAGCATCTCGGGCGAGTTGGTGCCGATCTCCAGCAGCTCGTGCGTGGCGCCGGTGGACATCATCCGGATGCGCTCGCGCTTGTTGAGCTGGCCGTCGATGACACGGACGTACGTCACGACACCGCGGTAGGAGTCGTAGACCGAGTCGAAGATCATCGCGCGGGCGGGCGCGTCCGCGACACCGACCGGCGGGGGGATCTCCGCGACGACCTTGTCGAGCAGCGCCTCGACGCCCAGACCCGTCTTGGCGGACACCTTGAGCACGTCGTCGGGGTCGCACCCGACCAGGTTGGCGAGCTCCTCGGAGAACTTCTCGGGCTGCGCCGCCGGCAGGTCGATCTTGTTCAGCACCGGGATGATCTTGAGGTCGTTCTCCATCGCCAGGTAGAGGTTGGCGAGGGTCTGCGCCTCGATGCCCTGGGCGGCGTCGACCAGGAGGATGGTCCCCTCGCACGCGGCGAGCGACCGGGAGACCTCGTAGGTGAAGTCGACGTGCCCGGGGGTGTCGATCATGTTGAGGATGTGCGTGTCGTTCTTGTCGTGGGTGGGAGCCCACGGCAGACGCACCGCCTGTGACTTGATCGTGATGCCACGCTCGCGCTCGATGTCCATGCGGTCGAGGTACTGGGCGCGCATCTGCCGCTGCTCGACCACTCCGGTCAGCTGGAGCATCCGGTCGGCGAGCGTGGACTTGCCGTGGTCGATGTGCGCGATGATGCAGAAGTTGCGGATCAGAGCCGGGTCGGTACGGCTCGGCTCGGGCACGTGGCTGGGGATCGCGGGCACGCAGGGTCCTGATTCTTGAGGCGTCCGCAGTGTCTGCGGTCTCGGGTCGGATCGATACGTAGCCTCCATGGTCCCACGGGTGGGGACCATGGACGGGTTTGGGCCGCGAGAGGGGCCGCTGGTAGCCTGAGTGGCTGTGCCTCGTGCCCTCTCGCAGGAGGTACGACCCCAAGAAATCACCCGGTACGGGAATCGTGCGGTCACCGTGCGGCCTCGTGCCAGAACCTGAGAAGGCTCATTCGTGGCGAACATCAAGTCCCAGATCAAGCGGATCAAGACCAACGAGAAGGCGCGGCTGCGCAACAAGGCCGTCAAGTCCTCCCTCAAGACCGCGATCCGCAAGGCCCGTGAGGCTGCTGCCGCGGGTGACGCCGAGAAGGCCACCGAGTACCAGCGCGTCGCCGCGCGTCAGCTCGACAAGGCCGTCTCGAAGGGCGTCATCCACAAGAACCAGGCCGCCAACAAGAAGTCGGCGCTTGCTTCGAAGGTCGACGCGCTCAAGGGCTGACATCTGATGTGACGCCGGAGGGAATCGAGCGGGCCCTCTCTCATCCGCTCCCGTCCGGCACCCCCGGATCCGCGCGCGGCCTGCGTTCGCCACGCGGGCGCGGATCCAGCAGCTCGAACCGAAGGCCCCGCCTTCCGTCCTTCCCCAGGACGGCCGGCGGGGCCTTCGGGCTGTCTCCCGCGGTACCGCCGGTGTACCGGAGCGGAGTACCTGCCCGGTCCGTGTCCCAGGACCCGGAGCGGAGTACCTGCCCGGTCCGTGTCCTAGGACCAGAACTCGTTGTTCTTGTCGATGTCCTCGACGCATTCGTCGAGGTCGGTGACCTTGTCTCCGACGATCCGGAAGACGATGCAGCCCGTGTCGTCCAGCTTCCTGCCCTGCCGCTCGGCTGTGAACCTGCACATGCCGACCGCGTGGCCCCGTCCGTCGACGGCGATCCCGAGCATCTCCAGACGCATCGACCCGGCGGTCTCCTCGCCGAGCCGCCGGTACATGTCCATGATCGCGTCCTGGCCCTTGAAGTCACCCGAGAGCGGGTGACTGCCGGGCACGTGATGCGTCGCGTCCTTGGCGATCAGTTCCCGCAGGGTGTCCATGTCACCGCGCGAGAAGGCCTCGAATCCCTTGCGGACCAGCGCAGCGTGCGGGTGTTCAGCCATGACCCTCGCCACCTCTCCATCGCTCGGCGACGTACGGCTGACACATCTGATTCTCCTCTTCGGCAGGAAGAGGGCGACTCGATCACGGCACAGTGGAGAGATGGACGCACACGACACCGAGGCACCGGTTCCGGTCCGCGCCGCGACCAGGCTCCCCGCCCAGGACCTGGAGCGGGCGCGGCGCTTCTACTCGGAGAAACTGGGACTGGATCCCGTGGACGAACGCCCCGGCGGACTGCTCTACCGGTGCGGCGGCGCGGAGTTCGTCCTGTTCCGCTCGACGGGAGCCTCCCCCGGCACCTTCACGCAGATGGCGTTGGAGGTCGTGGACCTCGACGCGGCCGTCGCCGCGCTGAAGCGCCGCGGGGTGGTCTTCGAGGAGGTCGACGCCCCCGGGTTCCGCACACGGGGCGGCATCGCCGAGATCGAGGGGAACTACCCGAGCAAGGGCGCCCGGGGCGAACGCGGCGCCTGGTTCCACGACAGCGAGGGCAACCTGCTGGGCATGGGGGAGCCGGTCTTCTGACGCCTGGGCCCCGGGAGCGAGCCGCGGTCTCCTGCCGACCAGCCCCGGCCCCGGGGCGAGCCGCTCGACCTTCTCACGGTTAGCCCCGGCCTCGGGAGCGCGCCGCTCGGGCGATGGTGACCACGGCCTTCTCCAGGGCGTACTCGGGATCGTCGCCCCCGCCCTTCACCCCCGCGTCCGCCTCGGCCACGGCCCGCAGCGCGACCGACACCCCGTCCGGGGTCCAGCCCCGCATCTGCTGCCGCACCCGGTCGATCTTCCACGGCGGCATGCCCAGCTCCCGCGCGAGGTCCGCGGGGCGCCCCCCGCGCGCGGACGACAGCTTCCCGATCGCCCGGACGCCCTGCGCGAGAGCGCTCGTGATGAGCACCGGCGCGACCCCCGTCGCCAGCGACCAGCGCAACGCCTCCAGGGCCTCCGCGGCACGCCCCTCGACCGCCCGGTCGGCGACCGTGAAGCTCGACGCCTCGGCCCGCCCCGTGTAGTACCGCCCGACGACCGCCTCGTCGATCGTCCCCTCGACGTCCGCGACCAGTTGCGACACAGCCGAGGCCAGCTCCCGCAGATCACTGCCGATCGCGTCGACGAGCGCCTGGCACGCCTCCGGTGTGGCGGACCTCCCCGTCGTCCTGAACTCGCCCCGCACGAACGCCAGCCGGTCCGCCGGCTTCGTCATCTTCGGGCAGGCCACCTCACGGGCCCCGGCCTTGCGCGCCGCGTCGAGCAGCCCCTTGCCCTTCGCCCCGCCGGCATGCAGCAGCACGAGGGTGATCTCCTCGGCCGGTGCCCCGAGGTACGCCTTCACGTCCTTGACCGTGTCGGCCGACAGATCCTGCGCGTTGCGTACGACCACGACCTTGCGCTCCGCGAAGAGCGACGGGCTGGTCAGCTCGGCGAGCGTGCCGGGCTGCAACTGGTCCGGGGTCAGGTCCCGTACGTCCGTGTCGGCGTCGGCGGCCTTCGCCGCTGCCACCACTTCCTGCACGGCACGGTCGAGGAGCAGCTCCTCCTGGCCCACGGCGAGCGTCACTGGGGCGAGGAGGTCGTCATTCGCAGTCTTCCTGGCCATCGCCCCAAGCATCCCACGCGCCACTGACAGCGGCCCCCGGCATCCCACGCGCCACTGCGTACCGGATGCCTACGGTTCCTCCCGCCAGCCCTCCCACTCACCGGCCAGCCGGTCCAGCTCCCCGGGATCCAGCCGCTCGTCCTCGTCGCGCAGGACGACCAGCCACTGCGCGTCCTCGGCGTCGTCCTCGCCGGCCAGCGCGTCCCGCACCAGCTGCGGTTCCTCCACGACCCCGAACCGCTCCCGCAGCGCCTCCACCACCTCTTCCGCGGCATCACGGTCGGGCAGCACCAGCACATGTCGCACATCACTCACGCCGGACATTGTCCGACACCGCCTCGTGGCCGGATCGCTCAGCCCTTGTGGACGATCTGCACATCGAGGTCGACCCTGATGCTCGGCCCCACCACCGCGATGCCGCGCGCCAGCATGGTCTGCCAGCTCACCGTGAAGTCGTCCCGGTGCAGTTCGGTCGTGGCCCGGCAGGCCGCCCGCACCTCGCCCTCCATGCCGTTGCCCAGCCCCAGGTACTCCGTGTCCAGCGTGACCGTCCGTGTCACGCCGTGCAGCGACAGCGCCCCCGTCACGGCCCAACGGTTGCCGCCCTTGTGCACGAACCGGTCGCTGTAGAACTCCAGCGTCGGGAACCTCTCGATGTCCAAAAAGTCCGCCGAGCGCAGATGGTCGTCACGCATCCGCATGTTGGTGTCGATGGACGCCGCGTCGATCACCACGTGCATCGCCGACCGCTCCACCGGATCGGCGACCCGTATCACCCCGGCGAACGACTTGAACTGCCCGTGGATGCGGGCCAGTCCGATGTGCCGCGCGGTGAAAGCGATCGAGGAGTGCGCCGACTCGATCTCCCAGTCACCGGCGTCGGGAAGCTCCGGCGGCCGGGCCACCTGCAGCGTCACGTCCCCCAGGGACGCGAGCGCGTTCTCGGCGACCTGCGTCGTCGCCCGGTAGGGCGTGTAACCCTCCGCCGACACCGCGAGCCGGTACTCCCCCGCGGGCACCGTCGTCACGAACGACCCGTACGGATCCGCTCCGCCGCTGACGACCGGCCGCCCCACGGAGTCCGTGACCGCGAACTCCGCGTGCCGGACCGGCTCGTTGACCGGGTCCAGCACCCGGCAGGCCAGGACCCCCGCGCTCGGCGGTGTCGGCACCGCCGCCAGGGGACTCGTCCGGTGCACCCGGTCGGTGCGGCTTGCCCGCCAGCGGCCGATCATCCACGGCTCCTCTGAGTGACTCGAAATCGCCTGTTGATCACTGTTGATCACACGTGCCGAAGATGCATTCGACCACCCATGAGGCTTTCGAGGCAACACGGGACCACATCACGGGAATCCAGCAGATGTGCTGGTACTACGGTTGAGTAGCCCCGTGTGGCCGGAATTGACTCCTACGCAGGATTTCGCGACACCGGCACCCTGTCGAGCTCGATCCCGAACCGCTCCCGGTACACCCCGAGCACCTCCTCGTCCGTGCCCAGCTCCCTCTCCTCCCGCGTGCCGTCGGCCGCGGTCACCGTGAGCCGGCGCCCGCTGAGCGTGATCCGCCCTCCCTCCTCCGTCACCAGCGAACACACCAGCGACCGCGTGAAATGCGACACCGGCGACGTGCTGTGCCACCACGCCCCGGCCACGAAGTCGCCGAGCGCCCGAGGACGCACCTCCAGGCGGTACTGCGCTCTGCCGTCCCGGAACACGTCCAGGTCCGCGGCCTCCACCGTGCCGTGCCCACCGCGCACCCCGGCCGCGTCCAGCCCGGCCTCGACGATCCGGAACGTGCCTGCCGGGTCCTCCTGCTCCCCCCGGTCTCCGAACGCCAGCGGCAGGTGGCTGTGCGCCCCGAACCCGACATCGGCCAGCCAGTCACCCCCGTCCACCGTCCGCACCCTCAGCGCCAGATGGTCGTACGGGATCCCGAGCCGCCCCTCGTCCCCGTACACCCGCGCCCCCAGCAGTGCCACGTCGTACCCGAGTGCCGCGAGCAACGCAGCGAAGGAACCGTTGAGTTCGTAGCAGAACCCACCCCGCCGCGCGCCCACCACCTTGTCCAGCAGCCGCTTCTCCTCCAGCACGATCTCCTCGCCCAGATGGATCGAGAGGTTCTCGAACGGCACGGCCCGCAGGTGCCGCAGGTGCAGTTCGCGCAGCGCGTCGACGGTGGGCCACGCCGGGTGCTCGGCTCCCAGCCGGCGCAGATAGGCATCAACCTGGCTTGAGTTCATGCCCTCAGTCTCGCGCCACCCTCAGCTCGCCGCCGCCTCCTGTGACCGCGAGCGCGCCGTCCCGGTCCGTCCGCAGCACCGCCGCGCCCCCGGCACGCAGCGCCGCCACCGTGCCCGGTGCCGGGTGCCCGTACGAGTTGTCCTCGCCGCAGGAGATGAGGGCCAGTCGCGGGGCCGCCCGGCGTATGAGGCCCGGGTCCTGATAGGCCGAGCCGTGGTGGGCGACCTTCAGCACGTCCACACCCTCCAGCACCTCGGCCGCCGGCGAGCGCGCCAGGGCCCTCTGCGCCGGGGGCTCCAGGTCCCCGAGGAGGAGCAGACGCAGTCCGGCCGAGCGGACCAGCAGGGCGACGCTGGCGTCGTTCGGCCCCTCCGGCACGGGGTGGGCCGGAAGCATCCCCGGAAGCACTCTCGCAGGCGCCCCCGGCAACGATTCCGGCGGCGAGTCCAGGGGCGGTCTCGGGGGCGGCCAGACCACCTGCCAGGACAACTCCCCCGTGCGCCGCTGCTCCCCGACCGCCGCCCGCGTCACGGGAATCCTCCGCGCCGCCGCCAGTCTCCGCACGAACGCGGCCTGCTCGGCGGGCTCCTCCAGCCCCGTCGTCTCGATCGCGCCCACCGCCCGGCCACGCAGCACCCCGGGCAGACCCGCCACGTGATCGGCGTGGAAGTGGGTGAGCACGACGAGCGGGATCCTGTTGATGCCCAGTGAGCGCAGACAGTGGTCGACGAGCCGCGGATCGGGCCCCGTGTCCACCACCACTCCGGCCCCCTCGCCCGCCGCCAGCACCAGGGCGTCACCCTGCCCCACGTCACACATCACCAGCCGCCACCCCGGCGGCGGCCAGCCCGTCACCACCCGGGTCAGGGGTGGCGGCTGCACCACCACCAGAAGCAGCAGCACTCCGCAGACCCCGCACCACCAGGGATGCCCGAGCACCCGTCGTCCGACGAGCACCAGGGCGAGGATCACGGCCAGCAGCAGCGCCGCGCCCGTCCAGCTGCCCGGCCAGTCCACTCCCCCGCCCGGCAGTGCCGCCCCGGTCCGGGCGATCCCCGCGATCCACCCGGCGGGCCAGTGCGCGCACCACGCCAGGGCCTTGGCCACCGGCATCGCCACCGGCGCCGTGGCCAGCGCCGCGAACCCCAGCACGGTCGCCGGCGCGATCGCGAACTCCGCGAGCAGATTGCACGGCACCGCCACCAGACTCACCCGCGCCGACAGCACGGCGACGACGGGCGCGCACAGGGCCTGCGCGGCTGCGGCGGCACCCAGGGCCTCGGACCACCTCGGCGGCACCCCCCGCCGTCGCAGCCCGGCGCTCCAGCGCGGCGCGAGCGTGAGCAGGGCCCCGGTCGCGACGACGGAGAGCAGGAACCCGTAACTGCGCGCCAGCCACGGGTCGTACAGCACCAGCAGCAGTACGGCCGTCGCCAGCGCCGGGATCATCGACCTGCGGCGGCCGGTCGCCAGGGCGAGCAGGGCCACGGCTCCGCAGGCGGCGGCCCGCACCACACTCGGATCCGGTCTGCACACCACGACGAACCCGAGTGAGAGCACACCGCCGAGCACGGCCGTCCCGCGCAGTGACACACCCAGCCGGGGCGCGAGCCCCCGCCGCTCGACGTGCTGCGCCAGGCCCGGCGGCCCGAGCAGCAGCGCGAGGAGGATCGTGAAGTTGGCCCCGGAGACGGCCAGGGTGTGCGTGAGATCGGTCTCCTTGAAGGCCTCCTCCAGCTCGGGTGTGATCCGCGAGGTGTCCCCGACCACCAGGCCCGGCAGCAGCGCCCTGGCGTCCGCGGGCAGCCCGTCGGTCGCCTCCCGCAGCCCGGCGCGCAGTCGCCCGGCGAGCCGCTGTGGTCCCGAGGGCCCTCGCACCACGTCCGGTTCGCCCGGTTCCCGCACGCGCAGCACTGCCGCGACCCGGTCGCCGCCCGTCATCGCGGGCGCCAGCCGCGCATCGACCCGCAGCCGCGTCGACGGCAGCAGCCCGAGCCATGGCGACCGCTGCCGCCCGCCGGCCGGCCGGCCGCGTGGTGCCGCGCCCACGTCCACGATCATCAGCACCGGTGTCCGTGTGGTCACCGACGTGCCGCCCGCCTCGTGGACGCGCAGCACGTCGGCGTCGATCAGCACGGCCGTCGGAGCCATGTGGTCGCCGCTGACCTTCGGCCGGGTGAGCCGGGGATCGGACGTGAGCTCGACCTCGGCGGTCACCGTCGCGAACTCCCGCGCCAGGCCGGGCACGGGCCCCCGGCGCAGATCCGCCCCGTGCAGCCCGGCCGAGGCGGCGGCCCCGGCGACGCACAGCAGCAGGGCGGCGAGCGTGGCGCGCGGCCATGCTGCGGCCCGGCGCCTCCGGGCGAAGGACAGCGCTCCGACGGTCACCAGACAGCCGATCACGATGCCGACGGTCCACTGGGGCGAGGCGTCAAGCACCAGCGCCGCCGTGCCCCAGGCCGCGAGGGCGGGCGGCACGAGCCGCAGGTCCGTCGGGCCCTCCTGGCGTGGGCGGGCCGTGCCCAGACGTGTGCCGGAGGACGCGTGCACGGACGACCGCGCGGGATCGAGCCCGGCCACGGCCTCGTCCTGCCCGGGCGGGCCGGGGAGGCTCCTCATGGCCGTACGAGGTCGCGCAGGTCGGCGAAGCGGCGGTCGCCGATGCCGTTCACCTCGCGCAGCTCGTCCACGGAGCGGAAACCGCCGTGCTGCGTGCGGTAGTCGATGATGTGCTGCGCCAGCACCGGGCCGACGCCCGGCAGCGTGTCGAGCTGGTCGGCGGTGGCCGTGTTGAGGGAGACCGGGGCCGCCGGTGCGGCCGCCCCACCCGCCGCCCCACCCGCCGCGCCCCCGGCCGCGGCACCGGGCGGGCCGCCGGGAGGCGTACCGCCCACCCCTGGTCCGCCTGCGGCAGCCGGTCCCCCGACGATCACCTGCTCGCCGTCCACGAGGAACCGGGCGCGGTTGAGCCCGTCGGTGTCCGTGCCCGGCTTCACCCCGCCCGCCGCGTGCAGCGCGTCCGCCACCCGCGAGCCGGGCGGCAGCCGGTGGATCCCCGGCTCCCGGACCTTGCCGCCGACGTCCACGACGATCTCTCCCGCCCCCGCCTTCGCGGACCCGGACGAAGCCGCGGAAGACGCACCCGCACCGGAGGAAGCACCGGCGGCACCGGGGCCGCCCTGCTGTCCGGCCGGCCCGCTCTCCTGCCGCTCGCCGTACGGCATCGCCGCCCGCACCACCTCCGGTGGCCGCACGGACTGGGTCCGTCCCGTCCAGAAGTGCTGCACGGCGAATGCCGCCGCGACGACGAGCACCACCGTCAGGGCCAGCACACTCCGCCGCTCCAGACCGCACCTGGACTGCATCCACAGCGGCATGCGCTCCCGCAGCGCCAGACCGGCCCGCTCCCGCCAGTCGCCCGCACCCGCGCGGACGTCCTCGCCCTCCCGTTCGGGGAAAGCGCTCTCCGGCTGAGGGAGTCCGCCGTACGCCTCGGGGAAAGCGCTCCCCGGCTGAGGGAGTCCGCCGTACGCCTCGGGGAAACCGGTCACCGGCTCCGCGACCGCCGCGCGGCCACCACGCCCTCGCGCATTCTCGTCGAGGCCGGCGGAGCCCGGCGGCCCCTGCCCCGACTCCCGCCGCTCCCCGGCCGGTTCGACCGGCTCGGCCCGCCCGGGAGACCCTGCGGGCCTTCCGGGTTCGCCGAACAGCACCCCCGCGCGCCGCTGCAGTTCCTCCGCCGAGGCATGACGCTGCCGGGCCCGCCCGCGTGCGACCGGCGGGCGGCGGTGATGACGGACGCGCCCGTCGGACGCCGGCCCACGGCCCGGCCCACTGGTCGCGGTCGCTGTGCGTGAACGTGATCGAAGTGCCATGCGACGAGGATCGGCCACTTCGCCCGACCCGCGATGATCTTGGTCAATTCCCGGGGACAGGGCCCCGGTTGTGGACAACTCCGTCACTCACACGAGCGGCCGGACTCCCGCAGCAACGTTCACCGGGGCGAAATCACGACTCCCAGCAGCCCGGGCCCCGTGTGCGCCCCGATCACCGCCCCGACCTCGCTGACATACAGATCGGCCAGCCCTGACACCCGTGTCCGCAATCGGTCGGCGAGAGCCGACGCCCGGTCCGGGGCGGCGAGATGGTGGACTGCGACATCCACCGGTGCGCTGCCCGCACGGTCGGCCGCGATCTCCTCGAGGCGGGCGATCGCCTTGGACGCGGTCCGCACCTTCTCCAAGGGTTCGATACGGCCGTCGGCCAGTTGCAGCAGCGGCTTCACCGCGAGCGCCGAGCCCAGCAGCGCCTGCGCGGCACCGATACGGCCGCCCCGCCGCAGGTAGTCGAGGGTGTCGACGTAGAAGTAGGCGGAGGTGCCCGCGGCTCTCTTCTCCGCTGCCGCGACGGCCTCGTCGACCGTCCCGCCCGACTCCGCGGCCTCCGCCGCGGACAGCGCGCAGAAACCGAGCGCCATGGCGATCATGCCGGTGTCCACCACCCGCACCGGCACCGGCGCCTGCCGTGCGGCCACGAGCGCCGCGTCGTGGGTGCCGGACAGTTCGGCGGAGAGATGGAGGGAGACGATGCCGGTGGCGCCGGACTCGGCGACCTTGCGGTAGGTCTCCTCGAAGACCGCGGGAGCGGGCCGCGACGTCGTCACGGAGCGCCGCTTCTGCAAAGCCTGGGCGAGGGCGCGGGTCGAGATCTCGGTGCCCTCCTCCAGCGCCCGGTCACCGAGGACCACCGTCAGCGGTACCGCTGTGATGCCGTGACGCTCCATCGTCCGGGTCGGCAGGTAGGCCGTTGAATCGGTGACGATCGCGACATGGCGGGACATGAGCTGGAGGTTACCTGCCGTAGCGCTCGTGTGGCAGCCCGGGCCCTGCACCCTGCGGTGCGGGTGGCCGGTTCAAGTGGTGCTCTCGGGACGGGGCTTCTTCTGCCAGGGGTGGGTCAGGCGTGGTCCCGGCGGAGTGATGGCGGGCCGTGCCGGTTCCCGCGCCGGGCCCGGCTGCGCGCTGTCCGACCAGGTCTGCCCGGCCGTGCCGGCGTCGGCGGCGGGCGCCGCGGGCCAGGGCGAGGTCGCGGGCGGCGGCGAGCCAGGCCGCCGGGAGGGCGCCGGCTGCTGCGCGGACCGCGGCTCCGGCTCCGGCTCCGTCCAGTGCCGCAGTGCGCCGGACTCCAGGTCGATCTGGGCGCTGAGGGTGTCCAGGTCGTCGTCGGCGAAGCGGCGGGCCCGGTCGCGGGCCGCCCAGCGCAGCGAGTCCGCGGAGTGCGTGATGCGTTCGGTGCGCTCGCGCAGCCCGGGCAGCCGCTCGCTGAGCGCGGCGCGGTCCGGCTCGGACTCCAGACGCTTGAGCTCGCCGTCCAGCTCGTGTCCGTGCGCGCTGAGTCGTTCGAAGAGGCCGACGGACTCCTTCAGGGACTCGTCCTCGGCGACGGCCGCGTGCAAGGCGTCCTGGGTGGCGCGCATCGAGGTCCGCAGCTTCAGCCGGAGCTGGGCGATTTCCCCCGGGGCGCCGGGCTGGGCGAAGGACTTGGCGCGCAGTGTGTGGTCCTCGACCGTGCGGCGGGCCTGGGTGATGCCGCGGTCCACACCACGCTTGGCGGCGCCGACCGCCTTCACGGTGGCGTACGCCCCGAGCCCGAGAAAGAGCACGAAGAGCAGGGCGAAGACTGCGATCACTGCTTCCACAAGGGCTCCTCCTCAGACGTCACGGCGCCTCGCGTCGCTCTTCCACGGTAAACGCAACGGGCAGGTCCGGAGTTCCAGAAAAACCCCGAACCTGCCCGTAGGGGACCACCCCGAGAGCAGCCGTACGCCTGGCGGCTAGGCCGGAACGATGTTCACCAGCTTCGGCGCGCGCACGATCACCTTCCGGATCCCGGCGCCGCCCAGCGCGGCGACGACCTTCTCGTCGGCCAGCGCGACCTTCTCCAGCTCGTCGTCGGAGATCGACGGCGCGACCTCCAGCCGCGCCTTGACCTTGCCCTTGATCTGCACGACACAGGTCACCGTCTCGTCGACGACGTACGCCGGGTCGGCCACCGGGAAGTCCCGGTGCACCACCGAGTCGGCGTGCCCCAGCCTGCGCCACAGTTCCTCGGCGATGTGCGGGGCCAGCGGCGCCACCATCAGCACCAGCGGTTCGGCGACCGAGCGGGGCACGACGCCGCCCGCCTTGGTCAGGTGGTTGTTCAGCTCGGTGACCTTGGCGATGGCGGTGTTGAACCGCATGCCCTCCAGGTCGCCGCCGACCCCGTCGATCGCCTTGTGCAGGGCGCGCAGCGTCTCCTCGTCGGGCTCGGCGTCGACGACGGTCACCTCGCCGGTCGCCTCGTCGACGATGTTGCGCCACAGCCGCTGCAGCAGCCGGAACTGGCCGACCACCGCGCGCGTGTCCCAGGGGCGGGAGACGTCCAGCGGGCCCATGGCCATCTCGTACAGGCGCAGCGTGTCGGCCCCGTACTCGGCGCAGATCTCGTCCGGAGTGACGGCGTTCTTCAGGGACTTGCCCATCTTGCCCAGCAGCCGGGAGACCTTCTCGCCCTGGTACCAGTAGGCACCGTCGCGCTCCTCCACCTCGGCGGCCGGCACGGCGATGCCGCGGCTGTCGCGGTAGACGTAGGCCTGGATCATGCCCTGGTTGAACAGCTTGTGGAACGGCTCGGCGGACGAGACGTGCCCCAGGTCGAACAGGACCTTGGACCAGAAGCGCGCGTACAGCAGGTGCAGCACGGCGTGCTCGGCGCCACCGACGTACAGGTCGACACCGCCGTGCGGCTGCCCCTCGCGCGGGCCCATCCAGTACTGCTCGATCTCGGGGTCGACCAGCTTCTCGGAGTTGTGCGGGTCCAGGTAGCGCAGCTCGTACCAGCAGGAACCGGCCCAGTTGGGCATGGTGTTGGTCTCACGCCGGTACGCGCGCGGGCCGCGGCCGTCGCCCAGGTCCAGGGTGACGTTGACCCAGTCCTCGTTGCGCGACAGCGGGGTCTCGGGCTGGGTGTCGGCGTCGTCCGCGTCGAAGGTGCGCGGTGAGTAGTCCTCGACCTCGGGCAGCTCCAGGGGCAGCATCGACTCGGGCAGCGCGTGGGCGATGCCGTCCTCGTCGTAGACGATCGGAAAGGGCTCGCCCCAGTAGCGCTGGCGGCTGAACAGCCAGTCGCGCAGCCGGAAGTTGACGGTGCCCTCGCCGACGCCCCTGCTCTCCAGCCATTCGGTGATGCGTGCCTTGGCCTCGGCGACGCCCAGGCCGTCCAGGCTCACCTGGTCGTTCGAGGAGTTGATGATCTTCGCGTCGTACGACGAGAAGGCGTTCTCCCAGGTCGAGGTGTCCGTGCCGCGGCCGTCGGTCGGCTCGACGATGCAGTGGACCGGCAGCTCGAAGGCGCGCGCGAACTCGAAGTCGCGCTGGTCGCCGGCCGGCACGGCCATGATCGCGCCGGTGCCGTAGCCCATCAGCACGTAGTCGGCGATGAAGACCGGGACCTGCTCGCCGTTGACCGGGTTGGTCGCGTACGCGCCGATGAAGACGCCGGTCTTGTCCTTGGCCTCGGCCTGCCGCTCGACGTCGGACTTCGAGGCGGCCTGCGCGCGGTAGGCGGCGACGGCCTCACCGGGGGACGCGTGGCCGCCGGTCCACACCTCGTGGGTGCCCTCCGGCCAGGCGGCCGGGGTGAACTTCTCGACCAGCGGGTGCTCGGGCGCCAGCACCATGTAGGTGGCGCCGAACAGGGTGTCGGGGCGGGTGGTGAAGACGGTGATGCGCTCGCCGTCGATGGGGAAGTCGACGCGGGCGCCCTCGGAGCGGCCGATCCAGTTGCGCTGCTGCAGCTTGATGGCCTCGGGCCAGTCCAGCGCGTCCAGGTCCTCCAGCAGCCGGTCGGCGTAGGCCGTGATGCGCATGTTCCACTGGCGCAGCTTGGCCTTGAAGACCGGGAAGTTGCCGCGCTCGGAGCGGCCCTCGGCGGTGACCTCCTCGTTGGCCAGCACGGTGCCCAGGCCGGGGCACCAGTTGACCGGCGCGTCGGAGGCGTAGGCCAGCCGGAACTCGCCCAGGACGTCGGCCTTCTCGGCGGCGCTCAGCTCGCTCCACGCGCGCGTGTGCCCCGGTACGGGCCGCTCACCGGACTCGAACTCGGCGACCAGCTCGGCGATCGGGCGGGCCCGGCGGGCGTCGTGGTCGTACCAGGAGTTGAAGATCTGCAGGAAGATCCACTGGGTCCACTTGTAGTAGTCCGGGTCGATCGTGGCGAACGACCGGCGCTTGTCGTGGCCCAGGCCCAGCCGGCGCAGCTGGGACTTCATGTTCTCCATGTTGGCCTCGGTGGACACGCGCGGGTGCGTGCCGGTCTGCACCGCGTACTGCTCGGCGGGCAGGCCGAAGGCGTCGAAGCCCAGGGTGTGCAGGACGTTGTGGCCGGTCATCCGCTGGAAGCGGGCGAAGACGTCCGTGGCGATGTAGCCCAGGGGGTGGCCGACGTGCAGGCCCGCACCGGAGGGGTACGGGAACATGTCCATGATGAACTTCTTGGGGCGAGCGACGATCTCCCGGTCCCCGGCCAGGTCACCCTTGGGGTTGGGCGCGGCGTAGGTGCCGTCGGCGTCCCAGAAGTCCTGCCAGCGTGCCTCGATCTCGGCAGCCATGGCGGCCGTGTAGCGGTGCGGCGCCGCCACCTCGGAGGTGGCGGCGGGGTTCGTCTCGCTCATGATCCTCAAAGCTCCATCGATCGTCTCTGCCTGCGGCTGTCTGGTTCGAGAAACGAAAAATCCCCTCACACAGGAGGGGACGCCGCGCCGATGCCGGCCACTCGACTTCTCCGGTGGCCGGGACTGATCAGCGCGGCCCGCTAAGCAGAAGGCGTACGGCACGCATGGCGCTAGGGTACCGCAGGCCCTCAGCGTGCCGCGACGAGCTTTCGGGTGGCCGTCCGCGCCCCCAAAAGCTGAACCATGGTCAATAGTTACTTCGCGTAACAGCAGCTAAGGGACATCACTACAGCCATATTGTCCTTTGATAACAACGCAATAACTCAAACCTCGTACTGATCGGTATGACTCCGCTTAGAGTTCGGCCCGGGACCGCTGCTTTCCCGAACCGCTCGGAGTTGCCCCCATGAACCCTCATCGCAGTAACACCTCCCTGCACCCGTTCACCGGGACGTGGGGAGGCTTGTCGTGAACCCCTACGACTCCACGGCAGACGACTCGTTCGCCGAGTTCCTCAACTTCGGTGCGGGCGTGCTGTCCCTCGTGTGCCTGACGTGCTCGGTGATCTGGGGGCTGGTCGCCCAGGACCGGGTCCTGCTCGACACCCGCCGCCGCATCCTGGCGCAGGCCGTGCACCGGACCACGGCCGTCGCCTCGATCGTCTTCCTGCTGGTGCACATCGGCGTGAAGCTGGCGCTTGCCCACACCTCGTGGATCGCCGCGGTGATCCCCTTCGGGCTGCTGTTCACCGAGGACGAGCTGGTCACGGGCCGGTCCTTCCTGATCGGCCTGGGCACCCTGGCGGGCATGCTCATGATCTTCGTGGGCATCACCGGCGTGCTGCGCAACCGCTTCGCGTCCCCGGCGCCCGTGGCGGCCCGCTGGCGAGCCATGCACATGCTGGCCTACCCGGCCTGGTGCGCCGCCCTGGTCCACGGGCTCTACGCGGGTCGCGCGGCCAAGCCGATCTTCGTCATCCTGTACTGCCTGTCCCTGGCCGGCGTGGCCGGAGCGCTCGCCCTGCGCGCCGCTCCACGCCAGGTCAAGCGCCAGGTCGCCGACAAGATCGCCTCGATGATCGGCCCCGGCGAGAGCCAGGGGCGCAGGGATCTGGAGGAGAGCCGGGCCCGGGCGGGAAGCGGCTTCGCGTTCCCCGACCAGGAGGGCCGGGGCGCCTCCGCGCGCGGCGCGGCGTCCCCGTCGGGGCCGCTCTACGAGAAGGCGGAACGCCCCGCGGCCAAGGAACCGGCGAACGGCTTCGCCGCGGCCTACCGGGCCGTCTCGGGCCCGCCCCAGGGCCGCCAGGCCTTCGCACCCGGGCCGACCACCAGCATGCAGCTGCCGCTGGACATGCAGCCCACCGAGACCATCCCGACCGTGGACGGCCCCTCCAGCACCTCGGGCAACTGGCCGATCCCGTCCCCGCCACCGGTCGGCGAGGCCCCGCCGTCCGCCTACGACCCGCTCCAGGACACGGGCTTCAACATCCCGCCCTACGACCCCCTGCAGGACACCGGACAAAGCATCCCGGGCTACGGCAATCCAGGCACCGCCGGTTACGGATCGAGTGACGTGTACGACACGGGTGAGACGAACGCCGCCTTCGACACGTACTACCCGAACGACACGTACAACAGCGGTCCCGCCACTGACACAAATCCCGGTGCTTCCTACGACTTCGACGCACCGGGATCGGGCGAACCTTGGAACACGCCTTCCGGAGGCTTTAAGTGAACGAGGCCCTGCCCGACGTACCCGAAGTCCGCGTGGTCGGACTTCCCCAGCTCACGTCGGGCTTCGACCTTGTCGATCGGCTCGATCTGCCCATGCACCTCAAGGTGCACGGGCCGCTCGAGCCGATGGGCGGTGAGCAGCTCGCGCAGCTCTCCGAACGCATCAACCTGAAGGGCCGCGGCGGCGCGGGCTTCCCCTTCCACAAGAAGCTGCGCTCGGTCGCCGAAGCGGCGATCAAGCGCGGCGTCCGGCCGGTCGTCGTCGTGAACGGCAGCGAGGACGAGCCGGCCTGCCGCAAGGACACGGTGCTGATCAACCGTGCCCCGCATCTCATCCTGGACGGCGCCCTGCTGTGCGCCGAGGCCCTGGGTGCCCGCACGCTCGTGGTGGGGGTCACCCGTGAGTCGACCCAGCGCTCCATGGAGGCCGCGCTCGCCGAACGCGGCCTCAGCAACGGCCGCCGCTCGGCACTGCGCGCGCGGGTCCAGCGCAATCCGGTCCGCATGGTCACCGGTGCCGCCGCGTCGCTGATCCGCTCGATCGACGGCGGCCCGGCCGTCCCGCCCGGCCGCAAGGTCAGCGCCTCGCAGAACGGCGTCGGCGGCGCACCCACCCTGCTCTCCAACGCCGAGACCTTCGCCCAGCTGGCGATCGCCGCCCGCATCGGCCCCGAGCGCTACGGCAACACCGGCCTGTACGACGAGCCGGGCACCGTGATGCTCACGGTCTCCGGCGCGGTCGCCCGCCCCATGGTGATCGAGGTCCCGACGGGCGTGCCGTTGCGCTACGTCCTGCAGCTCGCCGGCGCGCCGCCGGTACCGCAGGGCGTGCTCACCGGCGGCTACCACGGCAAGTGGATCGACGCGGCGACCGTCAACGAGGCGATCGTCTCCCGCAACTCGCTGGACGCGGTGGGCGGCGCGCTCGGCGCCGGCGCGATTCTGCCGATCACTCAGGACACCTGCCCGCTGGGCGAGTCGCTGCGGGTGGCGCAGTGGCTGGCCGAGGAGAGCGCGGGCCAGTGCGGCCCCTGCTACCTCGGTCTGCCGGCCGCCGCGCGCGGTCTGGAGGACATCCTCAACGGCGGCGGCCCGGCCGCCCTGGAGGCGCTCAAGCAGGTCGCCAAGAACGTGAAGCGGCGCGGCGCGTGTTCGCACCCGGACGGCTCGGCGATGTTCCTGGAGTCGACCATCAAGGCGTTCACGGACGACCTGGCCGCCCATGTCCTGGGCAACGGCTGCGGACGGCCCGTGGAGGGCGTTCTGCCGCTCTTCGAGGGCGGCAGGGCCCCGACGGGCATCCCGGGCGGCGGCGAGTCCGAGGAGAACGGCCCGAGCCGCCAGAAGATCTACGTCGACTGGACGCTGTGCCGGGGCCACGGCCTGTGCGCGGACATCCTCCCGGAGGTGTTCCAGCTGGGCGCCGACGGCTTCCCGACCGTGGCGCAGGCGCAGGTACCGCGGTACGCCGAGGCCAAGGCTCTACGCGCGGTGCGCCGCTGTCCGGCGCTGGCGCTGCGCCTCGAGGAGTCGGGCGCGCCGGGCGCGCCGTCCCGCAACCTCCCGGTCCTCTCCCAGGGCCGCGGCCGCCGCGCTCTCGGCCGCTGAGCGGACCCCACGGCGGGCTTCCCTCCAGGGGGAGCCCGCCGTTCGCGTACGCACGACGAGCACGCCCAGCACGACCAACCCAACGAGCACGACAAGCCCAGCGAGCACGACAAGAAGGCGGGCCATCCGATCGGATGGCCCGCCTTCTCATCTGCTGTGGAGCTAAGGAGAATTGAACTCCTGACCTCCTGCATGCCATGCAGGCGCTCTACCAACTGAGCTATAGCCCCTTGCTGCGTTCCGCCCGGTTTCCCCGGCGGCGACGCCAACATTACTGGTCCTGCGGGCCCAACACCAAATCGGTTTCACCTTGCCCGATATGACCGTTTCGCCGCCCCCGAGGCTTCGGGACATCGAGGCTTCGGGACTTCGGGCGTCAGGCCGTGACGAACGAATAGAACCGCTTGAGCGTGCAGTGCTCCTCCAGCAGCCGGCCGTAGATCGGCTCGCCCTCCAACTCCCGGTACGTCTCGATCGGGTCGCCTTTTATGATCAGCGCCCGCGCGCATTCCTCGCACCAGTACTGGTAGTCGGGATTGATCGGCTCCATGTCGCGGACGATCGGCGTCCCGCTGCCGCACCAGTCGCACTTCCGCCTGTGTGCACCCATCGATCAGCTCCAGCTGTGGCCGCAGGCCGTGCACACGTAGGAAATCCCGCCGTTGTCGCCGAGCATCTGGGCCACGTGCCCCGAACCGCAGGAAGGGCAGCTCAGTCGGGTGGACATGTCCCGTGTGAACGCTTCGAGGAGGTGGTCGACCTCCTCGAGGATGCTCGCAGGCATCGCTACTCCTCCCGTCGGGCCGCGCCCCCTTCCGGCCGTTTGATTCTGCCACGGCCGGACCAATACGGTCAGCGACGCCTCAGTACCAGTCCGGACACGCCACCCGGCGGGGCCGTAGAGGTATACGCCTCAGCAAGCCCGAGTGACTCAAGCCGGAGCACGAAAAATCCCGCCCCCACACCGGGAACGGGATCTTGACGTGGAGCTAAGGAGAATTGAACTCCTGACCTCCTGCATGCCATGCAGGCGCTCTACCAACTGAGCTATAGCCCCTCACACGCGGTGGAACCGCATGTTGTTCTGTTGCCCCGCTGGCGGGGCGAACAAGAAGAACTTTAGCCTGCGACCTGCCGGAAAGTGAAATCCGGGGGTCAGTCGTCGTCGCCGAGCACGGGTTCCGGCAGGGTGCCGGCGTTGTGTTCCAGCAGACGCCAGCCGCGGGCCCCTTCGCCGAGCACGGACCAGCAGCAGTTGGAGAGTCCGCCGAGGCTCTCCCAGTTGCGGGGGTCGAGACCCAGCAGGCGGCCGATGGTGGTGCGGATCGTGCCGCCGTGGCTGACCACGACGAGCGTGCCGTCCTCGGGGAGCTTCTCGGCGTGCCGGAGCACCACCGGGGCCGCACGGTCGGCGACCTCGGTCTCCAGTTCGCCGCCACCCCGGCGCACCGGCTCGCCGCGCTTCCAGGCGGCGTACTCCTCGCCGTACCGGGCGATGATCTCCTCGTGCGTCAGGCCCTGCCAGACGCCCGCGTAGGTCTCCCGCAGCCCCTCGTCGTGGGTGACGTCGAGGCCGGTGAGCGTGGCGAGCTCGGCGGCGGTGGCCGCCGCGCGCCGCAGGTCGGAAGCGACCATGGCGTCCGGCTTCAGGGAGGCGAGCAGCCGGGCGGCGCGGCGGGCCTGGTCGACGCCGGTCCCGGTCAGCTCGACGTCCGTGCTGCCCTGGAAGCGGCGCTCCACGTTCCACGAGGTCTGGCCGTGCCGCCAGAGGATGATGCGACGGCCACGGCCCTTCGCGGCGGACGCCTCGTTGGGGGCGGTCAACGCCAGTCACCGTCCAGTTCGGCCTCCTCCTCGGCCGCTCGCAGCTTGGCGTGCTCCTCGGCCTTGCCACGGGTGGCCTTGGCCTCCTCGGGCAGGTCGAGCTCGGGGCAGTCCTTCCACAGCCGCTCCAGGGCGTAGAAGACGCGCTCCTCGCTGTGCTGGACGTGGACGACGATGTCGACGTAGTCGAGCAGCACCCAGCGGGCCTCTCGGTCGCCCTCGCGGCGCACCGGCTTCGCGTCGAGTTCCTTCGAGAGGCGCTCCTCGATCGCGTCGACGATCGCCTTGACCTGGCGGTCGTTGGGCGCGGAGGCCAGCAGGAAGGCGTCCGTGATGGACAGCACGTCACTGACGTCGTAGGCGACGATGTCGTGGGCCAGCTTGTCGGCGGCCGCCTGGGCGGCGGTGTTGATCAGCTCGTGAGAGCGGTCGGTCACGGTCACTGCAAGGCTTTCGGTCGGCGGACTCTTGACACCCAAGGGTCTCACGGACCGCCGCGGGCCCCCCACGCGATAACGGGAATCACATGGGGAGCGCGCTCCCTGCGGCTAGCCGGCCGACGGCTTGTAGTCCTGGCCGAGGACCACGGAGACGTCGGCACTCGCGGAGATCTTGCCCTTGGTGACGGAGGCCGCGGGCAGGCCCAGGGTCTTGGCGACCTCGGCGGCATCGGCTTTGTCGGCCGCGTCGGCGTACACGACCTCGGAGGTGGCCCGGGCGGTGCCGGTGCCGCTCTCCAGGAAGGTGAAGCCGCCGTTGAGGAGCACGACGCGGGCCTTCTCGGTGTTGTCCTTGACGCCGGTGGCGTTCTGGACGGAGACGCTGACGGCGGCGTCCTTGTCGGGGCTCTTGGCGGTGCCGCCGAGGACGTTCCTGACGACCCCCGCGCTCGCCTGGGCGCTGAGCGTGCCGTCGTTCCGGACGGGCAGCAGGTCGGTCTTGACGTCGCCGCCCTTGGCGAGGTCGGAGAGCCCGGCGAGGAAGGTGCCGAGGTCCTTGTCGGTGAGGGACGGGTCGAGGATCTGGGCGAGGGTCTGGATGGTGGTCGTCGCGGCCTGCGGGTCGGAGGACATCTTGCGCAGCACGCCCTCCATGACCTGCCCGAACCGGTCCAGCTGGGCGTTCTGGGCCTCGCCGGGAGCGCGGTAGGTGGCGTAGGCGACCGCCATCTTGCCGCTGAGGGTCTGGTCCTGGCCCTTGTTGACCAGGGGGGCCTCGCCCTTCTTCTTGGCGGCGGGGTCGGGGACGTCGGTGTCGGTGTCGACGTCGATGTTGCCGACCAGGTCGACGAGGTTCTGCAGGTAGGGCGAGTCCAGGCGCCAGGTGCCCTCGATGTCGGTGCCGAGGACCGTGTCGAGCGCGTCGCGGGTGCCGTCGGAGCCGTCGTCCTCGACCGACTTGGCGAGCGTCGTCGTGGTGCCGTCGTCGCTGGTCAGGGCGAGGGAGTTGGGCAGCAGGACGGTGGCGCCGCGCTGGGTGGTGGTGTTGTCGACGAGCAGGGCCGTGGAGGTGCCGCCGCCCTTGATGTCGTGCAGGTGGACGACGATCACGTCGCGCTTCTGGGCGCCCGCGGCCGTCGCGGTGCCCGTCTTGGAGTCCTCGGAGGAGAGGCCGGGCAGCTTCCCCGCGTACCAGAGCCAGCCGACGCCGCCGGCCGCGACGAGCGCGAGGACGACCGTCAGGGCGACGATGCGGCTGCGGGCCCGGCGCCGGGCCTCCTCGCGGCGTTCCGTGCGGTTCTCGGTGAACTTCAGCCAGTCGATGACGTCTTCGGAGTTCGCGTCCGGTTCCTCGACGAAGGCGAACTGCTCGGTGTGGTAATCCCGTTGCGGTTCGTCGGGAGTGTCCCGGTCGTGGGCCGGGCCGGCCTGCTGCGGGATGTGGGCGGTCTGCTGGGCCGGCTGCTCCGCGACGCGGGGCTGCGGGCCGGTGGCTCCGGCGGCGGCCTGCCCGTAGGGGTCGTGCGGGGCGCCCTGCCCGGGCCGGCCCTGCTGCGGGGCGGTGCCGTACGGATCGTAGGAGCCGTAGCCGGAGGCGGGCTCGCCCGTGCCGTAGCCGTACGCCGACGGGGGCTGCTCCGTCTGCGCGTACGGGTCGTAGCCGTAGCCCTGGTGCTGCTGCTGGTGCTGCTGCTGGGCGTACGGGTCGTACGTCTGCTGCTGGGTCGGGGCCTGCCGGTAGACCGGCCGGCCGTACTCGTCGTAGCCGACGAGCTCGTACTGGTCGGCGCCGTGGTCCGCGGCCCCCGCGTCGTATCGGTCGTTCACCGGTGCCCCTCTCGGCTCACTCGCCGCGGTACAGCTCGCGCTTGTCGATATAGCGCACGACGCCGTCCGGCACCAGGTACCAGATCGGATCGCCCTTGGCGACTCTCGCGCGGCAGTCGGTGGAGGAGATGGCCAGGGCGGGAACCTCCACCAGCGAGACACCGCCCTCCGGGAGCCCGGAGTCGTCCAGGTGGTGGCCCGGCCGGGTGGCCCCGATGAAGTGCGCCAGGGAGAACAGCTCCTCGTTGTCCCGCCAGGTCAGGATCTGGGCGAGCGCGTCGGCGCCGGTGATGAAGAACAGGTCCGTGTCGGGGTTGAGCGCGCGCAGGTCGCGCAGGGTGTCCACGGTGTAGGTGGGGCCGCCGCGGTCGATGTCGATGCGGCTCACGGAGAACTGCGGGTTCTCGGCGGTGGCGATGACCGTCATCAGGTAGCGGTCCTCGGCCGGGGAGACGCTGCGGTGGGTCTTCTGCCAGGGCTGGCCGGTCGGCACGAAGACCACTTCGTCGAGGTGGAACGCCGCGGCGACCTCGCTGGCCGCCACCAGGTGCCCGTGGTGGATCGGGTCGAAGGTGCCGCCCATGACACCGAGGCGGCGCTTGCCCGGTCGCGACGGGCTCTTTCCGGGGCCGTCGGTCCCGCCGGCCACCGCGGAGGCACGGCGGGGCTCCGAGTGTCGCTCGGTTCCGCTCGCCGTGTCCCGTGCCGGGTCGTGCGGCGTCTCGTTCGCCGGACCGGTAGGCATGTCCTGCTCTCCCATGCGTGCAGACCCTACCGGCCCTGCCTGAGGGCTCCGGCCGCCCCCGTGGTCCCCCGGGCGTCCTCGGCGGGATGCCCTGCCGGTCTCAGCGGTCGCGGTTGAAGCGGGTGGTGATCCACAGCAGGAGCAGCAGGATGAAGAGCGCGCCGCCGCCGGTGAGGTAGGGGCTGAGGCTCTCGTGGTTTCCGCCGTGCTCTTCGCCCTCGGCGGCGAGGGTGACCAACTGGGCAGCGGTGCTGTGGAAGCTCATCTTCGGCAGGACCTATCGCGTGAGGGCGGGTTAAAGACGTCGGCTCATCGTAAGCGGGCGCCCGTTCCGCGATCACCCCGACTCCGCTTGTTGGTACCGCGGGCGGTCACGCGTGCCGCCGCCGGGGCCGGTCCCGGGGCCCGGCGGGGAACCTTCGTGTGGCCTCAGTCGTCCTTCCGTCTGTAGCCACGCAGCAGGAACCACGCGGTCAGCGCACAGCCCAGGATCATCACGATCAGCACGATCCGCAGCATCCCCGGACCTTGCCCTCCGGCGGCGTTCGCGGCCCCGGCGAGCCAGGCGGATGCGGGGTGGTGCTCCATGGCGGTGGTCTCCTTCGCTGTACTGCCCGACCACCGTAACTCCGCCTAGGCTGGGCTCTGCCTCGGGGAAGCAAAAGGCCGCACAAAGGGCCGCAAAGGTCACACCAGACGCTGGGGGAAGACATGTCCGACGGCCACGAGCACAACGGGCACGAGCACGTGCCGAGCAGGCAGCGCAGGCGCTTCCCCGGGATCTCCTCGCGCACCTACGAGCACCCGGCCGACCGCTCCGCCCTGGTGGCGCTGCGCAAGCTGAGCGGTTTCGACACGGTGTTCAAGGCGCTCAGCGGCCTGCTGCCCGAGCGCAGTCTGCGGCTGCTGTTCCTGTCCGACTCGGTGCGGGTCTCGGACCAGCAGTTCGCCCATCTGAACGTGATGCTGCGGGACGCCTGCTACATCCTGGACCTGGAGAAGGTCCCGCCGATGTACGTGAACCAGGACCCGCAGCCGAACGCCATGTGCATCGGCCTGGACGAGCCGATCATCGTCGTCACGACGGGTCTCGTCGAGCTGCTGGACGAGGAGGAGATGCGGGCGGTCGTCGGGCACGAGGTGGGACATGCGTTGTCCGGGCACTCCGTCTACCGGACGATCCTGCTGTTCCTGACGAGCCTGGCCGTCCGGGTCGCGTGGATCCCCCTGGGCAATCTCGCGATCATGGCGATCGTGACCGGGCTGCGGGAGTGGTTCCGCAAGTCGGAGCTGTCCGCGGACCGCGCGGGGCTGCTGGTCGGGCAGGACCTGAAGGCCTCGATGCGGGGTCTGATGAAGATCGCGGGCGGCAACCACCTGCACGAGATGAACGTGGACGCGTTCCTGGCCCAGGCCGAGGAGTACGAGGCCGGGGGCGACCTGCGCGACTCCGTGCTGAAGATCCTCAACGTGCTGCCCCGCTCCCACCCCTTCACCACCGTGCGGGCGGCCGAGCTGAAGAAGTGGGCGGAGTCGCGGGACTTCCAGCGGATCATGGACGGCCACTACCCGCGGCGTGACGAGGACAAGGACACCTCGGTGCGGGACTCCTGGCGGGATTCGGCGAACCACTACACCTCCCACGTGAAGAGCTCCAAGGACCCGCTGATGAAGCTGGTCACGGACCTCGCGGGCGGCGCCGGCGACCTGGGCGACCGGGTCCGCCGCGGCTTCAACGGCTTCACGACCGCGCCCCCGAAGCCGCCGCAGGGGCCCGCGACAGACGCGCCGGGCCCGTCGGACTCCTCGGGCCCGGCGGACTCCTCGGAAGACGACCGGCCGCCGCGGGACGAACGCTAGGATTCCCGGCCGGCGTGACGGGGCTCGTGCGCTCGCAGATTCCCGGCGGCGTGACGGGGCTGCTCGTGCGCTCGCGCCCCCGCTTCCGGCCCTCTCCCGGGCCCGGCTGCCCCGGTGAAGGCTCGGCCGGCGCCCTCCCGACCCGGCTGGGGCCTTCTCCGACCCGGCTCGGACCTCCTCCGACCCGGCTCGGACCTCCTCCGACCCGGCTCGGACCTCCTCCGACCCGGCTCGGACCTCCTCCGACCCGGCTCGGACCTCCTCCGACCCGGCTCGGGCCTCCTCCGACCCGGCTCGGGCCTCCTCCGGTCCGGCTGGGCCGTCCCGGCCCGGCTGGTGGCTTCTCACGCCCGGCCGGGGCCCTCACACCTTCGGCTGCGCGCTCCTCGCCAGGGAGCCGCACAGGGCCGTCGCGCCGCCCGTGGCGTAGGGGTCGGTGCCGGCGGGGCCGCCCTCCTTGGCCGTCTGCCCGGCCAGCAGGGGCCGGAGGTGGTTCGTGGAGTCCTCGGCGCAGGAAAGCGGCCCGGCCTGGACGTAGGAGACCAGCAGCTGGGCCTGGTGCAGCCGCAGATCGTCGCGGTCGAAGCGGAAGTGCAGCTCGCGCCGGAGAGTGAACAGGGACACCTTGTCCTTGTCACCGCTCCCGGCCGCCCGCAGCGCGTACACGAACGTGTGGTCGGCGGTGACCTCCAGCGTCGACGCGTCGGTCTCGGCGGCCTGCAGCGTGCCCTGGGCCCGGACCCTCCGGTCGGCGAGCTCGGCGCGCGAGGGGTCGAAACGCACCAGCCAGCCGGTGGGCGCGTGGCGTCCGTCGGCGGTGGGGCGGGTGAAGCTCTGGTCGAACTGGTCCAGTTGGTCCGGGTCGAGCAGCACGCGGACGGCGCGGACCTCGCCGCCCGTGAGGACCTCGGGGTCCATGGCCGAGCGGACGATGTAGTCCTTGGCGGTGGTCAGGGCGCTCACGACCTGACTGTCCGAGAAGTGCGCGGTGCGCCGCGAGGCGGGCAGCGGCACCCCCTCCGCGCCGGTCCGGAACTGTGCGGCGGGGCTGTGCTCGTACAGGTAGGCCGGGTCCGCCGTGCCGGGCACCTTGCCCTCGGGGGCGAGCGGGATGACGGTCATCCGCAGGGGCTCGACCGGTTCCCGGGCGGCTGGGGTCTGGTAGGGATGCCGTACGCCCATGTAGATCGCGGTACCGAAGGCGACGGCGATCAGCAGGACGAGGACCAGCGCCTGCCGGGACAGGCCCCTGCGCAGCGGCCGGCGGCGGCGGACCGCGGGGGCGTGGTCGGCGATGCGCTCCTGCGCGGAGAACTCCTGGAGCCGGGCAGCACGGATGAACGACTCGTCGAACACGACGGATCGGTACTCGTCCTCGCCACCTCCGGGGGCGCCCTCCGCAGGCCCCTCAGGTGGGTTTCCAGGCCCGCCCATATCTTCAGGGTAGGTCGCCGGAAGCACGGGTAAACGCCCGGCTGCTCCACAAGTTCTGACAGGTTCTCACCAAGATGGGCGGGTTCCGGTCAGGGGCTGTGGGGGATCACCGAGACGGCCGGCGGAGAGTACTCGGCGGAGGCCGAGGGTGCCACCGCGCTGCCCTGTTCCAGCCCGGTCGAGGCGGGCGGCGGCGCGGGCTCCTCACGGTCGGAGGACGCACCCCGGTAGACCGCCGTGAAGGCCAGGGCGACCATGCCGATGCCCATCACGAGGGCTAGCACCCAGGCGACGGGGCGGTGCCAGCGCACCTGTTTGGAGTACGGCCCGGTGCCGCCGTAGTGGTCCTCGACGATGTCGGGGTCGTCGAACTCGTCGAGGCCGGGATCATGACCGAACGCACCCCGCCCGTCCGGGCCGTACCGGTCGTCGTAGCGCTCGCCCCTGGTGTGGGCGCGGCGCGCCTCGGCCTCGGAGGCCTCGGCTCTCGCCTGTGCGGCGGCCAGGAGGCGCTCCACCGCGGTCGGCTCGTGCACCACGGCCGCGCGGACGAAGGCCTCGTCGAAGACCACGGAGGCGAACTCTTCGTCCGACACCCCGCGGTCGTGGTCGTCGTCGGGCTCCCGGCCGTCCGGAAACGGCGTGCCCCCCACGTCCTCCGGCACGGATCCAGAGTAGACCTGAGGGGTCAATTTGGGCAGACGGTATGGAAATTCATCCGCCGGTCGAGACGGCTTCCACGGGGCGTCGGCGGGCGCGCGCCCGCCGGGCACTCCTCCCGTACGCGTCTGCGCCACCCGGGTGACCCTGCACGGGCATGCGACGGTGCGCATACCGGTACTCCCCCGGTGCGCACGGCTCAGCGCCGTACGTGCCCGTCCCCGGTGACGATGTACTTCGTGCTGGTCAGCTCCGGCAGGCCCATGGGGCCGCGGGAGTGCAGCTTCTGCGTGGAGATGCCGATCTCGGCGCCGAAGCCGAACTGGCCGCCGTCGGTGAAGCGGGTGGAGGCGTTCACGGCGACGGTGGTGGAGTCGACCAGCTGGGTGAAGCGGCGGGCGGCCTGCTGGGACGTCGTGACGATGGCCTCGGTGTGGCCGGAGGTCCACAGCCGGATGTGCTCGACGGCCTTGTCCAGCGAGTCCACCACCGCGGCGGCGATGTCGTACGACAGGTACTCGGTCTCCCAGTCCTCGGCCGTCGCCTCGACGACGGTGGCCTTGGAGTTCTTGGCGTAGGCCTGCACGCGCTCGTCGGCGTGCACGGTGACCCCGGCCTCCGCGAGGGCGTCCAGGGCGCGGGGCAGGAACTCCGCGGCGATGTCCTGGTGGACCAGGAGGGTCTCGGCGGCGTTGCAGACGCTGACCCGGTGGGCCTTGGAGTTGATCAGGATCTCGACGGCCATGTCGAGGTCGGCCTGCGCGTCGACGTAGACGTGGCAGTTGCCGGTGCCGGTCTCGATGACCGGGACGACGGACTCCTGGACGACCGTGTTGATCAGGGAGGCGCCGCCGCGCGGGATGAGGACGTCGACCAGGCCGCGGGCGCGCATCAGCTCGCGCACGCTGTCACGGCTCTCGCCGGGGACGAGCTGGACGGCGTCGGCGGGCAGTCCGGCCCCGCCGACGGCGTCGCGCAGGACGCGTACGAGGGCGGTGTTGGACCGGTACGCCGAGGAGGAGCCACGCAGCAGGACCGCGTTGCCGGACTTCAGGCAGAGGGCGGCGGCGTCGACGGTGACGTTCGGCCGGCCCTCGTAGATGATCCCGACGACGCCGAGCGGCACGCGCACCTGGCGCAGGTCGATGCCGTTGGGGAGCGTGGAGCCGCGTACGACCTCGCCGACCGGGTCGGGCAGCGCCGCCACGTCGCGCACGTCGGAGGCGATGGCGCGGATCCGCTCGGGGGTGAGCGTGAGCCGGTCGATCATGCCCTCGTCGATGCCGGCCTCGCGGGCCCTGGCGACGTCCTCGGCGTTGGCCTCGACGATCTCGCTCGCCCGGACCTCCAGCGCGTCCGCGATGGCGAGCAGCGCGTCGTCCTTCTCGGCCCGGGGCAGCGGCGCGATGGTCGCGGCGGCGGCCTTGGCTCGGTAGGCGGCCTCGGTGACCGGGGACATCGAGTCGTACGGAGAGAGCGTGGTCATGAGGGAAGGGTAGTGCGCCGGGCGGCTCGGTTCATCGTTCGTTCCACAGCGCGAGACACGTCGTGGAACGGGTCAAAACGGATGGACGCCGACCGGGGACGCCGGGGGCGGACCGTACCCCTCTGCGATGCGCTGGTGGTAGGTCACGCGGTCGATGACCTCCAGGCCGACGATCTCCCAGGGCGGCAGCCCGGCGGTCTGCCGGTGCTCGCCCCACAGGCGCAGGGCGACGGCGGCCGCGTCGTGCAGGTCGCGGGCCTCCTCCCAGTAGCGGATCTCCGCGTGGTCGACCGCGTACCGGCTGGTCAGGAAGAAGGGATGGTCGTGGGCGAGCTGCTCCAGGGCCCGCCGGACCTCGGGGAGCGGGGCCTCCTTGCCGGAGACGCTGAGGGTGACGTGCCACAGGCGTGGGGTGTCCACGGGTTCCTCGCCCTCGAACCGGTCCCCGGCCGCCACGCTGGTCAGGGCACGCTCCTCACCGGCCGCGCGGGAGCCGGCACCACCGCGGGACCCCTGAGTCCCAGGGCGCACTCGTCTCACGACGGCCTCCTTTGCACAGTGGCGCTGCTGCGGATTAGGTCCCCGGGACAAAGTTGAGCAGGCCGCAAGGGATCGCGTGGCGGTTTTGCGGAACGTCCACCACCGGGGGCGGACGTTTCGACACATTAGGGGTGCAGGACCACCAGGTCGTCCCTGTGTACGACCTCGCGTTCGTACCCGGGTCCGAGTTCGCGGGCCAGTTCCCGGGTGGAGCGGCCGATCAGCCGGGGAATCTCCTTGGCGTCGAAGTTGACGAGCCCCCGGGCCACGGCGTGCCCCGTGCCGTCCCGCAGCTCGACCGGGTCGCCGGCGCTGAACTCGCCCTCGACGGCGGCGATACCGGCCGGCAGCAGCGACTTGCGGCGGTCCACGACGGCCTGCACGGCACCGTCGTCCAGGGTCAGGGCGCCCTGCGGGGTGGAAGCGTGCTGGAGCCACAGCAGCCGGTCGGCGGAGCGCTTGCCGGTGGGGTGGAAGAAGGTGCCGGTGTCCTGGCCGGTCAGCGCGTCGGCCGCGTGGACGGCGCTGGTGAGGACGACGGGAACACCGGCGGCGGCCGCGATGCGGGCGGCCTCGACCTTGGTGACCATGCCGCCGGTGCCGACGCCGGCCTTGCCGCTGCTGCCGATCTCGACGTCCGCGAGGTCGGCAGGGGCGCGGACCTCACCGATGCGGGAGGTGCCGGCTTTCGCCGGGTCGCCGTCGTAGACGCCGTCCACGTCGGACAGCAGGACCAGCAGGTCGGCGTGGACGAGGTGGGCGACGAGGGCGGCGAGGCGGTCGTTGTCGCCGAAGCGGATCTCGTCCGTGGCGACGGTGTCGTTCTCGTTGACGATCGGGAAGGCACCCATGGCGAGCAGCTTGTCGAGGGTGCGCGAGGCGTTGCGGTGGTGCGAGCGGCGGCTCATGTCGTCGGAGGTCAGCAGGACCTGCCCGACACGGACGCCGTAGCGGGCGAAGGAGGCCGTGTAGCGGGCGACCAGCAGGCCCTGGCCGACGCTGGCTGCGGCCTGCTGCCGGGCGAGGTCCCTGGGGCGGCGGCGCAGGCCCAGCGGGGCCAGGCCGGCGGCGATGGCGCCCGAGGAGACCAGGACGATCTCGCGCTCCCCGCCGCTGCGCACCTTGGCGAGGACGTCGACCAGCGCGTCCACCCGGTCCGCGTCCAGGCCGCCCGAGGCGGTGGTCAGCGAGGAGGAGCCGACTTTGACGACGATCCTGCGGGCCTCGCCCACGGCCTGCCTTGCCCCTGCCACGTCGCCGTCCGTCCCCTCGCGTCGATTCGCTCCCTCACCAGGAAATCTACGGGACGGCCGGACCGTGTGCCGCGGTGGTCCACGCTACGGACGGTGCCGTCCGCGTCACGGGAGCGCGCCGCCCTCGGCCGGTGCGCCACTCGGCGACGGAGCCGAGGTCGACGGCGCCGACGGCCCTCGCCCTTCCCCTCCGCCGGCTCGCCCTCTCCTCCTGCCGGACGCCCACCTTCCACGTCTTCCGGGCCCACCCCACGACAGGAACCGGATCTTCCGCTACCGTCCGACGACACGCTTTACGGCCCCCACCCCCACACCCCGGCGACACGCGCGTGTCGTCGGGAGGCCGCCGCGCGTTAACCCGGACGGCCGACCTGCGCCGACCCGACGCTCCTGGAGTGACCGCAGTGCCCGTACCTCTCCCCCGTCAGCAGGCCCTCCTCAAGGGGCTGGTCACCGTCGTCCTGGCCGCCGCGTTCGCCGCACAGGCGATCGCGGCGCTACTGCCCCAGGTTCCGCTGCTGATCGCCGCGACGGTCGCCTCCCTGGCCACCGAAGGCGTCCTGTACAAGTGGCAGCGCGGGGTGCTGTCGCTGTTCGCCAAGTCGCACGCCGACGTCACCGTGCGCCAGGTCGTACGGGATCTGTTGCTGGTCGTGGCCGTGCTGCGGCTGGACGAGCAGGACCGGGAGAGGGTGTACGTCCCGCTGGTGGCCGGGCTGTTCGTCTGCTACGTGCTGCACTGCGCGATCCAGGCGGTCTCCGTGCTCGTGCGCCGCACCCGCACCCTGCCGGTGCTGACCCGGAACATCGACGCCTCGGCCCTGCGGCTGTCCCCGGCCCCGCCCGCGCTGCTGCGCCGTCCCGGCCCACGGCTGTTGGTGTTCGGCCTGCCGGCGACGGCCGGGCTGCTGGCCAGCACGCCGGGCGACCGTCCGGTGTACGCGGCGGCGGGCATCGCGCTCTCCCTCGTCCTCGGCCTGACCGGCCTCGGCGCGCTGCTGCTCCGGCTGCTGCCGGGCCGCCGCCCGGCGGACGAGCAGAAGGTGCTCGAGTGGTTCGACGCGTGGCTGGCCGCGTACCGGCCGACCGCCGGCCTGTACTTCTCCGGCGGCGCCGCCTCGGCCTACCAGGCGAACATGTGGCTGGCGCCGCTCGCCGGCATCGAGGGCAGGCCGGTCATCATCCTGCGCGAGCGGTTCATGGTGCAGAAGATCGCGGCGACGGACATCCCGATCGTCTGCCTGCCGAAGGTGTCGACGCTGATGCGCCTGGAACACTCCACGCTCCAGGTCCTCATCCACCCGTCGAACTCCGGCAAGACCTCCCAGGTGCTGCGCATCCCCACCATCAGGCACACCTTCGTCAACCACGGCGAGAGCGACAAGCTGTCCTCCTGCAACCCGTACGCGAAGGCGTACGACGAGGTGTGGGTGGCCGGGCCCGCCGCGCGCGAGCGGTACGCGCTGGCCGAGGTCGGGGTCGAGGACAAGGACGTGGTGGAGACGGGCCGCCCGCAGCTGGACGGCATACTGCCCTACGCGGGTCCGCCGGCCGGGCCCTGGACGACCGTGCTGTACGCGCCGACCTGGGAGGGCTGGGACGGCAACCCCGGCAACACGTCGGTGATCGCGGCCGGGGAGAACCTGGTGCGGGCGCTGCTCGCTGACCCCGGCGTGCGGCTGCTGTACAAGCCGCATCCGCTGACGGGCTCGGTGGATCCGCGCGCGGGCGCGGCCGATCTGCGGATCCGCGAGTTGATCCGGGCGGCCAACCGCGAGCGGGCGGTGACGCGCCCTGCCGACGGAGCGGAACTCGCCCGCCGCACCGCCGAGCTGGACCGGCTCACCACGTCGGTCTTCCGCTCCGGGGCCGACACCGTGGAGCGGATGCTGGTGCAGTCGGCGCCGGAGCCGGGCCGCGCCGAGGCGGTGAAACGGGCGACGGCCGCGTGGGAGGAGGCTTACTGGGCCTCGCTGCCGGCGGGTGAGCACCAGATCGTCACGGACGCCCGGCCCGCGCTGTACTCCTGCTTCAACGTGGCCGACCTGCTGATCAGCGATGTGTCGAGCGTGATCAGCGACTTCCTGGCGAGCGAGAAACCGTACGCGGTGGCCAACACCAGCGGGCTGGACGAGGAGGACTTCCGTACGGCGTTCCCGACGGTGGTGGCGGCCACGGTGCTGACGCCGGACGCCGCCGGGGTGCCGAGCCTGCTGGAGACGGTCCGGCACCCGCAGCTCGACGGTCTGGCCGAGGCCCGAGCCGAGCTGAAGCTGCGGCTGCTGGGCCCGGCCGAGCCCACGTCGCAGGAGCGCTTCAACGAAGCCGTGCGGGCGCTGAGCGCGGAGGCCCGGGAGCACCGGGCACGGGTGACGGAGCGACTGGCCGCGGTCCCCGGCCAGCGCACCGGAACCGCGATCCCGACCGCACAGCGCTGAGCGCCACCGGACGCCCCGTGCCGGTCATGCCGCGTGGCGTACCTCCCGGGACGTCAGCACCCGGCGGGCCTTGCGCACGGCGCGCCGCATGAAAGTGTCGACGCCGCCCTCGCGGTACCCCGGGAAGGCGCGGGCCTCCCGGGGCTCGGCGAGGTAGACCGAGTCGGGGACTCCGGCGGCGCGGTCCCGGAAGTGCGGGTAGGCCAGGTACACACGGCGGCCCTTCCTCTCCAGGAGGGCCGCCGCCTGCTTCTTGCTCTTGACGAACTTCACGACGTCCGGCAGCAGTTCGGCACGCCGCTCGGCGACCAGGTGCAGCCGCAGCCGCTCGTGGACCTTGAGGCGGTGTGCGACGCCCTCGGTCCAGTAGGTGTCCATCAGCGGCCCGGCGAGCTCCAACTTGTGCCGCCGTACCTCCTCGCTGTCCGTCAGGTACTTGGGCCCGAACTGCGGCAGCAGCGTGACGAGGAAGGGCCGGACCATCAGCTGGTCGCGCCGGCCGCCCGCGGGGACGAGCTCGGCGATGAGGTCCATCAGGGCCCGCGCGGAGTCGAAGCGCAGCGTGTAACTGCCGCTCTTGGTCACGTGCTTGCCGTCGTCGCGGCCGACCAGGTAGTAGCAGGTGTGGTCGGCCACCACGGACACGCCGTCGGCCCGCAGGTACGCCTCCATGGTGAACAGGGCGTCCTCGCCGGTGAACAGCGACTCGTCGAAGCGCATGCCGTGCCGGTCGAGCAGCGCGCGGCGGAACAGCTTCTGCGCGCTGAGCGTGAACTTGATGTTGGAGGAGAAGACGTCCGTCCGCTCCACCGTCCTGCCCCACATGGACTTCGGCGCCGAGCGGTTGACGCCCTCGACCTTGCCGAGCACCACGTCCGTCCCGGCACGGTCGGCCATGGCGACCATCCGCTCCAGGGCCTCGGGGCCCAGCCGGTCGTCGGCGTCGAGGAAGAACACGTAACGCCCGGTGGCCTTCCCCAGGCCCACGTTGCGCGGGCCGCTGGGGCCGCCGGAGTTCTCCTGCCGGATCACCAGCACGTGCATGGGAGCCCGCTCGGCGAACTCCTCCAGGTACTCCCCCGTCCCGTCCGTCGAACCGTCGTCCACCGCGATGACCTCGACGCGCGTCGGATCGATGGTCTGTGCCTCGACGGACGAGAGGCACTCGATCAGATACGGCATCGCTTCGTACGCACCGATGATCACACTCACATCAGGCTGCGTCACGGTCACGTTTCCCCCTAGTCAATGGGATATTCCCCCCGTATCGCCTCATTCGCTACTTGATAGACGGGTGATCGACGCAAGCGGTTGCCTCGCACACAGGTGTTAGTGGGACACGTCACACAGTGAGCCGACAGGCTGCGGGAAAGCGAAAGAGTTCGGCCCCGAGGAGAACTCCTCGGGGCCGAACTCGTCGGTCAGCGGCGGCGGTTCAGCCCGTGCCGACACCGTCCGTGTCACCGGCGGCGGACACCCGCTGCCCGGGCACGGCGTTCGCCAGCTCGGCCTCGGCGCCGGCGGCCGCCACCCGCGACGCCTGGCCGACGTTGCGCGTCTCGGCCTTGAGGGCGAGGTTCGCGACGGCGGTGTTGAACTGCTCCAGCGAGGTCGGCTCGTCCGGACCCAGCAGGTACTGCTTGAGCTCCTTGCGGTCCCCGGCCAGCGGGTCGGCGTCCGGGACGCGGACCGCGCCCAGCAGCTCGCCCAGCTCGTCGGCGCTGTTGGACAGGATCACCGCGGCACGCACCGCCGTGTTGTTCCGCTTGAACTCCTCGACACCCACCTCGGCGGAGTCCGTGACCGCGTACGGCTTGCCGCTCGCGATGAAGTCGGAGACCACGCTGGAGATGTCGGAGACCATCGCGTCGGAGACGTTGAAGCAGTCGTACAGCCGCGGCTCGGCGCCCGTGATGACGCGGTGCTCCCAGGACGGGAAGGACCGCCAGTAGGCGTCGTTCCACTCGGCGCGCAGCCGGGCGACCTCCTCGTGCCGGGCGACGTCGACCAGCCCGTCACGGGTGGCCACGGCCTCGTCGCCACGGTCGCCGCCGGAGCCGGACAGCTGCGCGAGCCGCGCCTGGATCCGGTCCAGCTCGGCCCTGGCCTGAGCTTGGGCGGCGGTGTCTGCGACGAACCGCGTGTTGATGGCCCGCTCGGCCGCGGCCTTCTGCACCAGGGCGGTGATCCGCCGGTGCGCGGCGCCGGCCTCCTTGCTGACGTTGCCGGTGAAGGGGTGCGGCTTGTACAGGACGCGGACCGGCGGGTCGGCCTGCACCAGCTGCTGCACGATGTTCTCGCCGGCCAGTACGACCGAGGTGTTGCCGGGGTTGCCGTCCCAGCCCTCCCAGGTGGGGGCGTACAGCACGGTCGGGATGCGCCCCTCGGGCACGCCCTGCCAGGTCCGGATGGGCGCGAGCTGCGGGCGGCCGACCTCGACGATGTCGTCGTCGCGGACACCGACGTCGGCGATGGCGTAGCGGTCGCGGCCCGCGCGGCCGGCCGTCCACACCTCGTCGTAGACCTTGCTGTACGGGTTGACGCTGGCGAGCTTGTCGCTGTCGCCGTGGCCGATGAAGACGTGCTTGATGGTGGGCACGCGCAGCATGTGGATGTTCTTGCCGACGTTGGCCGCGTAGAGCGCGACGCGCACCGTGGACAGGTCCATGTTCATCAGGTGCACCCCTCCGGGCACGCAGACGACGGGGACCGTGGTGGGCGCAAGATTGTTCAGGATGGCCCGCTCACGCAGGATGATCAGCGGCTTGGACTCCAGCTTCTCCATGGTGTCGAGCCACATGTTGACCTGGTAGGCGGAGTCCTTCGAACCGGAGAAGTACAGGACCGTCTCCGGCTTGTACTCGGCCAGCCAGTCGTCGACGGCGGCCAGGACCTTCTCGGCCCTCGGCGGGATCTTCCGGCCGCGTACGAACGGGACGAGCGCCAGGACGTACAGGGTGGCCAGCGCCACCGTGATGCCGATGCCGATGAAGCCGACCAGGGACGACTTCACCTGGGCGGCGAGCAGGATGCCGACGACGGCCGCGAGGTCGAGGTGGAGCATCTTCTCGGCGGAGCGGTGCAGCAGCTTGCGCGGCGGGGCGTCCGGGATGCGGATGCGGGAGGCCAGGTCGACGTTGCGGGTGGCGACCGGCATGCGGCGGCGGTTGCGGATGAGCTGGACCAGCGCGCCGTGCGGGGCCTGCAGACCGTAGAAGGCGATGAAGCAGGCGATCGCCCCGTAGTAGATCAGGTTGTCCGCGAGGGACAGCCGGGCCAGCAGCAGGACGAGCAGCAGCTGCCGTATCAGGAAACGGATCGACAGGCCCGCCCGCACCTTGCCGAGGCGGTTGATCAGGTAGCTGCCCTTGCGGTGCAGATAGTGGTCCGCCAGGTACGTCACGGCGGCCGCTGCCGCGAAGGCGGGAACGCTCGGGACGAGCGCGGCCAGCATGAGGGCGGGGAAGCCCGCCACCATGAGGACCGCCGCGGCCAGCTCGGCCGCGCTGCCCACCCGGGCGACGCGAATAGCGGTGGATATCACGGAGAAACCTGCTCTTGGGAGGGGTGTGCCGGTCTTGGTTCGGGAATGCGGCTGGTCTGTGAATATTCGCGAGACTGTATGGATTCAGGCCCCTGCGAAACCTCCTGTACAGGGAAACCCATGAAACAGGAGGGCGCAGAGGCCTGAATTACTGAAGTCTATTTGGCGCCAATTATTACACGCCGTCCTGCCGGTCCAGCACCGTGGCAAGGGCCTGCTCGAAGCCGGAGGCCCGGGCCGCCCCGGCCGTCGGGTCCTGCTGACGGACGTCGATGACATGGCCGGTGAGCTCGGAGAGCAGCACGTCGAGGGAGGTGCGGGCCACGGCCTCGGAGGACAGCAGGGACCCCGAGGGCTCCTGGCCGAACGCCTTGGTACGCATGGGCGTGGCGGTGCGCTCGGGGTTGATGCAGTTGACGCGGACGCCGTCGCCGGCCCACTCGTCGGACAGGGCCTGGGTGAGGTTCACCATGGCGGCCTTGGTGGAGGAGTACAGGCTGTACTCGGCGCGGCCCCGGGTGTAGCTGCTGGAGGTGTAGAGCAGCAGCTGGCCCTTGGTCTCGGACAGGTACTTGTACGAGGAGCGGGCGATCTGCACCGGCGCCAGGTAGTTGACCTTCAGCGCCTCCTCGATGGTGGCGTTGTCGGTCTCGGCGAGCTTGCCTATGCGCAGCACGCCGGCGGTGTTGACCACGTAGTCGATGCGGCCGGTCTCGGCGTACGCCTTGGACAGGGCGTCGTCGACCTCCTCCGGGTTCTCCACGTGGGTGCCGGTGGTGGAGCGGCCCAGGGCGTAGACCTTGGCACCGTAGGACTCGGCGAGCTCGGCGATGTCCTTGCCGATGCCGTAGCTGCCGCCGAAGACGACCATGGTCTTGCCGGTCAGCAGCTCGCGGTAGGCCTCCTCGGAGACCTGCTCGGGCGCGGCCGTGGAGGCCAGCTGGAACAGCTTGTCGGCGATGAAGACGTCGACGGGCTGGGTGACCTTCATGTTGTACTCGTCACCCGCGACGACGTGGATCGGCACGTCCGGCAGGTACTTGAGCACGACGGAGCAGTCGTCGGTCGCCTGGAAGTTGGGGTCGCCGGCGGCGACCTCGTAGGCCCGCTTGATCGTGGACAGCTTGAACGCCTGCGGCGTCTGGCCGCGGCGCAGCCGGGAGCGGTCCGGGATCTCGGTGATGAACTCGCCGTCCTCGCCGTGCGTGCGCGTGACGATGATGGTGTCCGCGGACGGGATGGCCACGTCGACGGCCTGGAAGCGCTCCAGGGCGACCACGCAGTCGTCGATGACGCGCTGCGAGAGCAGGGGGCGCACGGCGTCGTGGAAGAGGACGTTGGCGTCCTCGCCCTCGGCCAGGCCCTCGCCCAGCGCGGCGATGGCGCGCTCGGTGGTCTCGTTCCTCGTGGAGCCGCCCTCGATGACCTTCGAGACCTTCTTGAATCCGGCCTTCGCGACGATCTTCTCGATGTCGGGCACATAGCCCGGCGCCATCAGCACGATGATGTCGTCGATCGAGTCGGCGTTCTCGAAGGTGGTCAGCGTGTGCTCGATGACTGCCTTGCCGGCGATCTTCAGCAGCTGCTTGGGGATCGACAGACCCACGCGCTGGCCGGTGCCACCGGCCAGGATCACTGCGGTGGTACGGGGCTTGGCTATGTGCTGGGACACAGGTGACCTACCTTGGGGCGACAGGGAACTCGGAAATGGTCCCACTTGTGGTCACCGCGATGCAAGGTGAGCGCCCTCCACCGCATATGTGCGCGCCACCTCTCATTCACCTGACGCCACTGGTGATTGCGACGGTTGCGCGAGCCCCGGGAAATTGCGCTGTGAGTAACTGCACAGCAGCTCAAGCCCGGCGGAGTCGCACGGGACGGCGGTGACCGGGAGCCTTCACGGGTTCCTCGGACGATGTCCAGTGCACGGTACGCGCTTTGGGGGCGCGCCGCGTACCGCCCCTGCCGCCCGCGGGGCCGGGCACGGGGCCCCGGTGGATGGATCTGCACTTCCCGGCGCCCGCGGCTGCACGTGTTCTTCATGACGGCCGGCCGCGAATACGGCTCTCCCCGCGGCTCATTGCCACGGAATTCCTGGTTGCGATTCCGCAGCATTTCGGTCTCGGCAAGAGCAATACGGCGCGAATCCGGGCCGGACTTCTCACCCGGCCCGCACGCCCTGTACGGCGAAGAGCCCGGGACTCAGAAGAGTCCCGGGCTCACGCGGCTCACGGGCCGGGTTCAGACGACCTCGACGCCCGGCCGGCCCGACTCGACCCTCAGCCGGGCGAGCGTGCTCGGCGTCGCCGTGGGGCGGCGCACCGTGTCGACCACCCTGACCTGGGCGTCGATGCCGTCACGACGGACGTCGAAGAGGTGGTAGCCGCGGTGCGCGTCGAGGAGTTTCCAGTGCGGGTTGTCCGGGCGCCGCGGGTCCCACTCCTTGCGGAAGGCCTCCTGGTCCTGGTCGCCGTTGCTGGAGACGGAGGTGCCGACGAACTCGGCGCCGACGACCCTCGAGTCCGGGTCGGCGTAGTCCTCCTTGAGGTCGCTGATCATCGTCAGGTGCCGGTCCCCGGAGAGCACCACGGGGTTGCGGACCTGCCGGAACTCCTCCAGGAAGGCGTTGCGTTCGGCCTGGTAGCCGTCCCACGCGTCGTAGAACCAGAGCTTGCCCTCGCCGACCTGGAGATCCGTCTCGGCCATCATGATCTGGGAGGCGATGAGGTTCCAGCGGGCGGGCGAGTCCTGCAGCCCGTTCAGCAGCCACTGCTTCTGCCGCGCGCCGAGCATGGTGAGCGAGGGGTCCTGGGCGCCGGCCTGGCTGGTGGCCTGGTCGCTGCGGTACTGGCGGGTGTCCAGGACGTTGAGCCGGGCCAGCCGGCCGAACTCCAGGCGGCGGTACATCCGGATGTGCGGTCCGTCCGGGACGGCGGTGGCACGGACCGGCATGTGCTCGTAGAACGCCTGGTACGCCGCGGTCAGCCGGGCCACGAACGCGTCGTGCGGCTGCTTGTCCGGGTCCTGCGGGATCTCACCGGCGAAGTCGTTGTCCACCTCGTGGTCGTCGAAGGTCACCACGAAGGGCGCGTTGGCGTGCATCGCCGCGAGATCGGGGTCGGTGCGGTACTGGGCGTACCGGTTGCGGTACTGGACGAGGCTGAACGGCTCACCGGTGCCCTCGTGCCGCCGTACGCCGGTCGCCGAGGGCGTCGACTCGTAGATGTAGTCGCCGACGAACACCACGACGTCGGGATCCTGATCCAGCATGTCCGCGTATGGCGTGAAGTAGCCGTGCTGCCAGTTCTGGCAGGAGGCGAGGGCCATGCGCAGGGAGCCACCGGAGCTGTGGGGGTGGGGCGCGGTACGGGTGCGGCCGACGGGCGAGAGCTGCCCGCTGGTACGGAAGCGGTACCAGTACGTGCGGTCCGCGCGCAGCCCGCGTACGTCCACGTGAACGCTGTGCCCGTACTCGGGCCGGGCCTGCGCGGTGCCCTGTCGGGCGAGCTTTCTGAACCGGGGGTCCTCGGCGAGCTGCCACTCCACCGGCACCACCCGGTCGGGCATGCCGCCGCCGTTCAGCGGGTCCGGAGCGAGTCTGGTCCACAGCACGATGCCGTCCGGCAGCGGGTCGCCCGAGGAGACGCCGAGGCTGAACACACCGTCGGGCAACGGCGTCTCGGCCGCCCGGGCAGCGGCCGGGAGCCACAGCTGGGCGGAGGCCGCGGCGCCGATCACGGCGGCACCCGCGGTCAGAAAGCGGCGTCGGTCGGGGGATACTGCTCCGGTCATCGGCTGACTCCCTTACCTCGCTGGCCACATGGACACGGGGAAGCTTCACGCTCGCGGGCGGTCCGCCCGCTGAACGTCGGGGTTCACGTACATGACAACTAAGCAGACAAAGAGAGACTCGCCGCCAGCATCGGAACAAGCCGTTGCCGGGGCGAGTCTGACAGGTGATCAGCAAGCGGTGCCGGAGCCGGGCCGGGTGCCTGCTGCGGGAGGGGGTCCTGAGGTCAGCGGGCGAACCCCCTGCCGAGGGAGGAGCCGCTCCTGACCGTGCCGAGGGTGCCCGCGCCGAAGCTGACCGAGCCGGTCGCGGTGGGGGTGTTCACCGGGTTGGGGAACGCCCAGACTCCGCCGTCCCGGTTCTCGCCGGTGGCGCCGACGAACAGCTCGGCCCGGCCGTCGCCGTTGACGTCGAGCAGGTTGGTGCCGGCGCCGAAGAAGTCGTTCTGCTCGGCCGTGCCCGGGACGTTCTCGGTGTTCTGGTTCATGCTGTAGGCGCCCTCCCCGGTGAGCCCCTTCTTGCCGCCGCGCAGGACGGTGACCTGGCCGGCCGCGTACACCTCCCCGAGGTCCTCGCTCGCGCTGCCGGTGGAGACGTCCGCGTAGCCGTCGGCGTTGACGTCGCCGAGGGAGATGTTCCCGCCGAAACCGTCGGACCACTCCGAGCTTCCCGGCACACCAGGGGTGTCCTGCGTGATGATCGTCGTACGCGAGGTGTCGGGCCCGTGGGCCGAGCCGTGCACCACGCCGATCTGACCGCCCTTCAGCAGCGGGTCGTCGAGGTCGACTTCGCCGTAGCCGTCGTTCGGGCGGCCGATCACGAGGTCGGCGTACCCGTCCTTGTCCACGTCGCCGACGCCGAGGCTCTCGCCGCCGCGCATGCGCGTGCCGTCGGGGTTGTTCACCGGGGCGGCGGCGCTCAGGCCGTCACGGCTGCCCCGCAGGAAGACCGCGCGCCGGTGCCTGTAGTCGGGGTCGTGCATGTCGTCGTCGCTGACGTCGTGGATGAGCGCGACCAGGTCCGTGATGCCGTCGTGGTCGACGTCCCCGGCCGCCACGTCGTCCGTGACGTACGCGGGCTCGATGGCCAGGGTCCGGCTCTTCGCGGCTCCCGTGGTGCGGTCGAACGGCCCGGACAGCAGACGGTTGCCGGTGGCCAGGTCCAGATGGCCGTCGCCGTCGAAGTCGCCGAGCGCCGGGGTCTCGGCGTCGACCCGGTCCTCCTCGGTGCCGGTGGCGACGGCCGTACCGCCGGACAGGCCCTGCTTCCCGCCCCACAGCACGGCGAGCGTGCCGGCCGCCATGACGTCTCCGACGCTCTCGCCCGGGGCGCCCACGACCAGGTCGGCGTAGCCGTCGCCGTCCAGGTCACCGGCGGCGAGACCGTCGCCGTAGTCGTCGTTGGTCTCCGCGGCGCCGGGTATGCCCGGGGTGTTCTGGCTGATGACCTGCTTGTGCGTCAGGTCGATGCCCTTGGCCGAGCCGTACACGACGGCGACGTACCCGGCCTGGGCCTGCCCGTCGACCTTGCCGCGCGAGGCGGCGACGGCCAGGTCCTGGTAGCCGTCGCCGTTGAAGTCGTCCTGGAGCTTCTGGGCGACGGACGGGGCAGCGGGGGCGGCGTGCGCGGCTGCCACCGGTGTGGTCACGGCCGCGACGACCGCGATGGCGACACCGACCGCTCGGCCGACCCTGCGCCTGGCTATGGACTGTGGCACGTCAACTCCGTTGCTCCGCTGGCAGTTGGGTGCGGGTGAGGAGCAAGATCCTCACCCGCACTGCCCTGTACGACTCACCGGAGAACGTCTTGGTTGCACCCAAGTCCGTTGCGAATTTGCTTTTTGTTAACTCAGAACGGCTCGAAGTCGTCGAACTCCTGCTGCGCCTCGTCCCGCTCGGCCTGCCGGTCCTTGCGGCGCTGCGCGGCGGGCCGCTCGCCCTCGAACCGGTGGTCCTCACCGCGCCGGCCGAGCATCTCCGCCCCGGCCGTCATGGACGGCTCCCAGTCGAAGACGACCGCGTTGTCCTCGGGACCGATGGCGACGCCGTCACCGCCCCGGGCGCCCGCCTTGACCAGCTCCTGCTCGACACCGAGCCGGTTGAGCCGGTCGGCGAGGTAGCCGACGGCCTCGTCGTTGTTGAAGTCGGTCTGGCGCACCCAGCGTTCGGGCTTCTCGCCGCGCACCCGGAACAGGCCGTCGGCCTCGCGCGTCACCGTGAAGCCGGTGTCGTCCACGGCCTTGGGCCGGATCACGATCCGGGTTGCCTCTTCCTTCGGCTTCGCGGCCCGGGACTTCGCCACGAGCTCCGCGAGGGCGAACGACAGCTCCTTCAGGCCCATGTGCGCCACGGCCGACACCTCGAACACGCGGTAGCCGCGCGCCTCCAGGTCGGGCCGCACCATCTCGGCCAGGTCCTTGCCGTCCGGTACGTCGATCTTGTTGAGGACGACGATCCGCGGCCGGTTGTCCAGCCCGCCGTACTGCCGCAGCTCCTCCTCGATGATGTCGAGGTCGGAGACCGGGTCACGCTCCGACTCCAGCGTCGCGGTGTCCAGCACGTGCACGAGCACACTGCACCGCTCCACGTGCCGCAGGAACTCCAGCCCCAGGCCCTTGCCCTGGCTGGCGCCGGGGATCAGCCCGGGCACGTCGGCGATCGTGTAGACCGTCGAACCGGCCGTGACGACACCGAGGTTGGGCACGAGGGTGGTGAAGGGGTAGTCGGCGATCTTCGGCTTGGCGGCGCTCAGTACCGAGATCAGCGACGACTTGCCGGCGCTCGGGTAGCCGACGAGGGCCACGTCGGCGACGGTCTTCAGCTCCAGGACGACGTCCCGCAGGTCCCCCGGCTCGCCGAGCAGCGCGAACCCGGGCGCCTTGCGCCGGGCGGAGGCGAGCGCCGCGTTGCCGAGTCCGCCCCGGCCGCCCTGCGCGGCGACGTACGACGTGCCGTGCCCGACCAGGTCGGCGAGGACGTTGCCCGCCTTGTCCAGCACCACCGTGCCGTCCGGCACCGGCAGGACCAGGTCCTGGCCGTCCTTGCCGAAGCGGTTGCCGCCCTCGCCGGGCTTGCCGTTGGTGGCCTTGCGGTGCGGGGAGTGGTGGTAGTCGAGCAGCGTGGTGATCGACTGGTCCACGGTGAGGATCACGTCCCCGCCGCGTCCGCCGTTGCCGCCGTCCGGCCCGCCCAGCGGCTTGAACTTCTCACGGTGGACGGAGGCACAGCCGTGGCCTCCGCTACCCGCGGCGACGTGCAGCTCGACGCGGTCCACGAAGGTGGTCATGGTGTGTGCCTCCAGGTGCGTACGTATGTGTACGAGGTTCTACGGGGTTGTTCTCTGCGTAACACGCGAAAGGCGGACCCGCTTCCCGTGAGGGAAGTGAGGTCCGCCTCGCGAAAGCTTCCGATCAGGCGACCGGAACGATGTTCACGACCTTGCGGCCACGGTGGGTGCCGAACTGCACCGAACCGGCGGCCAGAGCGAACAGCGTGTCGTCGCCGCCACGGCCGACGCCGGAGCCCGGGTGGAAGTGGGTGCCACGCTGACGGACCAGGATCTCACCCGCGTTGACGACCTGACCGCCGAAGCGCTTCACGCCGAGCCGCTGGGCATTGGAGTCGCGACCGTTCCGAGTGGACGATGCGCCCTTCTTGTGTGCCATTTCTCCTCAGTCCCTTACTTCGCAGCCGCGGGGATCTCAGTGACCTTGATCGCCGTGTACTGCTGGCGGTGGCCCTGGCGACGGCGGTAGCCGGTCTTGTTCTTGTAGCGCAGAATGTCGATCTTCTGGCCCTTGTGGTGGTCCACGACCTCGGCCTGGACCTTGATGCCGGCCAGCACCCACGGGTCGCTGGTCACGGCGTCGCCGTCGACAACGAGCAGGGTCGAGAGCTCGACCGAGTCGCCAACCTTGGCAGTGGAAATCTTGTCAACCTCAACGATGTCGCCGACAGCAACCTTGTGCTGGCGACCACCGCTGCGCACGATGGCGTACACGCGGAACTCACTCTCTCGCTCGGGAAACGGCACCCCCGCAGGCCAGCCGCCCGACTCAGCGAGCAGCCTCTCCTGGCGCCCGGCGCCCGGAGGATGAAGGTTTACGGGGATGTGACGCGTCAGTCGACACGCCGACGGTCAAGGTTACGGGGCCGCGGCCGAAGGGGTCAAACCGAGCCGGGCCCGCCACCTGTGCGACCGGTCACGCCGGTCGCGTCCCCGGGGGCGTGCGCGGGGTTCGCGCCCGCCCCCGGGGACATCGAGGCCGGTCAGCCCTCGTCGGTGGAGGCCGAGACGGAGGTCCCGGACGCCGACTGCTCCGCCGCCACGGTCTTCTTCGACGCGGTCTTCTTGGCGGCGGTCTTGGTGGTCTTCGCCGCCTTCTTGGCCGTCGTCTTCTTCGCCGCGGTCTTCTTCGCCGCCGTCTTCTTGGTCGTGGCGGCCTTCTTCGCCGTGGCCTTCTTGGCCGTCTTGCGGGCCGTCTTCTTGGCGGGTGCCGACTCCTCGGCGGCCTCCTCGGTGACGGCACCGTCCGAAGCAGGCGCCTGCGGGGCCTGCGCGGACACGGCCTCGGTGGCGGCCTCCTCGGACGCGGCCGACGGGACGACCACGACGGCCGTCTCCTCGGACGCCGTGGACGCCGTGGGCTTGCGCACGGCACGACGCCGCGGACGGGCCGGGGCGGCGCTCTCGGCGGACGCCTCGGCGACCGGCTCGGCGGCCTCGGGCTGCGCGTCCTGCTCGGGCGCCTGAGCGGCGTCGGTGGTGTCGGCCACCGGGGCGGTCTCGGCGACCGTCACCACGGTCGCCTCGGCCCCCGCCGGGGAGCCGGCCGGAGCGGACACCTTGCGGGTGGCCCGACGCCGGGTACGGCCCTTGGGCGCGGCTTCCTCGACCGGAGCGGCCTCGGAAGCCCGGTCCGCCCGGGCGGCCTGCCCGGCCTCGACCACCGGGTCCTCCACGGCCATCGGCTCGGCCTGCGCCTCGGCGGCCGGCTCCGGCTGCACCGGACGGGCGACCTCCTGCTCGACGGTCACGTCCTGCGCCGTCGGCACCTCGGCCTCGGCCTGCTCGGCCCGGCCCCGGCCCCGCCGGGTCCTGTCCCTGCCCTGGTCGGCCTTCGGCTCGCCGGCCTCACCGCGCGGGGAGCCCGCCGGAGCCGACGCCCGCCGGCTCGCCCGGCGACGCGAGCGGCCACGCCCGGCCGCGGCCTCCGCTTCGGCGGCGCTGCTGTACAGCTCCTCGTCGGGCTCGAACGCGGGCTCCGGCAGCGCGATCGGCTCGGCGGCCTCGGCTCCGACCTCCGCCTCGGTCTCCGCCTCCTGCTCGGCGGTCTCGGCGGTGTCGACGGCCGCCTCGTGCACGTGCGGCTGATCGGCGGCACCGGCACGGGCGCGCTTCTTGCGCTTGCCGCCGCCCCCGGCGGCCGTCGGCTGCTCCATGTGCACGATGACACCGCGCCCGTTGCAGTGGACGCAGGTCTCTGAGAAGGACTCCAGCAGCCCCTGCCCGACCCGCTTACGGGTCATCTGCACGAGCCCCAGCGAGGTCACTTCCGCGACCTGGTGCTTCGTACGGTCGCGGCCCAGGCACTCCAGCAGGCGGCGCAGCACCAGGTCCCGGTTGGACTCCAGCACCATGTCGATGAAGTCGATGACGATGATGCCGCCGAGGTCGCGCAGCCGCAGCTGGCGCACGATCTCCTCGGCCGCCTCCAGGTTGTTCCTGGTGACGGTCTCCTCGAGGTTGCCGCCCTGGCCGGTGAACTTGCCGGTGTTGACGTCGACCACGACCATCGCCTCGGTCCGGTCGATCACCAGCGAACCGCCGCTGGGCAGCCACACCTTGCGGTCGAGGGCCTTGGCGAGCTGCTCGTCGATCCGGTAGGTGGCGAAGACGTCGACCTCGGACGTCCACTTCGACAGCCGCTCGGCGAGGTCCGGCGCGACGTGCGAGACGTACCCGTGGATGGTCGACCAGGCCTCGTCACCGCTGACGACGACCTTGGAGAAGTCCTCGTTGAAGATGTCGCGCACGACCCGGACGGTCATGTCCGGCTCGCCGTAGAGCAGCGTCGGGGCGTTGCCGCTCTTGGCCTTCTTCTGGATGTCCTCCCACTGCTGCTGCAGCCGCTCGACGTCCCGGCGCAGCTCGTCCTCGCTCGCGCCCTCGGCGGCGGTGCGCACGATGACGCCCGCGTCCTCGGGGACGATCTTCTTGAGGATGGTCTTCAGCCGGGACCGCTCGGTGTCGGGCAGCTTGCGGCTGATACCGGTCATGGAGCCCTCGGGCACGTACACGAGGTAGCGGCCCGGGAGGGAGACCTGGCTGGTGAGGCGGGCGCCCTTGTGGCCGATCGGGTCCTTCGTCACCTGGACGAGCACCGACTGGCCGGACTTCAGGGCGGATTCGATACGGCGCGGCCCGTGGGCCATGCCGAGCGCCTCGAAGTTGACCTCACCGGCGTACAGGACGGCGTTGCGGCCCTTGCCGATGTCGATGAAGGCGGCCTCCATCGACGGCAGCACGTTCTGCACCTTGCCGAGGTAGACGTTGCCGACGTAGGAGGTCGCCTGCTCCTTGTTGACGTAGTGCTCGACGAGCACGTCGTCCTCGAGGACGCCGATCTGCGTGCGGTCGCCGTGCTGACGGACGACCATCACGCGCTCGACGGCCTCACGGCGGGCCAGGAACTCGGCCTCGGTGATGATCGGGACGCGCCGGCGGCCCTGCTCGCGGCCTTCGCGGCGGCGCTGCTTCTTGGCCTCCAGACGGGTCGAGCCCTTGATGGACTGCACCTCGTCGGACGGCTCCGCCTTGGGGCGGGGCTCGCGGACCTTGACGACCGTGCGCTCGGGGTCGTCGTCGGAGGCCTCGGAGTCGGTGCCGGAGTCCCCGGCACGGCGACGGCGACGGCGACGCCGGCGGCTGCTGCTGGAGCCGCCCCCGCCGGACTCGTCGCGGTCGGTGGCGTCCTCGGCGTCCTCGTCGTCCTCCTCGGCGCCGTCCTCGGCGTCCTGGGCGGCGGCAGGGTCGGACTCGGCGTCCGAGCCCTCGCCGCCCTCGCCGTCGGAGTCGGCGGACTCACCACGCCGGCGGCGGCGACCGCCCCGGCGACGGCGACGGCGCGAGCCGGTGCCCTCGGAATCGTCCTGCTCGTCGCCGTCGGCCTGGTCCTCGGCGTCGTCGGGCTCCTCCGCCTCCTCGGCGGTGGTGTCGGCAGCGGCGGTCTCGGGGGCGGGGGCCTGCGTCTCGGGCTCGTCACCGGCACCGCGGCGACGCCGGCGGCGGCGCGAGCCGCCGCTCTGCTCCTCGCGCTGGGCCTCGGCCGGCGCGGACTCCTCGGCCTCCTGGGGCTCCTCGGCCCCGGCCGCCTCGGCGGCGGCAGCCGCAGCGGCCCGCTCCGGCGTCTGGAACTGGGGCTCGGTGAAGACGGGCGCCTGGAACAGCGCGACGGCGGGCCGCCTCGGACGCGAGGACGACTCGCTCTCGCTGTCGGCGGCGTCCGCGGACACCCGGGCGGCGGCCTTCGCGGCCCTGCCGCCCTTGGCGGGCTGGGCGGGCTCGGCGAAGCCACCGGCGGCCCGGCGCACGACCCGGCGGCGGCGCCGCGGACCGGTCTCCTCGGCCTGCTCGGCGGCGGCTTCGGCGGGAGCCTCGGCAGCGCGTGCGGGCTCGGCGGCAGCGGTCTCGGACGCGCGGGCGGTCTCGGCGGCGCGGGCGCTGTCGGCGGCGGTGGCCTCGGACGCGGCGGTCTCGGAGGTGGGGTTCTCGGTCACAGGCGCCTTCGCCTCCTCGGCGTTCCCCTCCACCGCGTCCGCGGCGGAAGGGGCTCCGGCAGGCGCGGACGCCCGCCGCGAGGCACGTCGGCGAGTCCGACGCGGAGCAGCCTCTTCGGTGGCCTCGGCCTCTTCGACGGCGCCGTCGGTCACGACCGCCGGCTGCGCGGCCTCGGCCTCGGCCGGTGCGGTGGCCGTCGCGGCCGTCTCCACCGTCTCCGCGGGAGCGGCGGCGGGCGAGGTCACGGTGCGGGTGGCACGACGCCGGGCCCGCTTGGGCGCGGCGGCCTCGGCGGACTCGGTGTTCTCGGAAACCTCGGCGGGCGCTGCGGCCTCGGACGGCTCGGCCGTCCGGTCGGCGGCGGGGGCACCGGCAGTCGCGGGGACCACGGTCTCGGCGGCCTCAGCGGCTTCCGGAGCGCCGGCAGGTGCCGAGGCACGGCGCACGGCGCGACGCCGCTTGGGCGGGGCGGGCGCGGCAGCCACGTCGCTCTCGACGGCCTTGTCCGCCTCGGCAGCGGCTTCTTCTGCCTCGTCGGTCTCCACGACGTCGGCCGCGAGGTCCTCGGCATCGGCGGGCGGTATGGCCGGCGCGACGGTCTCCACCGGCGCGTCGGAGGAGGGGCCGGTGGGCGGGCCCGCCGGGCGGGACGCGGCACGGCGCCGCCGGCGGGGCGGCAGGGTGTCGCTGGGGGTGTTCTGGTCGGAGCCCGTGGAGGACTCTGTGGGTTCGGTCGGTCCGAGCATGCGGGCTGGTCTCCCGTCAGGCTCCCGGGCGCCGCGCCTGGTCCGGCGATGCCGGTGACGTCCGCGGCGCGCGCTGTGCGCGTTCGCCGCCGTCCGGGGCGCGGGCGCCGCACGGGAGCTCTCTGTGTCCTGTCTCGCCGGTTCCGTATGCCGAATGCGTACGGCCTGGCGAAAGTCTTCTGGTCGGGTGCGCTGCCCGACCCAGGTGGCTCCCGAGTCCGAGGGCGGCGCTACGACGTCCGTCCCTTCGCGGGACCTTCCTTACGCCGGCGCCGTCGCGGTGGCAGTCGGTTCGGCCGTTGAGGGGGCCTCGACTGCCTCGCGGTCGGGCGCGAGCGGGTCGGTCACCGTGCCGGTCTCTTCATCGAACAGCCCCTGCGCCAGCCTGGTCACCGCTGCGGGGACCGGCGGCGCCAGGTCGGCCACGGCGCGGAGACCGGACAGGACGTCGTCGGGTCGTACGGCAGGCGTCACGTGCCGAACAACCAGCCGCAGTATCGCACAGGGCTGGTCGGTCGGCCTATCAGCCTGCGAACTGTGCGTTTCCGTGAGGTCGCCGACCTCGAGGCTCGCCACGGCGGCGCGGGCGTCGAACGTACGGACGCCGTTCTTCGCGAGGCGCTGGACCTCGACGGTCTCGGCCGCGTTGAAGGCGTCCGCCGCCCGGCGGGCCTCCTCCGGCGGCACTCCGTCCAGCCGGAGCTCCCATACGGAAGCCGTCAGCCGGTCGGCGAGTCCCGAGGTGCGGGCCTCGACCGCGTCGGTGATGTCGAGCCCGGTGGGCAGCGACTCGTCGAGAAGGGCCCTGAGCTGCTCCGGGTCGCGGGGCGCGGTGAGGGCGATCTCCAGGTACTCCGCCTCACTGCCGGTGCCGGTGGGTGCGGCATTGGCGTACGACACCTTCGGGTGCGGTGTGAAGCCCGCCGAGTAGGCCATCGGCACCTCGGCACGGCGCAACGCACGCTCGAAGGCGCGCTGGAAGTCACGGTGGCTGGTGAACCGGAGGCGGCCGCGCTTGGTGTAGCGCAGTCGGATGCGCTGCACCGCGGGTGCGGGCGGCGGGCCTTCGGGCTGTCGCTTGCCCAGTGTCGTTCAGTCCTTCGTGAGAGCGGTCGTACTGCTACCAAGAGTACGTGTCTCGCGTCCCGAAGGTTCCCCGCGGTCGGCGAGCCGAGGCGGGCGCGGCTCGCCGAAGAGCATCCGCCGGAAGTCGGCGCGGGCTTGGCGTACGGATTCCCGGGCGGCGGCCACTGCCTGCCGGGTGGCCCGCCGCACACTGCGGGCGGCCTCGGCGGCGGGCCGCAGGACGGTGTCTCGGACGACGTGCCCGACGGGCGTCAGGACGCTGCGGTGGACCCACCGCACCGGCTCGACGAAGATCCACCGCAGGAGGGTGCCGAGGAACCGTCCGACGGCCAGCGAGATGTGCCCGGCGACGCGCCAGGCGTGACCGAGGGCGTCCCACACCTCCCGCCCGACGACGGCGAGGGCGCGTCCGACCGGCGTGAGGACCCACCGCCAGAGGGCGAGCACGGGCAGGACGAGCAGGATGCGGACGATCCAGTACAGGGCCGCGCCGACGCCGGTGACGGCCGTGCTCACCAGCCAGAACAGCCCCTTGCCGCACCAGGCGACCGCGCGGCCGACGGGCGTGAGCACCCACGTGTACAGCCACACGGCCGGAACGACGACGAGGTGCCTGACCAGCCAGGACACGACCGTCCAGACCCCGATGCCGAGCGCGGCGATCACGGCGCCGAGCCCCTTCAGGACCCACGTCACCGCGTGCCCGACGGGTGTGAGGAGGTGCGCGTACACCCAGCCGAGCGCCGCTCCGGCCCCGCGCGCGACCCAGCCGATCGCGGCCCCGAGGCCCCGGGCGGCCCATGCGATCGCGTGCCCCACCGGGGTCAGCACGCAGCGGTGGAGCCACACCAGCGGCACGACGATCAGGACGTTGCCGAGCCGGCCGACGGCCTTGCCCACCGGGACGACGACGTAGCGCCACAGCCCGACGAACGGCCAGACGAACACCGCACGCCCGAGCCACAGGAGTGCCCGGCCGAGCGGCCGGAGCAGGGCGTCGTTCAGGAACCGCCCGGTGACGACGAGCGCGTCCCACAGCATCCGCACGGGGACGACCAGGACGAGCACGATGATCCGTACGGGGATCCGGACGGCGACGGCGAGGCACCCCTCGGGCGCCTGCGGCTCGTGCGGGGCGGGCGGCTGCGGCCCGCGCCGTGCGGACGGCTCGGCCGGCCGCTTGTGCAGATCGACCCGCGTCTCGGAACCTTCGCGGGGATGCTTCTCCAGATCCATACCGTCGTTGACGCTCTCAGTGCCCCGTCCGGATCCCGCACTGCACAGTCCCGCCCCGTTCTCCCGCGATTCCCCCACTCGGCCGCAAGATCATACGGCTCAGGCACGGGTGACCTGCGCCTGCAGCAGCCGGGGCGACTCCTGGAAGCCGCTGCGGGCGTACGCGGGGACGGCTCGCGTACTGGAGTGGACGGTCACCCGCTCCAGCCCGAGTACACGGGCTCCGTCCAGGACGGCCCGGATGAGCCGCCCGCCCAGCCCGCCGTCCCGTTCCCCGGGTACGACGTAGACGCACTGCAGATCACCGGAGGCCCGCCGCGGGGCCCGGGGCGTGGGCACCCGCTGCACCACGGCGAGCCAGGCCATTCCGATGACCCGGTCGCCCCGGACGAGCACCATGCAGCGGTGGGTTCCGGCGTTCTCCTCCGCCCACGCGACGAAGTGCCGTACGAAGTCCTCACGTTCGCCGAGGTCGTCCGAGCCGTTCTCGACGAGCCACTCCCACCGCAGGGTCGCCACGGCGGCGAGTTCGGCCGGCCGGGCCGGGCGGATGCCGATGTTCTCCATCAGGGCATTGTCGGGTCCGCCGCTCCGTCCGTCTCCCAGCGCAGCAGATCCCCCGGCTGGCACTCCAGCACCTCGCACAGCGCGGCGAGGGTGGAGAAGCGGACCGCCTTGGCGCGGCCGTTCTTGAGGACCGCCAGGTTGGCCGGGGTGATGCCGACGCGTTCCGCCAGTTCCCCCACGGACATCTTGCGTTTGGCCAGCATCACGTCGATGTCGACGGCGATCGGCATCAGATGACCTCTTCCAGCTCTGCCTGCATCCGGGCCGCCTCGATGTCGCGTGCGACGGCCTGCGCGAGCAGCATCCGCAGCACGAGCACGACCAGCGCGACGCCGAGCACGGCCACCACGACCCCGCACAGCAGGAGAACCACCCCGGGAGCGACGGCCTCGCCCGGCGCGAGGACGACCGCGAGCGCGAAGACCAGCAGGGCGGCCGCCACGAACGCGCCGATCACGATGTGCACATAGCGGAAGGCGGCGGTGGAGAACACCGTCCCACGGCGCACCATCGTCACCAGCCGCCACACGCAGACCACGACGACCTGGGCCGTCACGACACCCAGGACCGTGATCACGAGGATCGGGGTGCGCAGATGGGCGTATCCGGCGCCGAGTCCGTTCATGTCCACGGCCAGCAGCGGCACCATCACCGCCTGCACGAACAACGACCCCGCGAGCAGTACGACGAGCACCCCACGCAACGCCGCCACGGCCAGCTTCCCCATTGCCACCCCTTCGATCGACCTGCGATGGAAATCTATCGAGATTCGATAGATGACGCAAGGGGTCCCTCCTCTGCACCTCGGCTGCGTCGCGCGGCCTGCCGGTGTGTGCGACCCGTGGCACCGCGGCAAGAGGTATGCATGCCCAGCACCCGGACCGAGGAGGACGGCAGTGGACTGGCGCGTGTTCGCACGGGAGACGGCCTCCATGGCGCGCGACCTGCTCGCCCAGGAGACGGTCGACACCACGCTCGAGCACATCACCAGAGCGGCCACCGAGCGTGTACCGGGGTGCGACGCGGCCGGCATCCTCCTTCTGCACGGCAAGCGCGTGCAGACGCTGGCGCCCACCGACGACCTGGTTTCCGAGAGCGACCGGCTCCAGGAGCGCCTGACGGAGGGCCCCTGCTTCGACGCGGCCCGCACCAGCACGGGGGAGCGCGTGTTCCGCATCGCGGACCTCACCGCCGAGCAGGAGCGCTGGCCCGCCTACGCCACCCGGGCCCGCGAACTGGGCGTGGGCAGCATGATGGGCTTCCTGCTGTACACCGAGGACCAGGACCTGGGCGCGCTCAATCTGCACTCGCACCGGCCGGGATCCTTCACGGACGACAGCGAGACCGCCGGCTGGCTGCTGGCCTCGCACGCGGCGATCGCCTTCTCCAGCGCACGCAGCCACGCCCAGATGGAGCAGGCACTGGCCACGCGCCACACCATCGGTGAGGCCATGGGCATCCTCATGGGCAGCCACCGGCTCACCGAGGAGCAGGCGTTCGACGTGCTGCGCCGCTACTCGCAGGAGAAGAACATGAAGCTCCGCGAGGTCGCCCGGCGGGTCCGCGACGAAGGCCGCCTGGACTGACGGTTCCCCCAGCACACATTCTGAACTGGGGGAACCTGGTCGGGCCGATCCCCCGGGGGAGCGTCACCAACTCGACCTCCTCTGCGGGTCCCCCTCAGAACCGCTCTCTCACCTCCCGTCTTCTCGCTCCTGGGGCGCCACGCGAGCTCCGTGTTCCCTGGTGCCCCCTTCATCGGATGAGCCGTGGGTTCGAATCCGGCAATTCCTGAGGGTCATCGAACAGAAGTAACCCGTGCGAGTGAATACATCGATTGCACGTGCTGGTCGACCGTATCAGCGTTCCATTCTTTCCCACTCATCCCGTGCATCTCTTCAGAGTTGGCGGCCTCCGCGCGGAGCCGTGAGGCATAGTGACACGTGGCAAAAATCCGCGTAGCCTTGCGAAACTGGTCGTCCTGAATACGGTCGGAGTGCCTGGCGGCGGTACGACCCGTGGCACCAGAAGGAGCTTTTCATGCCCGATGCCGACCCGATGTTCTACCGACACCTGCTGAGCTCCCAGCTTCAGGAGGCGCGCAAAAAGGCGGGGTATTCGCAGCCCGATGTTGCGCGAGAGACCGGATGGTCCCTGTCGAAAGTGATGCGCCTGGAGTCGGGCAGGGTGAAGATCTCCATGACCGATCTCAAAGCGTTGATCAACTTTTATGATCTGGACCCGGACGACAGGGCGAAACTGCTTCGCGCCGGGGAGGAAGCCCGCCGGCAGCCCTGGTGGTACGAGTACCGGTCCCTGCTGTCCGAGGGATTTCAGTCCTACCTCGGTTACGAGGCGTCGGCGTCCGTGATCCGCAACTTCGAGGCACTCTTCGTTCCCGGTCTGCTGCAGACCGAGGAGTACGCGCGCGTCGCCCTTCAGCAGTCCGTGGTCCCGGAGAAGGAGGAGCTGCTCGACCTCCGCCTGAAGCGCCAGGAACGCATGCTGAGCGAATCGTCGAGCACCGAGCTGCGATTCCTGATCGACGAGGCCGCGCTCCGACGCGTGGTGGGCAGCAGCGAGTTGATGGAGGCCCAGATCCGGCACCTGCGACAAGTCAGCGCGCTGGAACACGTGAGCATCGGGGTGGTGCCTTTCAGCAGCGGGCTTTATCCCCTGCTGCGTTCACCGTATGTCATCTTCGAGTTCGCCAAAGCCGAGCAGGAACGGGTGGTGTACCTCGAGAACCCCGACGGAAGCGTCATCCTCAACAACAAGGCGATCGTGGGTGTGCAACGGAGCGTCGAAAACTATCTCGAAGCCTTCTGGGAGATCGAGAACAGTTACGCCCAGCCCATCTCCGAGTGGAGCGCAAATCTCCCTCAGCTCGCCGCATAGCGCCGGGACAGGGAACCCAGAAAGGAGGCCCATGCCGTGGAACCGACCGAAAGCCGGGGCCCCTCGGACACTTTCGAATCCCTGACCATGACAGGCTGGCCCAGTAGGACTTCGACGCAGTTTTCCGGCCCACTGGCGGAACTCTTCCGCCACTCCGATGTCGGATCCGGAAAGGTCACGACTCCCCCAATCCCGCACTGCAGTACCGACGGCACAGTCAGGCCCCAGGCCGTCAGTATGACGGCAGGAGTCATGACTGCCAAGGCCGCCGAAAACCGATGATCTCGACATCGAAGAAGGGGACGGTCATGGAAATCTGACCTGGCACATGGTGCTCCGCAGAACGGCAAGCTTCTTTTCGGCCAAGCATGCGGAGAGTTTTCACAGCGAGAAGGGGAGCGCTCGGTCAGCCGGCAAGCATCGTCCGAGTACTCCCCCACCGCGAAGCGCCCTCGTCCACTCGAATGAACCAGGAAGCCTCATGGCAGATAGTAACGCGAGTCGTGTCACCCGCCAGAGCCACGGCCGGGCATTCCCCACCGGTCGTATAGCGAGCTCGGGGGGAGGCACCTCATGACTCAGTTGCCGCCGCCTCCTGCCGGGGGGCTGTCGCAGCGAGCCCTGCTCATCATCATCGCCTTACTGCTCGGCCTTCTCACGGGCCTCGCGGCGGGCGTGCTGGCCGTTCTGCTGCACGCGACGATCTTCGGCGCGGTGACCTGTGCGGGGGGCGCGTTCATCGCCGTCACGATGCTGCTGTTCAGGATCTGCGAACTCCTGCGCTGACGCCGCTGCACCTGCTGCCGGCCCGAACCACGGACCGACAGCAGGACCGGACGGCCGGCTCAGCACGCGTGCCCGCCCCGCCCATGCCGCCTTGCGGCCCCCTCAATGCTGTGTCCGGACGCGCAGAGCCTGGACGGACCAGTCGAACACGGGAGCCAGGCTCTCCGGGGCCGGCCAGCCGTTGACCACTGCGAGCAGCTGGAGGTATCGCTCCCTGCGGGGGTCGTTCACGCTCTCCAGCCGAGTCGCCAGACGGCGGCGAAGCTCGACGTCGTCTGGGCGGCCGAGGAGGTGCGCGTAGTACGCCGTGAACGCCGCGACGATCGGATCGGCCTGGGGTGAGGCCGGGTCGATGCCGGCGGTCAGGGCCGGGCCGGCCTGGTCACGGACGGCTGCGGTGATGTCGCGGCGCGGGCCCGTCATGTCGCTTCGGGTCTGCTCGGCTGCCTGGTCCTCGACCATCCGCCGCACGGCGGTGCGGAAACCCGGGTCCAGGGATATTTCGGCCAGCTCCACCCACGCCTGGACCTGCTCTGCCTCCGGGTTGTCGGGCAACTCGGGGGTCATCGAGCGCATGGCCCCCGCGAATGCGGGGGTGGCGCCAAGACCGCCGAAGGCGGCGTCGAGGAAATCGCCGATCAGACGTCTGCGTTCGTCCTCGGAAAGCTGGGCCAGCCGGTGCATGAGTTCCGTCTCCTCAGGTGTGGACCCGCGCTCGGCCACCGCCGTCAGCACCGCGCGCCGCAGGCACAGGACGCGGATCTGCACCGCCAGTGCTTCGGCGTGCGCCGCGGCGACCTCGGGAAGCGAGAGCTCGCGGTCCACGACCTTGTGGATCGTGGGAAGGTCCAGTCCCAGCTCACGCAGGGTCCGCACGAGGTCCAGGCGTGCGACGGCGTCGATGTCGTAGAGGCGGTGGCCGGCCGGGGTGCGGTCCGTCGGCGCCACGATTCCGCGATCGGAGTAGAACCGGATGGTCTTGACCGTGAGACCGGTCCGTCGAGCGAGTTCGCCGATCGAGTAGAGCGTGTCGCCGTCCATGCCCCCACCTTTGTGTCTCCCCCTACTGGAGACGCAAGTCCCTTCGCCTGCCGGCAGGTCACCGCGCACCCGTTCTTCCCGATGCGGCCTCACCGTGCACTTACGTCATCGAGCGCGACACCACTGAGCCCCCTCCGGGTCGAAGGGGGCTCGGTAGTCGCCAGAAACGCTTCAGCGAGGCTGCGAGAGCCTCAGGACCCACTCCACCTCGGAGTGGATCTCAGTGTGAGTGCCCGCTCGGCGCCGGCGCAGCGTTCTTGACCGTGAGAGGCAGCAGCTTCTTGCCCGTCGGGCCGATCTGGATGCTCGTGTCCATCTGCGGCCATTCACCAACGGACCCAAAACCGCTACCGTGCAGGTCATGGGGAAGCGAACGAGGACCCGCGCCGCAACTGACCGCGGGCTGTACTCAGTTGATGCCGAATGGTCCGAGGCCGACTTAGCCCTCTTACGGGAGCTGAAGAAGACGGAAGCCCTCCTGCCGGACGACGCACCGCGGGCACTCTTGTCCGTGCGTCTGTCGGTCCTCACCGACGACACGACATCGCCCGTCCGGCAGGAACTCGATCTACGCCTGCTCGCCAGGGAGCGTGGCTGCCGAGTGGTCGGAGTCGCGAGCGATCTCAACGTCTCTGCGACGAAGGTTCCGCCGTGGAAGCGCAAGGAGCTAGGGGACTGGCTGAACAATCGGGCCCCTGAGTTCGACGAGATCCTTTTCTGGAAGCTGGACCGCTTCGTACGTCGCCTCTCGGACCTCAGCACCATGATCGACTGGTGCTTGAAGTACGGGAAGAACCTCGTCTCCAAGAACGACTCGATCGATCTGACCACGACGGCCGGGAAGATCATGGTCACGATCGTCGGCGGCATCGCCGAGATCGAGGCCGCCAACACCAGCACGCGTGTAGCGAGCCTCTGGGACTACACCAAGACACAGAGCGACTGGCTCGTGGGCAAGCCGGCGTACGGGTACGAAACGGCGGAGGACGAGAACGGCAAGGTCGTACTCGTCATCGACGAGGACGCGCGCCGGGCGCTGCACTGGTGCCGTACGGCCGCCTTGCGGGACAAGCCTGCTTCCGCCCGGCGCATGGTCAAGGTCCTGGTGCGCGCGGGCCTCTGCGGATCAGGCCTGACAGCGTCGACGCAGCTCCGCCGACTCAGGAACCCGGCGCTCATGGGCTACCGCGTAGAAGAGGACAAGAACGGGGGCGTACGCCGCTCGAAGATCGTCTTGGGGAGCGACGCGAAGCCCATCCGCGTGGCAGACCCGATCTTCACCGAGGACGAGTTCAACAGCCTTCAGGAGGCCCTCGACCGTCGGGGAAGGAACCAGCCCACCCGGCGCCCGGAGGGGGCAACCAAGTTCCTCGGCGTCCTGATCTGCCATGACTGCGGCTCGAACATGACTGTTCAGCAGAACCGCGTCAAGAGTTGGACCTACTCGTACCTGCGGTGCGGCAAGTGCAAGGCCGGAGGCCACGGCGCTCCGAACCCTGACGAGATCTACAGCAAGCTCGTCAACGACGTTCTGAGGGTTCTCGGAGACGAACCCGTCATGACACGCGAATACCGGCAGGGCGCCGAGGCCCGCAAGGAACAACAACGCCTGGAACAGTCCATCAGCTACTACATGACCGGACTAGAGCCCGGAGGCCGCTTCACGAAGACGCGCTTCACCAAGGAGCAGGCAGAAAAGACACTGGACGACCTCATCAAGCAGCTGGAGACCATCGACCCCGAGTCGACCAAGGACCGGTGGGTGGCCGTGCACAACGGCAAGTCGTTCCGTACCCACTGGGAGGAAGGCGGCATGGAGGCCATGGCCGCCGACCTACTCCGGGTCGGCGTGAAGTGCGTGATCAAGCGGACGAAGGTGAAGGGCGTACGAGCCCCGCGCATCCACATGAAACTGATGATCCCCAAGGACGTACGAGACCGGCTGATACTCAAGGAAGACGACTTCGCGGAAGCCTTCTGACACGGTGCGCCCAACAGATGCGGACGGCCGCCTTCCCAAGCTGCATGGGGAGGCGGCTCCTAAGGGCTGTCCCGCAAAGATCTTGAAGTCGCCGCAGGCATGGTGGGCCGCCGTGCGGCCCGCTTGCCTATCCGGCGAGAGCAAGGTTGTGCA
>NZ_JBHJPX010000005.1:0-473073 GCF_042262425.1 Streptomyces sp. NPDC056373
CTGGCGTTGACTTTTGGCACGCTGTTGAGTTCTCAAGGAACGGTCGCTTCCTTTGTACTCACCCTCTCGGGCTTTCCTCCGGGCGCTTCCCTTCGGTCTTGCGTTTCCGACTCTATCAGATCTTTCCGACCCGATTTCCTCGGTGCTTTCCAGGTTCCCGCTTCCGCGTTTCCCTTTCCGGCGGTTCCGACTTTACCAGATCCTTTTCCGATCCGATTCCCTGTCGGTGGGATTTGCCGTTCGGCCCGGGCTTTCGCTCGTCGGCCTTTCGACATTCACTACGTTAGCGGATTCCCCTTGCAACTCATAATCGAGTCTGTCGGCGCCGAATTCAGGCATGCGGGCACGTCGAATTCGCCCCTGCTGAGGGGAGTCACTAGGTAGTTGGTTTGGCCGCTTCCGGCTGCTGGCGATCGCCATACCCGGTTCAACGGCTCGGGCTACATTACGCACCTCGGCAGGGCGCGTCAACTTCGGCGGCGCCTCGGGACATGGGCTCGATACGGGCTCACGGTCGGGTCGTCGGCGACCCAGAAACGCCAGGGGTGCACGGCACCCTCGCCGCCGACGCCGGTCCGGGGTCCGTTGAGCACCTGGTCGGAGGGCACGGGCGTGCCGGTCAGCATGCGGAGCGGAGTGTCTTCGGAAGTGCACGCGTCCGTGCCGTCCAGGGAGCGGTCCACGTTCAGGGCGGTGGCCAGACGGGCCGGTCCTTTGGCCAGTTCCTTGTCGTTACGGGCCGAGAGTCGACGGGTGCGGGCCAGTTCGGCGCCCTCGACGACCTCGCCTGCGCGGAGCAGGACCGCACTCGCCTTCCCCTCGGGGCCGCAGACCAGGTTCATGCAGAACCACATGCCATAGGTGAAGTAGACGTACACGTGTCCGGCCGGGCCGAACATCACGTCGTTGCGGGCCGTGCGGCCGCGATAGGCGTGGGAGCCGGGATCGTCGGCGCCGTCGTAGGCCTCGACCTCGGTGAGGCGGAGCGCGATCGGACCGTCCGGGGTGCTGCGTACCAGGATGCGGCCGAGGAGGTCGGGGGCGACATCGAGGACGGGCCGGTCGAAGAACTCCCTGGACAGGGGCGTACGGTCAGGGGTCGCGATCATGGCGTCCGAGGGTACTGGAGATGGGTGGTGCCGCGGGGTGGCCGCCGGGCACCGGCCTTGCCAGGGTGAGGCATGGAACCGGCCACGGCCGGATCGCGTTTGTATGGATCAAGGATCCACCCGTTGTGGGCGAGAGGGAGAGACATGGCGTTCAAGAAGCTGCTCGCGAGCCTGGGGGCCGGCGGGGCTTCGGTCGAGACGGTGCTGCACGAGGTCAACGTCGTCCCGGGCGGTGTCGTCCAGGGTGAGGTGCGTATCCAGGGCGGCTCCGTCAACCAGCAGATCGAGGGGCTCTCGGTCGGGCTGCAGGCCAAGGTCGAGGTGGAGAGCGGCGACCAGGAGTACAAGCAGGACATCGAGTTCACGAAGTCGCGGCTGGGTGGCGCGTTCGAGCTTCAGGCGGGCGCGGTGCACGCGGTGCAGTTCGGTCTCGAGATCCCGTGGGAGACGCCGATCACGATGATCGACGGTCAGGCTCTGCGCGGCATGAACATCGGGGTGTCGACCGAGCTGGAGATCGCGCGTGCGGTGGACTCCGGTGACCTGGACCCCGTGAACGTGCACCCGCTGCCGGCGCAGAAGGCGATCCTCGACGCGTTCATCCAGCTGGGCTTCCGGTTCAAGAACGCGGACATGGAGCGCGGTGTGATCCGGGGTACGCGGCAGCGGCTGCCGTTCTACCAGGAGATCGAGTTCTACCCGCCGCAGCAGTACCGCGGGCTGAACCAGGTCGAGCTGAGCTTCGTCGCCGACCAGAACGCCATGGACGTGGTGCTGGAGATGGACAAGAAGCCGGGGCTCTTCAGCGAGGGCAGCGACACCTTCCGCTCCTTCCAGGTGGGTCTGAACGACTACCAGGGGACGGACTGGACCGCGTACCTGAACCAGTGGCTGTCGGAGGTCGGCAGCAAGCGCAACTGGTTCTAGGCTCGGGGGCGACTGCACAAAACGATCAGGAGGTACCGAGGTGACCGAGCTCAAGCGGCGGCCGCTCCCCCACGACTTCCATCCGCCCGTCGCGTCGTTCACGGTGACGAGCGAGGACATCGAGGAAGGCGCGACGCTCAAGGACGCTCAGGTGCACGCGGCCGGCAACACTTCGCCGCAGCTGCGGTGGGAGGGTTTCCCGCCCGAGACCAAGAGTTTCGCTGTGACCTGCTACGACCCCGACGCCCCGACGGGCAGCGGTTTCTGGCACTGGGTGCTGTTCGACATCCCGGCGTCGGTGACCGAGCTGCCGGTGGGTGCGGGCAGTGGCAGGTTCGAGGGTCTGCCGGAGGGCGCCGTGCACGCGCGCAACGACTACGGCGGCAAGGAGTTCGGCGGGGCCGCGCCGCCTCCGGGGGACGGTCCGCACCGCTACGTCTTCACGGTGTACGCCGTGGATGAGGAGAAGCTCGGACCGGACTCGGACGCGTCACCCGCCGCGGTCGGCTTCAACCTGCGGTTCCACACGATCGGGCGGGCCCAGCTGATCGGTGAGTACGAGGTGCCCGCCGAAGGCTGAGCAAGCCGCCCGAAATCCCGGCGTTCATGGAACGTTTGCCCGCTCCTGGTCTTGGAATTGATCAGGAGCGGGCATTTTTGTTGCCGGGGGCCGCGGGGGTCACCCCCCGTGAGAGCAGCAGATATTGCGTTGTCCATCTCGGCGTGCCCGGCCAGAGTTGATCCCAGCCCGCCAGGGGGTGGGCCGGTGCACGGGAGGTGGGCTGGTTATGCGGGACACGCTGGTGCTGAACGCGAGCTTCGAGCCGCTGTCGACGGTGACGTTGAACCGAGCCGTCGTTCTGGTGCTCCAGGACAAGGCCGTCGTCGAGCAGGCCCACCCCGAACTGCGGATGCGGGGAGCCGCGGTCGACATACCGGCGCCTCGGGTGATCAGGCTCTGCCAGTACGTACGGGTGCCGTTCCGAAGACGAGCGCCGTGGTCGAGGCGGGGTGTGCTGGTCAGGGACCGGCACCGGTGCGCGTACTGCGGGAGGCGGGCGACGACCGTCGACCACGTGGTGCCGCGGTCGCAGGGGGGTCAGGACACGTGGCTGAACACGGTGGCATCGTGTGCGGAGGACAATCACCGGAAGGCGAATCGGACTCCTGTCGAGGCGGGTATGCCGCTGCTCCGGGAGCCGTTCGAGCCGACGCCGGCTGATGCGATGCTCCTGGCTCTGACACAGGATGACTTTGCGGCGCTGCCGGATTGGCTGGCGCTGGACGCGGCGTGACCGGTCGCCGTGGGGCCCTGGTGGTTCGTCGGCCGCGGGTTGAGTGTGGTTGTTCGCGCAGTTCCCCGCGCCCCTGAAAGGAAGGGGGGTCGCGGGGAACGTTGCGTGGTTGGTGCTGTCAGTCGATCGACGGCTTTTCGCGGCGTTCCTGGGCGGGGACGCCGCCTCCGCCGTTGCCGCCGGAGCCGCCGCCGATGCCGCCGAAGTTGCCCATGGCGCCGGAGAGGCCCTTGAGGGCGTCGCCGATTTCGCTGGGGACGATCCAGAGCTTGTTGGCGTCGCCTTCGGCGATCTTGGGGAGCATCTGGAGGTACTGGTAGGACAGGAGCTTCTGGTCCGGGTCGCCGGCGTGGATGGCCTCGAAGACCGTCCGGACGGCCTGGGCCTCGCCCTCCGCGCGCAGGGCGGCGGCCTTGGCCTCACCTTCGGCGCGCAGGATCTGGGACTGCTTCTCGCCTTCGGCGCGCAGGATCTCGGACTGCCGGACACCTTCGGCCTGGAGGATCGCGGCGCGCTTGTCGCGGTCCGCGCGCATCTGCTTCTCCATCGAGTCCTGGATGGAGGTGGGCGGTTCGATCGCCTTGAGCTCGACGCGGTTGACGCGGATGCCCCACTTGCCGGTGGCCTCGTCGAGGACTCCGCGCAGGGCCGCGTTGATCTCCTCGCGGGAGGTGAGGGTCCGCTCCAGGTCCATGCCGCCGATGATGTTGCGGAGCGTGGTGACGGTGAGCTGCTCGATCGCCTGGATGTAGCTGGCGACTTCGTAGGTCGCGGCCCGGGCGTCGGTGACCTGGTAGTAGATGACGGTGTCGATGTTCACGACCAGGTTGTCCTGGGTGATCACCGGCTGGGGCGGGAAGGGCACGACCTGTTCGCGCAGGTCGATGCGGTTGCGGATGGTGTCGATGAACGGGACGACGATGTTGAGGCCCGCGTTGAGTGTCCGCGTGTAGCGCCCGAAGCGCTCGACGATGGCCGCGCTGGCCTGTGGGATGACTTGGATCGTCTTGATCAGGGCGATGAAGACCAACACCACCAGGATGATCAGGACGATGATGACCGGTTCCATCGTCGTTCCCCGTGTCCCTTCTCCGCTTCGGCGTCTTCGGCAGATCTTATGGTTGTCGAAGATCTTGCTGGTCGAGTCTGACAGACCGTCGCGTGGCTGGCGAGGAGTTCCGCCCCCGTTACGTCCTGCGAGGTCACATGACGATCGCGGTGGCTCCTTCGATGTCCACGACATCCACTTCCTGGCCTGCTTCGTAGGCGTGGCCGGTGTCGAGAGCGCGGGCCGACCAGACCTCTCCGGCGAGTTTGATCCGGCCGCCGGAGCCGTCGACGCGTTCCAGGACGACGGCCTGTCTGCCCTTCAACGCGTCGACGCCGGTGGCGAACTGGGGTCGCTGGGCGCGGTGCCGGTTCGCGATGGGCCGTACGACGGCGATGCCCGCGGTCGAGATGACGGCGAAGACCGCGACCTGGGCGACGGCTCCGCCGCCGAAGACGCCGGTGACCACCGCCGCTGCGATGGCGCCCACCGCCAGCATGCCCAGTTCGGGCATGGCGGTCACCACGAGCGCGATGCCGAGCGCTGCCGCGCCGATCAGCCACCACAGCCAAGCGTCGATGTCCACCTGGTCATGGTAGGTCCGCGGACCGTGTCGACGACAGGGCGCCCGTGGTGTGAAATCCCGTTCTTACCCTGGGAATTGCGCGTTGGCGGGCCGGGTCAGGACAGCGGGAGGCCCTGGGCGGTCCAGCGCTCGCCCGACTGTTCGACGACGAGCGGGAGGCCGAAGCAGAGGGAGAGGTTGCGGGAGGTGAGTTCGAGCTCCAGCGGTCCGGCGGCGAGGACCTTGCCCTGGCGGATCATGAGGACGTGGGTGAAGCCCGGGGGGATTTCCTCGACGTGGTGGGTGACCATGAGCATCGAGGGGGCGATGGGGTCGAGGGCGAGGCGGCCGAGGCGGCGGACCAGGTCCTCGCGGCCGCCGAGGTCGAGTCCGGCGGCGGGCTCGTCGAGCAGGAGCAGCTCGGGGTCGGTCATCAGGGCGCGGGCGATCAGGGTGCGCTTGCGCTCGCCCTCGGAGAGCGTGCCGAACCGGCGCTCCAGGTAGTCGCTCATGCCGAGGCGGTCGAGGAAGGCGCGGGCGCGCTGCTCGTCGATCTCCTCGTAGTCCTCGTGCCAGGTGGCGGTCATCCCGTACGCGGCGGTCAGGACCGTCTCCAGGACCGTCTGGCGCTTGGGGAGCTTCTCGGTCATGGCGATGCCGGCCATGCCGATGCGGGGGCGCAGCTCGAAGACGTCGGTGCCGGGCCGGCCGAGGGTCTCGCCGAGGATGGCGGTGGTGCCCGAGCTGGGGAAGAGGTAGGTGGAAGCGAGGTTGAGGAGGGTGGTCTTGCCGGCGCCGTTCGGGCCGAGGATGACCCAGCGCTCGCCCTCCTTGACCGACCAGGAGACCTGGTCCACCAGAGCCCGGCCCTCACGGACCACGGATACGTCCTGAAGCTCCAGAACATCGCTCATGAGCGCGTTGTCTCCCCTTGCAGTGTGGCCGGTCTCGGCTGTCGCGTAAGCCTGTGGCTCGGTCCGCCGCGCCGGTGGGCGCAGCCCTCCATGAAATCTACGCCACCGGTCGACCGGGGCATTCCCTCGGGCCGGTCCTTGGAGGGGGCAAGGGTTCTTCTGATGGATTCCGCGGGAGGAGGAGCGGCGTTCGGTGCGTGGTCTCGGCGTGCCGGGCGGAAGCCCTCGTAGCGGAGCTACTAGGGCTTTTGTCCGGTGCGGTGAGAGTGCGTACCGGGCGTCGCGACGCCGCGGAGATCCATCAGAAGAGCCCTAGGGTGGAGGCATGCTCTCGGAACCACGTGCTGGACGTCTCGCAGCTTGGGGAAATGCCCTTTTGGCCGGACTTGTCTCACCGGACGACGCGGTTCTCGCCATCGTCGGCGAGGACGCGGTGCACCGGGTGGAGGGGCTGCCGGGTGAGTCGGGTCAGGTCGGGCTGACACTCGCGCTCGGGCGGTTGCGGACGCTCGGGGTGAGCGGGCTGCGGGTGGCGTTGCCCGCGCCGGGGCATCCGCTGGGGCTGAGCGGACCGCCGGAGTTCAACGCGCGGGCGCTGGAGGCCGAGGAGGCCGTGGTCTGTCACGGGGCGGCCCACGGCTTGGTGCCGGACGTGTACGAGGCCGGACCGGTGGGTGTGCAGGTCGAGGTGGTGTGGCATGTGCTGCCCGTGCGGGAGGCGCCGCCCGCGGATGTGCCGTCGCTGAGTGAGGCGGAGCGGGAACTGGCGGAGGCACTGCGGGAGGCGACCGAGGTGTTGACGCGGCTGGATGTAGCCGGGTCGGGGCCGGTGGCGGAGGCGGCGATCGATGCGTACCGGGCGCGGGCCGAGCAGGGTCGGGAGATGCTGGCTCCGGGGTATCCGCCGCGGGCGGTCCGGGTGCTGGAGCTGGCGCAGCGGGTGGGGACGCTGATCGCCGTGGCGACGGAGAGTGGGCACGGGGGTGCGGTGAGTTCGTCCGAGATCTCGGCGCGGCGGGAGGCGTTGCGGCCGGTGGAGCGGACGGCTCGGCGGGCGCAGGTCGCGGCGTACAACTCCGTTGTGGAGGAGCGGGAGCGGGGGGTGCGGTGACGGTTACCTGTGTGGTGCTCGGCGTGGGTGCTGGGGGCTGGTGGGTGCGCAGCCCGGTGTAGCGGGGTGCCGCTGCGCCCACCCTCCCCCAGGCTCTCGGCTTCGCTCAAGCAGAGGGGACCCCCATCGCCCTTGGCGGCACGCATCCCCGCAGCTAGGCGGTTGCGCACGCCCGTTGCCATGCCGAACGGCCTCCCGGTGGGGGCCGGGAGGCCGTTTCACCTCCGGCTCGGAGACGGAGGTGGGGCGTCAGTGGTTGACGGCGAGGTTGCCGAAGGCCGGGTTCAGGATGCCCACGACGTTGATGCTGTTGCCGGACACGTTGACCGGGACGTGCACCGGGGCCTGGACGACGTTGCCCGAGCCGACGCCCGGGGAGCCCACGGCCTGGCCGTCGGCGTGCGCGCTGGTGGCGGAGGCCATGCCCGCGCCGGCGGCCAGCAGGCCACCCGTCACCATCGTCACGGCCGCTGCCTTCTTCAGGTTCTTCACTTCTGAGCCCTCCTAGCGATTGCCGCGGCAGGCGCCGCAGCACGCTCTGGAGAACGGCGGAGATCCGTCGAGGTTGCGCCATCCGGGGGACGTTCCCACGACAGTATGAATCTCGGTCCGGAACGCAACCTTCCGCGTTGCCGTGGGGTGAGCGTCAGCCGGTCACGCCATGGCGAACGGCCCACAGAGCGGCCTGCGTTCGGTCGGACAGGTCGAGCTTCATCAGGATGTTCGACACGTGGGTCTTGACCGTCTTCTCGGACAGCACCAGCGCGCGGGCGATCTCCCGGTTGGAGCGGCCGTCCGCTATGAGGCCGAGGACCTCACGCTCCCGCTCGGTGAGCGAACCGGCCCGTGTGGTGCCCGTGTTGGTCTCCTCCTGCGCCAGCAGCGCGCCGGCGACCTCCGGCTGGAGGAGGATGTGCCCGGCGTGGACCGAGCGGATGGCTCCGGCGAGGGCGTCGGGGTCGACGTCCTTGTACACATACCCGGCGGCGCCCGCGCGCAGGGCCGGGACCACCGTGCGCTGTTCGGTGAAGCTGGTGACGACCAGCACACGTGCGGGGTTGTCCAGCTCTCGGAGTCTGCGCAGGGCGTCGACGCCGTCCATGCCCGGCATCTTGACGTCCATGAGGATGATGTCGGGCTTCAGCTCCTCGGCGCGGTCCACTCCTTCGGCGCCGTCCGCCGCCTCTCCGACGACCTCGATGTCGTCCTGCACTTCGAGGAAGGTGCGCAGGCCCCGGCGGACGACCTGGTGGTCGTCGACGAGCAGCACCCTGATTGCGTCAGCCACCGGGGACCTCCATCTCGATCACGGTGCCCTTGCCGGGCGCCGATTCCACGGTCAACGTGCCGCCGGCACCGCTCGCCCGGTCCCGCATCGAGACCAGGCCGAGGTGGCGTCCCGCGCGGCGGACCGCGCTCGGGTCGAAGCCGCTCCCGTCGTCCGTGATCCGCAGGACGGCTCCGCCGCCGCGGCGGTCCAGGGTCACGTCGACGTGGCCGGCGCCGGAGTGGCGAAGGGCGTTGTGCAGGGCTTCCTGGGCCACGCGCAGGAGGGCTTCCTCCTGGGAGGCGGGCAGGGCCTTCACTCCGTGGCCGGCGAAGGTGACACGGGCGCTGTGGGCCCGGTCGAGGACCTGGATCTGCGTGCGGAGGGTGGCGACGAGGCCGTCCTCGTCGAGGGCGGCGGGGCGCAACTCCACGACGGCCGCGCGCAGTTCGTCGGCCGCCTCGGCGGCCAGGACGGCCACCTGCTGGAGTTCGCCCTTGGCGCGGGAGGGGTCGCGGTCCACCAGCCGGGCCGCGGCCTGGGCGGTCAGGCGCAGGGAGAACAGCTTCTGGCTGACCGCGTCGTGCAGTTCGTGGGCGAGGCGGGAGCGCTCCTCGGCGATGGTGAGTTCACGGCTGCGTTCGTAGAGGCGGGCGTTGGTGAGGGCGATCGCGGCGTGCTGGGCGAGGATGCCGAGCAGTTCCTCGTCGTCCTCGGTGAAGCCGCAGCCGCCTTCGGGCCGCTCGCAGTTCTTGTTGGCCAGGAACAGTGCTCCGATGACCTCGTCGCCGTCCCGGATCGGCAGGCCCAGGAAGTCGACCAGGTCGGGGTGGGCCTTCGGCCAGCCCTCGAAGCGGGGGTCCTGGCGGACGTCGGCGAGGCGCTCGGACCTGGCCTCGTGCAGCATCGCGGCGAGGATGCCGTGCTGGCGCGGGAGGGGGCCGATGGCCTTCCACTGCTCCTCGCTGACGCCGTCGACCACGAACTGGGCGAAGCCGCCGTGGTCGTCCGGGACGCCCAGTGCGGCGTACTGCGCGTCGAGCAGCTCGCGGGCCGAGGCGACGATCGTCTTGAGGACGTCGCGCACCTCGAGGTGCCTGCTCATGGCCAGCAACGCGGAACTGACCGCGGCGAGGCCGGACCGGGGGCCGTGACTCATGACCTCACGGTACCGGCGGGCTGTGACAGCGCGGATCGGACCGCCGGCGGCGGGGCGCCCGGTCGGTGGGCCCAGGTCGCGCGGCCGAGAGGCCGGACCCCGAGGCCCACCACCCGGTCGGTGGGCCTAGGTCGCGCGGCCGAGAGGCCGGACCCCGAGGCCCACCACCCGGTCGGTGGGCCCAGGTCGCGCGGCCGAGAGGCCGGACCCAGGGGCCCGGGTCCCGGGGCGCCGGGCCCGCGACGTAGGGCGAAGGGACCCGGTGGAGTGCGGCCGGCGTCCGAAGCGGTCCGGGCGGGCCCGTTCCTAGGTTGAGGGCAAGCGATCACGACGAGGGAGCTGACCATGCCGGTTGCGATCATCACCGGGGCCTCGAAGGGCCTGGGCCGTGCCCTTTCCGAGGCTCTGGCCGGGCGGGGCTGGGACCTGGTGCTCGACGCCAGGGGGGCCGGGACGCTGGCGGACACGGCCGAAGCCCTGTCCGCGCACGGGACACGGGTGACAACCCTGCCCGGGGACGTCACGGACGCCGTTCACCGTTCGGAGCTGGTGGCGGCGGCCCGGCGGCTGGGCGGGGTCGACCTGCTGGTGCACAACGCGAGCGCGCTGGGTGCCGAGCCGCTGGTCAGGCTGGCGGAGCTGCCCGTGGACGGGCTGCGCCGGGCGCTGGAGGTGAACCTGGTCGCGGGGCTCGGCCTGGTCCGGGAGGCGCTGCCGTTGCTGCGGGCCGCGCGCGCGGGCGCTGTCGTCGCGGTCAGCTCGGACGCGGCCGCCGAGGCGTACGAGACCTGGGGCGGGTACGGGGCGTCCAAGGCGGCCCTGGACCATCTGATGGCCGTGCTCGCCGTGGAGGAGCCGGGGCTGCGGGTCTGGGCGGTGGATCCCGGGGACATGGCCACGGACCTGTACGCGGCGGCCGTACCGGACGACCGGGAGGCGCGGCCCGAGCCGGCGACGGTGGTGCCGGCGTTCCTGCGGCTGCTGGACCAGCGTCCGGCGAGCGGGCGGTACGCGGCTCCGGCGCTGCTGGACGAGGCCCGATGACACTGCGGGTGCGGGTGCCGGAGGAGCTGTCGGCGCGGGTGCCGGTCGAGCAGCGGGGCCCGGGGCTGGAGCGGGACGCCGTACGGATGCTGGTGTCGCGGGGCGCCGAGGTGGCGCATCACACGTTCCCTGAGCTGCCGGGGCTGCTGCGGGCCGGGGACCTGCTCGTGGTCAACACCTCGGCGACGCTGGCGGCGGCCGTGGACGGCTGGACCGGGCACGCGCGCGTGGTGGTGCATTTCTCGACGCGTGGGGACGACGGCCGCTGGGCGGTGGAGCTGCGGGAGCCCGACGGGCGGGGCACCACGCGTGCGCGTGCGGGCGGGCCCGCGGGCAGGGAGGTGTGCCTGCCGGGGGGTGTGCGGCTGGTTCTGGAGGAGCCGCTGAGCGGGCGGAGCGAGCGGCTGTGGTGGGCGCGGGTGTCGGGGGCCGGGGTGCCGGGGCTGCTGCGGGAGTACGGGCGGCCCGTTCGCTACGCCTACACGGAGCGCGACCAGCCACTGTCCGTCCACCAGACGGTGTTCGCGCTGCCGTCGGCGGACGGGACGGGCAGTGCGGAGATGCCGAGCGCGGCGCGGCCCTTCACGGCACGGACGGTGACGGAGCTGGTGAGCCGGGGGGTGCAGTTCGCGCCGGTCACGCTGCATACGGGGGTGGCCTCGGCGGAGGCGCACGAGCCGCCGTACCCGGAGCGGTTCGCGGTGCCGGAGCCGTCCGCGCGGCTGATCAACGCCGCGCGCGCCGGTGGGGGCCGGGTCGTGGCGGTGGGGACGACCGCGGTGCGGGCGGTTGAGTCGGCGGCGGGCGCGGACGGCGCCGTGCGCGCCGTTGCGGGGTGGACGGATCTGGTCGTCACGCCGGAGCGCGGGGTGCGGGTGGTGGACGGGTTGCTGACCGGGCTGCACGAGCCGGAGGCCTCGCATCTGCTGATGCTGGAGGCGGTCGCGGGGCGGGTGGCGGTCGAGCGGGGATACGAGGCCGCGCTGCAAGGCCGCTACCTGTGGCACGAGTTCGGGGACGTGCACCTCGTGCTGCCCTGAAAAGGCCTCACACAGAGCATCGCTTGTGCAACGCGTCGTAAGACTGATCTCAGGGCGATGTGAGCCCTCGCATAGGACCCACGTCACGTACGAAAGTGCGTAGGAGACAAAGCCCCACCTTTTGAGCGGCGCAGACGGCCCAGTCTGCCCCGATTTGACCCTCCCTGATCCACTATCTCCTTTCGTACGTCACACCTTTGCCACGCCATTTTGCGGCCGCTAAGAATTGCTGACGTCGCTCAGCGCCGTGGGTTCACCTCCGCGGCGTTCGTGTCGGAAACACACCGAGTCCAACGCCGGACGCCGAGCGACTCCCGCGCTATTCGAAGAGGTCCACGCAGCATGCCCAAGAACATCTTCAGCCGTGTTCAGAGTCGTAGCCTGACCCGTCACCACAAGATCGCCATGGCGGGTGTCGCCACCCTCGGCGCCGCCGCCATCGGGTTCTCCGCGGTGCCGAGCGGTGCCTCGACCAAGACCACGACCGAGGCCGCTCAGCCGGCTGCGGTGGCGTACAGCAACCAGCAGATCAAGGACGTCAAGGCGAGCGTCACGGACCAGATGGCCGGCGCCACCCTGAAGGCCGAGCAGATCGCGGCGCAGAAGAAGGCCGCCGCCGCGACCGCCGCCAAGAAGAAGGCCGCCGCCGCGGCGGCGAAGAAGAAGGCCGAGGCCGCGCGCCAGGCCAAGGAGGCCGCGAGCCGCGCCGCCAAGCGCGCCGAGGCCAAGAAGGCCGCCGTCAAGACCTACCCGAACAACCTCGACGGCTGGATCCGCGAGTCGCTCGCCATCCTGAAGAAGCACGACATCCCGGCGTCCTACGACGGCATCCACCGCAACATCATCCGGGAGTCCTCGGGTAACCCGAAGGCGATCAACAACTGGGACATCAACGCCATCAACGGCATCCCGTCGAAGGGTCTGCTCCAGGTCATCCCGCCGACCTTCAAGACCTGGCACGTCCCCGGCACGTCCTGGAACATCTACGACCCGGTCGCCAACATCACCGCCGCCTGCAACTACGCGGCCGACAAGTACGGCTCGATGGACAACGTCGACAGCGCGTACTGAGGTCGGCGCGGACCTCTGCTCGCTGTACGGAACGCCGAAGGGCGGCACCCACCTGACGGGGTGCCGCCCTTCGGGCGTCGTGGAGCGGGGACTACTTGCGCATGACCTCCGGCTCGTGGCGACGCAGGAAGCGGGCCACGAAGAAGCCGCAGATCACGCCGAGGACGAGGAGGGCGCCCATGTCCATGGCCCAGGCCCCGACCGTGTGCTCCCACAGCGGGTCGTTGTCTCCGGCCGTCTCGGGCGGGCTGATCTTGTTGAAGTCCAGCGTGGCACCGGAGGCGGCGACCGCCCAGCGCGACGGCATCAGGAACGAGAACTGGTTGACGCCGATCGAGCCGTGCAGAGCGAACAGGCAGCCGGTGAAGACGACCTGGATGATGGCGAACATCACCAGCAGCGGCATGGTCTTCTCCGCGGTCTTCACCAGCGAGGAGATGATCAGGCCGAACATCATCGCGGTGAAGCCCAGCGCCATGATCGGCACGGAGAGCTCCAGCAGCGTGGCGTTGCCGAAGACCAGGCCCTCCTCGGGGATCTCCCGGCTGGAGAAGCCGATCACGCCGACCAGCAGGCCCTGGAGCACGGTGATCATGCCGAGCACGAACACCTTGGACATCAGGTACGCCGAGCGCGAGAGGCCGGTCGCGCGCTCCCGCTCGTAGATGACCCGTTCCTTGATCAGCTCTCGGACCGAGTTCGCCGCACCGGCGAAGCAGGCGCCGACCGCGAGGATCAGCAGGACGGTGGTCGCCGTGCCGTTCGGGATGATCCGGCCGGTCTGCGGGTTGGCCGGGTTCGGCAGCAGGCCCCGGTCGGCGTCGATGAGCAGACTGACCGCGCCGAGCACGGCCGGCAGGATCACCATCAGGGCGAGGAAGCCCTTGTCGGAGGCGATCACCGAGACGTAACGCCGGACAAGCGTGACGAACTGCGACATCCAGCCCTGCGGCTTCGGCGGCTTCATTGCCTGCATCGGCGGAACCTGTACGGACTGCGGAGCGACGGCGTCGATGTCCGCGGCGTACATCTGGTAGTGCTGCGAGCCCTTCCAGCGGCCCGCCCAGTCGTAGTCGCGGTAGTTCTCGAAGGCGGAGAAGACATCGGCCCAGGTGTCGTAGCCGAAGAAGTTCAGCGCCTCGTCGGGCGGGCCGAAGTAGGCGACCGAGCCGCCCGGCGCCATCACCAGCAGCTTGTCGCAGATCGCCAGCTCGGCCACCGAGTGGGTGACGACCAGGACCGTGCGGCCGTCGTCGGCCAGGCCGCGCAGCAGCTGCATGACGTCGCGGTCCATGCCCGGGTCGAGGCCGGAGGTCGGCTCGTCCAGGAAGATCAGCGACGGCTTGGTGAGCAGTTCCAGGGCGACCGAGACACGCTTGCGCTGGCCGCCGGACAGGGACGTGACCTTCTTGTCCTTGTGGATGTCGAGCTTGAGCTCGCGCAGCACCTCGTCGATGCGGGCCTCGCGCTCGGCACCGGTGGTGTCCGCCGGGAAGCGCAGCTTGGCCGCGTACTTGAGGGCCTTCTTGACGGTCAGTTCCTTGTGCAGGATGTCGTCCTGCGGGACCAGACCGATGCGCTGGCGCAGCTCGGCGAACTGCTTGTAGAGGTTCCGGTTGTCGTACAGCACCTCGCCCTGGTTGGCGGGGCGGTAGCCGGTGAGCGCCTTGAGCAGGGTCGACTTGCCGGAGCCGGAGGGGCCGATGACCGCGATCAGCGACTTCTCCGGGACGCCGAAGGAGACGTCCTTGAGGATCTGCTTGCCGCCGTCGACCGTGACGGTCAGGTGACGTGCGGAGAAGGACACCTCACCGGTGTCGACGAACTCCTCGAGCCGGTCGCCGACGATGCGGAACGTCGAGTGGCCCACGCCGACGACATCGGCCGGTCCGAGCAGTTGCGAGCCGCCCTTGGCGATCGGCTGGCCGTTGACGTACGTGCCGTTGTGGGAGCCGAGGTCGCGGATCTCCATGCGCCCGTCGGGCGTCGCGTGGAACTCGGCGTGGTGCCGGGAGACCTGCAGGTCGGAGACGACCAGCTCGTTCTCCAGGGCACGGCCGATGCGCATCACGCGGCCGAGGGAGAACTGGTGGAACGTGGTCGGGCTGCGGTCGCCGTGGACCGGCGGAGCCCCCGCGGCACCGCCGGAACCCTGCTGCTGCGGAATGTGCGCGGCCTGCTGCGGCTGCTGCCAGCCGGCCTGGGGGGCCTGCTGCTGCGGCGGCTGCTGGGCCGGAACCTGCTGACCCCAGCCGGGGTTCGCGCCCTGCGCCGCGTACGGCTGCTGCTGGGGCTGGGCCTGCGGCGTGGCGACGGAGGCCGCGGCGCCGGACAGGTTCAGGCGCGGGCCGTCGGTCGCGTTGCCCAGATTGACGGCCGAGCCGGCGCCGAGCTCCATCTGATGGATGCGCTGGCCCTGCACGAATGTGCCGTTGGTGCTGCCGTGGTCCTCGATGACCCAACTGCGGCCGTTGAAGCTGACCGTGGCGTGACGCCAGGAGACCCTGGCGTCGTCGAAGACGACGTCCCCCTGCGGATCACGTCCGAGGGTGTATGCCCTGGACGGATCGAGCGTCCAGGTACGTCCGTTTGATTCCAGTACGAGTTCCGGCACTCCATGCCCCACTGAGTTGTCCCCCGAGTTACCCCCGACATGGGGAGTCTAGGGATGTCGAACATCGGGGGGAACTATTTCAGTAGCGGCCCCCTGACCGAAAGTCGGGCCTTGTGAAGACCGCGTTCGGACGCATCGGCGGATTCCGTTGACGGGGTTGAAACCGGGCCGGAGAGTGGTATTTCGACGCGAGGGGGACATGCGTGGTGTTCCCGTCGTGCAGCGGATCGGGGGGTCTGCCATGAGTGCTGCCGCAGGGGCCGGGACGGCGAAGGGTCACGGGCGCGTGCCGTGGGGGGACGTGCTGGTGTCCGCCGTGGCCGCCGTGAGCTGGGCGTTGATCGGAATGGCGGGGACGGCGGCGCTGGGGTTGCGGCTGCTTCAGGCGGACACCGCGGGGTCGTTGGGACCGATGACCGCGGCAGTGGTGGCCCTCGGGGCGGGTGGTTCGGTCACGCCGTCCGGGGATGTGTCGGTGTTCGGCCTGTCGGGCGCCGAGGCGGACACGGCCATCGAGATCACGCCACTGGGGGTGAGCCTGGTCGGGGCGGTGCTGCTGGCCTGGTTCTTCCTGCGGTCCCTGCGCGGGGCGGGAGTTGTGATCGCACCGTCCGAACTGCTCGCGCGGGCGGGGTCGGTGGTGGTGCTGTTCGTGGCGATGCTGGGCGGGCTGGCGTGGGCGGGGCACGACGTCATCACGATCGACGGGGGGTCGCTGGGGCTGGACGACGTCACCGGCGGGAGCGGCAGCGTGCAGATCCCGGGGCTCGGGGACATCGGGGGGCTGCTGCCGGACCGGCTCGGCGACCTGGTCGACGCGCAGGCCGCCGTCGGCTTCACGGTCGACACCGCCCCGACCCTGCTCGGTGGGTCGGGCTGGTCGGCCGGGGTCCTCCTCGTCGCCCTGCTGGCCTCGCGCCGTACGCCGTTGCCGCGGGGCTGGGAGACCGTGCACCGGGCCGTGCGGCCGGCCGTGTCCGCGCTGGTGACCGTGCTGCTGGTGGCGGTGGCGGCGGGATGCGCCGCGGCGGCGTACGCGGCGGTCGGCGACGGCCATCCCCGGCGCATCGTGGGTGCGGCGCTGCTCGGGGCGCCGAACGGGGTGTGGCTGGGGGTGCCGCTCGGTCTGTTCGTGCCGTGGGACGGTCGCGCGACGGGTGAACTGACCCGGTTCCTGCCCGGCCCCCTGGACGAGCTGCTCGGCGCCGGGGCCGACCGGCCGGTGACGCTGGGCCGGCTGGCCGAACTGGACGGTCGGGTGTGGCTGCTGGGGGTGGCGGCGGCGCTGATGATGCTGCTGGCGGGCGTGCTGGCAGCGGTACGGACGCCGGTCGGGGCGGCGGACGGCACCCTTCGTTTCGCCGGGCGGTGTGCGCTGGGGGTGGGTGTCGCGACCGCCCTCGCCCTGCCTTTGCTGGCCTGGCTCACGGACGTGTCCGTGACCGCGTCCCTGTCCGTGCTCGGCTTCGACGCCTTCGGTGCGGGCATCCAACTGCACGGCGACCTCGGCGCGGCCCTGCTGCTGGGCGGAGTGTGGGGCGCGGGGGCGGGAGCGGCCGGGGCGCTGCTCGCGTGGGGGTGCGGTGCTGCGGGGCGCAGGGCTACGGCGTCGGCTCGGGGTGAGGGGCCGGCCGGAGCCGGTGGGGCAGCGGGGTCGCCGGGCACGGTGTGGGCCGGGCGCGAGGCTCGGGCCGGAGAAGCCGGGCAGGTGCGGGCCTGGGGTGCCTCCGGAGCGGCGGGGCGAGGCGATGGGGCCGGGCAGGGGTGGCCGGGGACCGGCGGCGCGGTGCCACCCGGATACGCCGCCGGGGCCGGGCAGCCCGGGGAGCGAGGCGGGTGGGTGCCGCAGGGTGAGGGGGCCGGGCCGTACGCGCCCGGTATGCCGTACCGGCCGCCCGATCCGGGCACCAACCCCTACCTCCGGGTGCCGGAGGAGCTGCGCGAGCCGCGGGACGCACGGCCTCCAGGGGCGGAGCGCCCCTCCGGCGCCGAGCCCGGGCCCGGGTGCGACGCCGGCCGGGACGACGAGCCCCCGGCCCCGGGCGACGTCTACAGCGCGCCCACCGTCGTACGGCCGGTAGGGCCGCCACCGCGTGGCCCGCGGCAGTCGCCCGGGCCGCGCAACGGCAACGGGCCGCCCGCGCGTCCGGACGACGGCCCGCCGCCTCCCCCGCCCCCGCCCCCGCCGCGGAAACCGCGGGGCGGGAGGTGACCGGTGAAGGCGCTGGGCACCGAACCGGTACGTAGAATTCACGTCATCCACGCGCCATGCAGTGTTCGTTGTCCGCCAGACGGACCTCGGGGGTGACAGGTGCCGCGCGCCGGATACGGTGGAACCACCATGAGCGCTTCGCAGACCTCGTCTTCCGACGTCCCTGCCGACGTCCCCACCCTCCTTGTGAAGATCTTCGGCAAGGACAGGCCGGGCATCACCGCCGGCCTCTTCGACACCCTGGCCGCCTACTCCGTCGACGTCGTCGACATCGAGCAGGTCGTCACCCGTGGCCGGATGGTGCTGTGCGCGCTCGTGACCGAGCCGCCCCCGGGCGTCGAGGGAGATCTGCGGGCGACCGTCCACAGCTGGGCCGAGTCGATGAAGATGCAGGCGGAGATCATCTCCGGCCTCGGCGACAACCGGCCGCGCGGTCTGGGCCGCTCCCTGGTCACCGTCCTCGGGCATCCGCTCACCGCCGAGGCGACGGCCGCGATCGCCGCGCGGATCACGAAGACCGGCGGGAACATCGACCGTATCTTCCGGCTCGCCAAGTACCCCGTGACCGCCGTCGAGTTCGCCGTCTCCGGCGTGGAGACCGAGCCGCTGCGCACCGCCCTGGTGACCGATGCCGCGCGGCTCGGTATCGACGTGGCGGTCGTCGCCGCCGGTCTGTACCGGCGGGCGCAGCGCCTGGTCGTCATGGACGTCGACTCGACGCTCATCCAGGACGAGGTCATCGAGCTGTTCGCCGCGCACGCCGGCTGCGAGGACAAGGTCGCCGAGGTGACGGCGGCCGCGATGCGCGGGGAGCTGGACTTCGAGCAGTCCCTGCACGCGCGCGTGGCGCTGCTGGAGGGGCTGGACGCCTCGGTCGTGGACAAGGTGCGCAGCGAGGTGCGGCTGACACCGGGCGCCCGCACCCTGATCCGTACGCTGAAGCGGCTCGGCTACCAAGTGGGCGTGGTGTCGGGTGGATTCACCCAGGTCACGGACGATCTGAAGGAGCGGCTCGGGCTGGACTTCGCCCACGCCAACACCCTGGAGATCGTCGACGGCAGGCTGACGGGCAAGGTCACCGGCGAGATCGTCGACCGTGCGGGCAAGGCGAGGCTGCTGCGCCGGTTCGCGGCGGAGGCGGGTGTGCCGCTGTCGCAGACGGTGGCGATCGGCGACGGCGCCAACGATCTGGACATGCTGAACGCGGCCGGTCTCGGTGTCGCCTTCAACGCCAAGCCGGTGGTGCGCGAGGCCGCGCACGCCGCGGTGAACTTCCCCTTCCTCGACACGGTCCTGTACCTGCTGGGCGTCACGCGCGAGGAGGTCGAGGCGGCGGACACCCTCGACATCGTCTGATCGCCTTCTCGACTCGCGTCGATCCGACCAGGAGGGGCCCGTCGCCGCACCGGCGCCGGGCCCCTCTGTCACGTGGTCATGCGGTCACGCGGTCACGCGGAGGTCGTCACTCGGCCGGCGCCCAGTAGTCCCGCAGCGTGGCCACACCCGGCTCCAGGCTCTTCCACGCGCCGCCGAACGACAGCACGGCGAAGGCGGCGGCCGGGAAACCGCGGCGGGTCATGCGCTCCCTGGCCTCGTCCTCGCCCGAGCCCGCCAGGATGTCGGCGAGTCCCTGGATCCCCGGGTTGTGCCCGATCATGAGGACGTTCTGCGCGTCGTCGGGGGTCTCGTTGAGCAGGGCGATCAGCTCGCCCGGCGAGGCCTCGTAGATCCGCTCCTCGTAGACGGTTTTCGGCCGCTGCGGGAACTCCTGGACGGCGAGCTTCCATGTCTCCCGGGTCCGGACCGCGGTGGAGCACAGCGCCAGGTCGAAGGCGATACCGGTGTCGGTCAGCCTGCGCCCGGCCTCCGCCGCGTCCATTCGGCCCCGGTCGGCGAGGGGACGCTCGTGATCGGTGACCTGTGGCCAGTCGGCTTTCGCATGGCGGAAGAGGACAATCCTGCGGGATTCTGCGACGCTCATGAGATCCAGCTTCGCATGAAACACGCCACCTGGCGCAGGGAGTTGACCACCGGCTTCGGCCGTGATCAGCGGGCTGTCAGCTGCTGGATCCGCTCGAAGAGGTGGGTGATCACCGGCTCACCGGTGGCCGCGTGCGCGTCGGAGGGGTTCAGGATCAGGGCGAGCAGCGCGGAGAAGGCGAGCACGGGCAGGGCGAGAGCCCACCAGGGCAGCCGCCCGGCGGCACCGGCCCGGGTCGCCGGGTGGAGCCGGGTGTGCGTAGGGGCCGACATGGGTGCCTCCGCTCTTCGAGTGGTCGGTGACCGTCCCGCGGTCACACACTTGAAGCTACGGAATCAGCGGCAGCCGACCCATCCGGTGATCCACCCACTTGACCCTGACCCTCACCCCCTAGGGGACAGGGGGGTTACCCCCACCCATGGCCGGGCGGGCGCCGGTCATGGCGAGGCGATGGTCGCGATGACGGCGATGACGACGAAGATCGCGAAGAAGGCGCCGAACACGAGCAGCATCTTCTTCTGACCGTGCTGGGGATTCGGGTCGAGCACTGGCATGGGGAAAGTGTCCCACCCCGGCGGATGCCGGACGCCGCGGGGGTGGCCTCCCTCCCCCGGGCGTGGCTCAGCGGGCCGCCTCGTCCTCCACCGTGCGGTCGCGGCCGGCCAGGAAACCGACGGCCATCTGCGGGATCATCAGGGCGCTCATCAGCGCGATCGGCAGGCCCCAGCCGCCGCTGTGCTGGTAGAGGACGCCCACCAGGAGCGGTCCGGGGATGGAGATCAGATAGCCGGTGCTCTGTGCGAACGCCGACAGCTGGACCACGCCCGGGCCGGTCCTGGCCCGCATGCCGACCATGGTCAGGGCGAGCGGGAAGGCGCAGTTGGCGACGCCGAGCAGCAGGGCCCAGGCCCAGGCACCGGCTGCGGGCGCGAGGTACAGCCCGGCATAGCCGGCGAGGCCGCACAGTCCCAGGGCCAGCACGATCGGGCCCTGGTGGGGCAGCCGGGTGGCCAGGCGGGGTATGACGAAGGCGAGGGGCACGCCCATCACCATGGTGACCGCCAGCAGCAGCCCAGCGGTGCCGGCGGGCACACCGGCGTCCCGGAAGATCTGCGCCATCCAGCCCATGGTGATGTAGGCGGCGGTGGCCTGGAGCCCGAAGAAGACGGCCAGGGCCCAGGCGGTCCGGCTCCGTGCCATACGCAGCCGAGGCGTCTCCACGCGCGCGTGCTCCGTCGGAGCCGGAGCCGGGCTCCGCGTCGGCGTCGCCGCCTCTGCGGCCTCCTCCCCCGCCCCGGGTGGCGTGACGTGTCCCCGGACGAAGGGCAGCCACGGCAGGACGGCCGCCACGGCCAGCCCCGCCCACAGGGCCAGGCCGGTCTGCCAGCTGCCGCCGAGGGCGTCGGTCAGGGGCACCGTGACCGCGGCCGCGACGGACGTGCCGAGGGCGAGGGCCATCGAGTACAGGCCGGTCATGGAACCGACGCGGTCGGGGAACCAGCGCTTGACGATGACCGGCATCAGGACGTTGCTGACCGCGATACCCATGAGGGCCAGGGCGCTCCCGGCCAGGAAGCCGGGCGTGCCGCCGGCGAACGGGCGTATCAGCAGGCCGGTGGCGATGGCGGCCATGCCGGCGCACACCACCGCGCCGGGCCCGAAGCGGCGTGCGAGCCGGGGGGCCATGACGCCGAAGACGGCGAAGCACAGCGGCGGCACCGAGGTGAGCAGCCCGGCGACGCTGCCGCTCATGCCGAGCCCGTCGCGGACCTCTTCCAGGAGGGCGCCGAGGCTGGTGATGGCGGGACGGAGGTTCAGCGCGGACAGCACGATGCCGAGGACGAGCAGTCGCGTCGTCCACGCGCGCGGGGAGGCGCCGCCCGGTGTCCCGGGCTCGCGCGTGGCCGGGCTGCGTACGGTCGGGGGTGTTGTCGTCCGGGTTTCCTCACGAGGCATGAGACCCATCATAGAATCATAGGATGATTGACTGTCCACTCCCTGGCTGCCCCCGGGCGCCCCGGTCGTGCGAAGGTGTGCCATGCCCTTGAGCCATCCCCGTCGCTCGGCCCTGTCCGAGCAGGTCATCGCCGCGCTGCGGGCCCAGATCACCTCGGGCGAGTGGCCGGTCGGATCCCGGATCCCGACCGAGCCGGAACTGGTCGAGCAGCTCGGTGTCGCCCGCAACACGGTCCGTGAGGCCGTGCGCGCCCTGTCGCACAACGGGCTGCTGGACATCCGCCAGGGTTCCGGCACGTACGTCGTGGCGACGAGCGAGCTGGCGGGCGTGATGCAGCGGCGGTTCGCCGAGGCCGACCCCCGGCACATCGCCGAGCTGCGCTCCACGCTGGAGTCGGCCGCCGCCCGGCTGGCCGCCGAGCGGCGTACGGAGAAGGACCTGAAGCAGCTCGACGCACTGCTGCTGCGGCGCGAGGAGGCCTGGGAGTCGGGCGACAAGGAGGCGTTCGTGACCGCGGACGCGACCTTCCACCTGGCCGTGGTGTCGGCCTCCCACAACGATGTCATGACGGCCATGTACGCGGATCTGGGCGAGGTGCTGCGGGACTGGCTGCGCGAGGACGTCGGCGAGAGGCTGACCCCGGAGACGTACATGGACCACGGGCGGCTGCTGGAGGCGATCCGCGCGGGCGAGACGGACACGGCAGCCGCGGAGGCCGCCCGCTACCCGTTCCTGTGCCGCCCGGGCGGGATCGGCTCGCCCAGCCGCGACTGACCCACACGTCGACGTCAGCTCCCCGCCGGTGACCGACCCACACGTCCGGCTCAGCACCCCCGCCGGTGACCGACCCACCCGTCGGCTCAGCACCCCCGCCGGTGACCGACCCACCCGTCGGCTCAGCACCCCCGCCGGTGACCGACCCACCCGTCCGGCTCAGCTCCCCCGCAGGTAACCGACCCACCGTCCGGCTCAGCTCCCCCGCCGGTGACCGACCCACCGTCCGGCTCAGCTCTCCCGCCGGTGACCGACCCACACGTCGGCGACTTCTTTCCAGCACCGTCCCGTCAGCCGCACCGTCTGCGCGGGGCCGGCCTCGATCGGAGCGCTGTCGGTGTCGATGTCCCACCAGCGCGCGCACTCCACGTGCAGGCTCACACGGTCGGTCTCCGGATACGGGTTGTGGCAGTACACGAGCACCTTGGAGCCGGTCACACGGATCCGGCAGGCCGCGCCGAACGGGTCCGGGGACGCGCGCTCACCGGCGGGCACGCGCGCGTGGGGCACCGCCTCGTACGCCAGGGTCAGCAGCAGCACGACGGCGAGGGACACTGAGGCCGTTCGGCGGGACAAGCGCACAAGGGGACCTCCTCGGCCGTGCTGGGGAGGGGCTCGCGTGGTGAACGCGTACTCAACAGTGCCCGGTCAGAGGCCTCCCCCGCCCGGCCGGCTGAGCCGAACGGGCGACGCCCCGCTCCCCGCGCGCGGCGGGAGACGGGGCGTCGGAGACGTGCGGGAGATCAGGCTCCGATGGCGTGCAGACCGCCGTCGACGTGGACGATCTCGCCGGTGGTCTTCGGGAACCAGTCGCTCAGCAGGGCGACGATGCCGCGGCCGGCCGGCTCGGGGTCCTTAAGGTCCCACTCCAGCGGGGAGCGGCTGTCCCACACCGAGGCCAGCTCGCTGAAGCCCGGGATGGACTTGGCGGCCATGGAGCCGATCGGGCCCGCCGAGACCAGGTTGCAGCGGATGTTCTGCTTGCCCAGGTCACGGGCCATGTAGCGGCTGGTGGCCTCCAGCGCGGCCTTGGCCGGGCCCATCCAGTCGTACTGCGGCCAGGCGAACTGCGCGTCGAAGGTGAGTCCCACGACGGAACCGCCGTTCTGCATCAGCGGCAGGCAGGCCATGGTCAGCGACTTCAGGGAGTACGCCGAGACGTGCATGGCGGTGGCGACGGACTCGAACGGCGCGTTCAGGAAGTTGCCGCCGAGGGCGTCCTGCGGGGCGAAGCCGATGGAGTGCACGACACCGTCGAGGCCGCCCAGCTCCTCGCCGACGAGGTCGGCGAGCCGCCCGAGGTGCTCGTCGTTGGTCACGTCCAGCTCGATGACCTTGGTGGGCTTGGGGAGCTTCCTGGCGATGCGCTCGGTCAGCGTGGGCCGCGGGAACGCGGTGAGGATGACCTCGGCGCCCTGCTCCTGGGCCAGCTTCGCGGCGTGGAAGGCGATGGAGGCCTCCGTCAGCACACCGGTGATCAGGATGCGCTTGCCCTCGAGAATTCCGCTCATGGTGATCAGTGACCCATTCCCAGTCCGCCGTCAACGGGGATGACGGCTCCAGTGATGTACGAGGCGTCGTCGGAGGCGAGGAACCGCACCGTCGCGGCGACCTCCTCGGGCTGGGCGTACCGGCCGAGCGGAACCTGCTTCACGATGTTCTCGCGCTGCTCGTCGGTGAGCGCCTTCGTCATGTCCGTGTCGACGAAGCCGGGTGCGACGACGTTGAAGGTGAGGTTGCGCGAGCCCAGCTCACGGGCGAGGGAGCGCGCGAAGCCGACCAGGGCGGCCTTGGAGGCGGCGTAGTTCGCCTGGCCGGGGCCGCCGTACAGACCCACGACCGACGAGATGAGGACCACGCGGCCCTTCTTGGCGCGCAGCATGCCGCGGTTGGCGCGCTTGACGACGCGGAAGGTGCCGGTGAGGTTGGTGTCGACGACCGAGGTGAAGTCCTCCTCGGACATGCGCATCAGGAGCTGGTCCTTGGTGATGCCGGCGTTGGCGATGAGGACCTCGACGGGGCCGTGGGCCTCCTCGATCTCCTTGTAGGCCTGCTCCACCTGCTCGGCGTCGGTGATGTCGCACTTGACGGCCAGGCAGCCCAGGTCCGCCAGGGCGGCCGGCGGCTCGCCCGAGCGGTACGTGATGGCGACCTTGTCGCCGGCATCGGCGAAAGCGCGGGCGATGGCGAGGCCGATGCCCCGGTTGCCTCCGGTGACGAGAACCGAGCGGCTCAACGGATCACCCTTTCGATAGCGGTCTGGATATCCGCCCTGGCACCTGGACGACAGGCGGTGATGACAGGCGGCTTCCTCGAAAACCTATCGGTCCGGGCAGGCCCGCGGACAATCGGGCACCGACAGTGGCGTAGGGGACTACCTGTCGGGTCTCTACAGAAAGCCGCGAACCCGGCTCGGGAAAGTCGTGGCCCGCGCGGTGGATGGGCGACATGATCGGAGCAGTCACGACGCACGGCAACCACGGTCACCTCGACAGAAAGAGACGGCGGTGCCTCATACCATCGACGAGGCCTTCACGGCCCTCCCCCTACGCGCCCTCGCCGACGCGGCCCTCGCACGCGCGCGTGCGCTGGGCGCCGAGCACGCGGACTTCCGGTTCGAGCGGGTGCGGGGCGCCTCCTGGCGGTTCCGGGACGCCAAGCCCGCCGGGTCGTCGGACACCACCGACCTCGGGTACGCGGTGCGGGTGGTGCACGGCGGTACGTGGGGCTTCGCGTCCGGCGTCGACCTCACCATGGACGCCGCCGCCAGGGTCGCCGGGCAGGCGGTGGCGATGGCCAAGCTGTCCGCCCAGGTGATCAAGGCGGCGGGGTCGGACGAGCGCGTGGAGCTGGCCGACGAGCCGGTGCACGCCGAGAAGACGTGGATCTCGTCGTACGAGACCGACCCCTTCTCCGTGCCCGACGAGGAGAAGGCCGGGCTGATCGCCGAGTGGAGCGCGCGACTGCTGGCGGCCGACGGGGTCGACCACGTGGACTCCTCGCTGCTGACGGTCCACGAGAACAAGTTCTACGCCGACACCGCCGGGACCGTGACCACGCAGCAGCGGGTGCGGCTGCACCCGGTGTTCAACGCGGTGTCGGTGGACGAGTCGAGCGGCGAGTTCGACTCCATGCGCACCCTCGCGCCGCCGGTGGGACGCGGCTGGGAGTACCTGACGGGCACCGGCTGGGACTGGGAGGGCGAGCTGGAGCGGATCCCGGAGCTGCTCGCCGAGAAGATGCGCGCGCCGAGCGTGCGCCCCGGCCTGTACGACCTGGTCGTCGACCCGTCCAACCTGTGGCTGACCATCCACGAGTCGATCGGGCACGCCACCGAGCTCGACCGGGCGCTCGGCTACGAGGCCGCCTACGCCGGCACCTCCTTCGCCACGTTCGACCAGCTGGGCAAGCTGCGCTACGGCTCCGAGCTGATGAACGTCACCGGTGACCGCACCGCCGAGCACGGCCTGGCCACCATCGGGTACGACGACGAGGGTGTCGCCGGCCAGTCCTGGGACCTGGTCAAGGACGGCACCCTCGTCGGCTACCAGCTGGACCGGCGGATCGCGAGGCTGACCGGCTTCGCACGGTCCAACGGCTGCGCCTACGCCGACTCCCCCGGACACGTGCCGGTGCAGCGCATGGCGAACGTGTCGCTGCGGCCGGACCCGGCGGGGATGTCGACCGAGGATCTGATCGGCGGCGTGGAGCGCGGCATCTATGTCGTCGGCGACCGGTCCTGGTCGATCGACATGCAGCGCTACAACTTCCAGTTTACGGGTCAGAGGGCATACATGATCCGGAACGGCCGCCTTGAAGGGCAGGTTAAGGACTTTGCATATCAGGGGGTCACCCCCCAGTTCTGGGGCTCCATGGAAGCAATCGGAGGCCCCCGGACTTACGTACTAGGAGGGGCCTTCAACTGCGGAAAGGCCCAGCCGGGGCAGGTCGCTTCCGTGTCGCACGGATGCCCGTCCGCATTGTTTCGGAGTGTGAATATTCTGAACACTGCGAACGAGTCCGGCCGCGCCTGAGAGGTCGGCCGATCCGGCCCGAAATCTGCACCAGGTCGACATGCGATCACAGCGAACCACCTACGCCACGTCGTCCCAGTCCTCGATGTCGTCCTCAGAGGGCGTCAGCGAGGGCGGGACGATGAGTCCCTTGAAGGGCTCCAGCTTCAGTCCCAGACGGTTGTGCATCGTCCGGGCGCCACGGTCCATGGCCCGGCGGACAAGGTGGCCGTACACCAGCTCTGTGGTCCGAGTGGTGCGGTGACCGACCCAGGCCGCCACCTCGAAGAGCGGGATGTGAGTGTGGATGGCCTCGGAGACGAAGAAGTGCCGGAAGCTCTTCGGGGTGTACTGCGGAGTCCCGGCCAGCTTGGCCGCCGCCTTGAACTGGTCCAGGAACCAGTCATACGAAGGGTGGCGGTCGTTCAGCCGGGGGGATTCGAAGAACCAGCCCCGATCTCCCCACGTCCCGAACGCGTCAATGTGATCGTTGAAGATCTCGTTGATTGATTCGGGTACCGGAGTCTTGCGAGCCTGTTCGAAGGCACGATGTTTCGTGCCCCGCTTCACACCGCGCCTATAGCCGGAGATCTCTTGGCAGCCATAGGCCGAGACCTGGTGATCCACGGCGAGTACGCTTCGCTCCCAATTCATTGACTCGTCAGAGAGTGCCAGAGCCTCCCCCGGGCGCACGCCACAACCCGCCATGGCCCAGAAGCCGGCTCGGATCAGCTTCGGAGCTTCCGCGATGATTCCAAGCACCTCTTCCATGCTCGGGATGTCTTGGTCGGTGACGGGGGTGAGTTGCTGCCCCGAGCGCCGACGCGGATTGGCTTTCTTACACGGATTACGGCCGATGATTTCGGCGGCTACCGCGTAGTTGAAAACGGACGACAGGACGTTCTTGCGTCCATTGATTCCGGTTTCCTTGTAGCCGCGTTCCTTCTGGTCCGCCTCCCATTCCAGAATCGTCGTAGGGGTGATACTGCCGATGGGTTTGTTCCCGAAGAAAGGGCCGTAGTGGTTGTCATAGACGCTCTGGTAATTCCTCTTTGAGGACTCTTCCAGAGTTCCCGCCTCAACCCACTCGTGCCACACCTGCTCGAACGTCCGCTGTCCCGCCTTGGGGTTGATGTAGGTCCCCAAGTCCTTGTCCCGCTCGACCTTGACCGCGAACGCTTCCGCGTCTTCGAGCTTCTTGAAGGACACCTGTCGGGGCTTGCCTGCCCTGCCCCCGGGCTCCCGGTACGTCACCCGGTACGGCTTGTGAGGGCACGCGGGTTTCTTGCGCCGGGGGCAGGAGCAGTCTTCCTTCTTGATGGTCGCCACGCGTGTTAACCCTTCACATGTTGATTGGTCGGTGACTGATCGTCAGCCTACCCTTGCTGCATACGCTCCTCAACCCAGGTGTGCAGATCACGAGTTCGGAACCGGACATGCTTGCCGACCTTGAGGAACGGGATGCCCCAGCGCCGGTACGAGTCCATGAGGACACGCTTGGTCACTCCGAGTTCCGCCGCTGCCTCATCCGGCGTCATGAGCAGGTTGCTACCGCCCCTCACAGCTCCCACCCCCGCCCCTCGTCCTCTATCGCTTCCCGAGCGAGTTGGCGGCTCATGACGTGGTCTTCTGCGATTCCGGCAGCGACCAGGGAAGCGCCGGCGGTGTAGCCAGAGCCGACGAAGCGCCAGTTCGAGTCCGTGACGACGGCAGGACTGTCGGTCGGTTCTGTATCGCCACGCCGGTACTCGGCCCGCGCCTCGCGAAGGGCCATGTACGTGGTGGAGTAGCGGCGGGATTTGGTGAGGATGTGCCCCCGGTAGCCGAGCGTGTGAGCCCAGGTGCGCAGCCAGAGGTGTTCGAGTTCCGGCAGGCCGCCCAGGCGCCAGCACGTAGCCATCAAGGCCCGCACGTGCGGCGTGACAACGGCCGCATGGATGTCGTCCAGGCTGGCGACGCGGTAGTCCAGTCCCGCGCCGGTTTCGGCTGTTCCCTTGGAGACGTACTTGGCCACGTAGGCAGCGACCGCGTCATCAGTGGGTCCCTCGTCATCGGCGAAGGACCAGATGGGCCGTACGGACAACTGTGCGCCGAATACGAGGAGTTCGGTTCCGTAGGCGTCTGATTCCGGGACGCGCACGTTCGCCGATGCGGCAGCCGTGTGTACGGCGTCGGTGAGCAGTTCGGCCGTGGCCCAGTCGGGGGAAGGGTCGCCGGGACCTGCCGGACCGTCCAGGCGTACCACCCCGTGGAAGTGGATGGCTGCGCGCTTTTGGTACTCGGCGACCTTGGCGAAAGACACCACCAGGTGGTCACGGAGCTTCGAGCGCGGGATCCCTGCGGCGGAGGCGAGGTGCCGCCGTACGGCGGTGGTGAACCGGTCCCACAGGCGCCCGGTGTGCGCGTGCCACAGCACGTGGGCCACGTGGTCGTAGCAGTCCGGGCACAGGGGACGGCCCAGCGCCGTGTCATTCTCGGCGTGCACCAGGCCGCAGCCGACCGGGCGCCCGTGTTGGCACTCTCCACCGTCCCGGCGCGGTCGGCATCGCTCACCGTCGAGGAAGCGATGGACCGACCCGAATGAGGGCGCCGTCAGCGTGACGAACAAGCGGGGCTGATTGCGCACCGCATCGGGCACGTTCTTGCCACCGGTCAGGCCCGCGCGGATCAGCTGATAGGTGTCGCCCGCATGCAGATAGGAGCACGGCTCGCAGACCGACGTACGGCGGTTGCGGCAGCGCACGGCCAGCCGCTCACCCGGCTCCCCGGCAGTCGAATAGGAAGAGATCAGCTCACCCGTCAGCGCATCGCGGGTGCCTGTGGAGCCGGACAGATAGATCGGATGGGCACAGCCCCCGATTGCCTTGATCTGCTCCAGCCAACGCGGAAATAGGGGGTCGTTTGCCAGACGGATGATATCCCGATCGGCATCGGAGAGCGTCCGCAGACGCTTTTCACGCTCCAGGTCAGCGGAGCAGATATTCGAAGTGGTCACCTCGTGCGAGGTGTTGAACACAGGGCACCTCCAAAACGGACGGACAGGGAGGAGCACGAGCAGAGACGTAGGCGTGAGTCATGTCTGAAATCTCCTTGGCTTTGACTTAGCTTGAATTGATGCAGAGTCAGAAATGAGAGCGTGTGTCGAGGCAGCGTGAGAGAGCACGAAGACAAAGAAGGCAGAAGAAGGCTGAAGGCGTGATATCTGCTGAAGAAAGTCTGTGTCTATGTCTGTGTCTGAGATTCGCTGAAAGAAGGCTCGCCGCTCGAACGCCCATGATCCCAGAGGCACCCGGGGGACGCCAACGAATTACGGCCGCAGGCAGAGCACTTGAGGCCCGGCCGGAGAGAACCCCATGGGGACCGTGCCGGGCTGCCTGGGGAGTCTGGTCAGCCGGTTGCGCCCCGGACCATGCGCCCAGCGGGAGACGGAAGCGGGCAGCGGTGCGGGGCAGGTGTCGGAATCTGTCTTCACTTCCTCCAGGCGCGCCTTCGGCGCGCCGTCGGGGCGGCTTGCCGCACCCCGGCCCGGCATGCGGCCTTCGGCCGGTCCGGTCCGGGGCGCCGCCGCCCCGGCGCACACCGGGCGACCCGAGAGCGTGAGCCAGCTCCTCACAGCCCACCTTGCCCGCCCAGTCCCCGTGGACTCATGGACCGTGACTCACGCCCTCCAGACGCCCACGGCACCGATCCGGCCCACGGTGTTCACCGACCAGCATCAGGCCCGCTACGGCCACGCGTGCGCATCCTCGTGCCCCCAGAACAGGCCACACTGCGCAAACCCTCTGTGGCTGGGGCCGACGGCCTCCGAGGATTTTAGGCAGCCACCATGGGGCGAGCCTCGAAGAACAGGGGGCCGATCGGGCTATTGCGGGCAGGTCCAAAGACTGCCCGATCCCCTGGCGAGCGTAAGGCCCCCTGTTCACTCGCCCCATGGCAGCTCCAGCCCAAAATCCTCTACGGCCGGCGGCGTGCCCACAGTGCGCTATCACGGACCACAGGCCCAGACAGCAGAGAGCCCCGCCCATGCGCCGGGGGGAGACGCACAGACGGGGCAGCCGACTCGCTGAGCTTGATTCGCCGTCCTCAGCGAGCCGGGGTCTATTCCTCGCGACTCACGCAGGTGTGATCGGTCACGACACGGCCGTCCGGCGCCGTTTGAACGTGCGCAGGTGACGCCATCAGATGCGCCGCTACCTTCTGCACCACGTCAGCGTTCCACGTCCCCAAGGCCACCATCGGACGCCCGTCCGGCGCTACGCGCGGAGCCAGCCAGCCAAGGTCCCGCTTCGGAATCCCGATCGCCAGCAGTGCCTGACACAGCGCCTCATGCGCGTCAGCAGCGGCCTTCTTGCTGCTCTTGTAGATCTCCATGGGGATCACTGCCCCGCCTCCCTCGGCGCGCAGGCCGTGTGCCAGTAGGCCACGATCGGAGACGAGTCCCGGCGAGCCAGCATCCCCCGACGACAGCTCTCAAGGCTCTTGATCGGCTTTCCGCACGCCGGGCACGTCTCACCAGCCGGGGCGTAGGTCGTGTACTCCCACTGTCGCGCGTCGGCATCGACCGTGGTCGTGCTCTCACGGACAGCTGTCTCTTCTGCTCTACCTTGGGTCGCCATAGATATGACGCTATGTAACGGTAGGAACACACCTCAATGGCACTTTGATGGGGGGCTAGCCCGAAGTGCCACACCGAGTCACACCGGTACGCCGATCGCGTCAGCCAGGTCCCGCATCTCCTGCGTGAGGGTGCGCCGACTCGCGATCACTCGGCCGAAGATGTCCCGCGCGTAGCGTTGGTTAGGCAGCCACTGTGGAGCGTCCGCGCGGATGCCCTGCAAGACCTCAACCGTCTTCGCGTAGTCACGCGAGCGGGCATGCGCCTCCGCCACGTCCAGGAGGTGACGGTTGCGGTTGTTGGAGGTGGGCCGCATGCCGCTGGTCGGGATGCGCTTCGAGAGCTTGAGCACCAGGTCAGGCTTGTCGACGATCATGGCATTCTCGGCCCGCTTCAGAGCCACCGTGACCGGTCCGAACGCCTGCAAGAAGTCGTCGCGAGGGGCGAACTCCCGCCCCATCGCGACGGCCGCCGAGTTGGCGTAGCGCAAAGCGTCTTCGGCCTCTCCAGGCCGGTTGTCCCGGATTGCAGCAGCGGAGGCCCGCAGCAGCAGCCAGCCCCAGGCGCTCAGCTCCGCCGGGGTCGCCCGCGAAATTCGGGGCTCGACCTCATCCGCCCACCGCGTTGCCAGCTCCCGCGCCTCAGCCAGCCGACCGCGCCTCAGCAAGAGCCAGCATTGTGTGCTCACCGTCGCCGCCGCCTGTAGCCGATCCGACGACTCCTCCAGTGACCGGGACAGTGCGATGTCGGCCGCCTCGAACTGTCGAGTCTGCGTGAGCAGCCAGCCTGTGAGCTGTGAGAGCCGGAGACGTACGGCCCGCCCCTCTGGGCCACTCTCGGCGATCAGATCAGCATCCCGCAGCAGGGGCGGAAGGATCACACTCAGCTCTGCGAAGCGATCACCGGAGAAGAGCGGCAGGGCTGATTCCAGCGCGTCCCGCACACCGCCCACGGTCGGCTCTTCCGTCGCACCGTCCGCCCGTACCGGAGCCACGAGCGCACGCCGGACAGCCTCCCAACGATCACCAGCGCCAGGCGCCGTCTCGGGATCTTCCTCATGATCAGCAATGAGGTTCGTCGTCGGCACCCGCAGTGCCGTCGCCAGCCGACGCGCAGTCTCCAGGCGCGTGTCAGCCCGCTCCCCCTGCTCCAGCTTCCGAATCAAGGAAAGGGACACGCCTGTCTCGCTCGCTAGCTGACGCTGCGTCATGCCACGCCGCTTGCGCACTTCCTGAAGCCGCTTGCCAATGTCGGCACTCATGATTCGAGCGTACGGCGCCCGCCGTCCGTCCGGGCAGCCTTCACCGCTCGTCACTCCCGCAGGCTGCCTTGTCACGCGACTGGAGAGTCTGAGGTCAGGGCGATATCCGCATCCCAGTCCGGAGCACCGATGGGTAGTCTCTGATCCGATCTGGAGCCAGCCTCCAGGACCCACGCCAGGTAGCCCCGAGGCAGGTCCCGTAGGTCGACACCAGGTCATCACCAGACCCCGTACAGTCCGGTTTCACCCCGTATGAACAGGGATTGAGGGCAGACCGTGAATAACCGCCTGACCTGCACAAACGCCGATCAGAGAGGTATGCCCCCTGACCCTGCGGTGAACTTCCAGTTCACCGGGCAGCGCTTCTACCGCATCGAGAACGGGCGGCTCGCCGGGCAGCTGCGCGATGTCGCCTACCAGGCGACGACCACCGACTTCTGGGGGTCGATGTCCGCGGTGGGCGGGCCGCAGACCTATGTGCTCGGCGGCGCCTTCAACTGCGGCAAGGCCCAGCCGGGGCAGGTCGCGGCCGTCTCGCACGGCTGCCCCTCTGCGCTCTTCAAGGGCGTCAACATTCTGAACACCACGCAGGAGGCCGGTCGATGAGCCCTCTCACGAGCAAGCCGCACGAGGTGGTCGAGCGGGCCCTGGAGCTGTCCCGGGCGGACGGCTGTGTCGTCATCGCCGACGAGCAGTCCACCGCCAACCTGCGCTGGGCGGGCAACGCGCTGACCACGAGCGGCGTGACGCGCGGGCGCACGCTCACCGTCGTCGCCACCGTCGACGGCAAGGAGGGCACCGCCTCCGGGGTGGTGTCACGGTCCGCCGTGACACCCGACGAGCTGGAGCCCCTGGTGCGGGCCGCCGAGGCCGCCGCGCGCGGCGCCGGGCCCGCCGAGGACGCGCAGCCGCTGGTCACGGGCGTGACGCAGTCGCCGGAGTTCACGGAGGCACCCGTCGAGACCTCCTCCGCCGTGTTCGCCGACTTCGCTCCGGCGCTCGGCGAGGCCTTCGCACGCGCGCGTGCGGGCGGCCGCGAGTTGTACGGCTTCGCCAACCACGAGCTGGTGTCGTCGTACGTCGGCACGTCCACCGGACTGCGGCTGCGGCACGACCAGCCGAACGGGACGCTGGAGCTGAACGCCAAGTCGCCGGACCGGACCCGGTCCGCGTGGGCCGGGCGCTCCACGCGGGACTTCAAGGACGTCGACCCGGCGGCCCTGGACGCGGAGCTGGCCGTGCGCCTCGGCTGGGCCGAGCGGCGCGTGGAGCTGCCCGCCGGGCGCTACGAGACGCTCCTGCCGCCGACGGCCGTGGCGGACCTGCTGATCTACCAGATGTGGTCGGCGTCGGGCCGGGACGCGGTCGAGGGGCGCACGGTGTTCTCCAAGCCGGGCGGGGGCACGCGGGTCGGCGAAAGGCTCACCGACCTGCCGCTGACCCTGCGCAGCGACCCGAACGAGCCGGGCCTGGAGTCGGCGCCGTTCGTGATCGCGCACTCCTCCGGGGGCGACCAGTCTGTGTTCGACAACGGGCTGCCGCTCGCTCCCACCGAGTGGATGCGCGAGGGCGAGCTGCGGCACCTGACGACCAGCCGGCACAGCGCGGGCCTGACCGGCCTGCCGGTGGCACCCGGCATCGACAACATCGTCCTGGACGGGGGCGAGGACCGTTCCCTGGAGGAGATGGTCGCGAACACCGGGCGCGGGCTGCTGCTGACCTGCCTGTGGTACATCCGCGAGGTCGACCCGGCGACGCTGCTGCTGACGGGACTGACCCGGGACGGCGTCTACCTCGTCGAGAACGGCGAGGTGACGGGCGAGGTGAACAACTTCCGGTTCAACGAGTCGCCGGTGGGGGTGCTGGGCCGGGCGACGGAGGCCGGGCGGACCGAGAAGACGCTGCCCAGGGAGTGGAGCGACTGGTTCACCAGGGCGGCCATGCCCGCGCTGCGGGTCCCGGATTTCAATATGAGCTCTGTCAGTCAGGGCGTATAACCTCGTAGGCGGCTGTCACCCGACTGCCCGAAGATCATCGAGGAGACACGAGAACCGTGACGGACATCGTCGACGAGCTGAAGTGGCGCGGGCTGTTCGCCCTGTCCACTGACGAGGACGCTTTGCGCAAGGCGCTCGCGGACGGTCCCGTCACGTTCTATTGCGGCTTCGACCCGACGGCACCGTCGCTGCACGTGGGGCACCTGGTGCAGGTGCTCACCGTGCGCCGGCTCCAGCAGGCCGGTCACCGGCCGCTGGCGCTGGTCGGCGGTGCCACGGGCCTGATCGGCGACCCGCGCCCGACCGCGGAGCGCACGCTGAACGACCCGGAGACGGTCCGCGGCTGGGTCGACAGGCTGCGCGGCCAGATCGAGCCGTTCCTGGACTTCGAGGGCGAGAACGCGGCCGTCATGGTCAACAACCTCGACTGGACGGAGAACCTCTCCGCGATCGAGTTCCTCCGCGACATCGGCAAGCACTTCCGCGTCAACAAGATGCTGACGAAGGACTCCGTGGCCCGGCGCCTGGAGTCCTCCGAGGGCATCAGCTACACGGAGTTCAGCTACCAGCTGCTCCAGGGCATGGACTTCCTCCAGCTCTACCGGCGCTACGGCTGCACGCTCCAGCAGGGCGGCAGCGACCAGTGGGGCAACCTCACGGCGGGCCTGGACCTGATCCACCGCCTGGAGCCCGACGCGACCGCGCACGCGATGGCGACGCCGCTGATGACCAAGGCGGACGGCACGAAGTTCGGCAAGACCGAGGGCGGCGCCGTCTGGCTCGACCCGGAGATGACCACGCCGTACGCGTTCTACCAGTTCTGGCTGAACGTGGACGACCGGGACATCTCGAAGTACATGCGCATCCTGTCCTTCCGCTCCCGCGATGAGCTGGAGGAGCTGGAGCGGCAGACCGAGGAGCGTCCGCAGGCCCGGGCCGCGCAGCGTGCCCTCGCCGAGGAGCTGACGACGCTGGTGCACGGCGCCGGCCAGACGGCCGCCGTGATCGCCGCGTCGAAGGCCCTCTTCGGGCAGGGCGAGCTGGCGGAGCTCGACGAGCGGACGCTGGCCGCGGCCCTCTCCGAAGTGCCGCACATCCAGGTCGCCGAGCTCGGCCCGGCCGTCGACCTCTTCGCCGAGGTCGGCCTCGTGGCGAGCAAGTCGGCCGCGCGCCGCACGGTCAAGGAGGGCGGCGCCTACGTGAACAACGTCAAGGTCGCCGGCGAGGACGCCGTCCCCGCGAAGGAGGACCTGCTGCACGGCCGCTGGCTGGTGCTGCGCCGGGGCAAGAAGAACCTGGCCGCGGTCGAGGTCACGGGCGGCTGAGAGCGCACGGCGAAGGGGGCGGTCTCCGTTCGGAGGCCGCCCCCTTCGCCGTGCGCCCCGTCATGCCCTGCTCCTGTCTCCTCTGGCCGCCGTCCAGGCCCGGTCGCCCAGACCGACGAGGATGATCGCCATCACCAGCTGGAAGACGTGCCGCCACCAGTCGATTCCCGATGTGGCGTCGACGCCGGCCGCCCGGGCGATGGCGTTGCCGGCGATGCCGCCGATCATGCCCAGGATGACGGTCAGCCACAGGGGAAGGTGTTGCTTGCCCGGAATGATCGCCTTCGCGATCAGACCGAGTACCAGTCCTACGATGATCGCCCACAACCAGCCCATCACTGCCTCCTCGTGCGGCTCGACGTGAGCACTACGGCCAGTGTCGGCCCAGTTGCCGTACGCCGCATGCCGACGCGGACCGTACGCGGGACGGCGCAGGCCGTTCGCCCCGCGGTGCGCAACCCGGTCTCGTGGCGGGCGCAACCGCGGCGTAACGTAAGAGCTGTCCCGGTCAGGTTCCCCGGCCGGCCGGGGACGGCCACGGGGCGGGTGAGAGTCCGATACGGGCGGATGGTGGAATGCGATGCGGAAGCAGCATGGCGGCGGCAACGTCCAGGTTTTCCGGATCACCGGCGCCCGGACGGGGCTGCAGGAGGACGTACGCGGGCGGCAGCGCCGGTACGTGATCTCGATGACGGTCCGCACGATCTCCGTGATCCTCGCGGCCACCCTGTGGAACGTCGAACGGCACGTCGCCATAGTGGCGTTGGTGCTCGGGCTGGTGCTGCCGTACGTCGCGGTGGTGATCGCCAACGCCGGGCGTGAGAATGCGCCGTCTCTGCCGTCGACGTTCGTGGTGTCGCGGTCGCGTCCGACGATCGCCCCGCCGGGTACGGGTGACGGGTCGGAGGAGTCGGTTGCGGAAGATGCCGTGCCCGGGCCGGGGGCGGGTGCGCGGAGCGAAGCGCACGAGCGTTAGGCGCGTCCCGGCGCCCTTCGGCGGGAGAACGCACCGGAGCGGGAAGGGAAGTCAGCTTCCCGCCAAGCTCAAGAAAAGCTCAGATCAATCATGTTGTTCCAGTGCCGGGGTCGGGGTTACCCGTGACATACTTCGTACGCGCTCCGCATCCCCCGTCGGAGCGACGGACCGACGCCGGGCAGCTCCCCCCGTGGCTGCTCGGCGTCGCCTTTTCTGTGTGCTGTGGTGAGACGAACCTGTGAGTGACGAGACGCCCATCTGTTCCGCGAAGGGCTGCCGTGTCGACGCCGTGTGGGTACTGGCGTGGAACAACCCGAAGATCCATACGCCGGAGCGGCGCAAGACGTGGCTGGCCTGTGAGGAGCATCGCGAGCATCTGTCGCAGTTCCTCGGGGTGCGCGGGTTCTTGAAGGACGTGGTCCTTCTGAAGGAGTGGGAATTGCGGGACGTGTGACGCTTCCGGGTGCGGGTGCGTCGTGGCTTGTCGCGCGGCCCCCGCGCCCCTGAGTGTCTCTACCCGCCGATCGCCGACATGGGCCTGGTCGGCTGTACGAACGTCGGGTCGTCCAGGCCCGCTCCCGCCTTCTTGCCCCACATCGCCAGGCGCCAGATGCGGGCGATCTCCTCGTCCGGGGCGCCCGAGCGCAGCGCGGCGCGCAGGTCCGTCTCCTCCTGGGCGAACAGGCAGGTGCGGACCTGTCCGTCGGCCGTGAGGCGGGTGCGGTCGCACGCCGCGCAGAAGGGGCGGGTGACGGAGGCGATGACGCCGACGACATGCGGGCCGCCGTCCACCAGCCAGCGCTCCGCCGGGGCCGAGCCGCGCTTCTCCTCGCCCTCGGCGGTCAGCTCGAAGCGGGTGCGCAGGGAGGCCAGGATGTCGCCGGCCGTGATCATGCCGTCGCGCTTCCAGCCGTGCTGGGCGTCCAGCGGCATCTGCTCGATGAACCGCAGCTCGTATTCGTGCTCCACGGCCCAGGCCAGCAGGTCGGGGGCCTCGTCGTCGTTGAGCCCGGGCATCAGGACGGAGTTGACCTTGACCGGGGTCAGGCCCGCGTCACGGGCGGCGTACAGGCCCTCGATGACGTCCTTGTGGCGGTCGCGGCGGGTGAGGGTCTTGAAGACGTCCGGGCGGAGCGTGTCCAGGGAGACGTTGACCCGGTCCAGGCCCGCCTCCTTCAGGGCGGCGGCCGTGCGCTTGAGGCCGATGCCGTTGGTCGTCAGCGACATCTGCGGGCGCGGCCCAAGAGCGGCGACGCGCTCGACGATGCCGACCAGGCCCGGCCGCAGCAACGGCTCGCCACCGGTGAAACGGACCTCCTCGATGCCGAGGGAGGTGACCGCGATGTCGATCAGGCGGACGATCTCGTCGTCGGTGAGCAGGTCCGGCTTGGCCAGCCACTGCAGGCCCTCCTCGGGCATGCAGTACGTACAGCGCAGGTTGCACCGGTCGGTCAGCGAGACCCTCAGGTCGGTGGCCACCCGGCCGTAGGTGTCGATGAGCACGTGGGCCCCCTCCCTCGTCGCGGATCACGCGTGCGGCTCTGCTTGTCCGGCACCTGTGAGCCTACGTGACCCCACCGGCAACGCCACAGACCCGATCCCACGACGCGGAACGCGGCCGGGCCGCGGGTACCTGGAGGTTCCTACGACACGGCCGCGCGGGTGGAGTGGTGCTCAGTGGGCTCCGGTGCCGGTCAGGGACCGGACCTCCAGCTCCGCGTACTTCTTGGCGTCGGGCTCCTCCTTGGACAGGACCGTGCCGAGCCAGCCCATGAGGAAGCCGAAGGGGATGGAGATGATGCCCGGGTTCTTCAGCGGGAACCAGGCGAAGTCGACCTCGGGGAACATCGCCTTGGGGTCGCCGGAGACGACGGGCGAGAACAGCACCAGGCCGACGGCGACGATCAGACCACCGTAGATCGACCAGAGCGCGCCCTGGGTGGTGAAGCGCTTCCAGAACAGGCTGTAGAGGATCGTCGGGAGGTTGGCGGAAGCGGCGACCGCGAAGGCGAGGGCGACGAGACCGGCCACGTTCAGGTCGCGGGCCAGGGCGCCGAGGCCGATGGAGACGACGCCGATGAAGACGGTCGCCCAGCGGGCCGCGCGGACCTCCTCGGCGCCGGAGGCCTTCCCCTTGCGGATGACGTTGGCGTAGATGTCGTGCGCGAAGGAGGACGACGAGGCCAGGGTGAGGCCGGCGACGACGGCGAGGATCGTGGCGAAGGCCACCGCCGAGATCGTGGCGAGCAGGATCGCGCCCCACGTCGAGTCGACACCGCCCAGGTGCAGGGCGAGCAGGGGTGCCGCCGTGTTGCCGGACGGGTTGGAGGCGATGATCTCCTCCTGCGAGATGAGCGCGGCGGCGCCGAAGCCGAGCGCGATCGTCATCAGGTAGAAGCCGCCGATGATGCCGATGGCCCAGTTCACGGACTTACGGGCGGCCTTGGCGTCGGGAACGGTGTAGAAGCGGATCAGGATGTGCGGCAGGCCGGCGGTGCCCAGCACCAGGGCGATGCCCAGGGAGATGAAGTCCAGCTTGGAGGTGCCGGTCGCGCCGTACTGGAGGCCGGGCTCCAGGAAGGCCGCGCCCTTGCCGCTGTTCTCGGCGGCGGTGCCGAGCAGGTCGGAGATGTTGAAGTTGAACTTCAGCAGCACCAGGAAGGTGATCAGGATGGTGCCGCCGATGAGCAGCACGGCCTTGACCATCTGGACCCAGGTGGTGCCCTTCATGCCGCCGATGGAGACGTAGACGATCATCAGGAGACCGACCAGGGCGACGATGAGGATCTTGCCGGCGTCGGAGGTGATGCCGAGCAGCAGCGAGACGAGGACGCCCGCTCCGGCCATCTGCGCGAGCAGGTAGAAGATCGACACGACGATCGTGGAGGTACCGGCGGCGGTGCGCACGGGGCGCTGGCGCATGCGGTACGCGAGGACGTCGCCCATGGTGTAGCGGCCGGAGTTCCGCAGCGGCTCGGCCACCAGGAGCAGGGCGACGAGCCAGGCGACCAGGAAGCCGATGGAGTACAGGAAGCCGTCGTAGCCGAAGATGGCGATCGCGCCCGCGATGCCGAGGAACGACGCGGCGGACATGTAGTCGCCGGAGACGGCGAGTCCGTTCTGGAAGGCGCTGAACTGGCGGCCGCCGGCGTAGAAGTCGGCGGCGTCCTTGGTCTGGCGGCCCGCCCAGATGGTGATGCCGAGGGTCGCGAGGACGAACAGCGCGAAGAGGGTGATGATCAGCGGGCGGTGCTCGCTGGCCTCGTTCGCGGCGAGGAAGTGCTGCTGGGCGAGGACTGTCTGCGGTACGGAGCTCATGCGCCGCCCTCCATCCGGGTCTTGATGGCCTCGGCCTTGGGGTCGAGCTTCGCGGCGGCGTGCCGCGAGTACCACCAGGCGATGAGGAACGTGGTGACGAACTGGGCGACGCCGAGGACGAAGGCGACGTTGATGTTGCCGAACAGCTTGGTGCCCATGAAGCCGCCCGCGTAGTTCGAGAGCAGGACGTACAGCAGGTACCAGGCGATGAAGCCGACGGTCAGCGGGAAGGCGAAGGAGCGGTAGGAGCGGCGCAGTTCACCGAACTCCGCGCTCTCGTGCACCTCGGCGAACTCCTCGGGTGAGGGGAGCTTGTGTTGCTCTTTCGAGGGGGGCGGTGCGTCGGTGGCCACGAAAGTCTCCTCGTAAGGACGGCAGCGGTTGTGAACGTGGGCGGAGGCGCGTGTCCTCGCGCTCCTTGTTCAACGTCACGGCGGCGCGGGAGAACCGGTTCAAACGCCCGGCGTTGTTTCCGAAGTCGTTTCGACAAAGCGTTGCTGGCCAGCGAGAGGCCGGGATAGCTTCACCCTGCACCACGTCATGTACCTGCCCGGGCACCACCTGTGTCTCGGGCCGGTTTCGTTTCCGGAGGATGTGGAGACCCCATGTCTCACTCGCGTTCCAGACGCCGGCTCGCTCTCGCCGTGCCCGTCGTGCTGTCCCTGACCGCCTCGCTGGGCTTCCTGCCCGCCGCCGCGTCGGCGGCTCCGCAGGCGGAGCCGTCCGTCCGGACGGCGGACGGGCCCAAGCTGGCGTACGTCGTCAACACCAAGGTGGACCGCCACGCGATCGCCTCGGTGAAGAAGGCGGTCGGGAAGGCCGACGGCTCGGTCGTGGCCGCCTACGAGCGGATCGGCGTGCTCGTCGTCCACTCCTCGAACCCCGGCTTCGCCCAGGAGATCCGCAAGGTCCGCGGGGTGCGGTCCGCAGGCGCGACACGGACCACGCCGCTGGCCCCGGCGGGGACGAAGGAGGAGGGCGCGGTCGAGTACCTGACGGCCGCCCAGGCGAAGCGCACCGAGGCCGCCTCGGCGACGACGCCCGAGAGCGAGCCCCTGGAAGCGGACCAGTGGGACCTGCGCGCGATCGGCGCCGACAAGGCCGCGCGGATCGACCCGGGCAGCCGCAAGGTGACCGTCGCCGTGATCGACACCGGCGTGGACGACACCCACCCCGACATAGCCCCGAACTTCTCCGCGTCCCAGTCCGCCAACTGCGCGGGCGGCAAGCCCGACACCAGTGAGGGCGCCTGGCGGCCGTACACCGCCGAGGACTACCACGGCACGCACGTCGCGGGTGAGATAGCCGCCGCCCGCAACGGCGTCGGCGTCGCGGGTGTCGCTCCCGGCGTGAAGGTGTCCAGCATCAACGTGACCGACCGGGCGAACGGCCTCTTCTACCCGGAGAGCGTCGTGTGCGCGTTCGTGTTCGCCGCCGACCACGGCGTCGAGATCACGAACAACAGCTACTACGTCGACCCGTGGCTGTACAACTGCATGGACGACCCGGACCAGCGGGCCATCGTCGACGCGGTCAACCGGGCGCAGCTGTACGCGCAGAAGAAGGGCACACTGAACGTCGCCGCGGCGGGCAACTCCAACCACGACCTGGACTCGGACGCGATCGTCGACGACTCCAGCCCGGACGACTCCACGCCGGTCGAGCGCACCATCGACCCGCACGAGTGCTTCGACGTGCCGAACCAGCTGCCGGGTGTCGTCACGGTGAGCTCGACGGGCGTCGACAACGTCAAGTCGTACTTCTCGACCTACGGCAAGGGCGTCGTCGACGTCGCCGCGCCGGGTGGTGACCGCCGCTACCAGATCCCGGACACGCCGTCGAAGGACGGCCGCATCCTGTCCACCCTGCCGGGCGGCACGTGGGGCTTCCTGCAGGGCACCTCGATGGCCTCGCCGCACGCCTCCGGCGTCGCCGCGCTGCTGAAGTCGAAGCACCCCTGGGCGTCTCCGGCCCAGTTGCAGGCGCTGCTGAAGGCGCAGGCCGACGAGACCGCCTGCCCCGCCTCCTACGACCAGGACGGCGACGGAACGCAGGACGCGGTGTGCAAGGGGGGCAAGCGTCTCAACGGCTTCTACGGCCACGGCATCGTCAACGCGCTGCGCGCGGTCAAGTGACCCGGCCCGCCCTCGAGACCTTCGCACGATCAGCTCGTGCACGAACTGGAGACAGCATGACTGCGCCGTACGCGCGCCACCGTCGCGCGGTCGCGATCCCGGCCGGGATGGCCGTGGCCACGGCCCTCGCGTTCCTGCCGAACACCGCGGCCTCGGCCACCGAGGAGGCCCCGGCCCCCACCGCGGCCGAGGCGACCTCGCTCAGTTACGTCGTCAACGTCAAGCCTGGGCACGGCACTTCGGCACATGTGAAGAAGGCCGTCGCCAAGGCGGGCGGCACGATCGTGACGTCGTACGACCAGATCGGCGTCCTCGTCGTCCACTCCTCGGACGCCGGCTTCGCCAAGACGATCCGCACGGTGCGCGGCGTGCAGTCGGCGGGTGCCACGCGGACCGCGCCGCTGCCCTCGGCGTCGACGGGTGACCTGGGCGCGCCGAAGGCGCTGAGCGCGGCCGAGGTCGCCGCGGCCGACGCCCCCGCCGGGCAGGACCCGCTGCAGCCCCAGCAGTGGGACCTGCCCGCCATCAAGGCGGACAAGGCGCACGAGAAGACGCTGGGCAGCAAGAAGGTCACGGTCGCCGTGATCGACACCGGTGTGGACGACACCCACCCCGACATCGCGCCCAACTTCGACCGCAAGGCGTCGGTCAACTGCGTGTCGGGCAAGCCGGACACGGCCGACGGGGCCTGGCGGCCGGGCGCCGCGGAGAGCCCGCACGGCACCCATGTCGCCGGCGAGATCGCCGCCGCCAAGAACGGCGTCGGCATGACGGGGGTCGCGCCCGGGGTGAAGGTCTCCGGCATCAAGGTGTCCAACCCGGACGGCTTCTTCTACACGGAGGCCGTGGTCTGCGGCTTCGTGTGGGCGGCCGAGCACGGGGTCGACGTGACGAACAACAGCTATTACACGGACCCCTGGTACTTCAACTGCACGAACGACCCGGACCAGAAGGCGCTGGTGGACGCCGTCGGCCGGGCCTCGCGGTACGCGGAGAGGAAGGGCGCGGTCAACGTCGCGGCGGGCGGCAACGAGAACTACGACCTCGCCTCCGACGAGATCACCGACCCGTCGTCCCCCAACGACAGCACCCCGGGCGACCGGGTCGTCGACCCCTCGAAGTGCCTGGACATACCGACCCAGCTGCCGGGTGTCGTCACGGTCGCCTCGACGGGCGCGAAGGGCATCAAGTCGTCCTTCTCCAACCACGGGCTGGGCGTCATCGACATAGCCGCCCCGGGCGGCGACTCGACCGCCTACCAGAAGCCGGACGCGCCGGCCACGAGCGGTCTGATCCTGGGCACGCTGCCGGGCGGCAAGTGGGGCTACATGGCCGGTACGTCGATGGCGTCCCCGCATGTCGCGGGCGTCGCCGCGCTCATCAAGTCGACGCACCCGCACGCCTCTCCGGCCCTGGTGAAGGCCCTGCTGTACGCGGAGGCCGACGCCGCGGCGTGCACGGACCCGTACGACATCGACGCCGACGGCAAGATCGACGCGGTGTGCGAGGGCTCGAAGAACCGCAACGGTTTCTACGGCTGGGGCATCGCGGACGCGCTGGACGCGGTCACCAAGTAGAGCAAGTAGAGCTCGTGTGAAGGTGATCCGGGCCGGGCGGGGTACCCGTCCGGCCCGCTTCATGCCTGCGGCAGGATTCCTTGTCATGGACGTGTACGAGGATCCGGCGACCTGGACAGCCCGACCCGTGCGGCCGCAGTGGCAGTTGGCCCTGCGGTTCGCCGGCAGTGTGGTGTGGTTCCCGGTGGTGTGTGTGCTGTGGGCGGCGGTGTTCGCCGTGTTCCTCGTCGTCGGCATGTTCGCGGAGGTCGTCACGACCTTCAGCAAGACCCTCGAACGCGGCTACCTCGACACGCTGGGCTGGACGATGGACCGCGTCGGATGGCTGGCCTCCTGGTGCGTGTCCTGGCGGGAGCTGCGCCACGAGGGCGACGTCGCGTACTACAAGGCGCGCGTGGAGAAGGTGGTGGGCAAGTGGACCGCCAAGGCCTCCGCGCCGATCGAGCCGAAGAAGCCGAGGCCGCCCGTGGAGTGTGCGATACCCATGCGGCACTACCGGGGGGTCGGCGGGTGGTACGTCGCGGAAGTCGCGCTCGCGCAGGGGTGGGAGCTTCGGCCGACGGACGAGGACAAGGAGGTACGGCTGCGGTGGGCGGCCGCGTCCCGGGTTGATTGAGTACGGCCGACTTGCCCGGCTGTATGGAGGTTGGTGAAGATCCTGGGGTGACTTCGCCAAGACCGATACCCGGGGTGACCGATTCGCGCGGCCCGCTGCGGCCCCCCGGTGCGGGCCGGGCCGTCGCCGTCCTGGTGCTGGTGACACTGGCCGCGCTGACCCCGCTGCTCGGCCCGTCCGCCGCGCTGCGCGGTACCGGGGAAGCCGAGGCGCCCGGCGCCGGCGGTATCGCCCTGCTGCGCACGGTGCTGTTCGCGGCGCTGTGCATACCCGTCGGCGAACTGTTCGTGAACCGGCTGGCGCGATCGCTGCCCGGCCCGGAGGCCGCTCCCCCGTCTCTGCCCCGCAGCTGGTCCCCCTTCTCGGCCGCCGCCGGATTCGTGGCCGCCCTCGGGCTCGCCGCCGTCGTGGCCACCGGCAACCTCGTGCCGGGCGGCGGGGCGCACATCGACGCCGGGGGGCTCTACGCCTCCCGGGACGGCAAGCTCGCCCTGCTGGAGGTCAACGCGTTCCTGGTGGCGGGGCTGTGCGCCGTGTCGCGCCGGCCGGTCACGCAGGTGTGGCCGGCGGCCGCCGTGATCGTCGCCGAGGCACTGCGCGCCCACCCCACGACCGAGCACACCCCGCTGATCGGCGCCGGACTGACGCTGGTTCACCTGTCCTGCGCGGCGCTGTGGGTGGGCGGCCTGGTGCACGCGCTGCGCGTCCTGCGGCTGTGGCGCGGCCGTCCCGACCCGGCGGCGGGAGCGGCTCTGCTGGGCCTCTACGCGCGCGTGGCGGTCGTCCTGCTCGCCGCCCTCACCGCGACGGGAGTGTGCAGCTCCCTGCGCCGGATGCCGCCGGAGACGATCCTGGAGCAGCTGACCGGGACGGCGTACGGGCGCACGCTGCTCGCCAAGGTGCTGCTCGTGGCGATCGTCGCCGCCCTCGCGGTGTGGGCCCGGCGACGGCTGCGCCGGGCCGCCGACCCGCTGACCGCGTGCACTCCGGCCCGGGCGGAGGTCGTCGCCCTGGGCCTGGCGGTCGCGGTGTCCGGGGTTCTGACGGCGCTCCCGGTGCCCATCCGCTGGTGAGGGTCGCGAAACGGCGCGCGGACCGCGATGTGCACTGCGCCGATGGCCTGTCGCTGCGCGCGGAGGCGGAATTCAGGCCTCCTGTGCGGCGCCGGTCATCAGGGCGAGCACGCTGTGCGGCGCGTGGTCGTCGATCATGAGCCTGTAGAAGCCGTCGTCGTCCGCTTCCACATCGGCGGCCCGGGCGAACATGGCTTGTTCGTGGGCGGCGAGGGCGGCCTCCGCATCTCCGGGGTGCGCCGCGAGGGCCCGGCCGAGTTCCGCGCCGTCCTGCATGGCCAGGTTGGCACCTTCGCCGTTCGGCGCCCGCAGGTGGGCGGCATCGCCGATCAGGGTCACCCCCCGTACGCGGTCCCAGCGGTGTCCGGCCGGGAGCGTGAAGACGGGGCGCAGGACCGGCGGGGTGTCGCTGTCGGTGATCAGGGCGGTGAGTTCGGGAGCCCAGCCGTCGAACTCCTTCGCGACCCGTTCGGTGAAGACCGCGGCATCGGTGGTGTCCAGGTCGGCGAACCAGTCCTGGGGCTTCCTCAGTTGCGCGTAGGTGTGCAGCGTTCCGCCGCCCTCCCGGTGGGCCAGCAGCCCCCGGCCCGGCGCGAGCGCGAACAGCGAGCCGGCTCCGACCGCCTCGGCGGAGGCGCAGTGGCGGGTTCCCGCGTCGAAGAGGAACGTCTCCACGCTGCAGACGCCGAAGTACCGCGGAGCGGCCGTGGAGAGCAGCGGCCGTACGCGCGACCAGGCGCCGTCCGCACCGACGAGCAGGTCCGCGACCACGGTGGTGCCGTCGGCGAAGCCCACCCGGTGGCGGCCGTCGGCGAGGGTCCGCACGGTTGTGGCCTTGTGGCCCCAGCGGACGGTACCGGCGGGCAGGGAGTCGAGCAGCATCTGCCGCAGCGCTCCGCGCGGTACCTCCGGGCGCTCACCGGTTCCGGTGTCGGGCAGGTCGAGCAGCACGTCGCCCGCCCGGTCCATGACCCGGTACGCCTCGCGGCCGGGCAGGACCAGCTCGCGGAACTCCTCGATCAGCCCCGCCGCTTCCAGGGCGGCCTGCCCGCTGCGGGGATGCAGGTCGAGCAGGCCGCCCTGGCGGCGGGCGTCCGGCGCGCGCTCCGCCTCGTGGACCGTGGCCGGGATGCCGTGCACGTGCAGGATGCGGGCCAGCGTCAGGCCGCCCAGACCTGCGCCGACGATGGTGACCGGTGTCGTCATGGTGTCCTCCCCATCCCCTTCGCGGGGTGTAGCGGCATCCTCGTTGGATCGCCACTCCAATCACGCTAACACGGAGTTGGATCGACGCTCCATCCGTGGGATGCTGGGGTCATGGAGCAGAGAGCGGCGAAGGGGTCCGCGCGGGCCCCGCGGCGGACGGACGGTCTGTCGAGGAAGCTGATCATCCGGACCGCGATCGAGATCCTGGACAGCGGCGGCGAGAAGGCGCTGACGCTGCGCGCGCTCACCGTGCGCCTGAGCACCGGCTACGGGGCGATCTACCACCACGTCGCGGACAAGAGCGATCTGCTCGCCACGGCCACGGACGACGTCATCACCGGCGTGCTGTCCGGCGCGGTCGCCGACGCGGACCCCCGCACCGGTCTGCGCCGCCTCGCCCTCGGCCTGTTCGACGCGATCGACGCCCACCCCTGGGTGGGGGCGGAACTCTCCCGCCGGCCGTGGCGGCCCGCACTGCTGGACTTCTACGAGAGCATCGGCCGGCTGCTGGACGCCCTCGCCGTTGCGGAGGAGGCCCGCTTCGACGCGGCCGGCGCGCTCGTGAACTACGTTCTCGGCGTCGCCGCCCAGAACGCCGCTAACGCGAGGCTGCTCGCGGGCGGCGACACGGACCGGGAGACCTTCCTGGAGGACGCCGCCGCGCAATGGGCGCAGATCGACCCCGCCCGGTACCCGTTCGTGCACGCGGCGGCGGCCCGGCTCGGTGAGCACGACGACCGCGAACAGTTCCTCGCCGGAGTCGACATCTTCCTCGCCGGTATCGCGACCCTGCGCTAGCGGACCTCAGACGGCGCGCATCTCGCCGTACGTGACGGCCGGTGCCCTGCGGGCATGGAGCGCCCCGAGCGTGCCGACCGTCAGCAGGGTCTGCGCGGCGATGTACGTGAGCATGATCCAGAAGTCCGGCGCGGGCAGTTGCGGCCACCCGGCCACACCGGTCGCGATGAGCGTGTCGGACAACAGGAACAGCGCCCCGCCGAGCCCCGCGAAGAGACCGATCCGGATGGCGGACCGGTAGGCCATGGCGGTGAGCAGGAGGCTGTAGCCGGCGACCGGCACACGCAGGTCAGCGGGCAGGTCCGGCCAGAGCAGCGCCACGGTCGTCACGAGGGCGGCGGCGTAGCCGAGGGCCAGGACGCCCGCACGCGCGCGTGGGACCGCGTTCCGGCTGCCGTACGTCGCGAAGAGCACGAGCCAGCACACGTGGCCCGCCGCGAAGGAGGCCATACCCGCGAGGAAGGCCGGCTCGGCGTCCGACAGCAGCAGGACGTCGCCGCCCCAGCCGAACAGCAGGGCGGCGAGGAGCGGTCGGGGCGCCTTGCGCAGGGCGGCCCACAGGGCCAGGAGCGGCATCAGCAGGGGCTTGGCGACGGTGTGCCCTGCGTCGGCACCGGTCGCGAGGCAGACGAGGTCGACGAGGACGGCGAGGCCGAAGGCGGCCAGGAGCAGACGCGAGCGGTTCACGCCGACGCGCTCTTCCCGGCCGGAGCGGTCCCGGCCGGAGCGGTCCCGGCCCCGGCGACCGGTACGGCCGCGGGGTCCGGTACGGCCGCGGGGTCCGGTACGGCCGCGAGGTCCAGGGTGCCCCCGGAAACCGGCCCGCTCCCGGAAACGGGCGCGGTCGTGTCGGGCGGGGACGGAGCCGGGGCGGTCGCGTCGGCCGGGGACGGGGCCGGGGCGGCGGTCGGCGACGGAGTCGGCGCGGGAGTCACCGGTCCCGGTCCCCAGCCCGGTCCGCGGAACACGCGCCCCGCGCGCTCGCGCCAACCGCGGGCCGCTCGCAGGTCCTTGGCGATGGCCACGTACTCGTGCGTGGCGACCTTGAGCAGGTTGTACGTGGTGATGTTCTTGGTCAGTCCGTACCGCGGCCGCTCGGTCTCCGCGACGAAGGACCCGAACAGCCGGTCCCAGACGATGAGGATGCCGCCGAAGTTGCGGTCCAGGTAGCCGCCCTGGGAGGCGTGGTGGACACGGTGGTGGGAGGGGGTGTTGAAGACGAACTCGAACCAGCGGGGCATCTTGTCGATGCGCTCGGTGTGGATCCAGAACTGGTAGACGAGGTTCGCGGAGGAGCAGAACGCGAGCGCGGCGGGGTGCACGCCGACGGCGACGAGGGGGACGTAGAACGGCCATACGGTCAGGGTCGTCCACGGCTGGCGCAGCGCGGTGGTCAGGTTGAACTTCCGGCTGGAGTGGTGGACGACGTGGCAGGCCCACAGGATGCGGACGACGTGGTGGCCGCGGTGGGACCAGTAGTAGAAGAAGTCCTGCCCGAGCAGCATCAGCGGGACGGTCCACCACAGCACGGGCACACGCAGCGGCGTGAGTTCGTAGAGGGCCGTGTAGATCGCCAGGATCGGGATCTTCCACACGAAGTCGAAGGCGAGGCTTCCGAGCCCCATGCCCACGCTCGTCGCGGCGTCCTTCGCCTCGTAGCCTTCCGCGTCCTCGTCGGGATGGAGGCGGTAACTCACCATTTCGACCACGGTGAGCAGCACAAAAGCGGGGACGGACCACAGCACGACATCGGGCAGGTTCGGCATGCAAGCACCGTAGGACCGGAGTCCCGCCCCGGCCAGACGTTGTTACCCACAAGTATTACCGACGGTACACGCTTGCTTCTTGGCGATCTCCGCCAATCCGGTACGGGGCGAATTCAGACATCGGGCAGGGAGACGCCCGGCTGATCGACTGAGGACCGATCAGACGTACACCCCTCGAACGGACAGACCGGACAACACGCCTGAGGGGGTGTCGGAAGGGCCCGGCCGGCACACCTGACGGACGGCGGTGTCAGTCGCGGCCCGTATCCTCAGTGACCATGCTGGAAGACCTGACGACCGCAGTGTTCTCGGCCACGCCGTGGCCGGCCGCGTATCCCAAGGGGTACGCGGTCGTTGACGTGGAGACCACGGGCCTGGCCCGGGACGACCGCATCATCTCCGCGGCGGTCTACCGGCTGGACGAGCGCGGCGAGGTCGAGGACCACTGGTACACGACGGTCAACCCCGAGCGCGACCCGGGCCCCGTGTGGATCCACGGACTGACGAGCGAGGCGCTCGAGGGGGCGCCCCTCTTCCCGGACATCGCCGAGGAGTTCACGGCCCGGCTGGCGGGGCGGGTGCTGGTCGCGCACAACGCCGTCTTCGACTGGCAGATGATCGCCCGGGAGTACGCGCGCGCCGAGCGCGAGGCGCCGGTGCGCCAGCGGCTGTGCACCATCGCGCTCTCCAAGGAACTCGGCCTGCCGTTGCCCAACCACAAGCTGGAGTCCCTCGCGGCACACTTCGGCGTCGTCCAGCAGCGGGCGCACCACGCCCTGGACGACGCGCGCGTGCTGGCGGAGGCGTTCCGGCCGAGCCTGCGGGCGGCGGCGGCGAACAACGTACGGCTGCCGTTGCACGAGTGCCGGCCGCTCACCGAGTGGGCGGACCGTCCCGCCGCACCCCGCATCGGGCAGCAGGCCGGCCCCGGAGGAGGGGGCTACGGCGGCTACCGGCCGAGCAGTTGGCGCCCGTCCCGCAAGCGCCCGGCCTGCCCCTACCCCAACCCCGGGCGCTACGAGGCGGGCGGGCGGCTCAAGCAGGGCATGCGGGTCGCCTTCTCCGGTGACACCTCCACCGAGCGGGACCTGCTGGAGGACCGTGCGGCCGAGGCCGGGCTGCACGTGGCCACGAGCCTGTCCCGCCTGACCAGCCTGCTCGTCACGAACGATCCGGACTCGGGCACCTCCAAGGTCGTCAAGGCCCGGCAGTTCGGCACGCCGGTCGTGGACGAGGCGGCCTTCGGGCAGCTCCTCGCGGATGTGGAACCGGCGTCCCAGGCATGACCCACCCCGCAGGGGTGACCGTACGGACGGGTGATTGCCGGGCGACTCGCCCGGCGCCCGCTCGCTCGCACGGGGGCGACGGCTCACCCTGTGGCGCATGGCGACCTGTGAGGTATGTGGCAATCAGTACGGAATGACCTTCGAGGTGCACGCGCAGGGCGCGGTGCACGTCTTCGACTGCTTCTCCTGCGCGATCCACCGCATGGCCCCCATCTGCGAGCACTGCCGGGTGCAGATCATCGGTCAGGGTGTCGAGGTCGAGGGCCACTGGTACTGCGGCGCCCACTGCGCCCGCGCGGAGGGAAAGGCAGGAATTGTCGACAAGGTCTGAACCCGCACCCGACTGAATGCACCCCACGACCGAGTTGTACGGTCGTGGGGTGTACCGCTTCCTGATGTCCCGGCAGTGGGTGATCCTCACGCTGATCGCCCTGCTTCTCATCCCCACGATGATCAGGCTGGGCATCTGGCAGATGCATCGCTACGAGGAGCGCACCGCCCGGAACCAGCTGGTCACCGATGCGCTGTCGGCCGACCCGGTGCCCGTGGAGAAGCTGACCGCCCCAGGGCACACCGTGACCAGCGCCGAGCGGTACCGCACGGTGACCGCGAAGGGCCGCTTCGACACCGAGGACGAGGTCGTCGTCCGGCGCCGCACCAACTCCGACGACGAGGTCGGCTACCACGTGCTCACCCCGTTCGTCCTCGACGACGGCAAGGTGCTGCTGGTCAACCGGGGCTGGATCCCCTCCGACGGCCCGAGCCAGACGACGTTCCCGAAGGTTCCCGCGCCGCCGAGCGGCGAGGTCACCGTCGCGGGGCGGCTGATGCCCGACGAGACGACCGCGGCGAGCGGCATCAAGAACCTCCAGGGCCTGCCCGACCGGCAGATCATGCTGATCAACAGCGAACAACAGGCCCGGCGCCTGGACGCCGGCGTCCTCGGCGGTTACATCGCCCAGACCTCCCCCGAACCCAGGGGCGACGTCCCCGAGCTGCTGGGCAACCCCGGCAAGGAGGACGCGGCGCTGAACTACGCGTACGCCATCCAGTGGTGGCTGTTCTCCGCGGCCGTCCCGGTCGGCTGGGTGGTCCTGGCCCGCCGCGAAGCCCGTGAGCGGGCCCAGAAGGCGGCTGCGGAATCCACGACGGAGTCCGAGCCGGCAGCGATGTAGGAACCGCAACCCGGCGCCGGTCAGACGGCGTGCGACGCCCCGCGCGACGCCATGGCCGGCGGCCGTGTGACCCTCGGCCGCACCCGGCCCGGCACCGGCGGCGCCTGCCACCCAGGACACATCACTCCCCCGGCCCCCGCCCTGATTGCCGCGCCGACTTGCCGGGAACCCGCACTGGGTGCCCAGCATCGAGGACTACGCGCTCATCGGCGACGAACAGACCGCGGCCCTGGTCGGTACGGACGGATCCGTCGATTGGCTGTGCCTGCCCCGCTTCGACTCGGCCGCCTGCTTCGCCAGACTGCTCGGCGACGAGGACAACGGCTTCTGGCGTATCGCCCCCGTGGGGGCGGACCGCTGCACCCGGCGCGCCTACCGCCGCGACACCCTCGTCCTGGACACCGAGTGGGAGACCGGGCAGGGGGCGGTCCGGGTCACCGACCTGATGCCCCAACGCGACCGCGCCCCCGACCTGGTGCGTGTCGTCGAGGGCCTCGACGGCGAGGTCACGCTGCACAGCGTCCTCAAGCTGCGCTTCGACTACGGCTCGATCATCCCCTGGGTGCGCAAGGCCGACGGCCACCGCGTCGCGGTGGCCGGACCCGACTCGGCATGGCTGCGCAGCGAGCCCGAGGTGACCAGCTGGGGCGAGGACTTCGGTACGCACGCCGAGTTCACCGTCAAGAAGGGGGAAAAGGTCGCCTTCGTCCTGACCTGGCACCCCTCCCACGAGGACCGCCCACCGCTCGTCGACCCGTACGACGCCCTGCGCCACAGCGTGGAGGACTGGCGGACCTGGGTGTCGCGCTGCCGCTACGAGGGGCCGTACCGGGACGCCGTCGTCCGCTCCCTGATCACCCTCAAGGCGCTCACCTACGCCCCCACGGGGGGTATCGTCGCCGCCCCCACCACCTCGCTGCCCGAGGAACCGGGCGGGGTGCGCAACTGGGACTACCGCTACTGCTGGCTGCGCGACTCCACCCTCACCCTGAACGCGCTGCTCGCCGCGGGTTACCAGGAGGAGGCGGAGGCCTGGCGGAACTGGCTGCTGCGAGCGGTCGCGGGCGACCCGGCGGACCTGCAGATCATGTACGGCGTGGCGGGCGAGCGCCGGCTGCCCGAGTTCGAGCTGCCGTGGCTGTGCGGCTTCGCCGAGTCCGCCCCGGTACGCGTCGGGAACGACGCCGTGAAGCAGCTCCAGCTGGACGTCTACGGCGAGGTCATGGACTCCCTGTCGCTCGCCCGCGAGTCGGGCCTGTCCGCCCAGCCGGACGTGTGGGCACTGCAGACGGCCCTGCTGGACTTCCTGCGCACCCACTGGCAGCAGCCGGACGAGGGGCTGTGGGAGGTGCGCGGCGGCCGGCGCCGGTTCGTGCACTCGAAGGTGATGGTGTGGGTGGCCGCCGACCGTGCCGTACGCACCCTGGAGCGCCATCCGGAGCTGGACGGCGACCTGGACGGCTGGCGCGCGCTGCGCGACGAGGTGCACGAGGAAGTGTGCGAGAAGGGCTACGACGCGGAACGCAACACCTTCACGCAGTCCTACGGCTCACGCGAACTGGACGCCGCACTGCTGCTCATCCCGCGCGTCGGATTCCTGCCGCCGGACGATCCACGGGTGATCGGCACGATCGACGCGGTCCGCGAGGAACTGTCCCGTGACGGCTTCGTGCGCCGCTACAGCACGGACGACACGGGCATCGACGGGCTGCCCGGCGGCGAGGGCGCCTTCCTGGTGTGCTCGTTCTGGCTGGCGGACGCCCTGTTCATGACGGGCCGCACGAAGGAGGCCCGGGAGCTGTTCGAGCGGCTGGCGGGGCTCGCCAACGACGTCGGGCTGCTGTCCGAGGAATTCGACCCGGTGACGGGACGGCACCTCGGCAACTTCCCGCAGGCGTTCAGCCACATCGGGCTGGTGAACACCGCCCTCGCCCTGTTCGGTGAGGACGGGGCAGGATAGGGACCATGGATCTTGGACTGAAGGACCGGGTGTACGTCGTCACCGGAGCCACGCGGGGCCTCGGCAACGCCACCGCGCGGGAGCTCGTCGCGGACGGGGCGAAGGTGGTCGTCTCGGGGCGTGACGAGAAGAGTGTCGCCGAGGCGGCCGCCGAGCTGGGGCCGAACGCGGTCGGGGTGGCCGTCGACAACGCCGACCCGGAGGCGGCGGCCCGGCTGATCGCGGCCGCACGGGAGAACTTCGGCCGTTTCAACGGTGTCCTCGTCAGCGTGGGCGGGCCGCCGGCCGGGTTCGTCGCGGACAACACCGACGAGCAGTGGCAGACGGCGTTCGAGTCGGTGTTCCTCGGTGCGGTGCGGCTGGCCCGCGCCGCCGCGGCCGAGATGGAGGCCGGGGGCGTCATCGGGTTCGTGCTGTCCGGGTCCGTGTACGAGCCGATCCCGGGGCTGACCATCTCCAACGGGCTGCGGCCGGGGCTCGCGGGATTCGCCAAGTCGCTCTCCGACGAGCTGGGGCCACGCGGCATCCGGGTGGTCGGTGTCCTGCCCGGGCGGATCGACACCGACCGGGTACGGCAGCTGGACGCGCTGTCGGCGGATCCCGAGGCCACCCGGGCGGCGTCGGAGTCGCGAATTCCGCTGCGCCGGTACGGGGCGCCCGAAGAGTTCGGACGGGTGGCGGCGTTCTTGTTGTCGCCGGCCGCTTCCTACCTGACCGGAGTGATGGTGCCCGTCGATGGTGGAGCGCGCCACGGGTTCTGACCGTTGACGCCCGCGGGTCGCGGGGGCTGGTCGCGCCCACGCGGCGGAGCCGCGTGTCGATCCAGCCCCGCGCCCCCCTGGGGCGTGTCCCTGAAGCGTGTCCTCAACTCACTCTCTCTGCGCCGTGCTTGACGCCCCGCAGGCGCACCTCCGCCGGAAGGGACTCAAGACCCGCCGATGTCTTCGCGTGGGCCAGGGCGCCGGTCGTGAAGTCGGTCAAGGCCGTTCCCGGATCGACATGCGGCTCCAGTGCGAGGCGTACGTGGGCCTCGGGGGTGCTGCGCCCGCCCTTCAGGTGGGCCTGGGCTCCGTCCACGCCGTCGATGTGGTCCGCCTCCTGGGTGAGGGCGCTCTCCAGGGCCCGGCCGCGCAGGAGCGCGCCCTCGCCGTCGCCTGTGTCGACGAGGACCTCGGCCAGACGGCGCCGGCGCAGGACGGCGACGAGCCACCACAGGGCGAGCAGCAGCAGGACCGCGAGGGCGGCGATGACGACCGGCCACCACCAGCCGTCGTCACGCCAGCGGGTGCGCTCGGCGTTGCTCAGCAGCACGTCGTGCTTGCTGTCGTGGATCCACCACGAGGGCGCCGAGACGCCGAGACCGACGGCGAGGACGGAGCCGCCCAGCACCAAGAGGATCAGGCCCACCAGGCCGAGGAACACACGGTTGACGATCCCGAGCACCGCTCTCACTCCTTCCGGCCGGGGCGCCGGACACGCACCGACAGCGACGGCGGCCGGGACAGCCCCAGTCCGCGGACCGCGTCGGTGAGTACGTCGTCCAGATCGGTTCGTACATCGTCCGCTTCCCTGAAGTGCGACACGGCGCGGACGTCCGCCCGCCTCCGGCGCACCCGTACCCGTGCCGACTGCACGCCGGCCACCTCCATGGCCCGGTCCCGCAGCGCGGTGGCGGCGGCGTCCCGGTGCAGTCCGGCGCGGACCTCGGCGTGCGTGCGCCGCATCGGGAGCACGTTCCGCAGGCCGGGTGTGGCCGCCAGGATCAGCAGCCAGAGCCCGAGGACCGCGGCGATCCCGGCGCCGACCAGCACCCAGGTGTCGTCCAGGGGCCGTTCGGCGAGCTGCTGGGCCAGTTCCCGGCGCCAGTACATGCCGGGCCGGCCGGCGCGCACGGAGACGATGTCGTAGAGGAACAGCCCGACGAGCCCCAGAAGCAGCAGGGCGACGATGCCCGCGGGGATGCGGCGCGCCGACCAGAAGCGGCCCTCGCGGCCGCCCTTGCCCTCGAGTTCGGGCGGTGGCCCGGAGGAGGGCGACGACTCGTCCCGGTCGGGTCCGTCGCCGTTCTCCGTCTCCTGTTCGTCGAGGACGGGCAGGCGCTGCGTGCTGTCCTCGGGGGGCTGAGTGCCCTGGGGTTCGCTCATTGCGTCCTCCCCTCTACCGCGCGGAGCGCCGCGTCCAGGTGCAGCCGCTCCACCTGGACGACGACCTCCGGCACCTGCATGCCCGCCAAGGCGCTCACCTGCTCGACGACTCGGTGACGCACCTCGCGGCAGCGGGCGCCGATGTCGCAGGGGTAGCCCAGTTCGAGCTGGATCCGCACGTGCGCGACCTCGCGGTGGACGACGACGGACGCGGAGGGCCGGCCGATGCCGGCCGGTAGCGTGCCGACGGCCTCGTGCGCCGCCTGCGAAGCGATTTTCGCGACGACCCGGTCGGCGATCCGCGTCGCGCCGCGCTCGCCCGCCGGAACGACGGTCAGGGGTCTGTCGAGCTCGCCGGCCCCCGTACTCACGGGCGTCACCGCCGCCGTTCACGTTCGCGAGGACGGAAGAAGTCGCCGAACTCCAGGTCCCCGTCCACGAACCGGCCCACGACGAAGCCGACGGCGCCCAGTGCCGCCACCAGCAGGAAGGCGCCGAATCCGCCGAAATATCCGGCGAAGGCCAACGCCATGCCGGCGATCATGCCGACCACGGCCATGCTCATGCGCTCCTCAGCTCCTCAGCCGCTGTGTCGTTGTCCGATGACCCGTGCCTCACTGGATTCGGCGCTCCGGTTCCTCTTCCTCTTCGTCGGGCAGCTTCACGTCGCTCACCGCGATGTTGACCTCGACGACCTCCAGCCCGGTCATCCGCTCCACGGCGGTGATGACGTTCTCCCGTACGTCGCGGGCCACATCGGCGATCGACACGCCGTACTCGACCACGATCTCCAGATCGAGGGCCGCCTGCACTTCGCCGACCTCGGCCTTCACCCCGCGGCTCACTCCCGACTTCTGGCCGCCGGGCACGCGGTCGCGCACTGCTCCGAACGTGCGGGACAGGCCGCTGCCCATGGCGTGCACACCGTCGACGTCGCGTGCGGCGAGGCCGGCGATCTTCTCCACGACACCGTCCGCGATGGTCGTCCGCCCGCGGGAACCGGCGTCTCCCCCGCTGTGCTTGGCCAACGGGCTTCTGCGTACCGCCGCGGTCTCGGTCTCCCCGCCCCGGTTCTGCGTGATGTCAGTCATCGCCGTACGTCCTTTTCGTCGTCCTTCGACCACGGTATGCATGGTTGCGTGGAAGCGCGCCTTTGATGCGGCAGGCTGGAGTAATGACGGCCGAACGATGGGCACAGGCAGTGAGACATCAGCTGGGAATCGGCAGGCTTCTGCCGTTGGGTGACGCGCGGGACGGCGCATGGATCGCGGAGCGGGCAGTCGAGGCGGTGCTGCGGAGCGCGGTGTGGGACGCGCCGGGACTGCGCCTCGACGCGCTCCGAGTCGAGGTCGCCGATGCGGCGGACACCGCGGAGCCGGCCGTACCCGCTCCACCGAGTGCTCTGCCGCCCGGTCCGCTGCGGGTGACGGCGGAGTTCGCCGCGACGGCCTCACAGCCCCTGCCGGCGACGGCGGCTCTGCTGCGGGAGACTCTGGCGGCCGCGGCGACCCGGCGGCTCGGGCTGACGGTGACGGAGGTGGACCTGCGGGTGACGGGGCTGCTGGACGAGGAGGGGCCCGGGGAAGCCGGGATTGCCGCACGCCTTCCCGCGCCCCCGAGTGCCGCGCCGGCCGGGGGCGACGACGAGGGCCGGGTGGCCGCCGCTGCGCTCGGCGTCCCGGGTGTGCTCCATCTGACCGGCACGCTGGGCCACCCCGTGCACATCGAGCTGTTGTTCCCCGAGGGCGCCGCGCTGCCCCACCGCCATGTCCGGCTGGAGCTGGCGGTGGGTTCGGACCAGCGGGCCCGGGACGTGGCCCGCGAGGTCCGGACGACGGTCAGGCGGACGCTGTCGGATCACCCGACGGTGGCGGTCGTGGTGAGCGCGATCGGCTGACCGCGTCTCCGCTCCCGGCCCGGGGTGCCTGCCGCGGGGCCCGAGGGCGGGACCGCCCCGGTCCCGGCCTGGGCGGTGCCGCGGGGCCCGAGGGCAGCGGCGGCCTGTCGGCGCGCAGGCCGCCGGTGAACGGGACGCCGGCGGCGGACGGCCGGGGCCGGTCGTTCACCTGGCGAGGCTCCTGCCCCGCGCGGCTCAGTCCTCGACGCCCGCGAGGTCCCGCAGCCTGCGGGCCTGCGACTGGCGCTCGGCCGCGCGCTGCTCCTCGTACGTGCGGTCCTGGGCACCGCGCAGCAGGGCCTTGGTCTCGATGACCGCGTCGCGGGGGGCGGCGAGCACGGCCGAGACGAGGTCGCGGACCGTGTCGTCCAGCTGACCGGCGGGCACGGCGAGGTTGGCCAGGCCGGTGTTCACGGCTTCCTCGGCCGTGACGAAGCGCCCGGTCACGCAGATCTCCAGCGCGCGGGCGTAGCCGACGAGTCCCACCAGCGGATGCGTGCCCGTCAGGTCGGGCACGAGTCCGAGGCTGGTCTCGCGCATGGCGAACTGCACGTCGTCGGCGACGACGCGCAGATCGCAGGCGAGGGCGAGCTGGAAGCCCGCCCCGATGGCGTGCCCCTGGACGGCGGCGACGGAGACGATGTCGCTGCGCCGCCACCAGGTGAACGCCTCCTGGTATTCGGCGATGGTCGCGTCCAACTCGGCGTCGGCGCCGCGTGCGAGGTCGATGAACGACGGTTCGCCGTCGAAGCCCTCGGGCGTGAACGCCTGTCGGTCGAGCCCGGCCGAGAAGGACTTGCCCTCGGCCCGCAGCACCACGACGCGGACGGAGCCCGGCAGCTGCCGCCCGGCCTCGGTCAGCGCGCGCCACAGAGCGGGGCTCTGCGCGTTGCGCTTGTCCGGGTTGGTCAGCGTCACCGTGGCGATCGTGTCGTCGACGGTGAGCCGTACGCCGTCCTTGTCGAGTACGGGAACGAGGTCCTTGTCGGGCGAAGCCATGGGACGCCTCCGATGTGTGCGGTCCTACGAGCCCGTACGACGGCTGCGCCGTCGTGTCGGGCCACGCTTAAGTGACTGCACAGTAACCACCCGGCCGATCAGTCGACCGACCGGGTGGCCACCATCGGAGCCGAGGGGCCACCCGGGGTCAGGCCGTGGCCTTTTTGCCCCGGGTCGCCCCGCCACGCCCTCGCAGCGTGACGCCCGACTCACTGAGCATGCGGTGCACAAAGCCATACGAGCGGCCGGTCTCCTCGGCCAACGCCCGGATGCTCGCACCGGCGTCGTACTTCTTCTTCAGGTCTGCCGCGAGCTTGTCGCGCGCGGCGCCGGTCACCCGGCTGCCCTTCTTCAGAGTCTCGGCCACCCGTGCCTCCTCATGGGAAGTGCGCTCTGGTCTCCTCATGATCACCCCTCCGGGCCGTCCTGGCCACCCATTCGGCAAGGTCCGTGAGACAAGGTTGTGACGACGGGAGCACATCCCCACATCCGGAATGCCGAATTCCGAAGAGTCGTGTCCGTACGACCGAATGGATTGTTCCGGAAAATGCCAGGTCAGAAAGGCGGCGCGGCCGAGCCCGGCAGAATCGGGGGCTCGGCCGCGAAATCGATGTAGGACACACCTCGGTACGAGGAGATCTCACACAGATGATGGATCACCGCTAGGCCGAATGATCCATACGCCGTTGATCACGTATTCGATCAAGCGCCGGTGTCGCTCAGGCCAGGGCGACGAGATCCGCGTAGTCGGCGCCCCACAGGTCCTCGACGCCGTCCGGCAGCAGGATGATCCGCTCCGGCTGGAGCGCCTCGACCGCGCCCTCGTCGTGCGTGACGAGGACGACAGCGCCCTTGTAGGTGCGCAGCGCGCCGAGGATCTCCTCGCGGCTGGCGGGGTCGAGGTTGTTGGTCGGCTCGTCGAGGAGCAGCACGTTCGCCGAGGACACCACGAGGGTGGCGAGGGCGAGGCGGGTCTTCTCACCGCCGGAGAGGACACCGGCCGGCTTGTCGACGTCGTCGCCGGAGAACAGGAACGAGCCGAGCGTCTTGCGGACCTCCACCAGGTCCAGGTCGGGGGCGGCGGAGCGCATGTTCTCCAGGACCGTGCGCTCCGGGTCGAGGGTCTCGTGCTCCTGCGCGTAGTAGCCGAGCTTGAGGCCGTGGCCCTCGATGACCTTGCCGGTGTCGGGCTGCTCGGCCCCGCCGAGGAGGCGGAGCAGGGTCGTCTTGCCGGCGCCGTTGAGGCCCAGGATGACGACGCGGGAGCCCTTGTCGATGGCCAGGTCGACGTCGGTGAAGATCTCCAGCGAGCCGTAGGACTTCGACAGGCCCTCGGCCATGAGCGGGGTCCGGCCGCACGGGGAGGGCTCGGGGAAACGCAGCTTGGCGACCTTGTCGGACTTCCGCTCGGCCTCAAGGCCGGCCAGCAGCTTGTCCGCCCGGCGGGCCATGTTCTGGGCGGCGACGGTCTTGGTCGCCTTGGCGCGCATCTTGTCGGCCTGCGAGTGCAGCGCGGAGGCCTTCTTCTCGGCGTTCTGCCGCTCGCGCTTGCGGCGCTTCTCGTCGGCCTCGCGCTGCTGCTGGTAGAGCTTCCAGCCCATGTTGTAGATGTCGATCTGGGCGCGGTTGGCGTCGAGGTAGAACACCTTGTTGACGACCGTTTCGACGAGCTCGACGTCGTGGGAGATCACGATGAAGCCGCCGCGGTAGGTCTTCAGGTAGTCGCGCAGCCAGACGATCGAGTCGGCGTCGAGATGGTTGGTGGGCTCGTCGAGCAGCAGGGTGTCCGCGTCGGAGAAGAGGATCCGGGCCAGCTCGATACGGCGGCGCTGACCGCCGGAGAGGGTGTGCAGGGGCTGGCCGAGCACCCGGTCGGGCAGGTTGAGCGCGGCGGCGATGGTGGCGGCCTCGGCCTCGGCGGCGTACCCGCCCTTGGTGAGGAACTCCGTCTCCTGACGCTCGTACTGCTTGAGCGCCTTCTCGCGGGTGGCGCCCGTGCCGTTGGCGATGCGCTGTTCGTTGTCGCGCATCTTGCGGAGCAGGACGTCCAGGCCGCGCGCGGACAGGACGCGGTCGCGGGCGAGGATGTCGAGGTCGCCGGTGCGGGGGTCCTGCGGGAGGTAGCCGACCTCGCCGGAGCGGGTGATGGTGCCGCCGGCGGGGATGCCCTCGCCGGCCAGGCACTTGGTGAGGGTGGTCTTCCCCGCGCCGTTGCGGCCGACCAGGCCGATGCGGTCGCCCTTGGCGATGCGGAACGAGGCGTTTTCGATGAGGACGCGGGCACCGGCGCGCAGCTCGATACCGGAGGCGGAGATCACGGACAGACTCCAGGGCGGATACGGGGGCGGGATGGACGAATCAGGGGGTGCCGCGCGTAGCGCGCCGTTGGAAGGGCGGCGGCGGGCGACGGGCGGACGTTCCCGCCGTCTAATGCGCGAGGAGAATGGCCATGGGGGACAGTCTAACGGGGGCGTGCAACCACTTTTTCTGTGTGCGGGTGTTCGATCACCGGCGGGCCGGACCCGGGGCCGTTGCCGGTGGCCGGTGGAACACTGAGGGGGACGGCCCCGGGACCCGAGGAAGTGATCGCCATGGCAGGCACGTCCGGCGGACGTCCGAGCGTCTTTCCGACGCTGTTGTACGCGGACGCGAAGGCGGCGATCCGGCAGCTCACGGAGGCCTTCGGCTTCACGGAGCTGTCGGTGTACGAGGGCGAGGACGGCTCGGTGCTGCACGCCGAGCTGGCCCAGGGCAACGGCGCGGTGATGGTCGGCACCAAGGGCCGGGGCGGCCTGTTCGACACCGCCATGAAGAACGCGGGCACCACGGGGGTGTACGTGGTGGTGGACGACGTGGACGGGCACCACCGCCACGCCGTGGAGCACGGCGTGGAGGTGGTGATGCCCCCGACGGACCAGGACTACGGCTCGCGGGACTACATGGCCCGGGACCTCGAGGGCAACGTCTGGAGCTTCGGGACGTACGCGCCGGAGATCACGACGGGCTGACGCCCAGGCCCGGCGGGCCCTAGTTGCCGCCGGTGTGCACCTGGAAGGCGGCCCGGCGGACCGCCTTGGCCAGGGCCGGGTCGGGGTGTGCGGCGGCGAGGGCGACCAGCACCTGCACGGTGCGCGGGTGCCCCACGGCGCGTACCTCGTCAAGGAGCCTCGGGATGGTCGGCTGCACCGCCGACTCCAGGTGGCGCACCAGCAGCGGGGCCTCACCGTGGTCGGCGACGGCGGCGGCGGTGTCCACCCACAGCCAGGTCGCCTCCTCGCGGGTGAGGACCTCGTGGGCGTCCTCGGGGTCGGCGCCGTCGTGCTCGGCCAGCCACAGCAGCGCGTACGGCCTGAGCGTGGGCTCGTCGAGCACGCCGCGGACGTCCGGCTCGGCGGGGGCGCCGACCACGCGCAGCGCCTCGAAGGCGAGGCCGCGCAGCAGGGCGTCCTCACCCCGGGCGGCACCGAGGAGTTCGGTGACGGCGCTTTTGACCGGGCGGGCGGCGAGCCAGGCGCGGTACTCGGCGCGGGCCGCGTTCGGGCGGAGCTGGGCGCAGCCGCGGAGCATGTCGTCGGCGGCCTGCTCGATGTTCCCGGCGGGGCTCTGCGCGGCGACGCAGATCTGCTCCAGCTTGACCCAGACGGCCCAGTTGCCGAGCGGGGTGAGGGTGGCCTGGCCGTCGCCGTAGGTGAGGGCGCCGACGGAGGCGAGGGCACGCAGGGCCCAGTCGAGCAGCGGCGCGAGCGGGGCGTCGGTGGGCTCCGGTTCGGCCGGCGGCTCGGGCTGGGGGCCGTAGGGGATCTCGCAGCGGGCGGTCCGCAGCTCGGTGACGCGCTGCTCCAGGAGGTCGAGGAGCTGCTCCATGGGGACGGGCCCGGCGGACAACTGGAGGAAGGAGAGCGCCTGCGGCATGGCCGAGACGACCTCGGCGACGGCGGCGGGCTCGTGCTCCGCGGGCTCCGGGTGGGCGAGCGACCAGGCGTCGAAGAGCGCGACCCAGCCGCGCAGCACGGCGCTGTCGTCGCGGTCCCAGGCGCGCAGCCGCCAGCCGGGGCGGGCGCTGTCACCGTGCACCTCGACGAGGCCGGCGAGGCGGGCGGTGTCCCAGTCGGCTCTGACCTGAGCCGGGGTCAGGCCCAGATCGCGGGCGGCCCGTTCGGCGGTCGCCTCGGAGAGGGTGGCCTTGCCGTCGTCGGTGGCGCTGTCCCGGCCGGGGCCGAGCGCCGCGTCCGCCCAGCGGGCGACGCGGGCCGCGTCGGCAAGACCTGAGCGAGCCATTCTGGCCAGCTCCGCCGGTGCCGGGGTGCCCTCCGGGGGGCGCGGCGCGGGGCGGCGCGAGCGCCGCTGGTTCATCGCTGGAGGGGCGGCGGCCAGGGGTCGCGGGCGGACGAGTCGGAGCCTGGAGTCGCGCGGGATACGGGACGTCACGGGGGCAGTCTTCCGGTTGACGGTCCGAAAACCCAAACGGAATGTCACGGCGGGCGACGGGGATGGCCAACGCACCGGCTCCCGGGAGTGGTCGTAGGCCGGGAACCGGCCAGTGGTACGACGCTAAACGGAATCGTGGCGACCGGTCCGCGGGGAGCGGCGGAAGAGGTGGTTGAGGGGTGGTTGCGACGGGACGAAGGGGGCGTGAACGCGGGGTGGGTGCCAGTGCGCCGGAGGGGGCGCGTCGGCGGGTGTCCCCCGGAGGCGTCACACAAGGGGCGTCAGGAAGCGCCGGAGCGCCTCCTCGTAGCCGTCCGGGTCGGCGTTCCACATGGCGCCGTGGGGGGCGTCGGCGACGGTGCGGAGGGCGACCAGGTCGGGGCGGGCCTCGGCGAGCCGGCGCGACGGCTGCCAGGGGGCGACGGTGTCGTCCGGTCCGTGGAGCACGAGCGCCGGGACACGCAGTCCGCCGGCCGGGACCGTGCCCGCGCCGCGGTCGCCGGTCAGACCGGTGCGGCCCTGGGCGGCACGGACGGCGAGGGGCAGCAGCGCGCCCGGGGTGCGGCGGGCCGAGGCGAGGGCGCGCAGGGTGGTCTCCCAGTCGAGCACCGGGGAGTCCAGCACGAGCCCGCAGACGCGGTCGCGCAGCCCCGAGTGCGCGGCGGCCCTCAGGGCCATGGTGGCGCCGGTGGACCAGCCGTGCAGCACGACCTGCCGGGCCCCGTAGCGCACGGCGTAGCGGATGGCCGCGTCGAGGTCGCGCCACTCGGTCTCGCCGAGGTGGTTCAGGCCGTCGGGCGGGCGCGGCGCGCCCAGGTCGCCGCGGTAGGCGAGGGCGAGCACCGGGAAGTGGCTGCGGTGCAGGAATCCCATGACGTTCAGGGCGAGTTCCCGGGTGGTGCCCAGGCCGTGCACGGCGATCACCCAGGTGGTGCGCTTGCCCGGCACGAACCACGCGGGCAGGGCGCCGAGTTCGCCGGGGACGTCGACGTCGGCGTGTTCGAGTCCGAGGGCGGTGCCGGGGTTGCCGACGTACACGTTCGGCGTGAGCCAGACCTTGTCCCCGGACCTCAGCGTGCCGTGCGTGACGCCCTCCAGGCGGCGCACGACGGTGTCGGCGGGATGCTGGGTGCCGGTCACGACGGGGCCGACGACGGCGTGGGAGCCGTCGCCGGACAGGCCGTAGCGGCCGGGGCGCAGGGCGGCGAGGTCCCGGGTGAGGCGGATCTGCCCGGCGGCGGTGCCGTGCACGGTGAGCCGGGGCTCGGTGGGCAGGGGCCTGCCGGGGGGCGCCTTGAGTGCGGCGTCGCTGGCGAGCCGGCCGGCGGCCACAGCGGCGGCACCGGCCCCGATCACGGCGGTGACGGCAGCGGCCGTCGCTCTGACAGTGCGCACGGCACCAGTGTCCCGGCGGACGGCGGGGGCGACCAGTGGGGCGGAGCCGGGGAGTGATCTCCGCCGTCCCGGCGTGCGGCCCGGGCGGCCGGTGGGGCCGGGCCGGGTCGTGGGTCCGCGGCGGTCGTGCGGAAGGCTCAGCCGCGCTGGCCGTAGCCGCGCAGGCGCTCCTCCACCTCCGTCAGCTGCTCCCGGGACAGCAGGCTCGGGGTCAGGCCGGGCACCGAGGAGGCGGTGAGCCACAGGCGGCACATCCACTCCAGCTGGGCGGTGCGGTCGTAGGCCTGGGCGAGGGTGGTGCCGTGGGTGAGGGTGCCGTGGTTCCGGAGCAGGCAGCCGGAGCGGTCGGTGAGGGCCCGGAGCATGTTCTCGGCCAACTCGTCGCTGCCGTAGGTGGCGTAGGGGGCGACGCGGACGGGGCCGCCGAGCGCGGCGGCCATGTAGTGGATCAGCGGCAGCTCGGTCACGAGCGTCGAGACGGCCGTGGCGTGCACGGCGTGGGTGTGGACGACTGCCAGCGCACCGGTCGTGCGGTAGACGGCGAGGTGCATGGGCAGCTCGCTGGTCGGGACGAGGGTGCCGAGGACCTGCCGGCCGTCGAGGTCGACGCCGGTCACGTCCTCCGGCGTCAGCCGGTCGTAGGGGACGCCGGACGGCGTGACCAGGACGGTGTCCCCGACGCGCACCGAGACGTTGCCGGACGTGCCGACGACGAGTCCGTCCGCGACCGTCCGGCGGGCCGTGGTGACGAGGTCGTCCCAGGCACGGGACTCCTCGGGGCGCGCGGCCCGACGGCGCGGCTCCCCCGCACGCGCCGCGCCCCCCTGCACGTCCGCCGCGTTCCCCCGCACGTCCGCCGTGCGCCGCTCGTCGCCCCGCTGCTCAGCCATGCCGCGATCCTGCCAGGCGGCGCTTCGCGGCGCCGCGGAAGGCGGGGGCTTCGTACACAACGGAGGCGTCACCCGGCCGGGTGACCGGAACCTCTTCGAGAGGCCGCTCGATCGGGTCAATCGGTTCGCCTGCGGCGGCCGGTCCCCGGGGCCCCGGGACGCCGCCCCGGGGCGGAATCCCGACCGCCCGTTGCGGTCACCCCTGCGCCCCTCCCAGTTCATCTTCCGTTCACCCAGGTTCCCTACGTTCATCGAGCCAACAACCTCGAACGATTGCCTGGGTAAATGGAAAGCTTCTCGCTGATCCTCGCGATTGTGGTGGTAACCGCACTCGCGTTCGATTTCACGAACGGTTTCCACGACACCGCGAACGCGATGGCCACGACCATTTCCACGGGCGCCATGCGGCCCAAGGTTGCGGTGGCCATGTCCGCGGTCCTCAACCTGGTCGGCGCCTTCCTGTCCGTCGAAGTCGCCAACACGATCTCCAAAGGCCTCGTCGACGAGGCCGGCATCCGTCCCGAGGTCATCTTCGCCGCCCTGGTCGGCGCGATCCTCTGGAACCTGCTGACCTGGCTGGTCGGTCTGCCCTCCAGCTCCTCCCACGCCCTCATGGGCGGTCTGATCGGCGCCACGATCGCCTCGGCGGGCGTCGGCGCGGTGCACGGGGACGTGCTGGTCACCAAGGTGCTGATCCCGGCGATCGCCGCCCCGCTGGTCGCGGGCATCGCGGCGATGCTCGCCACACGGCTGACGTACTCCCTCGGCAGCAAGACCGACGGCAACGCGTCCAAGAAGGGCTACCGGGTCGGCCAGATCGCCTCCGCGGGCCTGGTCTCGCTGGCCCACGGCACCAACGACGCGCAGAAGACGATGGGTGTCATCACCCTCGCCCTGGTCGCCGGCGGGGCCGTCGCGCCCGACTCGGACCCGCCCATGTGGGTCATCCTCTCGGCGGGTCTCGCCATCGCGCTCGGCACCTACCTGGGCGGCTGGCGCATCATCCGCACCATGGGCAAGGGACTGACCGAACTCCAGCCGCAGCAGGGCTTCGCCGCCCAGACCTCCGCGGCAACCGTCATCCTGGCCTCCTCGCACATCGGTTTCTCCCTCTCCACGACGCACTCCGTGTCCGGTTCGGTGATGGGTGCCGGGCTCGGCCGCAAGGGCGGCGTGGTCCGCTGGTCCACCGCGACGCGGATGTTCGTCGCCTGGGGTCTGACGCTCCCGGCGGCGGCCCTGGTGGGTGCTCTCGCCGAGTACGTCACCGGCTTCGGCAGCTGGGGCACCGCGGTGGTGGCCGTCTTCCTCATTGCCTCCAGCGCGGCGATCTGGAAGCTGTCGCGGCGTGAGGTCGTCGACCACACCAACGTCAACGACACCGAGGACACCGCGGACGCGGAGCCGGCCGGTGTGGTGACCACGGCGATCGCAGCGGTCACGCCGCCCCCGGCGGCCGGCACGGCCACGGCCACGGCCTCGGCCTCGGCCTCGGAGGACCCGGTCCCCTCGTTCCCGTCGCAGGCCACCGCCGAGCGCACGCCGACCACGCCCACCACGGTCTGACCGGCCACCGGTTACAAGGAAGAGTCTCCGATATGAAGATCGACTGGGCGGCCCTCGGCTCCGTCTTCGGCGTCAGCCTCGTGGTCACCGTGGCCCTCGTCGGCCTGTTCACCCTCGGCATCACCGGCCTGTCGCGCCGCGAACGGGCAGTGGCGCAGGGCGGGTCCGCGGGACTCGCGGTCACCGGCGCGTACGCGTGCTTCGCGGCGTGTGCGGCGGCCGTGGGGTACGGGATCTATCTGATCGTGGCCTGAGGGCCCGACCGACCGCACGTCGTGTCCGCCGGGCGGCACGGGACTTCGCTCCTGTGCCGCCCGGTCGTCGTGTGGAGGCAGGGGCGGTGTGGGGTTCTCCACACTCTCCCCCCGCAGGTCAACGGCAAGTTGACGGCGGTTCCCGGCCATGGTGGACTGCCGGGGCCAGTACGGCGGCAGGAGAGGAAGCCGGTGCGAGTCCGGCGCGGTCCCGCCACTGTCACCGGGGTAGCAATCCCCGGGAGCCAGGAACTCTCACCGCCGGTCTCGTCGAACCAGGGCGTGGACACCCTGAGTGAGGACACATATCGCCATGCGCGGCTGCCGATCGAGGTTCAACACCCCACCCCTGCCCGCCCTCCTGGCCGGCTGAGCCCATGGGTGCCGGTCGCGTCTTCGCGTACGGCGCCGCCGCCGGTCTGATCGGTGACCTGCTGCTCGGTGATCCTCGCCGGGGGCATCCGGTCGCCGCGTTCGGGCGGGCCGCGAGTGCCGTGGAACGGGTGTTGTGGCGGGACCACCGCGGGTGGGGCGCGCTGCACACCGCCGTGTGTGCCGGCGGGGCCGTCGCCCTCGGGTCCGTCGCCGCGCGTGCCGTGCGGCCGTCCGCCGTCGCCTCCGTCGCGCTGACCGCAGCCGCCACCTGGGCCGTCGTCGGGGGCACGTCGCTGGCCCGGGAGGCACGGACCATCGGGCGTGCCCTGGAGGCCGGGGACGTCGAGGCGGCCCGGGCCCGGCTGCCGCATCTGTGCGGGCGGGACCCGCAGGCCCTGGACGCCGACGGCATGGCCCGGGCCGTGGTCGAGTCGGTCGCCGAGAACACCTCCGACGCCGTCGTGGGAGCGCTGGTGTGGGGGGCCGTCGGCGGAGTGCCGGGGCTGCTCGGGTTCCGGGCCGTCAACACCCTGGACGCCATGGTCGGGCACAAGTCGGCCCGGTACCGCCGGTACGGGTGGGCTTCCGCGCGGCTGGACGACCTCGCCGGGTGGCCGGGAGCGCGGCTGACCGCCGTGCTCGCCACCCTGGCCGGTCCGGACCCGCGGGGGGCCGTGCGGGCATGGCGGGCCGACGCGGCGAAGCATCCGAGTCCCAACGCCGGGCCCGTGGAGGCCTCGTTCGCGGGGGCGCTCGGGGTGCGGCTGGGCGGGACGCTCTCGTACGGCGGGCGGGTGGAGCATCGGCCCGTGCTGAACACGCAGGGGCGGGCCGTCGGCACGCACGACGTCGAACGGGCCGTGCGGCTGTCGAAGCGCGTCACCTGGCTCGCGCTCGGGGTGTGCGCCGGAGCGCGGTTGCTCAAGAGTGCGCAGTCGCTCAAGGGTGCGCGGTCGCTGAAGAGGGGGAATTGACATGAGCGGTGGGCTTCTCGTCGCCGGAACCACCTCCGACGCCGGCAAGAGCGTCGTGACCGCCGGGATCTGCCGGTGGCTGGTGCGGCAGGGCGTCAAGGTCGCGCCCTTCAAGGCGCAGAACATGTCCCTGAACTCCTTCGTGACCACGGAGGGGGCCGAGATCGGGCGGGCTCAGGCCATGCAGGCGCAGGCCTGCCGGGTCGAGCCGACCGCGCTGATGAACCCGGTGCTGCTCAAGCCCGGTGGCGAGCAGAGCAGTCAGGTCGTGCTGCTGGGCAAGCCGGTCGGGGAGATGAGTGCGCGCGGCTACCACGGCGGCCGGCAACAGCGGCTGCTGGGGACGGTGCTGGACTGCCTGGAGCAGTTGCGGGGCACGTATGACGCGGTGATCTGTGAGGGGGCCGGTTCTCCCGCCGAGATCAATCTGCGGCGGACGGACATCGTGAACATGGGGATCGCCCGGAACGCCGGGCTGCCCGTGCTCGTCGTCGGCGACATCGACCGGGGCGGTGTGTTCGCCTCGTTCTTCGGGACGGTGGCACTGCTGTCGCCCGAGGACCAGGCCTGTGTCGCCGGGTTCCTCGTCAACAAGTTCCGCGGTGACGTCTCCCTTCTGGAGCCGGGCCTGGACATGCTGCACGGGCTCACGGGGCGGAAGACGTACGGCGTGCTGCCGTTCCGGCACGGGCTCGGGATCGACGAGGAGGACGGGCTCAGAGTCTCCCTGCGCGGGACCGTGCGGGAGTCCGTCGTCGCCCCGCCCGTCGGAGAGGACGTGCTGCGCGTCGCGGTCTGCGCCGTGCCACTGATGTCCAACTTCACGGACGTGGACGCGCTGGCCGCCGAACCGGGCGTCGTGGTGCGGTTCGTGGACCGGCCGGAGGAACTGTCCGACGCCGACCTCGTCATCGTGCCCGGCACCCGCGGGACGGTACGGGCGCTGGAGTGGCTGCGGGAACGGGGGCTCGCCGAGGCCCTGGCCCGCCGGGCCGCCGAGGGGCGGCCCGTCCTCGGTATCTGCGGCGGCTTCCAGATCCTCGGCGAGCACATCGAGGACGACGTCGAGAGCCGCCGAGGGCACGTCGACGGGCTCGGGATCCTGCCCGTGCGGGTGCGGTTCGCCCGCGAGAAGACCCTCACCCGGCCGCAGGGCGAGGCCCTCGGGGAACGTGTCGAGGGATACGAGATCCACCACGGGGTCGCCGACGTCCAGGGAGGCGCCGCCTTCCTGGACGGCTGCCGGGTCGGCCAGACCTGGGGCACGCACTGGCACGGCTCACTGGAGTCGGACGGCTTCCGGCGGGCCTTTCTGCGCGAGGTGGCGGCCGCCGCGGGCCGCCGCTTCGTGCCCGCGCCGGACACCTCGTTCGCCGCGCTGCGCGAGGAGCAGCTCGACCGGCTCGGCGACCTGATCGAACAGCACGCGGACACCGACGCGCTGTGGCGGCTCATCGAGTCCGGCGCGCCGCAAGGACTGCCCTTCATTCCACCGGGAGCACCCGCATGAGCACAGTGTTGTTGTTGTCGACCGCCGACACGGACCTGCTGGCGGCCCGGGCCGCCTCCGGTGCCGACTACCGGATCGGCAACCCGACCCGCGTGGACGTCCGGGAGGAGCTGCCCGCCCTGCTGGACGGGGCGTCCGTCGCCGTCGTCCGGCTGCTCGGCGGCAAGCGGGCCTGGGAGGACGGGCTCGCCGCGCTGAAGGCCTCCGGCGTCCCCACCGTGCTGCTCGGCGGCGAGGCCGTGCCGGACGCGGAGCTGATGGCCGAGTCGTCCGTCCCGGCCGGTGTCGTGGCCGAGGCGCTGAAGTACCTCGTGGAGGGCGGCCCGGACAACCTCACCGAACTCGCCCGGTTCCTCTCGGACACCGTGCTGCTGACGGGCGAGGGGTTCGACGAGCCGCGGAAGATGCCGGAGTACGGCGTCCACGGCGAGCGGGAGCTCGTGCCGGGCCGTCCGACCGTCGGCGTGCTCTTCTACCGGGCGCACGAGCTGAGCGGCAACACCGGATTCGTGGACACCCTGTGCGACGCGATCGAGGCGCGGGGCGCCAACGCGCTGCCCGTGTACTGCGGTTCGCTGCGCGGGGCGGACGCGGGCCTGTACGAGATCCTCGGCCAGGCGGACGCCCTGGTCGCCACCGTCCTCGCCGCGGGCGGCACGCACGCCTCGCAGGCCTCGGCGGGCGGCGACGAGGAGGCCTGGGACATCGGCGCCCTCGCCGAGCTGGACATCCCCGTGCTCCAGGGCCTGTGCCTGACGTCCTCGCGGCAGGCCTGGGCGGACTCGGACGCCGCCCTCTCCCCCATGGACGCCGCGATGCAGGTGGCCATCCCGGAGTTCGACGGGCGGCTGATCACCGTGCCGTTCTCCTTCAAGGAGCGGGTCGACGACGACAAGGCCGACGTGCCCGTCTACGTCGCCGACCCGGAGCGTGCGGGACGCGTCGCCGGCATCGCCGTACGGCACGCGCGGCTGCGGCACAAGGAGAACGCCGAGAAGAGGCTCGCGCTGGTCTTCACCGCCTACCCGACCAAGCACTCGCGGGTCGGCAACGCGGTCGGGCTCGACACCCCGGCCTCGGCGGTGCGGGTGCTGGACGCGCTGCGGGACGCCGGGTACGTCGTCGAGGGGCATCCGGACGAGGGTGACGAGCTGATCCACCGGCTCATCAACGCCGGTGGGCACGACGTGGAGTGGCTGACGGAGGAGCAGCTGGCCGCCGCGCCCGCACGGGTGCCGCTGGCCGACTACCGGGCGTGGTTCGAGAAGCTCGACCCGGAGCTCAAGGACGCCATGACCGAGGCGTGGGGCGAGCCGCCGGGCAGTCTCTACGTCGACGGCGACGACATCGTCCTGGCGTCCCTGCAGTTCGGGAACGTCGTCGTGATGATCCAGCCGCCCCGCGGCTTCGGCGAGAACCCGATCGCGATCTACCACGACCCGGACATGCCGCCGTCGCACCACTACATGGCGGCCTACCGGTGGCTGGAGAACAGTTTCGGCGCCGACGCCGTCGTCCACATGGGCAAGCACGGCACCATGGAGTGGCTGCCCGGCAAGGGCCTCGGGCTCAGCGGGGGCTGCGCCCCGGACGCGGTCCTCGGGGACCTGCCGCTGATCTACCCGTTCATCGTCAACGACCCGGGTGAGGGCACGCAGGCCAAGCGGCGCGGGCACGCCACGGTCGTCGACCACCTCGTGCCGCCGATGGCCCGCGCCGACACCTACGGCGACCTGGCCAAGCTGGAGCAGCTCCTCGACGAGTACGCCCTCGTCTCCGACCTGGACCCGGCGAAGGCCCCGACCGTGCGCGCCCAGATCTGGACGCTGGTGAAGGCGGCCGAGCTCCACCACGACCTGCATGTCGACGAGCAGCCGGACGACGCGGAGTTCGACGAGTTCGTCATGCACATCGACGGTTATCTGTGCGAGATCAAGGACGTGCAGATCCGGGACGGACTGCACATCCTGGGCGGCGGTCCGGTCGGTGAGCCGCGCGTCAACCTCGTGCTGGCCGTGCTGCGCGCCTCGCAGGTGTGGGGCGGTCAGGCCAACGCGCTGCCCGGGCTCAGGGCGTCGCTGGCGCTGCACTTCGGGCTGGTGGAGAAGGAGCTGCTGGCCGAGCCGGGCGCTCCGGTGAAGGTGCCCGTCGAGCTGACGGACCTGGTGGACGGCCCGGCCCGCAGTGCCGCCGACGCGATCGACCTGCTGGAGCAGCTGTGCCGGCGGATCGCGGAGGGCATGGAGGAGCGCGGCTGGGCGGTCGCGGAGAGCGCGCCGCTGGTCCGGGAGGTCCTCGGCACCGAACTCCCCGACGCGGTCGCCGTGCTGGAGTTCGCCTGCACCGAGGTCGTGCCCCGGCTGGAGAAGACCACCGACGAGATCGGGCACATCCTGCGGGCGCTGCGGGGCGGTTACGTCCCGGCCGGCCCGTCCGGTTCGCCGACCCGCGGGCTGGTCAACGTCCTGCCGACGGGCCGGAACTTCTACTCCGTCGACCCCAAGGCCATCCCGTCCCGGCTGAGCTGGGAGGTCGGGCAGTCACTCGCGGACTCGCTGGTGCAGCGGTACCTGCAGGACACCGGCGAGTACCCGACGTCCGTCGGCCTGACGGTGTGGGGCACCTCGGCGATGCGCACCCAGGGCGACGACATCGCCGAGATCCTGGCGCTGCTGGGCTGCCGGCCGGTGTGGGACGACGCCTCGCGGCGCGTGACCGGGTTCGAGGTGGTCCCCCTGGCGGAGCTCGGCCGGCCGCGCATCGACGTGACGGTCCGCATCTCGGGCTTCTTCCGGGACGCGTTCCCGCACGTCGTGGGGCTGATCGACGACGCGGTGCGCGCGGTGGCCGAGCTGGACGAGCCGGCGGAGTCCAACTACGTCCGGGCCCACGCCGACCAGGACACCGCCGAGCACGGCGACCGCCGCCGGGCCACGGCCCGCATCTTCGGCTCCAAGCCGGGGGCCTACGGGGCCGGTCTGCTGCCGCTGATCGACGCCCGCAACTGGCGCTCCGACGCGGACCTCGCCGAGGTGTACGCGGTGTGGGGCGGCTACGCCTACGGGCGGGGCCTCGACGGGCGGGCCGCGCGCGGGGACATGGAGACGGCGTTCAAGCGGATCGCCGTCGCCGCGAAGAACGTCGACACCCGTGAGCACGACCTGGTCGACGCCGACGACTACTTCCAGTACCACGGCGGCATGGTCGCCATGGTGCGGCACCTGACGGGCGAGAGCCCCGAGGCGTACGTCGGCGACTCGGCCACCCCGGATCAGGTGAAGACGCGCACGCTCGGCGAGGAGACGCACCGCGTCTTCCGCGCCCGTGTGGTCAACCCGCGCTGGATGGCGGCCATGCGGCGGCACGGCTACAAGGGCGCCTTCGAGATGGCGGCGACCGTGGACTACCTGTTCGGGTACGACGCCACGGCCGGGGTCGTGGACGACTGGATGTACGAGAAGCTCAGCGCCGAGTACGTCTTCGACCCGGAGAACCGGGACTTCATGAAGAAGTCCAACCCCTGGGCGCTGCGCGGCATCACCGAGCGGCTGCTGGAGGCCGCCGACCGCGGCCTGTGGGCCGAGCCGGACGCGGACACGCTGGAGCGGCTGCGCGCCACCTATCTGGAACTCGAAGGCGACCTGGAGGGCGACGAGAAGTGACCACCCCCTTTCCGTTCACGGCCGTCGTCGGCCAGGACGACCTGCGGCTCGCGCTGCTGCTGAACGCGGTGTCCCCGGCGGTCGGCGGTGTGCTGGTGCGCGGCGAGAAGGGCACGGCCAAGTCGACGGCGGTGCGGGCGCTGTCGGCGCTCATGCCGACGCTGGACGTCGTCTCCGGCTGCCGCTTCTCCTGCGACCCCGGCTCCCCCGACCCCGGCTGCCCGGACGGGCCGCACGAGCCGGGGGCGTTCGAGACCCGGGCGGCGCGCATGGTCGAACTGCCCGTCGGCGCCTCTGAGGACCGGCTGGTCGGCGCACTGGACATCGAGCGGGCGCTCTCCGAGGGCGTGAAGGCCTTCGAGCCGGGCCTGCTGGCCGACGCGCACCGCGGGATCCTCTACGTCGACGAGGTCAACCTCCTCCACGACCACCTGGTCGATCTGCTGCTGGACGCGGCCGCGATGGGCGCCTCGTACGTCGAGCGCGAGGGCGTCTCCGTGCGGCACGCCGCGCGGTTCCTGCTCGTCGGCACCATGAACCCCGAAGAGGGCGAGCTGCGGCCGCAGTTGCTCGACCGGTTCGGGCTGACCGTGGAGGTCGCGGCCTCGCGGGAGCCCGACCAGCGGGTGGAGGTCGTCAGGCGGCGCCTGGCCTACGACGACGACCCGGCCGCGTTCGCCGCGCGCTGGGCCGAGGAGGAGGCCGCCGTACGGGCGCGGATCGTCGCCGCCCGGGAGCTGCTGCCGTCCGTGCGGCTGGGCGACGGGGCGCTGCGGCAGATCGCGGCGACCTGCGCGGCCTTCGAGGTGGACGGTATGCGCGCCGACATCGTGATGGCGCGGACCGCCACCGCGCTGGCGGCCTGGGCCGGGCGCACGGACGTGCTCGCCGAGGACGTCCGGCAGGCGGCGCTGCTCGCGCTGCCGCACCGGCGGCGGCGCAACCCCTTCGACGCGCCGGGGCTCGACGAGGACAAGCTCGACGAGACCCTGGAGGAGTTCGGCGGCTCGGACGACGACGATCCCGACCCTGACCCGGGGCCGGACGGGCCCGGCGGGGGCGGCGGACAGCCGGAACCCGACGACGCGCCCCAGGGCGACGGCGACACCGCGGCCCGGCCCGAGGCCGGCGAGGGCGGGCAGCCGCAGCCGTCGGGCGCCGGCGAGCAGTCGCCCGCACGCGCCTCCGAGCCGTTTCGCACCAAGGTGCTGAGCGTGCCCGGGATCGGCGAGGGTGCCGCCGGGCGGCGCTCGCGGGCGCGGACCGAGCACGGGCGGACGACCGGGGCCCGCCGGCCCCGGGGCGCGCTCACCAAGCTGCACCTGGCGGCGACCGTGCAGGCGGCGGCCCCGCACCAGCGGGCGCGCGGCCGGTCCGGGCCGGGCCTGGTGGTGCGCCGGGACGATCTGCGGCAGGCCACCCGCGAGGGGCGCGAGGGCAATCTCGTGCTGTTCGTCGTGGACGCCTCCGGGTCGATGGCGGCACGGCAGCGGATGAGCGCCGTGAAGGGCGCCGTGCTGTCGCTGCTGCTCGACGCCTACCAGCGGCGCGACAAGGTGGGCCTGGTGACCTTCCGCGGCACGGACGCGGAGGTGGCGCTGCCGCCGACCTCGTCGGTGGACGCGGCGGCGGCCCGGCTGGAGACGCTGCCGACGGGCGGGCGTACGCCGCTCGCCGCGGGGCTGCTGCGGGCGCACGACGTGCTGCGCGTGGAGCGGCTGCGCGATCCCGCGCGGCGGCCGCTGGTCGTGCTGGTGACGGACGGGCGCGCCACCGGCGGCCCCGAGCCGGTCGCTCTGGCCGGGCGCGCGGCGCGGCTGTTCGCGGCCGACGGTCTCGCCTCGGTCGTCGTGGACTGCGAGTCCGGACCGGTGCGGCTGGGGCTCGCCGGGCAGCTCGCGGGTGAACTGGGCGGCACCGCCGTGACATTGGACGAGCTGCGGGCGGACAGCATCGCCGGGCTCGTGAAGGACGTGCAGAGGAGGGCCGCGTAATGCCGCAGGGACAGCCGAGTGTGGTGCCGGACGACGGACTGACGACCCGCCAGCGCCGGAACCGGCCGCTGGTCGTCGTCCACACGGGCGTCGGCAAGGGCAAGTCCACCGCCGCCTTCGGGCTCGCGCTGCGGGCCTGGAACCAGGGGTGGCCGATCGGGGTGTTCCAGTTCGTCAAGTCGGCGAAGTGGAAGGTCGGCGAGGAGAACGCGCTGCGGGTGCTCGGCGCCTCGGGCGAGGGCGGGTCCGTCGACTGGCACAAGATGGGCGAGGGCTGGTCCTGGGTGCAGCGCGACATCCAGGGTGACAACTCGACCAACGAGGAGAAGGCCCGGGAGGGCTGGGAGCAGGTCAAGCGGGACCTGGCCGCCGAGACGTACAAGCTGTACGTGCTCGACGAGTTCGCCTACCCGATGCACTGGGGCTGGGTGGACACGGACGAGGTGATCTCCGTGCTGCGGGACCGGCCCGGGACCCAGCACGTCGTCATCACCGGGCGGAACGCGCCCGGGAAGCTCGTGGACTTCGCCGACCTCGTGACCGACATGTCCAAGGTCAAGCATCCGATGGACGCGGGGCAGAAGGGCCAGAGGGGCATCGAGTGGTGAGTGCTTCCGTCCCACGGCTGGTCATCGCCGCGCCCTCCTCGGGCAGCGGCAAGACCACCGTCGCCACGGGGCTGATGGCCGCGTTCGCCGCGCGGGGGCTCGCCGTGTCCCCGCACAAGGTCGGGCCGGACTACATCGACCCCGGGTACCACGCGCTCGCGACCGGGCGGGTGGGACGGAACCTCGACGCGTACCTGTGCGGGCCCGAGCTGGTCGGGCCGCTGTTCCTGCACGGGGCCCAAGGGTGTGACATCGCCGTCGTCGAGGGTGTGATGGGGCTGTACGACGGGGCCGCGGGCGAGGGGGAACTCGCCTCCACGGCTCATGTCGCGAAGCTGCTCGGGGCGCCGGTGGTGCTGGTCGTGGACGCGTCGTCGCAGTCCCGGTCGGTGGCGGCGCTGGTGCACGGGTTCGCCTCGTGGGACCCCCAGGTGCGGGTCGGGGGCGTGATCCTCAACAAGGTCGCCTCGGACCGGCACGAGGAGCTGTTGCGGGAGGCGTTGGATCAGGCCGGGGTGCCGGTGCTGGGCGCCTTGCGGCGGGCTGCGCAGGTGTCCACGCCCTCTCGGCATCTCGGTCTGGTTCCTGTGGCCGAACGGCAGGGTGCGGCGGTCGAGGCGGTTGCTGCGATGGCCGCGCAGGTCGTGGACGGTTGTGACCTGGGGGCGTTGGAGGCGCTGGCACGTGCTGCCGGTGCCGTACCAGGGGGCTCCGCCCCCTGGACCCCCGCCTCGCCCGCCCACCACCCGACACGGTCGGATGAAGCGGACGAGCAGCGCGCGCCCGTCGTCGCCGTCGCCGGTGGGCCCGCCTTCACCTTCTCCTACGCCGAACACACCGAACTTCTCGCCGCCGCCGGGGCCGACGTCGTCACCTTCGACCCCCTGCGGGACGAGGAACTGCCCGGCGGGACCGCCGGGTTGGTGATCGGGGGCGGGTTCCCCGAGGTGTACGCCTCGGAGCTGTCCGCCAACGAACCCCTGCGCAAGGCCGTCGCCGAGCTGGCGGGAAGCGGTGCTCCCGTCGCCGCCGAGTGTGCCGGGCTGCTGTATCTGTGCCGGGAGCTGGACGGGCTGCCGATGTGCGGGGTGCTGGACGCCGGGGCGCGGATGACCGAGCGGCTCACGCTGGGCTACCGGGACGCCGTGGCCGTGGGCGACAGTGTGCTCGCGGCGGCCGGGACACGGATGCGGGGGCACGAGTTCCACCGGACCGCCGTGGAGCCCGGCTCGGGGGCGGAGCCCGCCTGGGGGGTCCGTGGGCCCCGGCCGCGGGTCGAAGGTTTTGTACAGCGCGGTGTGCACGCGAGCTATCTGCACACGCACTGGGCGTCCGAGCCCGGTGTCGCCCGTCGGTTCGTGGAGAGGTGCCGGACGTCATGAGCAGCAGGCTGGTCGGAGTCGGGGTCGGGCCCGGGGATCCGGAGCTGGTGACCGTCAAGGGCGTCAACGCCCTGCGGGAGGCCGAGGTCGTGGTGGTGCCCGTGATGGCCGCGCCCGACGGAAAGGACGGCGGGGAGCGCGGCCGGGCCGAGGCGACCGTGTTGCACTACGTGCCCGAGGAGAAGGTCGTCCGGGTCGTGTTCGCGCTGAACGAGCGCAGCGACCGGGCCCGGCGCGAGGCGGCCTGGGACGCGGCCGGCGAGCGGGTCGCCGAACTGCTGCGGCGGCACGCCTCGGTGGCCTTCGCGACCATCGGCGACCCCAACGTGTACTCGACGTTCACCTACCTCGCACAGACCATCGCCGAGCTCGTGCCGGGGACCGTCGTCGAGACGGTGCCCGGGATCACCGCCATGCAGGACCTCGCCGCCCGGTCGGGGGCCGTGCTGACCGAGGGCACCGAGCCGCTCACGCTCGTGCCCGTCACCGCCGGGTCGGCCGTGCTCAAGGACGCGCTGGCCGGACCCGGGACCGTGGTCGCCTACAAGTTCGGGCGGCAGGCGCACGAGGTCGCCGAGGCGCTGCGCGAGACCGGGCGGCTCGGCGACGCCGTGTGGGGGTCGGCGCTCGGCCTGCCGGAGGAGTCCGTACGCCGGGCCGCCGAGCTCGACGACACGCCCCTGCCCTATCTGTCGACGCTCATCGCACCCGCCCGGCGCGAGGGCGGACGGGGCGGAAAGCTCTGACGCAGCCCGTCCGCCCCAGCCCCGCCCCCCTTCACCCCTTGCACGAGAGGACCCATCCCATGGCCGACGCCCCCGCCGGCAAAGTGACCTTCGTCGGCGCCGGCCCAGGCGCCGCGGACCTTCTGACGTTCCGCGCCGCGCGTGCCATCGCCGAGGCCGACGTCGTGATCTGGGCGGCCAGCCTGGTCCAGGAGGAGGTCCTGGAGCACGCCCGCGAAGGCGCGGAGATCCTCGACTCGGCGACCATGTCCCTGGAGGACGTCGTCGCCGTGTACGAGCGGGCCCGCGCCGAGGGGCTGAAGGTGGCCAGGATCCACTCCGGTGACCCGGCCCTGTGGGGCGGCACCCAGGAGCAGGTCGACCGCTGTGCCGAGCTCGGCATCGCGACCGAGATCGTGCCCGGGGTGTCCTCCTTCTCGGCCGTCGCGGCGCTCGCCCAGCGCGAGCTGACCATCCCGGAGGTCGCGCAGTCGGTCGTGCTGACCCGGCTCGGCGGCGGCAAGACGCCCATGCCGCCCGGCGAGGAGGTCCGGGAGTTCGCCAAGCACGGCACCACCATGGCGGTGTTCCTCTCCGCCGCCCGCAGCGGGCAGCTCGTGCGGGAGCTGCTGGAGGGCGGCTACCCGACGTCGACGCCGGTCGTGGTGGCGTACCAGGCGACCTGGCCGGAGGAGCTGGTCGTGAGGTGCACGATCGGCACGCTGGAGGAGACGGTCAAGGAGCACAAGCTCTGGAAGCACACCCTGTTCCTGGTCGGCCCGGCGCTGGACGCGCACGGCACGCGCTCGCACCTGTACCACCCGGGTCACTTCCACGGGTACCGCAAGGCCGACCCGGAGGCCCGCCGGGCGCTGCGCGAGCGGGGAGCGAATACGTGATCACGGTGGTCGGCACGGGGACGGGGGCGGCGCCTTCCGACGACGTCCTCGCCGGTGCCGAGCTGGTCGTGGGCGGGCGGCGGCATCTCGACGCCGCCCGGCCGCCGGAGACGGCCGAGCAGGTCGTGCTCGGGCCTCTCGCGCCGGCCCTCGACACCATCGGCGAGTACGTCGCGAAGGACCGTCCCGTTCTGGTGCTGGCCTCCGGCGACCCCGGCTTCTTCGGGATCGTGCGGGTGCTGGCGGAGCGGTTCGGGCCGCAGCGGCTGGACGTGCGGCCCGGGGTGTCGTCGGTCGCCGCCGCGTTCGCGCGGATCGGGCTGCCGTGGGACGACGCCGTGGTGGTGAGCGCCCACGGGCGGGAGCTGCGCACGGCCGTGAACGTGTGCCGGGCGCAGCCGAAGACGGCCGTGCTGACCGGTCCGGGCGCGGGTCCGGCGGAGCTGGGTGCCGCCTTGCGCGACGCGGCGCGGGTGCTGGTCGTCGCGTCCGGGCTCGGCTCGGACGCGGAGCGCGTGGAGCGGGTGACGCCCGCCGAGGCCGCTGCCCGGGACTGGGGCACGGCGGTGAACGTGGTGCTGTGCCTGGACCAGGCGCGGGAGCTCGGCCCCGTGCGGACGGTCGCGGGGCCCGGGGAGCGGCCCGCAGGCTGGGCCCTTCAGGAGGCGGGTTTCGCCCACCGGGACTCGATGATCACCAAGTTCGAGGTGCGGGCGCTGGCCCTCGCACGGCTGGGGCCGCGCCCGGGCGACCTGGTGTGGGACGTGGGCGCGGGCTCGGGGTCCGTGGCCGTGGAGTGCGCGCGGCTCGGTGCGGCCGTCACCGCCGTGGAGAAGACCGCGGACGGCGTGGAGCGCGTCCGCGCCAACGCCGCCGCGCACGGCGTGGACGTGCGGGTGGTGCGGGGCGCGGCACCGGAGGCGCTGGCGGAGCTCGCCGAGGAACCCGACGCCGTGTTCGTGGGGGGCGGCGGGCGCGAACTGCCCGCGATCGTCGCCGCGTGCGCGCGGCGTGCCCGGCGCACGGTGGTCGTCGCCATGGCGGCGCTCGACCGGGTGCCTGCCGCGCGCGAGGCCCTGACGAGCGCGGGTCTCACCTGCGACGGCGTGCTCCTGCAGTCGTCGCGGCTCACGCCGCTGCCCGGGGACGTGACCCGGCTCGCGGCGACCAACCCCGTTTTCCTGCTGTGGGGCGTCCGGCCCCCGGCAGCTGTCGAAGAAGGAGTCACCCAGTGATCGGCCTCATTTCCGCCACCGCGGCGGGAGCGGCTGCCCGGGACCGGCTGGCCGCCGCGTGGCCGGACCGCACCCGGGTGTACGAAGGTCCCGTCGGGGACGCCGTACGGACCGCGTTCGCGCAGTGCGAGCAGCTCGTGTGCTTCCTGGCGACGGGCGCGGTGGTGCGGCTGGTGGCGCCGCTGCTGTCCGGCAAGACCGAGGACCCGGGCGTGGTGTGCGTCGACGAGGGCGGGCGGTTCGCCGTGTCCCTGCTGGGCGGGCACGCGGGCGGCGGCAACGAACTGGCCCGCGAAGTGGGTGACCTGCTCGGTGCCGAACCGGTCGTGACGACGGCCACGGACGCCGTGGACCTGGCCGGCCTGGACACCCTCGGCCTGCCCGTGGAGGGCGATGTCGCCGGGGTGTCGCGGGCGCTGCTGGACGGCGAGGCCGTGGCGCTGCGGGCCGAGGTGGCCTGGCCGCTGCCGCCGCTGCCGGTGACGGACGAGGGGGCGTACACGATCCGGCTCACCGACCGGCTCGTGGAGGCGGCCGGGCGCGAGGCCGTGCTGCGTCCGCCGACCCTGGTCGTCGGGGTAGGGGCGTCCAGGGGCGCACCTGTGGAGGAGGTCCTCGGGCTGGTCGAGGAGGCCCTGCGGGAGGCCGGGCTGTCGGTGGCGTCCGTCGCCGGACTCGCCACGGTCGACGCCAAGGCCGAGGAGGCCGGCATCGTCGAGGCCGCGCGGCGGCTCGGGGTGCCGCTGGTGACGTACTCCGCGCAGGAGCTGGCCGGGGTCGACGTGCCCAACCCGTCCGACGCGCCGCTCGCGGCCGTCGGCACCCCGTCCGTGGCGGAGGCCGCCGCGCTCGTGGGCGGAGGCGAACTGCTCGTCCCCAAGCGGAAGTCGGCCGCGAGCCCGGCGATGGCGACCTGTGCCGTCGTACGGCGGCCGGGGCGCGGACGGCTCGCGGTGGTCGGGCTCGGCCCCGGCGCGCGGGACCTGCTCACGCCCCGCGCGAAGGCCGAACTGCGGCGCGCGTCCGTGCTCGTGGGACTCGACCAGTACGTCGACCAGATCCGTGATCTGCTGCGGCCCGGCACCCGGATCCTGGAGTCGGGGCTCGGCGCCGAGGAGGAGCGGGCGCGCACGGCGGTCGAGGAGGCCCGCAAGGGTCAGGCCGTCGCGCTGATCGGCAGCGGGGACGCGGGCGTCTACGCCATGGCCTCCCCCGCGCTGGCCGAGGCCTCCGACGACATCGACGTGGTCGGAGTGCCCGGGGTGACGGCGGCGCTCGCGGCCGGTGCGATCCTGGGCGCCCCGCTGGGCCACGACCACGTGTCGATCAGCCTGTCCGACCTGCACACGCCGTGGGAGGTCATCGAGCGGCGGGTGCGGGCGGCGGCCGAGGCGGACATCGTGGTCACCTTCTACAACCCCCGTTCGCGCGGCCGTGACTGGCAGCTGCCCAAGGCGCTGGGCATCCTCGCCGAGCACCGGACACCGCAGACGCCGGTCGGTGTCGTGCGCAACGCCTCGCGGCCGGACGAGTCCAGCCGGCTCACCACCCTGGGCTCCCTCGACCCGGCCACGGTCGACATGATGACGGTCGTGACCGTGGGCAACACCGCCACCCGGGACATCGCGGGCCGCATGGTGACCCCGCGCGGCTACCGCTGGCAGACAGCGCAGGAGGGCGCCGAGTGAACCGCGTCGTCCATCCCATCGAGGTGGAGTCCTACCGGCGCATGCGCGCCCGGCTGGACACCTCGCACTTCCCGCCGCTGACCCGGGCGGTCGTGGAGCGGGTCGTCCACTCCGCCGCCGACCTCGACTACGCCGGCGACCTCGTCATGGACGAGGCCGAGCTGGAGAAGGCGCACGCGGCGCTGCACGCCGGGGCGCCCGTCGTCGTGGACGTGGCGATGGTCGGCGCCGGGATCACCCGGCGCGAGACCGTCTGCCGTCTGAAGGACGCCGAGTCCGGTCCCGGTCTGACCCGGTCCGCGCACGCCATCCGGCTCGCCTACGAGCAGGTCGGCCCCGGTGCCCTCTGGGTGATCGGCAACGCGCCGACCGCGCTGGAGGAACTGCTGACGCTCGACGCCGACCCGGCGCTCGTCGTCGGACTGCCCGTCGGGTTCGTCGGAGCCGTCGAATCGAAGGCCGCGCTGCGCGAGAGCGGGCTGCCCGCCGTGAGCAACGTGTCCGAGAAGGGCGGGTCGGCGGTCGCCGCCGCCGCGCTCAACGCCCTGCTGTACCACCCCACTTCCGCCGAGGAGAAACTGTGACCACCGCGCCCGCCCTGCTCATCGCCGGCCACGGCACCCGGGACGACGCCGGAGCCGAGGCGTTCCGCGACTTCGTACGGCGGCTGGGGGCCCGGCACCCCGAACTGCCCGTCGCGGGCGGCTTCATCGAACTGTCCCCGCCGCCGCTGGGCGAGGCCGTCACCGAGCTGGTCGACCAGGGCGTGCGGCGCTTCGCCGCCGTCCCGCTGATGCTGGTGTCCGCCGGTCACGCCAAGGGCGACATCCCGGCGGCCCTGGCCCGCGAGAAGGAGCGGCACCCGGGCATCTCGTACACCTACGGGCGTCCGCTCGGCCCGCACCCGGCGCTGCTGAACGTGCTGGAGCGGCGGCTGGACGAGGCCCTGGGGTCGGCGGGCCGAACGCCCGGCGACCGGGCCGACGTGACGGTGCTGCTGGTCGGGCGCGGCTCCACGGATCCGGACGCCAACGCCGAGGTGCACAAGGCGGCCCGGCTGCTGTGGGAGGGGCGCGGGTACGCGGGCGTCGAGACGGCCTTCGTGTCGCTGGCGGCGCCGGACGTACCGAGCGGTCTCGACCGCTGTGTGCGGCTGGGCGCGCGCCGGATCGTGGTCCTGCCCTACTTCCTGTTCACGGGCATCCTGCCGGACCGGGTGCGGCACCAGACGGAGGGCTGGGCCGCCGCGCACCCGGAGGTCGAGGTGCACTCGGCCGACGTCATCGGGCCGGAGCCGGAGCTGCTGGACCTCGTGTGGGAGCGGTACGAGGAGGCCGTCAAGGGCGATCTGCGGATGAACTGCGACTCGTGCGTGTACCGCATCGCGCTGCCGGGCTTCGAGGACAAGGTGGGCATGCCGCAGCAGCCGCACTTCCACCCGGACGACGACGACCACCACCACGGGCACGGACACGGGCACCACCACGGCGCTCACTCGCATGCGCACTGAGAGCGGGCACGATCTGCGGCACCACGGGGACGCGGAGGTCCGGGACGACGGCGGTTCGCTCGTCGACCTGGCCGTGAACGTCCGCGCGGACACACCGCCGGTGTGGCTGCGGGAGCACATCGCCGCGTCGCTCGGCGGGCTCGCGGCCTACCCGGACGGCCGGGCGGCTCGGGCGGCGGTGGCCGCGCGGCACGGGCTGCCGGTGGAGCGGGTGCTGCTGACGGCGGGCGCGGCGGAGGCGTTCGTGCTGCTGGCGCGGGCCCTGAAGGTACGCCGGCCGGTCGTCGTGCATCCCCAGTTCACGGAGCCGGAGGCGGCGCTGCGGGACGCGGGGCACACGGTCGGCCGGGTGCTGCTGCGGGAGGAGGACGGCTTCCGGCTCGACCCGGCCACCGTCCCCGAGGACGCGGACCTGGTGGTGATCGGCAACCCGACGAACCCGACATCGGTGCTGCACCCGGCGGACACGATCGCCGGACTCACCCGTCCCGGGCGGGTGCTGGTGGTGGACGAGGCGTTCATGGACGCGGTGCCGGGCGAGCGCGAGGCCCTGGCCGGGCGGGTCGACGTGCCCGGCCTCGTGGTGCTGCGCAGCCTGACCAAGACGTGGGGGCTGGCCGGGCTGCGGATCGGGTACGTGCTGGCGGCGCCGGAGACGATCGAGGACCTCCAGCGGGCGCAGCCGCTGTGGCCGGTGTCGACGCCGGCGCTGGCCGCGGCCGAGGCGTGCGTGGGGCCGCGGGCGGTGGCGGAGGCGGCCCATGCGGCGCACCGCGTCGCCGCGGACCGCACCCATCTGCTGGCGGGCCTCGCCCGTTTCGCCCCGGCCGGGCTGCGGGTGGCCGGACCCGCCGAGGGCCCCTTCGTCCTGGTCCGCCTGCCCGGAGCGTCCACCGTCCGCAGGCGCCTGCGCGACCTCGGCTGGGCCGTGCGCCGCGGGGACACCTTCCCGGGACTGGACGAGGAGTGGCTACGGCTGGCGGTACGGGACCGCAGGACGACCGACGCGTTTGTGGAGGCGCTGGAGCGGGCGCTGGAGGACTGAGGGCCGGGCGGGCCGGGGAGGCCGGTCGTGGCGAACGGCTTCTTCCCGGCCTCGCGGGAGCCCTCGGCCCGAACCGGCGACGGGCGCCTCGCCCATCCGTGTTCGCCGATCACACCCACCAGCCCACGTAAGGGTCTTGCCGCATGAGGCCGGCTTGTGCCGGGAGATCGCCGGGAGAACGTCCGCCCGGGCAGCCCCTAGCCGACCACGCGCCCGTTCAGCACCACCCGGCGCGGCGAGGTCAGCACCCGTACGTCGGCCCGCGGGTCCTCGTCGTAGACGACCAGGTCGGCCGGGGCGCCCTCGTCCAGGCCGGGACGGCCGAGCCAGGCCCGGGCCGTCCAGGTGCCCGCGGCGAGTGCCTCGACGGGCGGGATGCCGGCCGTGACGAGCTCGCCCACCTCGGCCGCGGCCAGCCCGTGGGCGAGACCGCCGCCGGCGTCGGTGCCTACGAAGACGGGGATGCCGGCGTCGTAGGCGTTGCGCACCGTGTCGTAGCGGTTCTCGTGGAGCCGGCGCATATGGGCCGACCAGCGCGGGAACTTGCTCTCGCCGCCGTCGGCGAGCTGCGGGAAGGTGGCGATGTTGACCAGGGTCGGGACGATGGCGACGCCGCGTTCGGCGAACAGCGGGATGAGGTCCTCGGTCAGGCCCGTCGCGTGTTCGATGCAGTCGATGCCCGCCTCGACGAGATCCTGGAGGGAGTCCTCCGAGAAGCAGTGCGCGGTCACGCGGGCGCCCAGGCGGTGGGCTTCGGCGATGGCCGCTTCGACGGCTTCGCGGGGCCAGCAGGCCGAGAGGTCGCCGAGGTCGCGGTCGATCCAGTCGCCGACCAGCTTGACCCAGCCGTCGCCGCGGCGGGCCTCCTGGGCCACGTAGGCGACCAGGTCCTCCGGCTCGATCTCCCAGGCGTAGTTGCGGATGTAGCGACGGGTGCGGGCGATGTGCCGCCCGGCGCGGATGATCTTCGGCAGGTCCTCGCGGTCGTCGATCCAGCGGGTGTCGGAGGGCGATCCGGCGTCGCGGATGAGCAGGGTGCCGGCGTCCCGGTCGGTGAGGGCCTGCTTCTCGGCGACGTCCTCGGGGACCGGGCCGTGCCGGTCGAGCCCGACGTGGCAGTGCGCGTCGACGAGGCCGGGCAGGGCCCAGCCGACGACCGTGCGGACGTCGCGGGCGCCGGCGGGACGGTCGTAGGAGACGCGGCCGTCGACCACCCACAGCTCGTCCCTGACGTCCTCGGGTCCGGCGAGGACCCGCCCCTTCACGTGCAGCACCACCTGATCGCTCATGCACCGCACCTTAATCAGCCGGCCGCGCCGCATCGACGGGGCCCGGTGTCCGCGGGACGCGCCGCGCAGGGGGCCGGGGGGCGCCGGTTACCCTCGATGCGGCCGAACCTGCTGTGAGTGAAGAGAGCATTGCCGTGACGCATCCGTTTCTGGACCTGGCCCCGCTCGGCGCGGACCGCTTCGCCGCGATCGAGGACCGTGTGGCGCGGTTGCTGAGCACCGGGCAGGACGTCGTGATCATGCAGGGCGAGGCGCTGCTGCCGCTGGAGGGCGCGATCCGCGCCACGGCCGGTGAGGGCACGACGGCGCTGAACGTCATCACGGGGCCCTACGGCCAGACCTTCGGCGACTGGCTGCGGGACTGCGGGGCCACGGTGATCGACCTGGCGGTGCCCTTCCACACGGCGGTCACGGCCGAGCAGATCCGGCAGGCCCTCACCGAGCACCCGGAGATCGACTTCGTGTCCCTGGTGCACGCGGAGGCGGCGACCGGCAACACCAACCCGGTCGCGGAGATCGGCGAGGTCGTGCGGGCGCACGGGGCGCTGTTCTACCTGGACGCGGTGGCGTCGATCGGGGCCGAGCCGGTGCTGCCGGACGCGTGGGGCGTGGACCTGTGCGTGATCGGGGCGCAGAAGGCGATGGGCGGTCCGGCCGGGGTGTCGGCGGTGTCGGTGAGCGAGCGGGCCTGGGCGCGGATGGCGGCCAACCCGAAGGCGCCGCGACGGTCGTACCTGTCGCTCCTCGACTGGAAGGAGCGCTGGATCGACGGCGGCCGCAAGGCGCTGCTGCACGCGCCGGCGCAGCTGGAGATGCTGGCGCTGGAGGCCTGCGTGGAGCGGATCGAGGCGGCCGGCCTCGACGCCGTGATGGCCCGGCACGCGTCCGCCGCGGCGGCCACCCGGGCCGGGGCGGTCGCGCTCGGTGGCGGACTGGAGCCGTACGTGTACGAGGCGCGGGACGCCGCGCCCGTCGCCACGACGCTGCGGGCGCCGTCCCAGGTGGTGGCGTCGGAGCTGGTCCGGCGGGCGCTGGAGGCGGATCCGGCGGTGCCGCTCGCCGCCGGCGGGGGTGCGCTGGCCAAGGAGATGATCCGGGTCAACCACTACGGCGCGGACGCGACGCCGGGCGCGGTGCGGGCGGGTCTGGCGGCCCTGGGTGCCGCGTTGGCCGAGCAGGGCCTGCCGGTGGACGTGGCGGGCGCGCTGCGGGCCGCCGAGGAGGCGTGGCGGTAGTCGTCGGCGGGGACGCGCCGGGGCACCGCTGTCGGTGCCCCGTGCCATGCTCCCCGTATGACCACGAACACACCCGCTGACGCCCCCACCCTGCCCGACGGCCGCCCCGTGCCCCGCCTCACGGGCGACGAGCGGGCCATGCTCGAGAGCTGGCTGGACTTCCACCGGGCCACGCTGGAGCTGAAGTGCGCGGGGCTGGACGACACGCAGGTGCGGATCGCCGCGGCCGAGCCGTCGTCGCTGACCCTGCTCGGGCTGGTGCAGCACCTCGCCGAGGTCGAACGGAACTGGTTCCAGCGGGTGGCCGGCGGGCTCGCCGTACCGCCCGTGTTCGAGGACGCGACCGGGTACGCGCTGGATCCGGCGCGTGGGCTCGACGAGGCGCTCGGGATCTGGCGGCGCGAGATCGCGCGGGGCCGGGAGCTGTGCGCCGGGCTGCCGCTGGACCACATCGGGCGGGTGGCCGAGGGGCCGGTGCCCGGGATGGAGGTCAGCCTGCGCTGGGTGCTCATCCACATGATCGAGGAGTACGCACGGCACAACGGTCACGCCGATCTCCTGCGGGAACGCATCGACGGAGTAACCGGGGCCTGAATTGCACGTGCATTCCGCAACATCCCACATGTAAGCTGGCACACAATTAAGAATTTCCTCAAGAAAAGCTTCCCGTATTCTTCTGCCCGCTTTTTCCGGCCCTAAACGCGCAGATTTTGAGGACGCCAGGAGGGGAAATTCTGGCAGACCTCGCGGGGCTTACACGGTTGTGACGCGTTACACATCGTGACCACTTTGCCCGGTATTACCCGGACAATACCGGGCATAGCGCCGCCTCTGCGCGTGATCCCTCGCGCTCGCGCGATAACACAGACGAGGTCCATATGTAACCCCGATCGACGATGCAATTTTGAATTTCGCTGGGTAAGTTCAATTTGCATGACTGCCGTACAAGCAGATCCGCAAATCGACCGCCCCACCGTGGCTGACGGAGCCGCACTCTGGCGGATGGCGAAGGACTCGAAGGTTCTCGACCTGAACTCGTCCTACAGCTATCTGCTGTGGTGCCGGGACTTCGCCGCCACCTCGGCCGTCGCCCGCGACGAGCAGGGCGAGCCGATGGGTTTCATCACCGGGTACGTGCGTCCGGACAGGCCGCACACCCTGCTGGTGTGGCAGGTGGCGGTGGACGAGGCCCACCGCGGGCGCGGACTGGCCGCCGCGCTGCTCGACGGCCTGGTCGCGCGGACCGTGGCCGACCTCGGGGTGACGGCGGTGGAAACCACCATCACCCCGGACAACACCGCCTCGCAGCGCCTGTTCACGTCGTTCGCCGAGCGTCACGGCGCACGGCTGGAGCGCGAGGTGCTGTTCGACACGACCGTGTTCCCCGACGGGCCGCACGACCCCGAGGTCCTGTACCGCATCGGCCCGCTGCCCCACTGAGACTTCCCGCCCCGCCCCACCCCCGCAGACTTCCCCCACGTACCGAGGAGCGATTCGTCGTGACCATCACCCAGCCCGACCTGAGCGTCTTCGAGACCGTCGAGTCCGAGGTGCGCAGCTACTGCCGCGGCTGGCCCACCGTCTTCGACCGTGCGGTGGGCAGCCGCATGTACGACGAGGACGGCCATGAGTACCTCGACTTCTTCGCCGGAGCCGGGTCACTGAACTACGGGCACAACAACCCGGTCCTGAAACGCGCGCTGATCGACTACCTGGAGCGGGACGGCGTCACGCACGGGCTCGACATGTCCACCACGGCCAAGCGTACGTTCCTGGAGGCCTTCCAGAACCTGCTGCTGCGCCCGCGCGACCTGCCGTACAAGGTCATGTTCCCGGGCCCGACCGGCACCAACGCCGTGGAGGCCGCGCTGAAGCTGGCGCGCAAGGTGAAGGGGCGCGAGTCGATCGTGTCGTTCACCAACGCCTTCCACGGCATGTCGCTGGGCTCGCTGGCCGTCACCGGCAACGCCTTCAAGCGGGCCGGCGCCGGTATCCCGCTGGTGCACGGCACCCCGATGCCGTTCGACAACTACTTCGACGGCACCGTCGAGGACTTCCTGTGGTTCGAGCGGCTGCTGGAGGACCAGGGCTCGGGCCTCAACAAGCCCGCCGCCGTGATCGTCGAGACCGTGCAGGGCGAGGGCGGCATCAACGTGGCCCGGCCCGAGTGGCTGCGTGCCCTGTCCGAGCTGTGCGAGCGGCAGGACATGCTGCTGATCGTCGACGACATCCAGATGGGCTGCGGCCGTACCGGTGCGTTCTTCTCCTTCGAGGAGGCGGGCATCGTGCCGGACATCGTCACCGTCTCCAAGTCGATCAGCGGCTACGGCCTGCCCATGTCGCTGTGCCTGTTCAAGCCCGAGCTCGACGTCTGGGAGCCCGGCGAGCACAACGGCACCTTCCGCGGCAACAACCCCGCGTTCGTCACGGCCGCCGCGACCCTGGAGACCTACTGGGCCGACGGCTCCGCGATGGAGAAGCAGACCCGCAAGCGCGGCGAGCAGGTCGAGCAGGCGCTGATCTCCATCACCGAGGAGAACCTGGCCGACGTGAAGGAGTACCGGGGCCGCGGCCTGGTCTGGGGCCTGGAGTTCCACGACAAGGAGCGCGCCGGCAAGGTCGCCAAGCGCGCCTTCGAGCTCGGACTGCTCATCGAGACGTCCGGCCCCGAGAGCGAGGTCGTCAAGATGCTCCCCGCGCTCACCATCACGCCCGAGGAACTGGACGAGGGCCTGAGCACACTGGCCCGTGCCGTCCGCGAGACCGCCTGACACCGAACCGAGAGCACCACTCACCTAGGAGGCATCGCAGCACCGTGATTGTCCGTTCGTTCAAGGAGATCGAAGGTACCGACCGGCACGTGAAGGCGGCGTCCGGTACGTGGGAGAGCAAGCGCATCGTCCTCGCCAAGGAGAAAGTCGGCTTCTCCCTGCACGAGACGGTCCTCTACGCGGGTACGGAGACGTCGATGTGGTACGCGAACCACATCGAGGCCGTCGTCTGCACGGAGGGCGAGGCCGAGCTGACCGACCACGAGACCGGGCTGACGCACACCATCACGCCCGGCACGATGTACCTCCTGGACGGGCACGAGAGGCACACGCTGCGGGTGAAGCAGGACTTCCGCTGCCTCTGCGTGTTCAACCCGCCCGTGACCGGACGGGAGGACCACGACGAGAACGGCGTCTACCCGCTGCTCACCGAGGAGGTGTGACGTTTCCATGACCGCCACCACCGACACCACCACCGGTATCCCGGACCTCTATCCCAGTCGCGGTGCCGTCGAGGCGCTGACCCCGCGCCAGGACCCGGTGGTCTGGGGCGCACCCGACGCCCCGGGCCCGGTCGACCCGGCCGACCTGCTGTCCTTCGAGCGTGACGGCTTCCTGGCCATCGACGAGCTCATCACCGAGGACGAGGTCGCCGTCTACCGGAACGAGCTGAACCGGCTGGTGCACGACCCGGACATGCGGGCCGACGAGCGGTCGATCGTCGAGCCGTCGTCCAAGGAGATCCGCACGGTCTTCGAGGTGCACAAGATCAGCGAGGTGTTCGCCAGGCTGGTCCGCGACGAGCGGGTCGTCGGTCGGGCGCGGCAGATCCTCGGCTCGGACGTGTACGTCCACCAGTCGCGGATCAACGTCAAACCGGGGTTCGGCGCCAGTGGCTTCTACTGGCACTCGGACTTCGAGACGTGGCACGCCGAGGACGGTCTGCCGCGGATGCGCACGGTGTCGGTCTCGATCGCGCTGACCGAGAACTACGACACCAACGGCGGACTCATGATCATGCCGGGGTCGCACAAGACGTTCCTCGGCTGTGCGGGTGAGACGCCGAAGGACAACTACAAGAAGTCGCTGCAGATGCAGGACGCGGGCACGCCGTCGGACGAGGCGCTGACCCAGATGGCCACGCAGCACGGCATCAAGCTGTTCACGGGCAAGGCCGGTTCGGCGACCTGGTTCGACTGCAACGCCATGCACGGCTCCGGCGACAACATCACACCGTTCCCGCGCAGCAACGTGTTCATCGTGTTCAACAGCGTGGAGAACACGGCGGTGGAACCCTTCGCGGCCCCGGTACGGCGCCCGGAGTTCATCGGCGCGCGGGACTTCACAGCAGTGCGGTGACCGCCCTCCCCCGGCCGGGGGTCCGGGGGTTGCCCCCGGAGAAACACGGCATCGGCGCGCGGGACTTCACACCGGTACGGTGACCGCCCTCCCCCGGCCGGGGGTCCGGGGGTTGCCCCCGGAGAAACACGGCATCGGCGCGCGGGACTTCACAGCGGTGCGGTGACCGCAATCTGCGGTGGCGTGGCCGTGTGACAGAGCTGCCGGGTGGGGCCTCCTCGTGTGGGACGGGAGGCCCCACCCGGTTTTTTCATGCCGTCAGGCCGTCCAGGAGCCGGTCGACGTCCGCCGCGGTGTTGTAGAGGTGGAACGCCGCCCGCAGGTTCCCGGCCCGGTCGGAGACCTCGATGCCCGCCCGGCTCAGCTCACCCTGCCGCCGGCCGAGCCCTGGCACCGACACGATCGCCGAGCCCGGCGCGGCGATCGGCTCGTGGCCCAGCTCCGCGAGCCCCGCACGGAAGCGGTCCGCCAGGCCGACGTCATGGGCGTGCACGACGTCGACGCCGATCTCCTCCAGCAGTTCCAGGGACGCGCGCAGTCCCGCGTAGGTGAAGAGGGCGGGACTGACGTCGAAACGCCGTGCGGAGTGGGCGAGTTCCTCGACCGGCCCGTAGCAGCTGTCCCAGGGGCGTTCCCCGGCGACCCAGCCGGCCAGCAGCGGTGTGAGCCCGCCGAAGTCCCGCGGGGCGACGAAGAACGCGGCCCCGTGCGGGCCCATGAGCCACTTGAACCCGACGGCGGCGAGGAAGTCGTCGGCGTCGGCCTCCATCGGCAGCCATCCGGCCGACTGGGAGGCGTCGACGTAGGTGCGGGCGCCGTGCGCCCGGGCCGCCTCGCGCACCGCGGGCAGGTCGGCGAGACGGCCGTCGGCGGACTGCGCGGCGCTGACCGCGACGAGCGCGGTGCCGGGGCGGACGGACTCGGCGACCCGCTCCAGGGGCACGGCGCGCACCTTGAGGTCGCCGCGCGCGTGGAACGGGTTCACCAGGGAGGAGAAGTCGGCCTCCGCCGTGAGGACTTCGGCACCGGCGGGCAGCGAGGCGGCGATCAGCCCGCCGTACTCGGCGACCGAGGCACCGGTCGCGACCCGCTCGGCGGGGACACCGGCCAGCCGGGCGAAGGACGCGCGGGCGGCCTCCACGTCCTCGTACAGGGGACCCAGGGGCGTGCCCTCGGCGCGCATCCGCACCGCCCGCTGCACGGCGTCGACGGTCCGGGCGGGCAGGAGCCCGTTGCTCGCGGTGTTGAGGTAGGTCTGCTTCGGGGTGAACTCGGCACGGACGAGGTTCTCGAAGGTCTCCATGGGTCCACTCTGCGTCCCCGGGATCTCCCCGTCCATTGCCGATTTCTGCGCAATGCCGCTAAGAAGCGCTTATGGGTGCGCTCCGACCTGCGCGTTTCAGTGCTGGGGCACGGCACAGCCGTCCGGGCCGCAGGCGTCCGCGTCCTCGCCGCCGTCGACGATCTTCAGGGGCGAGTGCTCGCCGTACGCCTGGGTCAGGGCCCGGGCGAAGACCTCGGCGGGCTGGGCGCCGGAGACGCCGTACTTCCGGTCGAGGACGAAGAAGGGCACGCCGTTCGCCCCGAGCTGCGCGGCCTCGCGCTCGTCGGCGCGGACCTCGTCGGCGTACGCGTCCGGGTCGGCGAGCACCGCGCGCACGGCCTCGGCGTCCAGCCCCGCGGCCGCGGCCAGCTCCACCAGCCGCTCGTCGTCGTTGAAGACGGAGCGCTCCTCGGCGAAGTTGGCCCGGTAGAGCAGGTCGAGCAGCCGCTCCTGACGGCCCTGCTCCTTGGCGAGGTGCAGCACGCGGTGCATGTCGAAGGTGCTGCCGTGGTCGCGGCCGCGGGTGCGGTAGTCGAGGCCTTCGGCGGCGGCCTGGGCCCCGAGGTTGTCCTCGCCGGCCTCGGCCTGCGCGGCGCTCATCCCGTACTTCTTGGTGAGCATCGTGATCACGGGCTGGATGTCGGCCTTGGCGCGGCCCGGGTCCAGCTCGAAGGAGCGGTGCACCACCTCGACGTCGTCGCGGTGCGGGAAGTCCCGCAGCGCCTTGTCGAAGCGGGCCTTGCCCACGTAGCACCAGGGGCAGGCGATGTCGCTCCAGATCTCGACGCGCATGTCTCGGCTCTCTCCAGGTCGTACGGGTACGGAGACTCCCTCCGCCGGATGGATGAACGTTCAAGCAGCGGGGTTCATTCCCCGGGCAGGGCGAGCCGCATCCGCAGGTGGTGAGCGCCCGGCTCGACCGGTTCCGGGATCCACGCCTGCCGCCGGTAGAACCCCTGGGCCCGCGCGTTGCCGACGTGCACGTCGAGCACGGCCGTACGCCTGCCGTCGGCCCGCCACTCCTCCACGCAGGCCGCGTGCAGCGCGCTGCCGACTCCATGGCGCCAGCGGTCGGGGTCGACGTGGAACTGGAAGAGCTTCACGGTGTCCGCCGGGGCGTCCTCGGGGGTGCGGAAGGAGGCCAGGCCGACGATGCGGCCCGCCTCCACCACGCACAGCACCCGGCCGTCCGGCCGGGTGAGGGCGCTGCGCCAGGAGGCGGACCAGTCGGTGCCGTCCTGGGGCAGCCCGTCGGGGTAGTACGTGGCCCGGGCCCGGGCGTGCAGCGCGACGACGTCCGCCAGCTCGGCGGGCAGGACGGTGCGGATCACACGGCCGTGGGCCACTCGCTCGTCGATCATGCACCGGAGGACGAGACCGGCCGGGCCGCGGTTCCCGGCCCGGCCTCAGCTGCCGTCGCGCAGATCGTCCGGCCAGGACGGCCTGAACTCGATGTGGTCGTACGTCACCACACAGCCCTCCCCCATCGGGGACTGGGCCATGAAGCCGACCAGTGCCGCGTCCGTCTCCTTCTCGTCGCCGAGGGTGAACAGCCGGACGAAGGTCCAGCGTTCGCCGTCACGGGAGGCGTGGAAGGCGAAGGCGCGGCCGGTCCGGCTCACCCGGAGCCAGACCGAGCTGCCGTCCACGGCGAAGGAGTTGGCGTCGTCGGAGTGCCCCCTGGTGACCACCGTGCAGACGGTGGGCACGTCCGGGGAGTACTCCAGGCAGAGCTTGGCCCAGGCCCGCTCCCCCACGTGGACGTAGAGCACCCCGGCGTCGAAGGCCGCGCCGAAGCCGACGGTGACCTTGGCGATCAGCTGGAAATCGCCCTCCGGCGCCCCCAGCAGCCGGGGCGCGTCGGAGGCGGGGTCCAGCCCTTCACCGGTGGGCGGCACGAACCGGTCCTGCCGCGCCCCGGCCCACCCGGTGAGCACGCCGTCCTCATAGGACCAGTGGCCGTCGGGCCCATATGTGCGCAGGCCGAAGGGAAGTTCGGAAAATTCCAGATCCATTCAACCGAGTCTTTCAGCTCCGGCCTTCAGGGGCGCGGGGAACTGCGCGATCAACCACAACGGACCGCGAGCCGACAGTCCACCGCACCCCTACGGCGATCAGCGCTCCAGACGCCCGTTGAACCTACGGGGCAGTCCCAGCGGGTTCTCGTCCCGCAGCTCCGCGGGAAGCAGCGCAGACGGCGCGTTCTGATAGGCGACCGGCCGCATCCACCGCTCGATCGCCGTACCGCCCACCGACGTGGACGTGGACGTCGTCGCCGGGTACGGCCCACCGTGATGCTGAGCCGCCGCGACGGCGACACCCGTCGGCCAGCCGTTGACCAGCACACGCCCGGCCAGCGGCGTCAGTTCCGCGAGGATCTCCGCGCCGCGGCCCTGGCCCGCCGCCTCCTCCTCGGACAGCTGCACCGTCGCCGTCAGGTTCCCCGGCAGCCGCGACAGCACCGCCTTCACCTCGGCCTCGTCCTCGTAGCGGGCCACCACGGTGACCGGCCCGAAGCACTCCTCCAGGAGCAGGTCGTGCTCGCCCTCCGCGGCCAGCCGGCTCGCCGGCACGGTGAGGAAGCCCGCGCTGACGGTGTGCTCGCCGCCGGCGCCGGGGGTGACCGGGGAGTCGACGTCGGGCAGTTCGGCCCGCTCGGCTACGCCGGCCACGAAGTTGTCGCGCATGCGGTGGTCGAGCAGGACCCCGGCGTCGGTGTCGCTGACGGCGTCCGTCAGGGACTTCAGCAGGGCGTCGCCCGCGGCCCCGGCAGGCGCCAGGACGAGACCCGGCTTCACACAGAACTGGCCGACGCCCAGCGTCATCGAACCGGCGAGCCCGGCACCGATCGCCTCGGCCCGCTCGGCGGCCGCGGCCTCGGTGACGACGACCGGGTTCAGGGAGCCCAGCTCACCGTGGAAGGGGATCGGCACGGGGCGGGCCGCCGCGGCGTCGAAGAGCGCGCGGCCACCGCGCACGGAGCCGGTGAAGCCGGCCGCCGCGACCAGCGGGTGCCTGATCAGCTCGACGCCCGCCTCGAAGCCGTGGACCAGGCCCACGACGCCCTCGGGGATGTCGTGCCGGGCCGCGGCGCGGCGCAGCACCTTGGCGACGTACTCGGACAGGGCCGGGTGGTCCGGGTGGGACTTGACGACGACCGGGCAGCCGGCCGCGAGGGCGCTCGCGGTGTCGCCGCCCGCGACCGAGAAGGCGAAGGGGAAGTTCGAAGCCGAGTAGACGGCGACGACGCCCAGCGGCACCTTGTAGCGGCGCAGGTCCGGGATGGGCGGGGTCGCGGTGTCGTCGGGGTGGTTGATGACGACGTCGAGGAAGGCGCCCTCGTCGACGATGTCGGCGAAGGCCCGCAGCTGGTAGCAGGTGCGGGCGAGTTCGCCGGTCAGCCGGACCGGGCCGAGCGCGGTCTCGGCGTCGGCGGTCTCGACGAGACCGTCCTTGGCCGCCTGCAGCTCGTCGGCGGCGGTGCGCAGGAAAGCCGCGCGGACCGTGCGGTCGGCGAGGGCTGCGCGGGCCTCGTGCGCGGCGCGGACGGCGGCGTCCACCTCCTGGGCTGTGGCCTCCACCGCAACCTGTTCACGCTGCTTCCCGGTTCGGGGGTCGACACTCCAGACTGGTGCTGCTGCCACCGCGGGTCCCTCCACACATGTAATGCCGCAGTACTGGGTCACCCACCAGGGACGTTCGATATACTGAACGCTGTCTCTGATGATGAATATGCTGTGGAGACTATTTCCCGGCCAACGAAGGGGTCAAGGGCGATGTCGGCTGGCGAGACGGGCGGCGGGGCGCAGGTCAAGTCCGCGGTACGAACGGTTGAACTGCTCGAATACTTCGCCGGACGCCCCGGCATGCACTCCCTCGCGGCGGTCCAGGAGGCCGTCGGGTATCCCAAGTCCAGCCTCTACATGCTGCTGCGCACCCTGGTCGAGCTGGGCTGGGTGGAGACGGACGCGACGGGCACGCGGTACGGCATCGGGGTGCGGGCCCTGCTGGTGGGCACCTCCTACATCGACGGTGACGAGGTCGTCGCGGCGGCCCGCCCGACGCTGGACCGGCTCTCGGACGACACGACCGAGACGATCCACCTCGCCCGTCTCGACGGCACGAACGTCGTCTATCTGGCCACCCGCCAGTCACAGCACTACCTGCGTCCCTTCACCCGGGTCGGCCGCCGGCTGCCCGCGCACTCCACGTCCCTCGGCAAGGCGCTGCTGAGCACGTACGCGGACGAGCAGGTCCGCAAGATGCTCCCGGAGACGCTGCCCGCGCTGACCGAGCACACGATCACCGACCGGGAGAAGCTCATCGAGGAGTTGCGCCAGGTGCGGGAGCAGGGCTTCGCGGTGGACCGCGAGGAGAACACGCTGGGGCTGCGCTGCTTCGGCGTGGCGATCCCGTACCGCACCCCGGCGCGGGACGCGATCAGCTGCTCGGTACCGGTGGCTCGGCTGACCCCGGCGCACGAACAGCTGGTCAAGGACGCGCTCTTCGACGCCCGGGACCGGCTGACACTGGCCACCCGTAGGCTCTGAGGCATGAATGTCGAGCTGCGCGCGGTCCACGACAGCGATCTGCCGGTCTTCTTCCGGCAGATGAACGACCCCGAGTCGCTGACCATGGCGGCCTTCACCCCGGAGGATCCGGCCGACCGGGCCGCCTTCGACACCCGCTGGTCCCGCATGCGCTCCTCGCCCGACGTCGTCGTCCGGACGGTCCTGGCCGACGGGGACGTGGTCGGCAGCGCGGGGGTGTACGGGGTGCCGGGTGAGCGCGAGGTGACGTACTGGGTCGACCGCGCGTACTGGGGCAAGGGCATCGCCACGCAGGCTCTGCGGGCGCTGCTCGCCGAGGTGCCCGAGCGCCCGCTGTACGCGCGGGCGGCGTCGGACAACGCGGGATCGCTGCGCGTGCTGGAGAAGTGCGGGTTCCGGGTGACGGCGGCGGCCCGCGGGTACGCCCCGGCCCGGGGTGCCGAGATCGACGAGACGGTGCTCGTCCTGGAGGGCTGAGGCGCTCAGGCCCTCTCCTCCGCCCGGCGGAGGCGGATCGTCGCCGGGCAGGATGCGCCCGCGGCCTCTCCCGCGGGAGCCTGCTCGCATGGCGCAGTCACCCGTTCCCCGTGCCGCTCCCGGCTCCGGCCGCACCCGGCGGATCCTCCGTGCCGTCGCCGTCGTCTCCTGTGTGCCGTACCTCGCTCTCAAGGCCGCCCGGGCCGGCTCCGGTGGCGTGGCGTGCTGGGGCGGGTGGCTGTCGCCGGCCTCCGTCGCGGGCCCGGCGGACCTCGCCGACCGCCCCACGCAGCTGAGGCACCGCGCCTACGCTGGCCGGATGCTCGTCGGTCTGCTCGTCGCCGCCATCGGCGTCCACCGCTTCGCGGAGCGCTCGGCCGGGGCCGCGCGGCGTTCGGCGTGAGCGGTGTCGCCCGGCTGCTGTTCGGCCGGCGGGCGCGGCTGCGCTGGATCCATCTGGTCCTCGGCGGCGCGCTGGCCGTGCCGTACGTCCTGGTCGGCTCGGTGGTCATCGGCCCGGCCACCGGCTTCGCGGACGTCTTCGGCTCCCTCCCCCTCCAACTCGCCTCGTTCGCCGTGGGCCTGCCGCTCGCGGCCGTCACCTCGCTGTTCCCGCTGACCCGGCCGCTGGAGTCGGCCGCGGTGCGCTGGCTGGGCGGTGTGGACGCGGACCGGCTCGCCCCGGGGCCCGCGCGCACGCGGGGCGAGAAGGGCCGTACGGCTGCCTGGTTCACGCTGCATCTCGGGTTCGGCGGGATCATCGCGGGGATGTCGCTGGCGCTGCCGCCGTTCGCCGTCACGCTGATCGTGCTGCCGGTCCTCGCCGCGGTGCGCGGCGACCGGCTCGGGCTGCCCGAAGTCCTCGACCACGCCTGGGCGCTGACGCTCGCCCCGGTCGCGGGCACGGTGTCGCTGGTCGCCCTCGCCGGCTGCGCGGCGGGCTGCGGAGCGCTGCTGGCCCGCTGGGCGCCCCTGCTGCTCGGCCCCACTCCCCGGGAGCGGCTCGCCGCCGCCGAGGCACGGGCGGCCGACCTCGCGGTGCGCAACCGGCTGGCGCGCGAACTGCACGACTCCGTCGGCCATGCCCTGAGCGCGGTCACCCTGCAGGCCGGTGCCGCCCGCCGGGTCCTGGACTCCGACCCGGAGTTCGCCCGGGAGGCCCTCGCCGCGATCGAGGACACGACCCGGCGCACCGTCGGTGAACTCGACGCCGTGCTGGGCGTGTTGCGTGAGGGCGACGCCCCCGGCACGGCGCCGGCGCCGACCCTCGCCGCCGACCTCGACGGGCTGCTGCGGCGCACCCGGGCGGGCGGACGGCGGGTCAGCGCCGCCGTGGACGCCGACCCGGAGGCGCTTCCCCCGCTGCTGTCCCGGGAGGCCTACCGCATCGTGCAGGAGGGGCTGAGCAACGCCCTCAAGCACGCCGGTGAGCGCGCCCCTGTGGAGGTGCGGATCGCGGTGGCGGGCGGGGACCTGGAGATCACCGTGGAGAATCCGGTGACCGGCCCGGCCCCCTCCCGCGCGGGCGGTGGCCACGGGCTGCGCGGCATCGCCGACCGGGCCAGGCTGCTCGGCGGAACCGCGACGGCGGGACCGACCCCGGCACAGACCTGGCGGCTGCACGCACGCCTGCCGATGACGCCCACGCCGACGAGAGGACCCGCATGACCCGCCCGGCCCCGATCCGTGTCGTCCTCGCCGACGACGAGCGCATGGTGCGCACCGCGCTGCGCGCCATCCTCTCCGCCGAGCCGGACCTGGACGTGGTGGGCGAGGCCGCCACCGGCGCGGAGGCGGTGTCGGTCGTTCGGGAGCTGCGGCCGGACGTCGTCCTCATGGACGTGCGGATGCCGCAGACCGACGGGATCCGCGCCACCGAGCAGATCCTCGCCACGCTGGACGACCCGCCCCGGATCGTCGTGGTGACGACCTTCGAGAACGACTCCTACGTGTACGACGCGCTGCGCGCCGGAGCCGCCGGGTTCCTGCTGAAACGGGCGGACGCCGACGCGCTGGTGCAGGCGGTCCGGCTGGTGGCGCGCAGCGACAGCCTGCTGTTCCCCGCGGCCGTACGCAGCCTCGTGACCGAGCACGCCCGTGCTCATCCGGCCCCGCCCGAGTGGGTGGCGAAGCTCACGGGACGCGAGGGGGAGGTGCTGCGGCACATGGCGCGAGGGCTGACCAACGCGGAGATCGCCGGCCTGATGGAGGTCGGCCCGGCCACGGTGAAGTCCCACGTCGCGGCGGTCCTGGCCAAGACCGGCACCCGCGACCGCACCCAGGCGGTGATCGCCGCGTACGAGGCCGGCTTTCTGAACGGCGGATGAGAAAACCGTCCCTCCGGATGAGAAACCAGGACGGACGGGAACGTTCCGCCCGGCGCGGCTCGTCCTCCTGTTCGGAATGAACAAGACGATCAGGCGCGCTTCGGTCTTCTCGCTGCTCCTGGTGTTGGCTCTGCTGGTCAGGGCGACCTGGGTGCAGTTCTACGAGGGCCAGGCGCTGGCAGACGACAAGGACAACCGGCGGAACGCGATCGAGACGTACTCGGCGCCGCTCGGGAACATCATCGTGGGCGGCCGGTCGGTCACCGGCTCGACGCCGACCAAGACGGGCGACCTGAAGTACAAGCGCACGTACACGGACGGCCCGCTGTACGCGGCGGTGACGGGTTACGCGTCGCAGGCGTACGCCCCGACTCAGCTGGAGGGCATCTACACCGACCTGCTCAACGGCACGGACAGCCGGCTCAAGTCCGTGATGGACACACTCACCAACCAGCGCGCCGAACCGGGCAACGTGGTCACGACCATCGACCCGGACGTGCAGAAGGCCGCCTACGACGCGCTCGGCGACAAGAAGGGCGGCGCCGTCGCCATCGACCCGAAGACCGGGAAGATCCTCGCGGTGGTGTCGACGCCGTCGTACGACCCCTCCTCGCTGACCGACGCCGAGACCGCGGGCACGGCCTGGAAGAAGCTCACGACGGACCCGGAGAAGCCGCTGGTCAACCGTGCGCTGCGGCAGCCCCTGCCGCCCGGCTCGACGTTCAAGCTGGTGGTGGCGGCGGCCGCGCTGGAGGACGGGCTGTACTCGTCGGTGGACGAGAAGACGGACAGCCCGGACCCGTACACGCTGCCGGGCACCAGCCGGGACCTGACCAACGAGAACCCGAACGCGCCCTGCACGAACGCGACCATCCGGACGGCGCTGGAGTACTCCTGCAACAACGTCTTCGCCAAGATGGCGGTGAAGCTCGGCCAGGACAAGGTGAAGGCGATGGCCGACAAGTTCGGCTTCGACGACGACAAGCTGGACGTGCCGGTCAGGGCCTACACGAGCGTGTACCCGTCGGACATGTACCCGTCGCAGACGGCCCTGACGGGCATCGGCCAGTTCGACGTCACGGCCACCCCACTGCAGATGGCCATGGTGTCGGCGGCCATTGCCAACGGCGGCAAACTGGTGTCGCCGCACATGGTCTCGCAGATCACCGACAGCGGTGGCGATGTGCTGCAGGACTACGACGACGACTCCGGCACGAAGGAGATCGTCAGCTCCTCGACCGCCGAGCAGTTGCGGTCGGCGATGCAGACGGTCGTGAACAAGGGCACGGGCACGAACGCCCGGGTCCCGGGCGCGACCGTCGGCGGCAAGACGGGTACGGCCCAGCACGGCGAGAACAACAGCCAGGTGCCGTACGCCTGGTTCACCTCGTACGGCAAGTCCGGCTCCTCGGGCAAGGAGGTCGCCGTGGCGGTCGTCGTGGAGCAGTCGAACGCGGCCCGCTCGGAGGTCAGCGGCAACGGGCTCGCGGCGCCGGTCGCCAAGGCGATGATGCAGGCGGCGCTGAAGGACTGAGCCTTCGCCACTGAACCTCCGCCGCCGACAATCCGTCTCTACGGACGAGACGGGCCGCCCCCTTCCCCCCCGGGGGCGGCCCGTCCTCATGTCATCGCGGGCCCGGTGTCACTTCGCGCCCAGGAGCTGTTCGATCGGGTCGATGGCGAAGTACACGAGGAACAGCGCCGAGGTCCCCCACAGCAGCCAGTGCACCTCCCTGGCCTTGCCGAGCACGGTCTTGATGACGACGTAGGCGAGGAAACCGGCGCCGATGCCGTTGGTGATGGAGTAGGTGAACGGCATCACCGCGATGGTGAGGAACGCCGGGATGGCGATGTCGTAGCGGTCCCAGTCGATGTGCTTGACCTGGGTCATCATCAGGAAGCCGACGGCGACCAGGGCCGGGGCGGCCGCCTGCAGCGGGACGATGGTGAGCAGCGGGGTGAGGAACAGCGCGAGAGCGAACAGGCCGCCGGTGACGAGGTTGGAGAAGCCGGTGCGCGAGCCCTCGCCGACACCGGCCGCGGACTCGATGTAGGAGGTCGCCGAGGAGGCGGAGGCCGCGCCGCCCGCGACCGCGGCGGCACCGTCGATGAGCAGCACCCGGCCGAGGTTGGGGACCTTGCCCTCCTCGTCGAGCAGTCCGGCCTCGGCGCTGATGCCGACGACCGTGCCCATGGTGTCGAAGAAGTCGGACAGGATCAGTGTGAAGATCAGCAGGACGACGGTGATGACACCGACGCCGGGGGCGCTGAAGGCACCGAGCAGGTCGAAGTGGCCGATGAGCCCGAAGTCGGGGGCGTCGACGAGGTTGTCCGGCCAGGAGGGCGTGGTCAGGCCCCAGGACTTGATGTCGGCGAGGGAGTTGATCACGATCGCCAGCGCGGTCATGGTGACGATGCTGATCAGGATGGCGCCCTTGACCTTGCGGGCGAGCAGCCCGATCGTCAGCAGCACCCCGAGGCAGAAGACCAGCATCGGCCAGCCGGCGAGGGTGCCGGTGCCGCCCAGCTGAACGGGCACGGTGGTGTTGGCGGCGTCGGGGATACGGCTGACGAACCCGGCGTCGACGAAGCCGATGAAGGCGATGAACAGGCCGATGCCGACGCTGATCGCCTGCTTGAGCGGCTGGGGTATCGCGTGCATGACGGCCTCGCGCAGGCCGGTCACCACCAGCACGCAGATCAGCAGGCCTTCGAGGACGATCAAGCCCATCGCGTCGTCCCAGCTCATCAGCGGGGCGATCTGGAAGGCGACCACGGCGTTCAGTCCGAGTCCGGCGGCGAGCGCGAGGGGCAGGTTGCCGCCCACGCCCATGACGATCGTCATCACCGCGGCCACCAGGGCGGTGGCGGTGGTGAGTTGCACGGCGTCCAGCTGGTGCCCGAACTTGTCCTTCGCGCTGCCCAGGATGATGGGATTCAGGACAAGGATGTAGGCCATGGTGAAGAAGGTGGCGAAGCCGCCGCGGATCTCCCGGCCGAAGGTGGAGCCCCGTTCGGAGATCTTGAAGAACCGGTCGACGCTGTTCGCCGCTGGTGGCGCGGCGTCGGACCGGTCGGCCACCTTCTGCGATTCGGACATGGCGCGTACTCCTTGATGCCTGGGTGATCGGTGTGCGGATGCTGGCTGGATTGTCGTCGCGTTGAACCACGTTCAGGTTTTCTTCGTGTTACGAAATCGAAGTCCGGCCCGCCATACGTCGTTCGAAGCCCCGTACGAACTGTTCGACGATCGCTGCTACGCTTCCCGATCTCGTCCGGGCCTCCCCCGGATGATCACATGTCATCTACATGACACCCACAGGGTGCCCCGTCCGGGAGTGCCCGTAGCCGCCGGGAGGAGAGGTCACCCGTGGGCACGGTCGTCGACGACGCCGCCTCCGTGGAGTTCCACGCCTTCTTCGAGCGTCACTACGCCGAACTGTCCCGCCTCGCCCACCTGCTGACCGGCGAGTCGGACACCGCCGACGACCTGGCGGCGGACGCGTTGCTGGCGCTGTGGCACCGCTGGGACCGGGTGCGCGCGGCCGACCATCCGGCGGCGTACGCGCGCGGTGTGGTCGCCAACCTGGCCCGTACCCGGATCCGCAGCGCGGTGCGCGAGCGGCGGCGCATCGCCCTGTTCTGGTCGCAGCGCGAGGAGAACACCGAGAACCCGGACGTCGCGGGCGTGGTCGACGTGCAGGAGGCGTTGCGCCGGCTGCCGTTCCGCAAGCGGGCCTGTGTGGTGCTGCGGCACGCGTTCGACCTGTCGGAGAAGGACACCGCCCTGGCGCTCGGTGTGTCGGTGGGTACGGTGAAGAGCCAGACCTCGAAGGGAATGGCCGAACTCCAGCGGTTGCTGGGGACGCAGGGCGTGCCGCAGCGGATGCACGCGACGCTGGGCGTTCCCCGCTGCTCGCCGGCTGTGGAGGGTGTGCGCACCGGTGAGGGCGGAGGGAGGGACCGATGAGTATGCGGCGGGACGTGCACGAGGAGGTGCGCGCCCGGTTGCACGAGGCGGCCGGGGCGCACGAGCCCGACCGGGAGCGCATGCTGGCCCGGGTCGAACGCGGCATGGCCGGTCCTGCCGGCTCCGGCCACCGGACGGCGCGTCCGCCGGTGTTCGGCTGGATGCGGGTGGCGGGGGCGACCGCCGCGGTCGCCGGCGTCCTGGCGGTGGGTGGCTACGCGGTGGCGTCCGGGGTGAAGGAGGAGACCGCTCCGCGGCAGCGGGAAGTGGCGACCTCGCCGACCCCGGCGCCCACGCCGTCCCCCGAGGCGACGAGCCGGGCTCCCGAACCCCCGGTGACGGTGAAGCCCGCACCGAGCCGGTCGCCCGAGCGCCGCGCGTCCGGGCCCTCGCCGTCGGGGACGCCGAGTGCCCCGGCCACCGAGCGTCCGCGCACCGCGGCGGAGGACGGGCCGCTGTGGTCGGACGGCTCGGTCGACCCGCACAGCAACGACTTCTGGGCGCAGAGCGACATCACGCTCAGGACCCGCGAGCAACTGACCGCGCTGACCGTGCGGTTGCGGGTGGCCCAGACCGGCGGGGTCTCCGACGCGGGCGCCTGGCGCTCCCTGCCCGAGGACGACTTCACCCTCTCGGTCGCCGAGCGGGACGGCTTCCTCGTCTACACGTGGACCCTCAAGGAGGGCCGCACGGTCCCGGTGGGCGAGTGGGTGTTCGCCGGCCAGTTCGGCCACGCCCGCGGCGGTCGCGACGCGGGCGGGGACCACTACGCGGTGACGGGCACGGCCGGTGCGCGGCAGCTGTCGGTGGGCGGTGGTTTCGCCGCCGTGGACGACGGCGACGGCGACTCGTGAGAATGCGTGAAGAGGCGGCAACCCTTTCCTCACCGGTGGCGACCACTACGCGCAAGACCACCCCCCATCTGAGGAATCGGTACATGACTGCACCAGCAGAACAGCGCGTCCGCCACCGCCGCGGCGTCACCAAGCGGCGGACGGTGATCGCCGCCTTGTCGGCACTCGGCATCACGGGTGCGGCGATCGTCACCACGTCGATGCTGTCGACGGCGGGCGCGGCGTCCTCCTGGCCCACGGACAAGGGGAAGACCCCCGTGTCCGAGACCATCCCGGTCTCCGGTGTGCGCGACGGCGGGATGAAGATGTTCTACGGCACCGGCGCGCTCGGCCAGGACAACCAGGACGAGGGGCAGGACCCGATCTTCGAGCTGGCCGACGGCGCGACCCTGAAGAACGTCATCATCGGTACCCCGGCGGCGGACGGCGTGCACTGCAAGGGCAGTTGCACGTTGCAGAACGTGTGGTGGACCGACGTCGGCGAGGACGCGGCCAGCTTCAAGGGCAAGTCCTCGTCCGCGGTGTACAAGGTGATCGGCGGCGGCGCGAAGAACGCCGAGGACAAGGTGCTGCAGTTCAACGGCGCCGGCACCTTGAACGTGTCGGGCTTCCAGGTGCGACACGCCGGCAAGCTGGTCCGTTCCTGCGGCAACTGCAAGACGCAGTACAAGCGCACGATCGTGCTCAGCGACATCGACGTGACCGCCCCGATGAACTCCATCGTCGGGGTGAACGCCAACTACGGCGACACGGCGACGCTGTCGAAGATCCGTGTCCACGGCGACAGCAAGAAGAAGATCAAGACCTGTGTGCGCTTCGAGGGCAACAACACCGGCAAGGAGCCCAAGGAGCTGACGCCGCCCGGCCCGGACGGCAAGAGCTGCGTGTTCAAGGCCTCCGACATCAGCTACCAGTAGGTCCTTGCCCCCAGTGACTCCGGTCGGCCCTCGTCCCCCCTTGGGCCGACCGGAACGCCGGGTGTCCGGCCCCCCAGCCGGACGTCCCGGCACCTCGGCCCTCCGGAGCCCCCCTCCGGACGGCCGGACGGTACCGGCCGAGCCCCCCTCGGCCGGTCGGCAGGGCGCCCCCGTCGCTTCGCACCGACGGGGGCGTCGCCGTGTGCAAAGGGCTTTCCTGGTCCATCGTCGAGCCGATGCCCGGGGAGCCGGTCGTCAGGAACGTCGTCGCGGGCAGGGAGCCGTCCGGCCGCCGTGCTGCGCGTGCGCCGGTCGCGTCCGTCGACCTGAAGGGCGGGGTGGTGACGCCGCCGTCCCAGTTGTTGCCGGCGGAGACCGTCTCGGGGCCGAGCTTCGCCGCTCCGCCCCTGTCGCCGACGGCGAGGTTCTCGCCGAGGCGGGCCGTGCCGGTCTCGAAGAGGAAGCCGCTGCCCGCGTCGGCCCAGGCGGTGTTGCGGTGCAGTGCGACGGCGCCGGTGTCGGAGTTCCCGGTGAAGCCGTGCAGCGTGTTGTCCCAGGCCGCGTTGTTGCTGACGAGGTGGGCGGCGGACGCTCCCCCGCCGCCCAGCTCGAAGCCGTTGCCGCTGCCCTCGAAGGCCGTGTCCTTCCACCTGTTCCGGCCGTTGCCGAAGGCCCAGGAGTGCTCGATGGTGACCGGCGAGGAGAACTGCCACAGATCGAGGCCGTCCTCGGAGTTGTCGTACAGACGGGCTCCGGTGATCCGGTTCCCCGTCCCGGAGCCGAACTTGACCGCGATGCCGTCGGCGTTGCGGCCGTGGCCGGCCGGGTCGTAGTTGCCGTGGCTGTCCAGGTTCCGCACGAGGTTGCCGATGGTGCCGTCGCCGCGGAGAGTGAAGCCCGAGTCGCCGTTGCCGGCGGTGACCAGGTTCCTGAAGACCCCGCCCACCGAGGAGGTGACGACCAGACCCTGGGCCGGAGAGTTGACGAAGGCCAGGTCCTCGACGGTCCAGTGGTCGCCGTCGATCGCGGCCAGCCAGGAGCCGGCGGGCAGTTTCGAGCCGTCGATCCGCACCTTCTCACCGTGGTGGGCCCGCAGCGTGATGGGCGCGGCACGGGTGCCGTTCGCCGTGGACGTGAGGGTGGCGGCCGGACGGTAGGTGCCGCCGCGGACCTGGATCACGGTGCCGGCGGTGGCGTTCCGCACGGCGTGCTCGAGCTGGGCCGTGCTCGCGACGGTGACCGTCGTCGAGGTGGCCCGCGCGCCGCCGGTCGACAGCCCGAGGCAGAAGCCGCCGGCCCCCGCGGCACAGGCCACGGCTGCGGCGATGGAGAGCGTGCGGGTCCTGCGATGACGTCCGGCGCTCGGCAGCACGGAGCGTTCCTTTCCTGGGGGCCGGGGACGGAAAAGGGACGGATACGGGACGGAGGGGCCTGCTCCGGCCCGTTTCCGTCCACCAGTCGCCGCTGCCGGGGAAAGGGTTGCCGCCGTCACGTGCGCCGTGTTTCCGGTGTTCCGAAAGTTTCGGAAACGCCGGTCTCACGCACACCCGTTGACGCCCTGGGTCCCTCCGGTGAAACTCCGAGGGCTGTTATCCAACAGAATCCCCCACACTCCGACAGGAAGTGTCATGCGCCCCCGCATCGCCCGCACGCTCCTGCTCCCGTTCCTGGCCCTCACCGGCCTCCTGGTGACCCTCCTCGCCGCGCAGCCCAGCACCGCCGACCCCGGAGCCCCACCTGTGAAGCACAGCACGTACGCCGGCTATCTCTTCGCCTACTTCACCGGTGAGGGCACCGCCGACGGCGAACAGATCCGCTATGCCCTCAGCCGCGGCAACGACCCGCTGCACTGGCGTGAGCTGAACGCCGGGAAGCCGGTGCTGACGTCCACGACCGGCGAGAAGGGCCTGCGCGATCCGTTCGTGATCCGCTCCCCCAAGGGCGACAAGTTCTACCTCATCGCCACCGACCTGCGGATGTACCAGAACTCCAGCGGCAGCTGGGACGACGTCCAGCGGCACGGCAGCAAGTCGATCATGGTCTGGGAGTCCACGGACCTCGTCCACTGGACCGACCAGCGCCTGGTGAAGGTCTCGCCGGACAGCGCGGGCAACACCTGGGCCCCGGAGGCCTACTGGGACGACAAGCTCGGTGAGTACGTCGTCTTCTGGGCGTCGAAGCTGTACGCCGACGACGACCCGGACCACAAGGGCGACACGTACAACAAGATGATGTACGCGACCACGAAGGACTTCCGCAGCTTCAGCAAGCCGAAGGTCTGGAACGACCCGGGCTACTCGGTGATCGACTCCACGGTCGTGAAGTACAAGGACGAGTACTACCGCTACACCAAGGACGAGCGCGACCCCAGCTCCTCCAGCCCCTGCTCGAAGTTCATCACCGGCGAGAAGTCGACCTCGCTGACGTCCACGAAGTACGACCTCGTGGCCGACTGCATCGGCAAGGGCGCCATGGACCGCGGTGAGGGCCCGACGGTGTTCAAGTCGAACACCGAGAACAAGTGGTACCTGTTCATCGACGAGTACGGCGGCCGCGGCTACGTGCCCTTCGAGACCACCGACCTCGCTTCGGGCAAGTGGACGCCGTCCACGAACTACCAGCTCCCGGCGAGCCCCCGGCACGGCACGGTGCTCCCCGTGACACAGCAGGAGTACGACCGGCTGCTGGCCTCCTACCCCTCCACCCCCACCTCGGTCGTGGACGCGACGGCGAAGCACCAGAAGGGCTACGCGATCGTCACGGACAGCGCCTCGAAGGTCGTCCTGCCCATGAAGCCGGACGCCGGTCTGCGCGACCTCGCCCCGAAACTGTGGGTCGGCGAGGGCGCGAAGCTCAGCCCGAAATCCGGTACGCGCCGCGACTTCCGCACACCGCAGAAGTACACGGTCACGGCTGCCGACGGCACCGAACGCACCTGGACGGTCGAGGCGGTGCCCACCCGCAGTCCCGTGCTGCCCGGCCTGAACGCCGACCCCGACGTGCACTACCTGAACGGCCGGTACTGGATCTATCCGACGACGGACGGCTTCCAGGGCTGGAGCGGCACCAGGTTCAAGGCGTACTCGTCGAAGGACCTGGTCAACTGGAAGGACCACGGCGTCATCCTCGACCTCGGTCCCGACGTGAGCTGGGCCGACAAGAACGCCTGGGCACCCGCGATCGCCGAGCGGAACGGCAAGTACTACTTCTACTTCTGCGCCGAGCAGCAGATCGGCGTGGCGGTCGCCGACTCCCCCGCCGGCCCGTTCAAGGACGCCCTCGGCAAGCCGCTGGTGGCCAAGGGCGGTTCGCTCAAGGGCCAGATGATCGACCCGGCGGTCTTCACGGACGACGACGGCCAGGCCTACCTGTACTGGGGCAACGGCCACGGGTACGTCGTGCCGCTGAACGACGACATGGTGTCCTTCGACGCCTCCAAGGTGAAGGACATCACCCCGGACAACTTCCGCGAGGGCTCCTTCGTCATCAAGCGGAAGGGCACGTACTACTTCATGTGGTCGGAGGACGACACCCGCAGCGAGAACTACCACGTGGCGTACGCGACGGGACCGTCCCCGCTCGGCCCGTGGACCAAGCGCGGGACGATCCTTCAGAAGCGGCCCGAGTACGGCATCCTCGCCACCGGCCACCACTCGGTGGTGAACACCCCCGGCACCGACGACTGGTACATGGTCTACCACCGCTTCGCCCTGGGCGGCCCCGGCCTGCCCGGCGGCGACGGCATGCACCGCGAGACCACCGTCGACCGTATGGAGTTCGCGGCGGACGGCACCATCAAGCCGGTGGTGCCGACGCTGGAGGGGATCAAGCCGGTCAGGCGCTGAGGCCGGCTCAGTCCATCGTCGCCCCGATCGTCGTGCTGCCCGTGGTCAGGAAACTGGTCGCGGGCAGCGCGCCGCCCGACTGGCGGGCGTTGTAGGTGGTCGAGGCGTTGGTGGAACGGAAGGCCGGGGTCGCGATCCCGGAGTCCCAGTTGTTGCCGGACGACACCACCGACGAGCCCCTGCTCACCGACCCGCCGCCGTTGCTCACGGCGAGGTTCCTGCCGAGCCTGGCCGAGCCGGTCGCGAAGTAGTAGCCCGACTTGGCGTTGGCGTAGGCGGTGGTCCGGTTGATGACGATGGCGCCCTTGTTGCTGTTCTCGGTGAAGCCGTTGCCGGCGTTGTCCCAGGCCGCCGAGTTGTTGATGACGTGGGCCACCACCTCCCCGTCCCCGCCCAGTTTGTAGCCGTTGCCGTCGCCCGCGAAGGCGGAGTCGCTCCAGCGGTTCTTGCCGTTGCCGAACGCCCAGGTGTGCTCGACGGTGACCGGCGAGGAGAAGGACCAGAAGTCGAGCCCGTCGTCCGAATTGTTGTACAGGCGGGCCCCGGTGATGCGGTTGCCGGAGCCGGAACCGAACTTCACGGCGATTCCGTCGGCGTTCTCGCCGTGCGTGGCCTTGTCGTAATGGCCGTAGGAGTCGAGGTTGCGCACGGTGTTGTTCACGGTGCCGTCGCCGGTGAAGGTGAAGCCGGAGTCGCCGCCGTCGATGGTCTTGATGTTGTTCCAGTTGGTGCCGGTGCAGGACTGGCAGACGACCGCGCTGTCCGGGGAGTTCTGGAAGGTGAGGTTCGAGACGTTCCAGTAGTCGGCGGTGAGCTTGAGGATCCAGCCCCCGGCGGGCAGGTTCGAACCGTCGATCTTGACGGTCTCCGAGCCGTACGCCGTGAGGGTGACCGGCGACGAGGAGGTGCCGTTGGCCGTGGACTGGAGGGTGGCCGTCGGGCGGTAGGTGCCGCCGCGCACCTGGATGACGGTTCCCGGCGCGGCGTTCTTGATCGCGTTGGCCAGGTCGGTGGCGTTGGCGACGACGACGGTGGCTGCCTGGGCCTGGGTGGGGAGTACTGCGAGGCCGGTGCCCAGGGTGAGGGCGGCCAAGGCGGAGAGAGCGCTGTGACGAGACATGGGGGAGCGATTCCTTTCCCGTGCGGGTGGGGGGTGGTTCACAGGACGGAGTCGAGCCAGCGGAAGACCTCGTCCTGAAGGGGGTCGGTGAAGACGTGGCCGAGCTCCGGCCAGGTCTTCAGCCGCAAGCGCTCCTCGGCGTGGCGGGACCGCCAGACGGCGCGCAGCTTGTCGTGGGCGACGCGCACGCCGTCCGCGGGGAACAGCGGGTCGAGCCCGCCGTTGAGGAAGAGCATCGGCCTGGGGGCGGCGATGCTCGCCACGTCGGGGATGTCGAGGTGCCGGGCGAGGCCGGGGTGGAGCATGTGGAACGAGGACTGCCCGCGCAGTGTGTTGTTGCCGGGCACCATCATGTCCTTCAGGCCGGTCATCCAGCAGACGCTCGCGGTGGCCGCGACATGGTCGCTGAGGGCGGCGGTCTGCCAGGCGCGGTAGGCGCCCATGGAGAAGCCGACGGCCGCGACCCGCCGGGCGTCGACCCGGTCGAGCCCCGCCAGGAAGGCGGCGGCCCGCTGGTCCTCCCGGGCCATGAGCCCGGCGAGCGAGGAGCCGAGATTGTAGAAGTTCGAGGCCAGGGCCTGCTGCTGGTCGTAGGCGAGGAGGCCGCGGTCGCCCCAGCCGAGGGCGTCCAGGCACAGCACCACATAGCCGCGCCGGGCCAGTTCGTCCCCGACGAAGCGCCCGCTGAAGTACTTCTCCGCCCACGCCCCGGCGGAGGCGAGACGCGTGTCGTCGTACCAGGGCCGGACGAGCTTCTCCTTGCCGATGTCGAACTTCGCGCCGTGGTCGTGCAGGAGCAGCACGGCGGGGAACGGCCCGGGTCCGTGCGGGGTGAGCAGGGCGCCGCGGACCCGTTCGTAGCGGGTGAGGGAGACGGTGACCAGTTCGCGGGTGTAGTCCCGCGTCCGGGAACGGCCGCCGAACTCCGGTGCGTAGGGCGTCCCGTCCTGCCGCTCGACGAGGAGGTGCTCCTCGACGGTGGCCCGGGCGGCACGCCGCCAGGCGCGGAAGTCGCGGATCGGGGACCGGCCCCAGGCGAGCGGGAAGGTCAGGGCGTCCTTCAGTGCCGGGTGGAAGTCGGGCAGCGGGCCGTCCACGACCGCCGCCTCCGCCCCGCTCACCGCTCCCCCGCCCAGCAGCGCGGTGCCCGCCCCGACCACGAACGTCCGCCGTCCCAGGGCTTCATGGGCGTCCATGGGGCCTCCCGGCTCCGGCGTGCCGCGTCACGTACCGCTCGACCGCCGCCGGGGAGGTCAGGGCACGGTGGTCGTAGACGTCGGCGGGGTTCCAGCCGACGTCGTTCCCGAGCCCCAGAGCGCTCGCCACGGCGTCGAGCCGGGCGGGCCGGCCGTTGAACCAGGAGCCGGTGTCGTGGAACTCCGCGCCCCCGTAGGCGGCGACGGCGAGCGACGGCGCCCCGCCGGGATACCGGAAGACGTTGCGCTCGGAGAAGATCGCCGACTCCACGCCGACGCCCAGGGCGTAGAGCGGCGCCCGGCCCCGGTGGACGTTGTTGACGACGTGCACCTGCCCGAAGCGGACCCGGGGGGCGCGCTGCACGATGTCGCTGAACAGGTTGCGGGCGAAGGTCACCTTGAGATGCCCGCGGTCGCGGTCGCCGCGCCCGTCGCCCGACCCGATGAGGATCGCCTTGTCGTGGTTCTCGAAGCGGCTGCCGGAGACGGTGACGAAGTCGGAGCCGTCCTCGATGTCCAGCAGCCCGTCGTGCCGCTGCACGCGCTCGCCGTGGAATCCGGGGGGCGCCTCGCGGTCGGGGAAGCGGCCGTCGGTGAAGGTGCAGTGGTCGATCCAGATGTTCCTGCCGGTGATCACGGTCATGGCGTCGAAGCGGGCGTTCCAGTTGCCGTGGGCGCCGTCGCCCGGGGACCAGCTGGTGAAGTGGTCGACGGGCGCTTCGAGGTGCAGGTTCCGCACGATGATGTTGCTGCCGGTGTTGACGGTCAGGAACACCCCGAGCAGCCGGGCGTCGCGGCCGGCGCCTTCGAGCGTGGTGTTGCTCGGGACGGTGAGCTGGATCTGCGCCTTCTCCTCGTTCGACCCGGTCTGCCGCAGCTGCCGCTGCCGCTTGCAGTGCTCGAAGCGGGTGTCGGACCAGGTGGAACCGTCCTCGCCGAAGCAGGACATGTATGCGGCGAGGTCGTATCCGGGCGCGTAGTCCTGCTCGCCGAGCAGGGAACCGTCGTCGCTCTCGTGTCCGTTGATGTCGCCGTGGACCCGGATCACCTTGGGCGCGGTCGGGTCTCCGTCGTTCGCGAGGGCCGCCTTGAGCTCGGCGCGTGTGTGCACGGTCCAGGTCCGGCCGCCCGCCCCGCCGGTCGTGCCGGGGCCGGTGGAGGCCCAGCCGGCGGGGGCGCGGTCGGCGGCGCCGGCCGGGGCGGCAGGCCAGAGCAGGCACAGTCCGAGGAGGAGCGCGGCGGCCCTACGCATACGGCCGCCAGTCGCCGAGGTAGGTCTCCCTGGTGTGCGACCGGGCCTGCGCGTGGCTCAGCAGGGGCCGGTTCGCGGGGACCTGCACCGCCGCTCCCGGCCCCGTGTTCCGGTACTCGGCGAACCGCATGCTCTGCCACGGATAGGCGTCCCGCATGTTCGTGTAGGGGGCCGCCGCGTCGATGCCGGGCCCGATCCGGGTCTCCCGCACGACCAGCGACGGCCATGCCGTGGTCTCGTACGACGGCACCCAGGGCCGGGCCAGCTTGTACGCCGCGCCCTCGGCGCCCGAGGTGATCCGGCAGCGCACGGCGAGGATGCCGTGCGGATTGGCCCGGGCCGTGGAGGGGGCGAAGACCATGCCCTTGGGCGTGAAGTCCACGTCCCGCGCCAGCGTGCGGAAGTGGCAGTGCTCGAACACCGCCGTGGCCCGCCCGAAGACGAAGTCCACGTCGCCCTCGATGTGACAGTCGCGGAAGTACTGCCGGTCGAAGGTGTCCAGGGCGCCGGTCTCGACGAAGAGGGTGTCCTGGTGGGCCAGGAGCCGCACGTTCTCGAAGCGGGTCCGGTCGCCGTAGGTGTACGCCGCCACGGCCTGCGTCCCCGTGATCTCGGGGTGGTCGGCGCGCAGCCAGTCGTTGGCCAGGGTGAGATCGCGGACGGTCAGCCCGGGAGCCGCCGAGGTGAAGGTGGCGGAACCGGCGGTGCCGTAGGTGCCCGAACCGTCCGGCCTGGGCGTGCCGGCCGCGTTGTCATGGACGATGACGGTGTCGCGTGCGTCCCTGGTCGCACCCCTGAGGGTCAGTCCGGCCTTGGCGGCCGGGACGCTGACGACCTCGCGGTACGTCCCCGGGTGCACGACGACGGTCCATCCCGGGCCGCTCACGGCGTCGACGGCGGCCTGGACGGAGTCGCCGGGGCGGACGTGCAGGACGCGGTGGCCCGCCGAGGCGAAGGCGGGTGCGGTGCCCGCGGCGGCCAGTCCGGCGGTGAGTCCGGTGAGGAGGGTGCGGCGGCGCATCAGCACGCCTCCTTCCACGGCTCCCAGTCGCCGAGCCAGGCGGCGCGGGTCGCGGACCGGGCCTGCCGCGCGGTGAGCTGGGGCCGGTTGGCGGGGACCGTGACGGCCGCGCCCGGCCCGGTGTTGCGGTACTCGGCGAAGCGCTGGGCCTGCCACGGGTACGTGTCCGACATGTTGGCGTAGGGCGCGACGGCGTCGATGCCCGGGCCGAGCCGGGTGTCCCGCACGGTGAGCATGGGGCGGGCGGTGGTGTCGGAGCTGGGCACCCAGGGCCGGGCCAGCTTGTAGTGGCCGTCGGGTGCCTCGCTGCTGACGCGGCCGCGGGTCACCAGGTAGCCGAGCGGATTGGCACCGGCGGTCGACGGCGCGAACACGAAGCCGTAGGGGGCGCCGGCCAGGTCGGTCCGGGACAGGGTCCGCAAGTGGCACCGGTCGAAGACGGCGGTCGCCCGTCCGAAGACGAAGTCGACGTCGCCCTCGGCGTAGCAGTGGCCGAAGTACTGGCGGGCGAAGGTGCCGAGGGCCGTGGAGTCGGCGTACAGGGTGTCCTGGTGGCCGAGGAAGCGGCAGTGGTGGAAGGCCGAGCGGTCGCCCTGGACCTTGAGGGCGACGGCCTGGGTGCCGCTGATGTCGGGGTGGTCGGCGCGCAGCCAGTCGTTGGCGAAGGTGATCCAGCGGGCGGTGAACCCGTCGGCCTGCACGGTGGTGGTGGCCGAGCCGGTGGTGCCGTGGGTGCCGCCGCCGGGCTTGGGGGTCCCGGCCGCGTTGTCGTACACGATGACGACGTCACGGGGGTCCTCGCTCGCCCCGATCCAGGTCATCTCGGTACGGGTGCGGTCGACGGCCACCGTCTCCCGGTGGACGCCCGGGGCGAGGACGAGCGTCCAGCCGCTGCCGGTGGCGGCTGCGACGGCGGCACGGACGGAGCTGTGGTCGCCGCGGCCACGCGGATCGACGTACAGCGTCCTGGGGCCGAGGCGGGCGGCCGGTGAACCGTACCGGCCGAACGGGCGCTGCCGTCCGGAGGCCCGCGCCGGCACCGGCGCGAGGGCGAGAGCGGGGGCCACCCCGGCACTCGCGACGAGGAATCCCCTGCGGGAGAGGGAGCGGTGGACGTGCGAGGACATGCGGCTGTCCCTTCACTTCACGGTGCGGCTGTGCGGGGGGGATGGTCCGGGGGGCCGGGCCGGGCACACCTCGTGGCGTGCGCCCGGCCCGGCCGGTTCTCGGGGCGTCAGCAGATGCGGCCGGCGCCCGCGCGGTGGTCGACGATGCCGGGGAGGGCCTTCGCAGAATCGACCTTGGTGCGCAGGACCGGCGTCCAGCCGGCGTCCGGCTGGAGGGTCTCCTCGGGGATCTCCGCGTTGTGCACGGCGATCAGGTCGGTCTTCTTGCCGTTGACGTAGTTGTCCGCGGCGGTGACCGGGGCCTCCATCCACTTCTTGAGGATCTTCGCCGGGCTGATCCCCTTCGGCAGCGTGAAGGCGTTGTGCTCGGCGACGAGCCGGGACTCCTTGCCGATGCCGAGGCTGTAGACGTAGTCCGGGCCGGCCACGAAGTGGTTGTTGTACGAGTCGACCTGCCCGAAGCGGACGCGCGGAGCGCGCTCGATGACGTTCCGGAACAGATTGTGGTGGAGCGTCACCTTGAGCTTGCCCCGGTCGCCCACGGCCGTCGACTCGCTGTCGCTGTTGCCGATCATGAGCGTCTTGTCGTGGTCGGCGAAGATGTTCCAGGAGGCGGTGACGTGGTTGGATCCCCGGACGATGTCCAGCTCGCCGTCGTGCTGCTGGTACAGGGCGCCGAAGTAGGCCGGTGCCTCGCTGTCGGGGTGGCTGCCGTCGGTGAAGGTGTTGTGGTCCAGCCAGACGTGGGTGGAGCCGTAGACGACGGTGGTGTCGTACTCGGAGTTCCAGGCGCCCGTGGAGGTGTCGGTCGGGTCCCACTGGGGGAAGCAGTCGAGCGGGCTCTCGAAGGTGAGGTTGCGGACGATGACGTTGTCCACGCCCTTGATCTGGAGGCTGGCGCCCTTGAAGCCCGCGTTCTTCCCGACCCCGATGATGGTGGTGTTGGCGGGCACGTTGGCCTTGATGGTCTGGTCCTGGTTGTCGGCGGAGGCGCGGCGCAGTCCCTCGGGACTGTCGGCCGGCTCTCCGCTCAGGTCCTTGTCCAGCCCCCACGTCTCGGGGGCGTACTTCTTCAGATACGCGTCGAAGTCGTACCCGGGCGCGGCGAAGGCGTCGCACCCTTCGGAGACCGCGTCGACGGCCCCCTTCACCTTGATGATCTTCGGCGCGCTGCCGCCCGCGGCGAGGGCGGCCTTGAACTGGGCCCAGGTGGTCACGGTGTACACGTGCTCGGCGTCGGCGGCGGAACCGCCGGTGGTCCCGGTGCCTTCGGAGGCCCATCCGTCGCCGGCCCCGAGGGTCTGGCGAGCGACGTCCCGGGGCTGGGCCTGCGCGCCGGGGCCGCTCAGGGACAGCACGAGCGCGGTGCAGCCGATGAGCAGGGCCGTTCTCGCTATGACATGATCATGACACTTAGACATGTGCATGGTGCGGCTCTCTTCCTTCGTCGTCGGGGGTGCTACGCCACGGCCTGCGGCCAGGTGATCCAGGACTCCGGGATCCGCTCGTCCAGCCGCCGCACGTCACGCGGCTCGAGCACCCGGGTGCGGAGCAGCTCCCGCGCCACGAGCCGGGCCACCTCGATGGCTCCCGGCGGGTTGAAGTGCGTGTTGTCCTGCTCGGTCGCCGTCCAGTTGAAGTACTTCTTGGTCTCCTCGACCCCGAGCCGCTGCCACAGGGCGAGCGACAGCGCCTGGACGTCGAGCAGCGTCACCTGCTCCTCCTTGGCGAGCGCCCGCATCGCGGCCGGGTAGTCGCGGTGCGTCGGCAGGGCCTTGCCGCCCGTGTCGAACTTGCGCCGCTCGACGGACGTGGCCAGCACGGGCCGCGCCCCACGGGCCCGGGCCCCGTCGATGTACTGCCGCAGGTACTGCTGGTACGTCGACCAGGGCTCGGTGTACCGCGTGGGGTCCTCCGTCTTCTCGTCGTTGTGGCCGAACTGGATGAGCAGGAGGTCGCCCGGCTGGATCTGCCGGAGGATGACGCCGAGACGCCCTTCGTCGACGAAGCTCTTGGAACTCCGCCCGTTCACGGCGTGATTGGACACGGTGAGCCGGGAGGACTGCAGAAAGAAGGGCAGCGCCATTCCCCACCCGGTCTCGGGTGCGGCGTCCTTGTACTTCTGTGCGGCGGTGGAATCACCGGCGATGTAGAGGGTGGGCGTACGACGACCGGTCGCATGAGCGGTCCCGGCCATGGAGAACGCCAACGGCACGACGGCCGCGGCAACAGCAACCTGTCTACGACTGAGAGACACGCGGAGTTCCTTTCGGGCGGGAATGGCCACCCCTCCTCAGGGGTGCGGGGCTGTATCGATCTGCGGCTGCGCCGCGTGGGCGCGACAAGCCGGGGGCGGCCCGCTGCCTGCAATGCGCAGACCGCCCCACGGCGATGCCGGGAACTACCCGTTCTGCTGGTCCCATTCCTCCTGGGCCGCATTCAGCTGATCGGCCATCGTGTCGAGGAATTCCTTCGCGCTCATCTTTCCGAGCAGCACCTTCTGGAAGTTCGGCTCGTTGTCCGCCTTGGAGATCGTGTTCCAGTCCGGCAGGTAGTACGGCAGCTGCACGATCGTCGTCGAGCCGTCCGACAACGCGTCAGCGGCCAGCTTCGTCGGCTCGGCCTTGGAGATCCACCCGTCCTTCGCCGCGTCCGTGTTCGACGGCACCTGCCCCGCCGCCTCGTTGAACTTCGAGTTCTCCGCCTTCGACGTGGCGAACTCGATGAACTTCCAGGCCGCGTCCTTGTTCTTGCCGCTCTTGAACAGCCCCAGCCCGTCCACCGGGTTGGACACCTGCACCCGCTTGCCGGAGGAGCCGGCCGGCTGCGGAATGCCCCGGAACTTGTCCACCCCGAGGGCCTTCACATGGTCCTGGTACGACCCGAGATTGTGGTTCAGCATCCCGATCGTGCCGGAGTCCCACTGCGCGACCATCTTCGTGAAGTCGTTGTTGAGGTCGGCGGCCGGAGTGACCTTCTTGTACAGCGCCGCGTACTTCTCCAGAGCCGCCACGTTCTTGGGGTCGTTGACCGTGGTCTTCGCACCGCTGGAGTCCCAGAACGACGTGATGCCGGACTGCCCGTACATGGCGTCCAGTGCCTGGGCGATGGAACCCGCACCACCCCGAATGGTGTAGCCGAACTCGTTCTTGCCCGAGTTCGTCAGCTTCTCGGCGGCCCGGTAGAACCGCTCCCACGTCGTCGGCTCCTCGAGCCCCGCCTTCTTGAACAGGTCGGTGCGGTAGTACAGCACACCGTTGTTCGCGGAGGTCGGGATCGAGTACAGCTTGTCGTCCCCGCCGCCGGCGGCCTTCAGCGACTCGACCATGTCCTTGTTGAGCTTGCCGTTCAGCGACGACGAGCCGAGCCGCTCGTCGAGCGGCTCCAGCGCTCCCTGCGCGGCGAACCCCGCCAGCATCGCCGCGCCCACCCCGCCGACGTCGGGCAGACCGCCGCCCTGGAGGGCGGTGTCGACCTTGGACTGGTACTCCGTCGAGGCGATCCCGACGTACTCGACCTTGATGTCGGGGTTGGCCTTCTCGAAGTCGGCGATGACCTCCTTCCAGATCTCGGTGCGGACACCGCCGTTGTTGTCCCAGAAGACGATCTTTCCCTTGCCGCTGCCGTCGGCGCCCTTGTCGCCGCTCGCCCCACTGCCGTCGTCGCCGCAGGCGGTCGCGGTCAGCGCGAGCACGGCCCCCAGGGCGACAGCGGCCGAGGTCCGGCGCCCGCCTCTGCTGCTGGTGCGATTGCTGATCTTCATTGGTCGGCTCTCTTCTTCTGGATCCAGCGGAACTTGAGGGTGTGGGGGGTCAGTGACGGACGTGCGGCGCCCAGCCGTCGGTGCCCGCCAGGTAGGCGGTGACCGTGTGGGAGCGCGCGTCCTCGTCGCTCATCTGCGGCCGGTCCGGGGTCACGGCGGCCCCCGGCCCGTAGTTCCGGTACTCCGTCAAGCGCGCGTCCTTCCACGAGAAGCCGCTCATGTCGGTCCACGGCGAGGACTTGATCGCGGCGGGCAGCCGGGTGTCGCGGATCAGCACCTGGGCCACCGCGTTCGGCTCGCCGCCCGGATGCCAGGGCCTGCCCAGGTGGAAGCTCCCGTCCGGGGCGTCGCTCACGATCTTCGAGCGGGTGATCAGGAACCCGTACGGGTTGCCCGTCCAGGTCGAAGCGGCGGTGACCCACCCGTTGTTGGTCGTCGACCCGCGGCTGAGCGCCTTGATGACGGACCGTTCGATCACGGTCGTCGCCCGCCCGTAGATGAAGTCGACGTCGCCCTCGATGTACGAGTCGCGGACGTACACCCGGCTGATCACGTTCAGCTTGGGGCTGTCGGTCATCAGGGTGTCCTGGTTCCCCAGGAAGGCGGTGTCCTCGAAGACGATCCGGTCACCGGTCGTCTTCATGGCGAGGGCCTGCTCGCCCTTCAGCTCGACCGATGCCTCGTCGAAGTCGTTGCTGAAGGTGAGGTTGCGGGCGGTGACGTCGTTGGCGGCGATCCGGACCGTGGCGCTTCCGGTCGAGCCCCCGTACTCGGCGGGCGTGTCGAAGACGATGACCGTGTCGGAGCGGTCCCGTCCGGTGCCGCGCAGCTCGATGTTCGGCTTGCTCGCGGGAATGAACACCTTCTCGCGGTAGGTACCCGGCGCGACGGCGATCGTCATCGGCACGGCGTTGCCGTCGGGGACGGCGTCGACGGCGGCCTGCACGGTCGGGTAGGCGCCCGGGACGTGGAGGGTCACTCCGAGCCGCTGCTGCGGACCGGAGAACTTCTTCACCAGGGCGGGGACGGCGCGGGCGGGGTCGAGCCGGTAGTCGTAGAAGTCCCGCGGGGCGAAGGCGGCGCCCCGTTCGTCGGTCCGCCCGCTCGTCTTCCTCAGGATCGACCCCCGCTCCACCAACTCCGCGGTGGCGTCGGCCTGGTAGGGGTGCTGGACCCGGTCGTAGTAACTGTTCTCGATGACCATCTTGGTGCGGCCCCGGGACCAGTTCCCGTACGTCCACACGGGGTCCCGGTCGGCCACCTGTGCCGACATGTAGTTGTTGTAGAGGTGCGCGTAGGCGCAGTTGTCCGCCGAGGGGTTGCGCTGCTTCGTGCCGGTGAACCAGTTGTGGTCGATGGTGATCTGCGTCTGGACGTTGTCCGTCCAGCCGATCCCGAACGCCTTGTTGTGGTTGCTGAACTGGTTGTAGGAGACGGTGACGTACTGACTGTCCTTGCGGATGTCGAGCAGGCCGTCGCCCATGCGGGTGAAGCGGTTGTGGTCGATCCAGACGTGGTGGACGGCATCCATCTGGATGGCGTCGAAGTCGTTGGTCTTACCGTCCCAGTCGCCCTCGACGTAGGAGTCGCGGATCGTCAGGTTGCGGATGATGACGTTGTGCGTGCCGGGCTTCAGATGCAGCTCGCCATGGACGATCTCGCCCGTGTCGCCGACACCGATGATCGTCTTGTTCGACGCCACGACGATGTCCGAGCCGAACGGCGCGACGGCGACCGATCCAGCCACCCTGATGACGTACGGCTCTTCGGCGGCCGCGTACTTCGCCAGTGCCGCCTGGTCGGTGACCGTGACGACCTTGCCTCCGGCACCGCCCGTGGTGCCTCCGGCCAGCGAGGCGAAGCCGTGGGCCTCGTCGGTCCAGCGGGCGGCCGGTGCGGACTTCGCGGCGGGGGCGGGTCCGGCGGCCGCCGACTCCCCGGTCGCACCCAGTCCCAGGGCGGCGACCAGGCCGGCTACGGCGGCCAGGGCGACACCCGGTCTGGGCAAGCGCTTGCTACGGAGGTGCGTCATTGCGGCTCCCAACAGGCGTGAGGGACGTACAGAAAATGCGGTGGACTACAGGTCGGTGATCCGGAACTGCGTGAACGTGGCGGCGCCCGCGTGTCCCGGCCCGACAGGCGCCGAGGCGAAGAGGCCGAGCAGGGCGCCGACCCAGCGCCAGGGGGTGGCTGCGAAGACGGGACCCGAGGGGACCGCTCCGTCGCCGAGGTCGTAGGAGAAGCGGCAGCGGGCCCCGGCGCCGATCTCGATGCGGAGCCTGACGCGCCCCTCGGGTGCGAGGCACGGGTGGGCCGCGTCGCGCTCCCGCTCGGCGACCCCCTCGGCGAACCGGTGCACGAGGTGGACCGTGCCGTCGGCCCCCCGCTGGAGGCCGATCCAGCTGAACGCGTCCCCCAGGACCGCGAGTCCGGCGCGCGCTCCCGGCTCCTCACTGTGCAGGCGCAGTTCCACTTCGGCGGCGGACGGGACGCCGGGCAGCCGCTGGGTGAGCAGGTTCGGGAGTTTGCGCAGGTCGTGGGTGTCCGTGGAGCGGACGCACGTGAGCCGCAGCCCGTCCCCGGAGTGCTGGGGGGCCCAGCCGGCATGGGGGTGCCCCCGCTCGAGCGAAGCCGAGAGTGGGGGAGGGTTCGCCGTCCACTGCCACTGGCGGCCGTACCGTCCGCCCGGGAAGTCGTCGTCGGTGGCGGGCACGGAGGGCGGTTGCGGCGGCAGGGCGGGGCGACGGTGTTCGGCGACGGGGGCGCCGTCGTCCCCGAGCACCGGCCATCCGTCCGGACCCCAGCGCATCGGCTGGAGGTGGACGACCCTGCCGTACGCGCCGCGCTGCTGGAAGTGCAGGAACCAGTCCTCGCCGGACGGGGTGCGCACCCAGCCGCCCTGGTGGGGGCCGTTGACGTCGGTGTCCTTCTGCTCCAGGACGATCCGCTCCTCGTACGGCCCGAAGAAGCCGCGGGAGCGGAAGGCGCCCTGCCAGCCGGTCTCGACGCCGCCGGCGGGGGCGAGGATCCAGAACCAGCCGTCGTGCCGGTAGAGCTTGGGGCCTTCGAGAGTGAACCAGCCGGGTATGCGGTCGCCGTCGACGATCACCTTGCCCTCGTCGAGGAGGCCGGTGCCGTCGGGGCGCATCCGGTGGCCGGTGAGGCGGTTCTTGACGCCCGAGCGGGACTTCGCCCAGGCGTGGACCAGATAGGCCTCGCCGGTCTCGTCGTCCCACAGGGGGCAGGGGTCGATCAGCCCCTTGCCCGCCTTCAGCAGGTGCGGCCGGGTCCAGGGTCCTCTGATCTGCGGGGCGTTGATCTGGAAGACGCCCTGGTCGGGGTCGCCCCAGAAGATCCAGAATCGCTCGTCGTGGTACCGGAGGGACGGGGCCCAGACGCCGCAGTCGTGCCTCGGCGTGGCGAACGCCCCGGCCGGTTCCAGGCGGTCGAGGGCGTGGCCGACCAGGGTCCAGTTGATGAGGTCCCGGGAGTGCAGCAGCGGCAGGCCGGGGACGCGGCCGAAGCTGGAGGCGGTCAGGTAGAAGTCGTCACCGACACGGACGACGTCCGGATCGGACCAGTCGGCGTTGAGGATCGGATTGCGGTAGGTCCCGGAGGTCACGGGCTCACCGCCTTGCGGACGAGGGCCGCCGCGGCGTCCCGGTCGAGAGCGCCGTCGGCGACGACGGTGACCACCCGGCGCACCACGGTCCCGCCCGGCGGGACGGGTGTCCGCTCGTCGTGGGCCAGCGAGGAGCCGACGCCCGGGTACTCCTCGGTGCGCACGAACCACGGGTCGCGTCGGGTCTGTTCGGTGGCGCCGGCGAAGACCAGCGTCCAGGTGCCGCCCCGCAGGGCGAGCCAGTCGGCGGGGCGGCCGTGGACCCGGTCCTCCCCGTCGGCTCCGGCCGTGAAGACCTCCGGCGCGGAGGACTCCTTGCGGGCCCGCCAGAAGAAGCCGCCGTAGGCCGCGCCCGGGCGTCCGTTGGTCGCCGGGCTGCCGATCGACAGCGGGCTCCCGGTGACGTTGGTGAGGGAGAACGTGAGGTCCAGCGCCCAGGCCCGGTCGGTGAGTTCGGTGGCCGCCACGGTACGGCGTTCGCGCAGCAGTTCACCGCCCGCGGCCACCCAGCGCAGTTCCTCGACGAAGCCGTCCGGGTCGCGCAGCTGGAAGGCGACGTGCCGCTGGGAGCCGTGGTTGTCGAGCTCGGTCGGGCCCTGGTCGCGGACGTAGGTGCGTCCGCCCCAGAAGTTGAACCCCTCGACGTCGGGAACGGCGACACCGACGCCGAGGTGGTGTGCGTGGTCGGCCGGGGTCAGCTCGGTCACGGCCGTGCCGGACAGGGTGGTGACGGGGTGCAGGTAGGGGCGGGGGGAGAGCCGGGCCGGCAGTTCGGGCCGGGTGACGTACCGGCCCACCGGCCGGCCCGCGACGCGCAGGACCGCTGTGCCGTTGCTGGTCATGGGGTGCTCACCTCGTTCGACAGGTGCGCCCAGGGGGCGCCGAGTTCGGAGTAGAGGGAGAGGGTGTCGGCGGCGGCCGCGACGAGCCCGTCGATGCCGGGCACCACACGGCGGTTCTCTTCGGGGATCCGGTGCCAGACGGAGTCCGGCAGGGGCGCGGGGTCGGGTGCGGTGCGAATGGCCTCGACGACCTTCATGAAGGCGCCGGTCTCGTCCGGCGGGACGAGCAGGTCCGCGCCGGTGGTGAGGTGGTCGACGAGGTTCTCCAGCAGGTCGGTGCGGCCGTGCTCGGACTCCTGCGGGCCGTGCCCCGCGCGCTGGAGCAGCACGCGGTCCTGCTTGTACCAGAAGGTGATCCGTCCGGTGCTGCCGTGCACGAGCACATACGGTTCGTCCGCCTCCTCGGCGCAGAGGGTCGCGGCGACGGTGACCGGGTGGCCCTGCGCGGTGGTGATCCGGACGCAGGAGGTGTCGTCGGACTCGATGGCGTTGGCGCGCAGCAGTTCGGTCTCGATGCCGGTGACGTCCTCGGCGCGGGTGCTGCCGCCCAGTGCCAGGGCGGTGGCGACGGCGTGGGCGAGGGGGTTGGTCAGCGCGCCGTCGATCACGTCGACGCCGTGCAGCCGCCGCTTTCCCGCCCAGGGGGCCCGCCGGAAGTAGTCCTCGTCGCGCACCCAGGCACCGGCGCCGCCGAGCCCGACGAGCTTGCCGATCGAGCCCTTCTCGATCAGCTCGCGGACGGCCGTCAGGGCGTGCGAGCCCAGCGACTGGAAGCCGATCTGGCAGACGACTCCGGCCGCGGCGACACCGTCGGCCATCCGGCGGAACTCGGCGTAGGAGGGGGCGGGCGGCTTTTCCAGGAGCAGGTGCACGCCGCGTTCGGCCGCCGTGAGGGCGAGGTCGGTGTGGGTGGGGATCGGGGTGCAGATCACGGCGATCCGCGCGCCGGTGGAGTCCAGCAGGGCGCCGAAGTCGGCGGACTGCTCGGGCGTACCGAGGTCGCCGAGCTCCTCCTCGGTCAGCGGCGTCAGCTCGCAGACGCCGACGAGTCGCACGATGCCCTTCTTCTGGAGCCGGCGGATGTTCTCGACGTGCCAGCGGCCGTGGCCCCGGGCACCGGCGAGGACGACAGGCAGTGGTGTGTTCATGGCGTCGATCATGCGGCCGGTCACCGGATCCTCCCCGCCCCCGCGCCGCGGGCCACCGCCTGGTCGGCCTCCCGGGCGCTGTCGATCCGCCCGTGCAGGGTGGGCGTCCAGCCGACGTCGGCCGTCAGGTCGCGCTCACTGCCCGAGTTGTAGGCGTTGTATATCGCGAGCAGGTCGACCGGGAAGCCGTCGAAGAGCGTGCCGCTCTGGTGCAGGGCGCTGCCGTTCCAGCTCTTGACCAGGTCGGCGACCTCCACGTGGCCGGGCGCGTGGAAGGCGTTGTTCTCGGCGTACATCCGGGACTCGGTGGAGACGCCGAGCGAGTAGCGGTGGTCGTCGCCGGAGATGTCGTAGCGGTTGTTGTAGACGTGCACCTGGCCGAAGCGGACGCGCGGGGCGCGCTGGACGACGGACTCGAAGGCGTTGTGGTGCAGGGTGACGCGGAGCTTGCCGCGGTCGCCGGTGGCGGTGTCGCCGCTGCCGATGAGCATCGCCTTGTCGTGGCCGGTGAAGCGGCTCCAGGAGACGGTGACGAGGTCGGAGCCGTTCGTGATGTCCAGCAGGCCGTCGTGGCGGAGGTAGTTGCGGGCGAAGTAGGTCGGTTCCTTCGCGTCCGGGTGGCCCTTGTCGCTCAGGGTCACGTGGTCCACCCACACATGGGTGGACCCGGTCAGCCAGATGTTGTCGTAGGCCGTCTTCCAGTCGCCGAGGGCGCCGGTATTGGGCTGCCAGACGGGGAAGCAGTCGTAGGCGTCGCGCACGTCGAGGTTGCGGATGATCACGTTGTCCGCGTTCTTGACCTGGAGGCTCGCGCCCTTGAGGACGGCCGAGTCGCCGAGTCCGACGATGGTGGTGTGGGAGCCGACGGGCAGCACGATCCGCTCGGCCTGCCGTGCGGCGGAGGCCTGACGGGCCTCCTCCTGGGGGCCGCTGGGCTTGGCGGATCCCCAGGTGCGGGGGTCGTAGGCGGTGAGGTACTTCTTCAGTGCGTAGCCGCCGGTGGCGTAGTCGGCGCAGTCCAGGCGGTCGCCGTCGTCGTCGGTGTTGGCGTCGATCGTCCCGGCGACCTTGATGATCTTCGGGGTGCCGCTGCCGCCGTCGAGGGCCCGGACCAGTCCGGCCCGGTCGGTGACGGTGAAGACGTGGGCGGCGTCCGCCGCCGCTCCTCCGGTGGTGCCCGCCCCCTCGGCGGCCCAGCCGTCGTTCGCCGGGAGGGTGTCGCGGCCGATGTCCCGGGCCTCGGCGTGCGCGGGCACGCAGAGCACCCCGAGCAGCCCTGCCGCGACGGCCAGTTGTCTGAGCCTCATCCCTTCACCGCTCCCGCGCTGAAGCCCGTGATCAGCCACTTCTGGATGAAGGCGAACACGATCACGACCGGCACGGCGGCGATGATGCCGCCCGCGGCGAGCGCGCCCAGGTCGACGCTGTCGGCACTCATCAGGCTGTTCAGTCCGACCGGGATCGTCTGCTTGTCCTGGTTGTTCAGGAACATCAGAGCGAACAGGAAGTGGTTCCAGGAGTGGACGAAGGCGAAGGAGCCGACGGCGATCAGACCGGGCCGCAGCAACGGCAGCACCACGATGCGGAAGGCCGTCATGCGGTTGCAGCCGTCGACCCAGGCCGCCTCCTCCAGGGTGTAGGGCACGTTCTTGATGAAGTTGCTGATCAGGATCATCGACAGCGGCAGCTGGAAGACCGTCTCGGCGAGGATGACACTGCCCAGCGAGTTGATCATCTGGAGTTCGGCGAAGATCTCGAACAGCGGGACCAGCAGCAGCGCGCCCGGCACGAACTGGGAGCACAGCAGGGCCAGCATGAACGCCCGCTTGACCTTGAAGTCGAACCGGGCGAGCGCGTAGCCGCCGGCCAGCGCGACGAGCGTGGTCATGAGCAGGGTGGCGACGCCGACGAGCACGCTGTTGGTGAAGTAGGTGCCGAAACTGCGGTCCGTCCAGACCTTCTCGAAGTGGTCGAAGGTGATCGGCCAGGGCACGAGCGAGGTCGAGCCGGCCGGGCGCAGCGAGAAGAGCAGGATCCAGTAGAAGGGGATGAGGGTGAAGATCAGGTAGATGCCCAGGGGCAGGTAGATCTGCCAGCGGGGTGCCTCGTCCCAGGCGCGCTTGCCCTTGGCGGGGTGCGGGGGTTCGGGGGCGGCGGGCACGGGGGCGGGCGCCGTCTTGGTGGCTTCCTTGACGCTCACTTGCTCTCGCCTCCGAACTTGCTCAGGCGCAGGTAGACCATCGAGCAGAAGAGCAGGATCACGAACGCCACCGTGGTCAGGGCCGACGCGTAGCCGAAGTTGTGGGCGTCGACGGATGTGTTGGCGATGTACAGCGGCAGCGTGGTCGTCTCGCCCGCGGGGCCGCCGCCGGTCAGGGTGTAGAGCAGGTCGACGTTGTTGAACTCCCAGACCGCGCGCAGCAGCGTGGACAGGATGATGGCGTCCTTCAGGTGCGGCAGCGTGATGTGCCAGAACTGCTTGATGCGGCTCGCGCCGTCGACCTCGGCGGCCTCGTAGAGGTCCTTCGAGACGGACTGGAGGTCGGCGAGGATGAGGATCGCGAAGAAGGGCACACCGCGCCACAGGTCGGCCACGACCGCCGCCGGGAACACCGTCGAGGTGTCCGACAGCCAGCTGGTGCCGTAGGAGCCGATGCCCATGTCCGCGAGGTAACGGGTGATGCCCGTCTGGGAGTTGTAGAGCAGCACCCAGATCGCGGAGGTCAGCACGCCGGAGACGGCCCACGGGGAGAAGACCAGGGCGCGTCCCAGGCCCCGGCCCACGAAGGTCTGGTTGACGATGAGGGCGAGCGCGAGGCCGAACAGCAGCTGGAGGCCGACCTCGACGACGACCCACTTGGCGCTGAAGACCAGGGTGTCCCAGAAGACCGGGTCCTTGGTGAAGGCGTGGACGAAGTTGTCGAAGCCCGCGTAGCCGTTCCGCCACGGCTTGGTGGGGTTGTAGTTCTGCAGGCTGTAGTAGAAGACGCTGATGACCGGGTAGGCGATGAATCCCAGCATCAGCAGGGCGGCCGGCGCGATCAGCAGGTACGGGAGCCTGCGCGGCGTGGCGGAGGCCCGGCGCCGCCGGGGTGGCGCGGGCGGTTTCGCCACGGCTGCGGCTTGGGCCATGACAGGGTCTCCGATCTCGGTACGTCTTGCCTTGGTCGAACAGGAAGCGCTTTCTCGATGTGCCGGTGCCCGCCTGGATCTCGCGGTGCGGGGTGCCTCTTGCGGTTTCGTGGCGGCTGCGGGCGCGTTGTGGTTGATCGCGCGGTTCCCCGCGCCCCCGGGGTGGGCCGAATCAGCCCGCGTACGGGTCCTGCACCTTGCCCGGGCGGGCCAGGAACTCGAAGTCGCAGCCGGTGTCGGCCTGCGTGATCTGGTCGTTGTACAGCGCGCCGTAGCCGCGCTCGTGGCGGGTGGGCGGAGGCGTCCAGTCCGCCCTGCGCCGCTGCAGCTCCTCGTCGTCCACGTGGAGGTGGAGGGTGCGGGCCTCGACGTCGAGGGTGATGCTGTCGCCGGTCCGTACCAGGGCGAGCGGGCCGCCCACGTACGACTCGGGGGCCACGTGGAGCGCGCAGGCGCCGTAACTCGTGCCGCTCATCCGGGCGTCGGAGATACGGACCATGTCCCGCACACCCTGCTTGAGCAGGTGGTCGGGGATGGGGAGCATGCCGTACTCGGGCATGCCCGGGCCACCCTTGGGGCCGGCGTTGCGCAGCACCAGGACGCTGTCCGCGGTGATGTTCAGATCCGGGTCGTCGATGGTGCGCTGCATGGTCTTGTAGTCGTCGAAGACGATGGCGGGACCGGTGTGCTTGAGCAGGTGCCGCTCGGCGGCGATGTGCTTGATGACCGCGCCGTCGGGGCAGAGGTTGCCGCGCAGTACGGCGACTCCGCCCTCGGCGGCGACGGGGTTGTCGCGGGTGCGGATGACGTCGTCGTCGTGGACGGCGGCGCCCTCGATCTGCTCTCCCAGGGTGCCGTTGACGGTGGGCCGCTCCAGGTGCAGCAGGTCGGTGATCCGGGAGAGGAAGGCGGGCAGACCACCGGCGAAGTGGAAGTCCTCCATGAGGTACGTCTGTCCGCCGGGCCGGACGTTGGCGAGCACCGGCACGGTGCGGGCGATGCGGTCGAAGTCGTCGAGGGTGAGCTCGACCCGGCAGCGCCCCGCCATCGCGATCAGGTGGATGACGGCGTTGGTGGAGCCGCCGAGCCCGAGCACCGTCGTGACGGCGTCCTCGAAGGCCTCGCGGGTGAGGATCCCCGACGGCTTGAGCCCGGTCCAGGCGAGCTCCACGGCACGGCGTCCCGAGGCGGCGGCCATCCGCTCGTGCCCGGAGTCGACGGCCGGGATCGAGGAGGCACCCGGCAGCGTCATGCCGAGGGCTTCCGCCGCGGCCGTCATGGTCGACGCGGTCCCCATGGTCATGCAGTGGCCGGGGGAACGCGCCAGCCCGCCCTGCAGCTCCCGCAGTTCGCAGTCGGTCAGGTTGCCGGCGCGGTGCTCGTCCCAGTACTTCCACATGTCGGTGCCGGACCCGAGGGTCTCCCCGCGCCAGTGGCCGGGCAGCATCGGCCCCGCGGGCACGAAGAGGGACGGCACGTCGGCCGAGGCGGCACCCATGAGCAGAGCGGGCGTCGACTTGTCGCAACCGCCCAGCAGCACCGCCGCGTCGATCGGGTACGACCGCAGCAGCTCCTCCGTCTCCATCGCGAGCAGGTTGCGGTAGAGCATCGGGGTCGGCTTCTGGTACGTCTCGGAGAGCGTGGCGACCGGGAACTCCAGCGGGAAGCCGCCGGCCTGCCACACCCCCCGCTTGACCGCCTCGGCGCGCTCGCGCAGATGGACGTGGCAGGGGTTGATGTCGGACCAGGTGTTCAGGACGGCGATCACCGGGCGGCCCCGGTACTCCTCCGCCTCGTAACCGAGCTGGCGCATCCGGGCGTTGTGCGACCAGGTGCGCAACTGCCCCTCGGCGCCGTACCACTGGTGGCTGCGGAGCTCCTCGGGACGCAGTCTGCCGGTCATATCGACCACCCCGCGGCGATCGCGGCGACTTCGGCGCGCTGCTCCTCCGGGAGGGTGCGGCTCGGCGGGCGGACCTCGCGGCGGCACAGCCCGAGGGAGGCGAGGGCCTCCTTGACGACGGTGACGTTGTCGGCGGAGCCGTTCGCCGCGCGCAGTTCCTCGAAGCGGCGGATCTGCTCCCAGACCTTCATCGCGGCCGGGAAGTCTCCGGAGCGCAGCGCCTCGATCATGTTCAGGGAGACGGCCGGGGCGACGTTCACCAGCCCCGAGGTGAAGCCGGTGGCACCGGCGGAGAAGTAGGAAGGGGCGTAGGGCTCGGCGAGCCCGGCCACCCACACGAACCGCTCCAGACCCGCGTCCCGGGCGAACGCGGCGAACCGGGCCGCGTCGGGGACCGCGTACTTCACACCGATGACGTTCGGGCAGGCGTCGGCGAGTTCGGCGAGCCGGGCCCCGGTGAGCTGCGGGTTGCGGATGTACGGCACGACGCCCAGCTCGGGCACGGCCTCGGCGATCGCGCGGTGGTAGTCGACCCAGCCGGCCTGCGAGACGTAGGGGTGGACGGGCTGGTGGACCATCACCATCTGCGCGCCGAGCTCCCGGGCGTGCCGGGCGGAGGCGATGGCGGTGGGGACGTCGTGTCCGACGCCGGCCAGGACGACGGCCCGCTCCCCCGCCTCGTCGATCGTCAGCTCCGTGACGAGCCGGCGCTCTTCGGGGGTCAGGGCGTAGAACTCGCCGGTGTTGCCGTTCGGGGTGAGGGTCGTGATGCCGCCGTCGAGCAGGCGGCGCAGCAGGGCCCGGTGAGTGTCCCGGGCGACGGAGCCGTCCTCGGCGAACGGCGTCACCGGGATCGCCACCACGTCGGCCAGGGCCGCCCGCTGGGTCTCGAACGCCACGCTGCTCATTCCTGACCTTCCTGTTCCAGTCCTGCCTCGGGGAAAGCGCGCCGCACGAAGGAGGCGATGTGGGCGTGCAGGGCACGCGCCGCGCCGTCGGCGTCGCCGTCGAGGGCGAGTCGCAGGATCTCCCGGTGCTCGCCGGCCTCCCGCTCCCAGGAGGGCGAGGCGGCCCAGGCGACCGCGGAGACCAGGGCGGCCTGGTCGCGGACCTCGTCGAGCATCCGCCCGAGCAGCGGGTTGCCGCACGGCAGGTACAGGGCCCGGTGGAACTCCCGGTTGGCGAGGGAGCGTTCGGCGGTGTCGGTGGCGACGTCGGCCCTGGTCAGCGCGTCGCGGGCGACGTCCAGGGAGGCCCCGCGCTGCACGGCCCGCCGCAGTGCCTCGGGCTCCAGCAGCAGCCGCACGTCGTAGACCTCGCGCGCCATGTCCGCGTCCACCAGGCGCACGGTGACGCCCTTGTACTGGCTCATCACGACCAGCCCGGTGCCCGCGAGGGTCTTGAGCGCCTCGCGCACCGGGGTCTTCGACACCCCGAACTGCGCGGCGAGCTCGGTCTCGACCAGCGCCTGCCCGGGCGTCAGCTGCCCGGTGAGGATGCGGTGTTTGATCCCCTCCAGCACGTACTGCGTGCGGGAGGGGATCGGCGTGGGCACAGAGGTCATGCGCGCCTCTCGGATCTCGCGTCTCGGTGGATCGCGTATCGGATCTCGCGTATCGCGTCTCATATATGACGTACGAAGTACGACGCGATGACGGTAGGAGGGCGCGTGAGGTTCGTCAATGCTTTCGGCAGAGGTGGATGCAATCGCTTTCTACGAAGTGCCGTCCGGGCGTGGACGTTCTGACGGGATACGTCCTAGAAGGCTCGCGTCCACCCCGGATCCCGTCCGCTCAGTCCCACGGCGCGGTCCAGCGTCGACGCGGCCGCGTCGACGGTGACGATCGGCCCGAAGATGGCACCGCGCTGGGGGTCGTCGGCGGAAGCGGCGAGGAACTCGTGGCAGGCCCGGAGGGCGGCCGGGTCGGGGTGGTACGGCTGCCCGGTGGCGCATGCCAGGTCCCAGCCGTGGATCACCAGTTCGTCGACGGCGACCAGGCCCGCGATCTCGCCGGGCAGGTCGACGCCCCCGGCCCGGGTCATGCCCGTCCAGGCGGCCGGGACGCGCCAGGCCTCGGCCAGTTCGGCGAGGACCTTGGGCATCTCCTCACGCCAGCCGGGCGCGAGGTCGGGACGCGCGGAGCCCGGGCTGGTGTCGGTGGTGACGCCGAGATCCTTGCGGGCGGCGTCACGGAAGGCGGCGGACAGTCCCGCCAGGTGACCCAGCAGGTGGCGCACCGCGTACTCGGGGCAGGGGGTCGGGTCGGCGAGCTGTTCGTCACCGACACCGGCCACGAGCTGCGCAAGGGCCTCCGTCTGGGGTCCGAGGTCGAGGGTCGTACCGGTCGTGTCGGTCATGCGTGCTCCTCGGGAGTGTGGTCCTGAGGGGTGGACCGACCGGGGCCGCGAAACTCATCGCCCGCCGGGCCCGCCTTTCAGGGCGCCTGCCGCCGGGCCCGCCTTCCAGGCGCGGGGACGCGAGGTTGGTGATCGATCGATCGTGACCGACGCCAAGTCCGCCTTCCTCACCGGACTGCACGTCGCCGCGGCGGCAGCCGGTGTCATGCATCTCATCCTCGGCCTCGTGGCGCTCCGCTGGCTGCGCCGCCCCGTCCGGCCCTCGTACGTCTAGGTCGTGTCCGCAAAGTCCCGTCGTCCGCCCGGAGGGCGGGCCCCGCGGCGTCTGGTGCGTTCCCCCCAGCTCTCGGCGTGCCGGGCGGAGCCCCTCGTCGGCGGCCACATGAGCGACCGGGCGGCCCGAGCGGACACGCTCGACGAGCAGCCGCCTGCCATGAACGATCAGCCGGGCTTTACGGTGGGACACGAAGACCTCCGTGCGGTGTGTTCCTAGACAGCTCCACCACATCGGAGGTCTTCGCCATGTTCAAGACCCGCCGGTGTCAACAACGCTCGTGATCAATACACCTAGGGCACCTGCCCGATCCGCTCCGCCGGTCCTTAGCCGCACGATGGCCAGGCATGACGACCAAGACGACCTGGCCCCTCGTGCGCGTCCTGCGTGACCGCGACGCCGGGCTCTACCTCTCCGGTGTGGTGGTCTCCGGCTTCGGCACCTCGGCCCTCTGGCTGGCGTCGGGGGTGTGGGTCAAGGACCTGACCGGCTCGGACGGCCTGGCCGCACTGTGCATGCTCGCCATGTGGCTGCCGACCCTGGCCGGCCCGCTGCTGGGCACCCTCGCCGACCGGGGCCGCCGCAAACCGCTGCTGCTGAGCGTGAACCTGCTGCTGGCCGCTTCGCTGCTCACCCTCGTGAGCGTCGACGGCCCGGGCGGCCTGTGGCTGCTGTACGCGGTGCTGACGGTGTACGGCGCGGCGGGCGTCGTCCACGACGCGGCCGAGTCGGCGCTCGTGGCGACGGCGGTCGAGCCGTCCCTGCTGGGCGACTTCAACGGTCTGCGCATGACCGCCACCGAGGGCATGAAGCTCCTGGCCCCGCTGGCGGGCGCGGGCCTCTACGCGGCGTACGGCGGCGCGAGCGTCGCCCTCCTGGACGCGGCGACGTTCGTGCTGGCCGCGGCGCTGTACGCGTTGCTGCGGGTGCGGGAGGAGAGGCCCGCGCCGCCCACCGGCAGCGGCCGGCAGCGGACCGTCGAGGGCGCCCGGTACCTGTGGGCGCACCCCGTGCTGCGCCCGCTGGTCCTGGCGGGCGGGGCCACGATGCTGTGCGCCGGCCTGAACGGGGCGATGGTGTACGCCGTCGTCGACGACCTCGGGCACTCCCCCGCCTACACGGGCGTGCTGTACGCCGTGCAGGGAGCCGGTTCGGTCGCGGCCGGTCTGCTCTGCGGCCCCGCCCTGCGCCGGCTGGGGGCGAGGCGCTTCGCGGCGTTGGGCATCGTCCTGCTGGCTCTCGCGGTGGCGCTCAGGGCGGTGCCGTCCGACCCGGTGGCCCTGGTGTGCAGCGCGGCGATCGGCACGGGACTGCCCGCGGTGCTGGTCGCCGCGCTGACGTCCGTGCAGCGCGAGACGCCCGGTGTGCTGCTGGGCCGGGTCACGGCCACCGCCGGCACCGCGGTGTACGCGCCGAACGTGGTCGGGCTGGCCGCCGGAGCGGCCCTGGTGGAGCTGGTGAGCCACCGGCTGGTGCTGGCGGCCCTGGGCGTGGTCCTGCTCGTGACGGCGGCCCTGCTGCTGCCGCCCGTCGTCGGCGCGGGGCCGCGCGCGGCCGGGGTCAGCCCGTCCTCTCGCCCTTGACCCACGTCCCCTTCCGCAGCGCCGGGACACTCAGTGCGAGAGCCAGTACGGGGACGAGCGCGTACCAGGCGATGCCGTGGCTCGGCCCGGCCCGGTCGACCAGCCACCCCAGGACCAGGTACCCGCAGCCGATCAGCAGGGACTCCACGAACGTGATGATGGACAGCAGACTCGCCCGGTAACGGGACGGGACGCCCTCGTTGAAGACGTTGTCCACGACCACCGCGGTGATGTCCGGGACACCGACGGCGAGCAGGAACACACCGACCGTGAGCCAGGCCAGGCCGAGGCCGGTGAATCCGAGCGCCGCGACGAGCACCAGCAGGGTCAGCGGGACGAGCACGTGCACGCCCAGCCGCCGGTCCGCGCGGTCCGCCAGCAGCGGGGCGAAGCCGCCGATCAGGTAGCCGGCCGCCATCACCACACTGACCAGTGTGGTGGCGGTGCCCTGATGGCTGAGCGTCTCCTGGGTGAAGATGAAGTACGGGGTCATCGTGGCGTGCATCAGGGCGGACACCACGACCAGCGAGGCCAGCCGGGGGGTGAGGTGCCGGACCACGGCCGCCTTGCCGAGGGAGGCGCCCGCCCGTTCGGTCGAGGCGGCGGGGCCGGAGGAGGCCCCTCCCCCCTCCTCGTCCGCCGCCTCCGCGGATTCGTCCAGTGCGGCGGCGTCCTGTCCGCGGATCTCCGGGACCCGGGTCAGCAGCACCGCCGCCGCGAGCAGCAGTGCGCACGCCGAGGCCAGGTAGACGAGCTCCCAGGAGATCCGCTGCAGGCTGCCCCCCAGCGCGATGGCCAGGGCCATGGTGGTGGCGCCGAACGTCGCGTACCGGGACTTGACCTTCACGTAGTGCGTCTCGGCCCCGCGACGCCTGAGGAGGTCGTAGAGCAGGGCGGTCTCCGCGCCGGAGACGCAGGCCATCCCGATGCCCTGGAGCGCGAACAGCACGACGAACGCGGCATACCCCGAGAGCGTCACCTGGCCGAGCAGACAAGCGCCGATCAGCGCCTGCCCGATGACGATGCTCGCCCTGCGGCCCACCCGGTCCGCGATGAACCCGGTCGGGACCTCGGCCAGGGCACTGACGATGTACAGGAGGGTCTGGAGCCCGGCGATCTGGGCGGCGGAGAACCCCTGATGGCCCAGGTAGAGGACGAACACCCCCCGTTGGAAGAGGGAGTTGGCGAGCACCGCGTACAGGTAGAAGGGGCGGGACACGCTCTTCGCCACCCGCAGGGACGAGGCGGCGTCGCCCGGTTCGCTGGTGGTGTCCCGCGCGAGCTCGCCCGAATCCGTCGTCAACGCACCGTCTCCAGTCCCGATGAGGCCCCCCGATCGGCGAGCAGCGACTTGACCCGCAGATACGCGTCCCGGTCCGGGCCGTCCTCGCTGAAGGCGCCCGCGACCAGGAACGGAACGATATCGGGAGACAAGCCGTGGGACGAGCCGAGATCTTCGTACATGTGCACGGCGCCGGAGGCGAACAGCGCGGGCACCGCGTCGTGCCGCCACAGCCGGGGCAGGACGAGGGAGGCCTCGAACCCGGTGCACGCTCCCTGGTACGCCGTCTCTCCCGCGCTCTCGGCCGCCGTGAGCACGCTGACGGGGCGGCGTCCGGGATGGAAGGGGTGGTCGTAGGGCGAGGTGGCGCCGAGTATGCCGTCGGCCATGATCCGGGCGATCAGCGGGCTGTTGTGGAATCCGTCCCGGTAGGTGCCCGTCGCGATGTGCAGCCCGTCCAGGGGGCCCGGCCCGAGCAGGGGGAAGGTGTCGAGGGTGACGGGGCGGTTGCCCACACGCCACTCGTCGATCTGTGCGAAGGCGAAGTCGTTGTTCAACTGGTCGATGGCGCACTGCAGGAGGAAGTGGCTGAGACCGGCCGAGGGACGGGTGCGCGGGGTCGCGAAGACCACGTTGGTCGCACCGACGTAGTCACGTCCGCCCGGGAAGGGAACGGCGTGCAGCCCGCAGGAACCGGCGCGGTTGACGGTGCGCACGACATGGCCGAACTGTTCGGCGCCCGGCCTGTGGGTCACGGTGGCGATGCCGGTGCCGGAGAACACGGGCTGTACGTCGTGCGGGCCCAGCACGGTGTCGAGGAGCGGGGTGGTGAAGGCACCGGCGGCCACCACGATCGTGCCGGCCGAGACATGTGAACCGTCCGCGAGGCTCGCGCCGGTCACCCGGTCGCCCTCACGGGTGAGCGCGCCGACGGGCTGGTCGACGAACCGTACCCCCCGCGCGACGAGGGCCGCCCGGAGCGCCTCGTACACCGCGCCGCTGTCGACCGCGCCCTCCGCGGGGAGATACAGGGCCCGCAGGGGCCGGGCGGTCGGGGTGGGGTCCAGGCCCGCGATCCCGCGCGGGCCGATGAGTTCGTGCGTCTCGCCGTACTTGGCGGCCGCGTCCAGCATCGCGTCGAAGTTCTCCGAGTCCAGGACACCGGACACCGCGTTCTCGATGACGACCGTGCCGGAAACGGTGTGCGGCCGGTCGTGCCCCGACGCCTCGCAGACCAGGTCGAGCCAGTCGGGCCAGAGGGCCAGCGAGTCCCGGCACATCTCGAACTTGGCACGCGAGGCGTCGGAGGCCAGCGTGTACTTGGTGATCTCGGCGAAGCAGTTGAGCATCGCGCCGGATGCCGCGGTGGCCGCGCCCTCCCGCTCGCGCGGGCCGATGACGGTGACCGAGAGGGAGGGGTCCCTGCGCGTCAGTTCGAGGGCGGTGGAAAGGGCGAGGACCCCGTTGCCCACGAGGGCTGTGTCCGAGGTGGTCATGTGCTTGGTCGTCTCCTCGACTGGGTCGTGCGGCGAGTGGGTGGTGGGCGTCCGGAGCCGCCGGTTTCAGGACGCGGTGTCGGCGGGCTCGATGTCGACGCCGGTCACGAGCAGCGTGGGTCCGCCGTCTCCCACGGGGACCTCCTGGCCGTACTTGACGCAGGTGGCCGGGCTCCCCATGGCGAAGTCGTCGCCGAGACCGCGGATGCCGCTGAGAACGGCCACCACTTCACCGGTGACGACGGCATCGGACACCGGCTCCGCGAGCGCGCCGCGCCGGATACGGCGGACGTCCACCGCGCCGAACGCGAACGTGCCGTCCGGGTGCACCCGTCCGCCGCCCAGCCGGGCGACGTGGAAGCCGTGGCGGACGGACGCCGTCAGCGCGGCCGGGTCGTCCGGCCCCGGCTCGACGTACACATTGCTCATCCGGGTCGACGGGGGGTGCCGGAACGACTGCCGTCGCTGTCGTCCGACGGCGTCGAGCAGAGCCGTCACCGTGCCGTCCCGGACCAGCTGTTGCAGGCGGGCGGGGGTGCCTTCGTCGTCGTGGTCGAACCCGCCCCAGCCGCCGCCTGCCGGGTCGTCGGCCACGTGCAGCCCGGCCGGGCCGATCCGGTCGCCCTCGCGCCAGGCCACCCCGGCCAGCCGGTGGGCGGCGACGTCGCCCTCCAGCGGGTGACCGAGGAGCTCGTGGACGAGTACGCCGCTGGCTCCGGCGGCGATGACGAGCGTGACGTTCCGCTCGGCGACCGGCCGGGCCGTCCTCTTGGCGGCGGCGGCGCGGCCCGCGTTCCGCCCGACCCGGACGATGTCCAGACCGGACTCCCAGGCGCCGAGGTCGCGGACGCCGGCCTTGCGGTATCCGACCACCGGGCCGCCCGCGCCGTCGATGACGGCACGGCAGGACACCAGGTGCCGTCGCTGCGCCGTCTCCAGATGGGCGAGGCCGGGCCCGAGCCGGAGGAACGCCCGGTCGGCCCCGGAGTAGGAGACGGACACCGAGTCGGTGCCGGGGGCGGCGCGCACGGCCGCCGATCGGGCGGCACGCAGCAGCTCCGCCGACGGCGCGCCGGCCGGCCCGGAACCTTGCGACTCCAGACGGCCGGCGGCCCGCAGCACGGCGGCCGCCAGGTCGTCGGTGCCGAACCCCGTGGCTCCGGCCCGGTCGGCGGCGGCACGCAGGCCGAGCCGGAACGCTTCGCCGGACAGGCTGTTGAGGCCGACGTACCCCTCGGCTTCCCGATGCCGGACCCGCACGGCGAAGCCGGCCTGCTCGTAGGGCTCCCCGGTGACGGTCGCGCTGTCGGGGACGAAACACTCGGTGCCGCGCACCCGTTCGGCGAAGAGGTCGACCCGGACCCCGGCCGTGTCCTGCGTCTCCCTCAGCCGCTCGCCCAGGGCCACCAGGTCCGGGTGGGTGCCGGGGGCACCGGCGCCGCCCGGGTCAGTGGTGTGCGACGGCGAGGGTGCCGGTGTGATCATCGCTGCCATGTGCTGCCACGCGCCATCCGTGCTCGGGGGACCATGCGCGGACGAAGCCCGCCATCCGGTAGGGGGTTGCCGTTTCCACCATCACTGCCAGGGAGTCCGGATCCGCCGTACGCGCCGCTTCGGCGGAGGCCCGGCTCACGAACGCGAGGTCCTCCTGCCGCACCTCGGCGCCGGCCAGGTCCGCCAGGAAGACGATCTGCCGCCGGGTCGCGAGGTCGAAGGCGGCGCCGGCCGTGGCCCGGATCTCCGACAGCGCGTCGGCCGGTGCGGCGCGCAGCAGGGCGGCGATGGCCTTAGTGGAGTTCGGGTTGATACCGGGATCGTGTCGGCGCAGCGCCTCGGCGAGGTCGAGCTGCTCCTGGGCCGGTGTCTCCGAGGGGTGCCCGACCCTCCGGTAACCGGCGCGCAGGTGGAAGGGGAAGAGCCGGCCCAGCGCCGACTGCGCGAAGAGGATGCGCTGTCGCGGTACGGAGCCGGGTTCCGTGCCCGGCCACATGTGCCCGTTCAGGGAGAGCCCGCGGAAGGCGGGGTGCACGATGACGCGCTCCTGGCACAGGACGGACTCGTTGATCCGGCGCAGTGTGGGCAGCGCCTCGAACTCGCGGGGGAAGGGGCGGCAGAACACCTTGACGGCGACGAGCAGTCCGCGGACGCGGACGGTGCGCACCTCGGTGACCAGGTTCTCCCAGTCGATCCACCGCTCGTCCTCGGCGCGGTAGTGGTAGCCGGCCAGCTGTTCGTAGTCGGCACGCTCCCCCGCGCTCTCGGTGAACTCCTCCTCGATCCACTGCTCGACGCGCTCGCCGGGCCGGTGGGCGCCGGTGGTCCTGCCGACCGTGCCGTCGAAGTCGAGGCGGACGTGGTCGTCCGGGCAGAGGAAGTCGTGCAGATCCTCGTGGGCGGTGGCGACGACGGCGGCGATGCCCAGGGAGCGGCAGGCCCGCTGGAAGTTGTGGGCGATGACCTTGGCCGTGGTGCGGTCGAGGTTGGAGCAGAACTCGTCGACCGCGACGAGGCCCCGTCCGCCGTGGGCGAGGCGGGCCAGGGTGAGCCGGTGGTGCTGTCCGTCGGAGAGGTGTTCGGGCCGGGACATCATCAGCCGGGGTTCGCCGAGGCCGAACCTGCCGAGCCAGGAGACGGTCTCCTCGACGTCGCTGTCGAAGAGGTCGACGACGCGGTCCGTGGGACCGATCGGCGGCAGGTCCCCGACGGTGCGCACGTCGGTGCGGCGGCACAGTTCGCGCAGCAGGCTGGACTTGCCGGTGCCGCTGAAGCCGGTGATCAGGGTGATGCCCCGGGGGGTGACGGTGACCGGCTGGAGGGTCACCGTCTCCTCGGCGGTCTCCACTCCGAAGACCTCACGCAGCTGCCACGCCCGTCGGGACAGCGGGCCGTCCTCCCGCCGGTGGCGGACCTCCAGGGTCAGGGCCCGCACGGCCGGGGAGCTGTTCAACGCCACGTTCTCTCCTCATACGTCGACGAGTTCCCCAGGTCCATGACGAACCGGGCGTTCAGGGAGCGCGTGGGGCGTTCCAGGATCACGCCGTTCAGCCACTCACCGGCCATCCAGGCCGCGGTCACGGTGTTCACGGGGGCGATCGAGGCGCTCATGACCGGATCGGCGATCGCGCTGCGGGCCACGGCGGCCACGGCTTCCATCTCCTGGGCGAAGGCCCGGTGGGCGGTGATGTCGTCCGGCCTCAGCAGCGGTCCCACGGCGGCCTCGTCGAGCCCCGCCGCCGCGAAGAGCACGCAACCGCCCCGGTCGCGGGCGGACGCGGCCAGGAGTGCGGCCAGGGTGCCGACCGGCCGGTCGGCACAGCAGAACAGGGTCCACTCGCCGGGGCCGGAAGGGGCGAGGCCGGGGATCGTGTCCTCGTCGGCGAAGACCGCGGCGGTGGTGATGCGTGCCTCCGGGTGACGTTCCAGCAGGAAGTCCCGCAGGGCCTCCGTCTTGGGCCGGCCGAGGTCGGCCTGCCGGTAGGTGAACTGCCGGTTGAAGTTGGTCACTTCGACCACGTCGTGATCGACCAGCAGCAGCCTGCGCACTCCCATGGCGCACAGGTGGGTGGCGACGATCGCCCCGGTGCCGCCGCAGCCCACGACGACGGCCTGGTGCCGGCCGATGCGTTCCTGCGCCGCGTCGGGGTCCCTGCCGGTGTGCGCGAGCCAGTGGCGCTGCTTGGTGTGCGCGTCGGTCGTGTCGGTACGCGGGAGGGGCACGAGCAGGTCACGGGCGGCGAACGCCGCCAGCAGTGTTTCCTGCCCGGGGGTGAGCACCGCGCCGGAGGCGGGCCAGCGCAGCCCTTCGGTGAGGTGCCCGGCCCACTCGCGCAGCGCGCGGTCCGCTCCTTCGACGCTGAAGCCCCTCTCGCCGATCACCAGGAGCTCCCCGGTGTCGCCGGTGGCGAGGGTCGTGCCCGCGCGCAGCATGACACCGGCGGGGAACCGCAGGAGCAGCGCCTGCGGCTCGGTGTCCTGCGGTGCGGGGGCCGCCTGTCGGCCGGGTCCGGCGGTCGCCGGCCCGTCGGTCACGGGCGGGTTCGTCATGACCACTCCCAGGGTGCCTTCGGCTGCCGGGCGAGGAAGATGCCGGGGACTTCGGCGAGAGGGACGCAGAGACTGTGGCGCGCGAGGATGCCGTCGAGTTCCGCCGCGGTCGCGTCCAGGGATGCGGGCGTCTGCGGGGCGCTGTCGTAGGCCCGCAGCACCTTCAGGTAGGACTCGAGGGCGTCATGGGTGCGCAGCGCCTCCAGGAAGACCAGGCCCCGGTACACCCCGAGCGGGTCGGAGCGCAGGCCCCGGAAGAGGTTGAGCCGCAGGTCGGCGGTGCGGGAACGGTTCTCGTAACGGTCGGGCACGAGGTCGGCCCGGATGCCTGCGGCCGCGAGCATCCGCGCTGCGGCGCGGGCGAGTTCGCGGTTCGGGTAGTAGGTGTCGTAGGCGAGCCGGTAGTGGGCGCGGGCCGGGATCCTCGGCGCGTGCGCGGGGGCGGGGGCCGTGTTCCGCGCGGCGTCGCGGAAGGCCTGGTCGAAGTCCCGTACGGGCAGGAAGCGGTGCTGCGGGAGCAGCGGGGCGGGCAGCAGGGCTCCGGTGCCGGGGGCGGCGAGTGCGTCGCGGATGGTGTGGCGGTCCTGCTCGGCCTCCGGGCGCAGCAGTTCGCCCTCGAAGCACAGCGCCACGACGATGCCCGTCCGGCGCACCCGCAGGGACGGGTGCCCGGCGAACTCGCCGACCCGGTGCAGCGGGAAGGCGGTGTCGGAGGTGACGTCGAGGCGCCCGGCCGTGAATCCCTCGAGGTTGCGTTCAGGACTCTTGACCCGGCGCAGCACCACCCGGGGAGGACCGCCGGGGGTGTGCGGGGTCCGGTCGAGGACGATCGTGCGCGGTGCGGTGCGCACGATCCGGTACCGGCCGACGCCGTCGGTACGCGTTCGGTAGGGGGCGAGTGCCGGGAGGGAGGTCAGCAGGGGGAAGCCGTGGTCGGGTTCTCCGAGCCGCACGCGCAGACGGTCTCCCCGGCTGCTGACCTGTTCGACGTGGCGCAGCCAGTAGCCGGTGACGGTGGCCGAGGCGGCCGCGCGGTCCAGGGCCCGTGCGTAGTCGTCGGCCGTCACCGGGCTCCCGTCGGCCCAGTGTGCGCCGGGGCGGAGCGCGAAGTCGTGCCGGCGGCCGTCGGCGGAGCTGTCGAACGAACTGGCGCCCGTCGGCTCGGGCCCGCGGGCCCCGGGGGCGACGAGCGGACGCGTGGTCAGGGCGGCGAGTTGCAGCCCGCTGTGGTCGCACCAGCCGGGCTGGTCCAGCGTGCCCGGCATGGAGTCGAACGCCGTGACGCACGCGTCGGGTTCAGCGGTCACCGCTCGGTGCCTCCGTCGCACCGGTGTCCGTGGCGTCCCGGTCCAGCAGGGCCCGCTCGTACTCGCGCAGTTCGGCGGTCATGTCGCGCACCCAGTCCAGCTGACGGGCGCGGAACTCCGGCCGCGCGAGTTCGTCGTGCCGCCCGGCGCCGCCGGCCACTGTGCGGACCCGGGCGTTGCGGACCTCACGGAGGATCGAGAGCGGCTCGGTGAGACGGGTCTCGAACTGCGCGAGGAACGAGAGGAGTCTGCGCTCCTCGACGAAGTTGGCGGTGAGCATGAGGTTGCGTTCGGGGTTGCGGACCTCGTGGTACCAGTCGCCGGGGATGTAGAGGGTGTCACCGGCGCGCAGGGTCACCTCGTACAAGGGGTCGGAGGATTTCCGGAGCACCTCGTCGTGGGTGCGCTCGGACCACAGGCTGTCGTCGGCCCGCAGCGCCCTGCCCGCCTCGGGGGTCACCAGTCGCAGCTCCTTGCTGCCGTCGAGGACGGCCAGCCAGGCACTGGTGGAGAACGTGTCGCAGTGCAGTCCGGTCGAGCATCCGGGCTCACCGAAGAAGATCCACATTCTTCCGAAGCGGACCTGTTCCGGGAGCCGGTCGATCCAGTCCTCGGAGAAGAGGGCGGGAATGCTGAAGTCGTCGAGGAGTTCGGGGCAGTCCCGGACGAAATTCCATTCGGCCAGATACCGCCGGTCCCGGGCGAGGGAGCCGTCCGCCGGGCTCTTCTCCCAATATTCCAGGAATTCGGCGAGCCCGCCGTCGGAAATCATATATTCATACTCAGAGCCCGCCGGGTATTCACGCACCGGGACCCGGAGTCCGCCGTACCGGCCGCGGAAATGCTCCACGGTCCAGAGTTCCCGCGCCGGCCATTCGTCCTGGAGGCCGCGGATGACCACCGGCCCGTCGAGGTCCTCCAGCGCGGTGACGGCGGAGCCGTCCAGCACACGCAGGGGTGTGGGCGAAATGGGTGCCACGCGCGACGCTCCTCGAATAGTTGAACCGAGTACCGACAACCTCCGCGCACCCGCCGCGGGGAGGGGCTCTCCCCGCGGCGGGTGGTCGGTGGTGAGATCAGCAGCGGCGGGCGAGACCCGCCACCATCGCCGGGCTGCTCAGGTCGGTGATGCGCAGCTCGATGCTCTCCCGCGCGCTCACCCGGTCCTGCTCCTGCGCCGGCTTCGGGGTCAGCTCGGCATTCTTGGCGCTTTCGACCTTCCGCGTCTTCTCCATGGGTTCCCCATTTCTCGTGGCACGAATGTCACTGGACGCCGGGTCAGAACCAGACCCCGGCGTGAAGGAACTTAGACGACGACCGGATTCCACGTCTGTGGCAGTGAATATCGTCGCGGCGGAATGTCCGATTCTCCCACCGGCCGTGACCAAAAACGGACGGCGCGAACAGTGGCCCGATTGAAGTGGCCGCGAGAGGGGAAAGAAAGGAGAATGCCTGCCCACGGGGCATCTGGAAGTTTCACATATCGAGTACTGCCTGCCGGACGGACCCTGCTCGGCGACGTGCCGTTTCGGGTCGCGGAGGGTAGCGCCATGGCGCCGGCCGGCCTCGATCGATCAGGAAAAGCAACCCTGTCACGCCTGATCGCCGGTGAACTCGCCTCATATGGAGGGACGTTGACGGTCGGCGGTCACTCCGTGCCGTGCCGTGGTTCGCCGGAAGCGTGCGGGACGAGACGACCGTGCGCGACCTCCTGACCGCCGCGCCCGGCGTCCCGTACGAGAAAGCCCGGTGGCGCCGGGTACGCGCCCTGCCGGGAGGGGAGCCGTTGCGAAGGCCGGCGCCTCACCCCTCCACGGTGCGCAGCGCCCGCGCTGTGGCCGCAAGGTCGTCGTCGGACGCCAGCCCGGCGTGGTACAGCCGCAGTTCGGTGGCGCCCCGGCGGCGTGCCTCGGCGGCGTCGGCGGCGAGGGTGCCGGGGCTGCCGCCCATCCCCGAGACGACGGGGAAGTTGGCGGCGACGACGGCGCCCTCGCGGTCCTGGCGCGCGAAGGGCGTCAGCGTGCCGGTGCCGCCCGCGCACGGCACGACCACGCCGTCCGCCACGGACAGGATGTGCGCGGGGTCGACCCCGGGGTTGGCGCCGACGTGGTACGACACGGGGTCCGCGTGCAGCAGCACCTGGAAGCCGTCGGGAGCGGCAGCCCGGACCGCCGCGACAGCCTGCTCCTGGAGGGTGCGGGCGGTTTCGTCGCGGTACGCGCGCGTGGTGTTCGCGAGGGTCTCGCCGAGGAGCTTCTCGATGCCCGCCCAGCCTCCGTCCGAGGGTGCCCCCTGCCAGACCGGCTCCAGCGCGGTCCGTACGGCGGCAGCCAGCTCGTCGGCATCCAGGCCGTGCCGGCCGTAGCCCTCGCGGCAGGACGGGCAGAAGCACAGCGCCATCAGGTACTGCCCGGCCTCCCCGAGACCGACGCCGCCGGTCTTGTCGTGGGCGTGCAGATGCTCCAGGCCGTACCAGCCGAGGGACTCCAGCTCGGTGCCGCTCGCCCCGGGCCGCACGGCCGCCTCGGCCGCCAGGTCGACGAGGTACGCGCGTGTAGCGGGCTGCGCGATGCACGGCGCCCAGGGATAGCGGTCGCCGTAGGCGTTGACGACCGAGGTGCCGGGGTGCTCGGCGCCCAGGCGGGAGTTGTGCGCGAGGACGACCCAGGTGTGCACCTCGAGACCAGCCCCGGCGAGGGCGGTGGCGGCCTCGCCGAAGGCGTCCCCCGGGGCCCATGCACCGGCCGCGTAGGGGCGCAGCTCCCGCCCGGCCCAGCGGTCGTCCGCCGGGTAGAGCACGGCGGCGTGCTCGGCGGTGATGATGCGGTGGCGCGGGTGGCGGGGCGTGAGGGCGCGGGTGGAGTGGTAGGCCGCGGCGAGCGTGACCTGCGCCACGCCGAGCGCGGCGATCCGGGCGGGTGCCTCCGGGTCGCCGTTGACGTCCCAGGGGTAGACGAATGTCGACGCCTTCACTTGGCCTCCTCCAGCAGCGCGCGGCCCCGCTCGATCACTTCGGCGAGCTGCTTCACATGATCCTCGACCGGCTCGTGCAGCGGTGGCCGTACCTCCCCCACGTCGAGGCCGCGCAGCCGTACACCGGCCTTGACCAGCGCGACCGCGTAGCCGCGGCCCTGGGCGCGCAGTTCGACGAACGGGCGGTAGAAGCCGTCCAGCAGTTTCTCCACCACGGCGTCGTCGCCGGTCCTGAGGGCCTGGTGGAAGGCGAGGGCGATCTCCGGCGCGAAGCAGAACACGGCGGACGAGTAGAGCGTGACACCGAGGGCGCGGTAGGCGAGCTGGGTCTGCTCGGCGGTCGGCAGACCGTTGAAGTAGAGGAAGTCACCCGGGACCTCGGAGCGGACGGCGCTGATGACGCGCTGCATGAGGTCGAGGTCGCCGAGCCCGTCCTTCAGGCCGATGATCCCGTCCGTGCGGGCGAGTGCGACGACCGTCTCGGGGGTGAACACGGCGTTGTCGCGCTGGTAGACGATGACCGGCAGGGCGGTCGCGGCGGCCACCTCGCGGTAGTGCCGCAGCAGTCCCTCCTGCCCGGCGACGACGAGGTACGGCGGCATGGCGAGCAGACCGTCCGCACCGGCGGCCTCGGCGAGGCGGGCATAGCGCACGGCGAGCGCGGTGCCGTAGCCGGCGCCGGCGACGACCGGCACCCGCCCGTCGACGGCCTCGACGGCGGCCCGTACGCAGGCCTCGAACTCCTCGGGCGTCAGGGCGTGGAACTCGCCGGTGCCGCAGCAGGCGAACACGGCGGCGGCTCCGGCCTCCACCCCGCGCCGGACGTGGGTGCGGAAGGTGTCGAGGTCCACGGAGCCGTCGGGGTGGTAGGCGGTGACCGGGAAGAACAGCGGCCCGCTGGGGATGTCGAGTCGAGCGGCGAGAGGGGCTGGCGTCACAAGCTCTCCCGGTTCCATATTCATAATTGACGTCTACATTTCTGAACGGCTCCACGCTAAGGTGCCGCCGTGGTGCCGGTCAAGCGCGCACACCCGCGACGCACCTGCGGATTCACCCCCTCCGCGGCATACTTGACGGGCTCCGCCCCGGATCCTTAGCGTGTCCACGCATATGAATGCCGTGCGCTCATGTGCACGTCGGCGGTCAATACGCTCGGCGGTCAGCACTCGGCGAAGCACGGTCGGCGATCAAGGAGACCCGAGGATGCCCGCTCCCCGCACCGTCCTGCTCACCGGCGCCGCCGGCGGCCTCGGCACCCTGATGCGGGACCTGCTCCCGGCCCACGGCTACGACCTGCGCCTGCTCGACCTGCGCCCGATCGAGGGCGAGCCCGACGCGATCACCGCCGACCTCGCCGACCGGGACGCCGTACGCGAGGCGGTCCGGGGCGTCGACGCGATCATCCACCTCGCGGGCATCTCCCTGGAAGCCCCCTTCGAGAAGATCCTCAAGGCGAACATCGAGGGCACCTACCAGCTGTACGAGGCCGCCCGCGAGGAGGGCGTCGGCCGGATCGTCTTCGCCTCCTCCAACCACGCCGTCGGCTATACCCCGCGGCCCCAGGGCGACGACCCCCTGATCCCGGTCGACACCCCGCGCCGCCCGGACACCTTCTACGGCCTGTCCAAGTGCTTCGGCGAGGACCTGGCGCAGCTCTACTGGGACAAACACGGCCTGGAGACCGTCTCGGTACGGATCGGCTCCTGCTTCCCCGAACCGACCAGCGTGCGCATGCTCTCGGTGTGGATGAGCCCCGCCGACGGCGCCCGCCTCTTCCACGCGGCCCTGACCGCCGAGCACGTCGGCCACACCGTCGTCCACGGCTCCTCCGCCAACACCCGCCTGTGGTGGGACCTCACCAGCGCCCGGGCACTCGGCTACGACCCGCAGGACGACTCCGAGCCCTACGCCGAGAAGCTCATCGCCGAACAGGGCGAACTGCAGGACGGCAACGAGGCGCACGCCTACCTGGGCGGCCAGTTCGTGACGGACCCGCCGATCTGGCCGTACTGACCGGACAGACTCCGAATCAGGGCGGGCGGGCAGAGAACGGGCCCGCCCGCTCGGGCATTCGGGCACGAGCCGCAGACGGCGGGGAAACGTCCTCAGAGGCGCGGGGAACTGCGCGACCAGCCACAACCCACCCGCAGACGGCCACGGACACCCCTCGCCGCCCCGCACACCCGCACGACCGAACGGGCACATCCGGGCAGGATCCCGCCCGCAACAGACCTGGCCACCGCGGAACGCCCCCTGTAGAACTTCCCCCAAGGCCCGACCGAGGGCCCGAACGGGCAGCACAGCAGGAAGGCGGGTGACGGCCATGAACAGGACCGCGGAAGAACGCCAGCGCGAGATCGTGCTGGCCGCACGGCGCGACGGCTCCGTCGACGTCACCGCCCTCGCCACCGAGCTAGGTGTCGCCAAGGAAACCGTACGAAGGGACCTGCGCGTCCTGGAGGACCACGGCCTGCTCCGCCGCACCCATGGCGGCGCCTACCCCGTGGAGAGCGCCGGCTTCGAGACCACGCTCGCCTTCCGCGCCACGAGCCACGTCCCCGAGAAGCGCCGGGTCGCGGCCGCCGCGGCCGAGCTGCTCGGCGACGCCGAGACCGTCTTCGTCGACGAGGGCTACACCCCGCAGCTCATCGCCGAGGCACTCCCCCGGGACCGGCCGCTGACCGTGGTCACCGCGTCCCTGCCGGTCGCGGGCGCCCTCGCCGAGGCCGAGCACATCTCCGTGCTGCTGCTCGGCGGCCGGGTGCGGCGCGGCACCCTCGCCACCGTCGACCACTGGACGACGAAGATGCTGGCCGGCTTCGTCGTCGACCTGGCGTTCATCGGCGCCAACGGCATCTCCCGCGAACACGGCCTCACCACCCCCGATCCGGCCGTCAGCGAGGTCAAGACCCAGGCGATCCGGGCCGCCCGGCGCGTGGTCTTCGCGGGCGTGCACACCAAGTTCGGAGCGGTCAGCTTCTGCCGGTTCGCCGAGGTCGGCGCGCTGGAGACGATCGTGACGAGCACGCTGCTGCCGGCCGCCGAAGCGCACCGCTACTCACTGCTCGGGCCTCAGGTCATCCGGGTCTGACACCCCACCCCCATCCCCCATCGGGCGCAGCCACGCCCCGTGCTGCCCCTTATCTCCCCATACATCCAGGAGCGATCCATGCGAACCCAGAGCCGACGACGGCCACCGCGAGCCCCGCTCGCCCTGGCCGCCGCAGGGACGCTGCTCGCCCCGCTGCTCTCCGGCTGCTGGGTCGGCGCGGGCGGGGCAGGATCCGGCGGCGACGCCATCAACGTCCTGATGGTCAACAACCCGCAGATGGTCGAGCTGCAGAAGCTGACCCGCGCCCACTTCACCAAGGAGACGGGCATCAAGGTCAACTTCACGGTCCTGCCCGAGAACGACGTCCGCGACAAGATCAGCCAGGACTTCGCCAACCAGGCCGGCCAGTACGACGTCGCCACCCTGTCCAACTACGAGATACCGATCTACGCCCGCAACGGCTGGCTGCAGCAGATGAACGGCTACGTCGCCAAGGACCCGGCCTATGACGAGCAGGACGTCCTGAAGCCGATGCGCCAGTCCCTCACCGCGGACGACGGCAAGCTCTACGGCCAGCCCTTCTACGGCGAGTCGTCGTTCCTGATGTACCGCAAGGACGTGTTCGACAAGAAGGGCCTGACGATGCCCGCCCACCCCACCTGGCGGCAGGTGGCGGACCTGGCGGCCCGGGCCGACGGCGCCGAGCCCGGCATGAAGGGCATCTGCCTGCGCGGCCTGCCCGGCTGGGGCGAGGTGATGGCCCCCCTCACCACGGTCGTCAACACCTTCGGCGGCACCTGGTTCGACAAGGACTGGAAAGCTCGGCTCGACTCCCCGGCCTTCAAAAAGGCGACGAAGTTCTATGTCGACCTGGTGCGCGCGCACGGCGAGTCCGGCGCCGCCCAGTCCGGCTTCGCCGAGTGCCTCAACAACATGACCCAGGGCAAGGTCGCCATGTGGTACGACGCCACCTCCGCGGCCGGCTCCCTGGAGGCGGCGAAGTCCCCGGTCAAGGGCAAGATCGGCTACGTCCCCGCCCCCGTCGAGAAGACCGGGTCCTCCGGCTGGCTCTATACCTGGGCCTGGGGCATCCAGAAGGCCTCCCGCAACCCGGACGACGCCTGGAAGTTCGTCTCCTGGGCCTCCGGCAAGGGCTACGAGGAGCTGGTGGGCGACACGGCCGGCTGGTCGAACGTCCCCGCCGGCAAGCGGGCGTCGACGTACGCCAACGCCGACTACCGCAAGGAGGCCGGGGCCTTCCAGGAGATGACCAAGGAGGCCATCGAGAAGGCGCGGCCGACCGATCCCGGCGTCCAGCCGCGGCCCGCGCCCGGGATCCAGTTCGTCGGCATCCCCGAGTTCACCGACCTCGGCACCAAGGTCTCCCAGGAGATCAGCGCGGCCATCGCCGGACGCCAGTCCGTCGAGTCGGCCCTGAGGAAGTCCCAGGCGCTCGCCGAGAAGATCTCCGAGGAGTACGAGGGACGATGACCGCCACGACAACGGCCCCCGCGGCCTCCCCCGAGCTCCGCACCCCGGTCCGCCGGCCCTCCGCCCGGCTGCGCGCCTGGGCGACCAGAGCCCCCCTGCTGCCCGCCCTGATCTTCATGATCGTCGTCACCCAGCTGCCCTTCGTGGCCACGCTGGTGATCTCCTTCTTCGACTGGAACGCCCTCTATCCCGACGCCCGGCACTTCACCGGCCTCGACAACTACCAGGAGGTCCTCACCGACCCGGACCTGCGCCACTCGGTGTGGACGACCGTCCTGCTGACGGTGGCCGTGGTGCTGGCCAGCCTGATGCTGGGACTCGTCCTGGCGCTGCTGCTGGACCGGAGGTTCCGCGGCCGGGGCGTCGTCCGCACCCTGCTGATCGCACCGTTCCTGGTGGTCCCCGTGGCAGCGGCCCTGCTCTGGAAACATGTGCTCTACAACCCTGAATACGGCCTGCTCAACGGGTTGTTGCACTATGTGGGCGGCCCACAGCCCGACTGGATCTCGAACACCCCGCTGCTCGCGGTCGAGGCGTCCCTCGTCTGGCAGTGGACGCCGTTCATGATGCTGATCCTGCTCGCCGGACTGCAGAGCCGCGACCACGAGCAGATCGAGGCGGCCCGGGTCGACGGCGCGAGCGACTGGCAGATCTTCGTCCACCTGACGCTGCCGCACCTGCGCCGCTACCTCGAACTGGGCGCCCTGCTGGGCTCGATCTACATCGTCCAGAACTTCGACGCGGTCTTCACGATCACGTCCGGCGGCCTCGGCACCGCCAACCTCCCCTACACCGTCTACCAGAGCTTCTACCAGGCCCACGAGAACGGCCTCGCCTCGGCCGCGGGCGTCCTGGTGGTCATCGGCTCGATCGTCATCGCGACCTTCGCCCTGCGCGTGGTGTCGTCCCTGTTCCGCGAGGAGGTGTCCCGCGCATGAGCGTCGTACGCCGCAACAGCATGGGCCTGCTGGCCTGGCTGGCCGGGATCGTGTTCTTCCTGCCCATCGCCTGGATGGCGCTGACGTCGTTCCACTCGGAGTCCGACGCCGCGACCAACCCGCCATCCTTCGCCGCCTCCCTCACCCTGGACGGCTACCGCGAGTTCTTCGGCGCGGGCGGCGGCGCGAGCCCCTGGCCGGCCCTCGTCAACTCCGCGGTCGCGTCCGTGGCCTCGACGCTGCTGGTCCTGCTGCTGGCGTTCCCGGCGGCGTACGCGCTGTCCGTCAACCGGGTCCGCAAGTGGACGGACGTGCTGTTCTTCTTCCTGTCCACCAAGATGCTGCCGGTCGTGGCGGGCCTGCTGCCGATCTACCTGTTCGCCAAGAACGCCGGGATGCTCGACAACATCTGGCTGCTGGTCATCCTCTACACCTCCATGAACCTGCCGATCGCGGTGTGGATGATGCAGTCCTTCCTCGCCGAGATCCCGGTAGCGGTGATCGAGGCGGCGAAGGTGGACGGAGCCCGGCTTCCCACGATCCTCGCGCGCGTGGTCGCCCCGATCTCCCTCCCCGGTATCGCCGCCACCGCCCTGATCTGCTTCATCTTCAGCTGGAACGAGCTGCTGTTCGCCCGGGTGCTCACGGGTGTGGTCGCCGAGACCGCCCCCGTCTTCCTGACCGGCTTCATCACCAGCCAGGGCCTGTTCCTGGCGAAGGTGTGCGCCGCGTCGCTCGTCATCTCCCTGCCGGTGCTCGCCGCGGGGTTCGCCGCCCAGGACAAGCTGGTCCAGGGCCTGTCGTTGGGAGCCGTGAAATGAAGGCCGCCGTCATCGAGTCCGTGGGCAAGGCCGTCGTCGCCGAGGTCCCCGACCCGACGCCAGGGCCGCGCGAGGTCGTCGTCCAGGTCGCCGCCTGCGGGCTGTGCGGAACGGACCTGCACATCCTCCAGGGCGAGTTCGCCCCGAAGCTCCCGATCGTGCCCGGGCACGAGTTCGCCGGTGAGGTCGTCGGGGTCGGCAGGCAGGTCACGGAGGTGGCGGTGGGCGACCGGGTCGCAGTCGACCCGTCCCTCTACTGCTACGAGTGCCGCTACTGCCGCACCGGCCACAACAACCTGTGCGAACGCTGGGCGGCGATCGGCGTGACGACAGCAGGAGGGGCGGCGCAGTACGCGGTCGCCCCGGTGGCGAACTGCGTGAAGCTCCCCGAGCACGTCCGCACCGAGGACGCCGCGCTCGTGGAGCCGCTGTCCTGCGCGGTCCGCGGCTACGACGTGCTCCGCTCCCGCCTCGGAGCGCACGTCCTGGTCTACGGCTCCGGCACCATGGGCCTGATGATGGTGGAGCTCGCCAAGCGGACGGGCGCGGCGAGCGTGGACGTCGTCGACGTGAACCCGGCCCGGCTGGAGACGGCCCGCCGCCTCGGTGTCTCGGCGTCGGCGGCGACCCCCGACGAACTGGACCGCCCGCAGGGCTGGGACCTGGTCGTCGACGCCACGGGCAACGCGGCGGCGATCCAGGACGGCCTGGACCGGGTGGCCAAGGCGGGCACGTTCCTGCAGTTCGGCGTGGCCGACTACGCGACCCGCGTGACGATCGACCCGTACCGCATCTACAACCAGGAGATCACCATCACCGGCTCGATGGCGGTGCTGCACAGCTTCGAGCGGGCGGCGGAACTCTTCGCGGGCGGTGTGCTCGACCCGGACGTCTTCATCAGCGACCGCATCCCGCTGGAGCGGTACCCGCAGGCACTGGAACAGTTCGCGGCGGGGGTCGGCCGGAAGATCGTGGTCGTGCCGTAGGCCCACCGCGCGGGGCGGGGGCGGACGAAATTCGGTGGGGCGTCCGCCCCCGCCGCCCTACGCTCACGGCATGCCACGACCCCACGGGTTCACCTACGAGCAGCACGCGGGCGGAACCGTCCGCATCAGCCACCACGGCCGCCCCGCCACCACCCTGAACGGCCCCCGGGCCACGCGGTTCCTCGCCGAGGTCGAGGCGTCCGACCCCCAGCTGGTCATGGCCCGCTGGACCGGCAACTACAAGCGCGGCAACGAACGCACCGCCCGGGACCACCCCCGCAACCGCCGGTGACCCGATTGGCCGGAAGGTAAGGGAACGGCAAAACCGCCTCGCTCGTTCACCCGGCATGACAGCTATGACCCCCGGCTCGAACATCCCCCTGTCCGCCGCCCGCGTGACGGTGGACGTCGCCGCCCCGGTGCGGCTCGACGTATCGGGCCTGCTGCTCACCGCCGACGGCAAGGTGCGCTCCGACGACGACTTCATCTTCTACAACCAGCCGTCGGGCCCGGGCGTGACGTACCGCTCGGGCGGCGGCAGTGCGCCCGACGCGATCGTGGTCGACACCACGGCCCTCCCGCCCGGCATCGAGAAGATCGTCGTGACGGCCAGCCCGGACGCCGCGGGCCAGACCTTCCAGGGCATCGAGCCGACGGCCACGATCCGCGACGCGGACGGCGGCTCCGTCCTGGCCACGTTCACGCCTCCGCAGCTCGGCGGTGAGACGGCCCTGGTGATCGTGGAGGTCTACCAGCGCAACGGCCAGTGGAAGGCCCGCGCCGTCGGCCAGGGCTACGCCAACGGCCTGGCGGGCATCGCCACGGACTTCGGGGTCACGGTGGAGGAGCCGGCCGCCGCCCCGTCCCAGCCCGTGACCCCGCCGCCGGCCCCGGTGCAGCCGCCCGTGGCCCCGCCGGTCGCCGCGCCCGCGGTTCCCCCGGCCCCGGCCACCCCTCCCCCGCCCCCGCCCGGCGCCGGGAAGATCAACCTCGACAAGGGCCGCGTCAGCCTCCAGAAGAACCAGACGGTCTCCCTGATCAAGGGCGGCCAGCCCCTGCTCTCCCAGGTCCGGATGGGTCTCGGCTGGGAGCCGGCCTACCGCGGCAAGGACATCGACCTGGACGCCTCGGTCATCGCCTACGGGCCGCAGCGCAACCACATCGACAGCTGCTACTTCGGCAAGCTCCAGATCGTGGGCGGCGCCATCCGGCACTCCGGCGACAACCTCACGGGTGAGGGCGGCGGTGACGACGAGACCATCATGGTCGACCTCGGCCGCCTGCCCCAGGAGGTCACCGGCCTGGTCTTCACGGTCAACTCCTTCTCCGGCCAGAAGTTCACGGAGGTCGCCAAGGCCTACTGCCGCCTCCTGGACGGCACCACCGGTGAGGAACTGGTCCGCTTCGACCTCACCGGCGCCGAGCCGCAGACGGGCGTGCTGATGGCCAAGCTGATCCGCCAGTTCTCCGGCGAGTGGGAGATGACGGCCATGGGCGACTTCGTGAAGTCCCGCACGGTCAGGGGAATGGTGAAGCCGGCGGCACAGGCCCTCTGACCCGCCCGAAAGCGACCTCCGTGGACGCCCCCTGGCAAGGGGGCGTCCGGCTCACCGGGGGGGGCGTCTCCACTCATCGGCGACGCCCCGCCATCAGCCCCTCCGTCAGCAGCGTCAGGTAGCGCCGGAGGTGCCGGCCCTCCCCGTCCGCCAGTTCCGACGCGGTCGCCATACCGTGCGCCAGCCGCAGCACGTCGACCGGCTCGACGTCCGCCCGGAGCGTGCCCTCTTCCTGCGCAGCCCGGACCAGCCGCCCTGCCGCGACCTTGACCGCGTCGCCGCACGCCGTGGTCACGAGGGAGCCGGAGTCCGTGACGGCCGGTCCCAGCAGCGCCTTCAGCCCACGCATCCGGATCATCCCGGCGCCCAGTTCGTACAGCCACTCCGTCAGCGCCTCGCCCGGCGGCAGTTCGACCGCGAGCACTTTGGCCCGGGCCGCGATCGCCTCGATACGGTCCAGACAGGCGGCCTCCAGCAGTGCCTGCCGCGTCGGGAAGTGCCGGTACAGCGTGCCGGAGCCGACCCCGGCACGCTTGGCGATGTCATCGAGCGAGGCGCCCTCCCCGTGCTCGGCGAAGGCCTCCACGGCGACGGCCAGCAACCGCTCGTGGTTGCGCCGGGCATCCGCCCGCATGGGCCTGACCAGCGCCACGCGACCACTCCTCAGAACCGGGGACTTTCTGCGCACTCTATCGAGACGGCGCACCGGCCCCTACATCTTCATCGCCCCCGCCGCCAGGTCCCTCAGGAAGTGCCGCGCCCCGAACAGGAACACCACGATCAACGGGATGACGCTCATCAGCGCACCAGCCATCACCAGGGCGTAGTCCGCGTTGTAGAGGACGTTCAGGTTCGCCAGCGCCACCTGGAGCGTGACCTTCTCCGGGTCGATCATCACGACCAGGGGCCAGATGTAGTCGTTCCAGAGGCCGATGAACGTGAAGATGCCGAGGAAGGCCAGGGCCGGGCGGAAGAGGGGCAGGGCGACCTGCCAGTAGAGACGGAAGAAGCCGGCGCCGTCGATCCGCCCGGCGTCCAGCAGTTCGTCGGGCAGGGAGTTCTGCGCGTACTGGCGCATCCAGAAGATGCCGAAGGCGTTGGCCGCGCCGGGGATGATCAGCGCCTTCAGCGAGCCGGCCCAGCCGAACTCGGCGATGGTGACGAACTGCGGCACCAGGGACAGCTGCGCGGGAATCATGTACGTGACCAGCAGCATGCCGAAGAGGAGCTTCTTCGCAGGGAACTCGTACTTGGCGAAGGCGAAGGCCGCCAGCGAGTCGAAGAACAGCACGAGCGCGGTGCCGACGACGGCCACCACGACCGTGTTGAACAGCGAGCCGAAGAAGTCGACGGTGTCGAGCACCCGGCTCATGTTGTCCAGCAGATGCGGGCCCGGCACCAGCTTGGGCGGGTAGTCGTAGATGTCCTGGGTCGTGCCGGAGGCCATCACCACCAGCCAGTAGAAGGGGAACAGCGAGATCAGCACACCGAGCAGCAGCACGCCCCGGACGCAGATCCGGGAGAGCCTGCTGCCGGAGCCGATCGCGAGCCCCGCGTTTCCGGTCGCCCGGTGTTCAGCGGCCATCACGAGCCCCCTTGCGGCGCAGCAGTCCGGCGATGCCGGGCCGGCGGTCGTCGCGGTCGGAGCCGGACACCAGCCGCCAGTTGATGATCGTGAACACCGCGATGATGGCGAAGAGGAGCCAGCCCATCGCGGCGCCGTAGCCGAACTGGTGCTCCTTGAAGGCCTTCTGCCACAGATAGAGCACGATGGTCATCCCTTCCTGACCCGGTCCGCCCGTGGTTCCGACATCGGTCGACTGGAAGAGCACCTGGGACTCGGTGAAGACCTGCAAGCCGTTGATGGTGGAGGTGACGGCCGCGAAGAGGACCACCGGACGCAGTTGCGGCACCACGACCCGGAACAGGGTCTGCCAACTGTTGGCGCCGTCCACGCGTGCGGCCTCGAAGTGCTCGGTGGGGATGGCCTGGATACCCGCGAGGAAGATCAGCGCGTTGTAGCCGACCCACCGCCAGATGATCATGATGGACACCGACGACTTGATCCCCCACTCGGAGGACAGCCAGCCGATGCCGTCCAGCCCGACGGCCCTGAGCAGCGCGTTGGCGAGACCGGCCTGGGCGAAGACCGAGCCGAAGACGATGGTCATGGCGACCATCGAGGTGACATTGGGAATGAAGTACGCCACCCGGTAGGCACCGGCGAAGCGGACCTGGGAGTGCAGCAGGAAAGCCAGCACGAGCGCCAGGAAGAGCATCGGCACCGTCGACAGGAACCAGATCTCGAAGGTGTTGAGCACCGAGTGCCAGAAGACCGAGTCCTTCAGCAGCCAGCCGTACTGCTTGAGCCCCACGAAACGCATGTCCCCGATGCCGTCCCAGTCCTGGAAGGACAGGTACATGGAGAACACGACGGGGAAGGCGCCGAAGACGGCGAAGAGCACGTAGAACGGCGAGATGGCGAGCAGCGGCGGGAGGTACCTCCGGCGTCTGCCGGAAGGGGTGGATCCGCTACGGCGATCCGTACGCCGCTCGTCCACCGCCGGCGCCCCGGCCGGGTCGGCAAGCGTCACCATGTCAGCTCACCCCCAGCCGGGTCAGCGCGGTCTCGGCGGTGTTCACGGCGTCCTGCCAGGCCCGGTCGGGGTTCTTGCCGAGCGTCTCGACATTGGTCAGCTCCTGGAAGAACGGGGTGTTGGCGGTCTCCTCGTAGGGGCTGAAGTAGACGACGGGAGCCTTTCGGGCGGCGGGGCCGAAGACGTCGATGGGCTGCTGGCCGCCGAAGAAGGGGTCGGGCTTGTGCATCGCCGGGTCGGCGTAGGAGGCGGGAGTGGTGGGGAACAGGGCCATCTCCTGGTAGCTCTCGAGCTGGTTCGCCGGACTGAGCAGCCAGGTCAGGAAGGCGAAGGCCGCCTCCGGTTCCCGGCAGTAGCGGGTCAGCGTCACGTAGGAGCCGCCGTAGTTGCAGGGGCCGTCCGGCAGCGTGGTCAGCCGCCAGGACCCGGAGGTCTTCGGCGCCGAGTCCTTCAGTGTGTTGATGGCCCACACCGCCGTGGTCATGGTGGCGACCCGGTTACCGCTCATCGCCGCGTTGAAGTCGGGTGTGCCGTCCGTGATCCGGGCGCTGAGGCCCTGGCGGAGGATGTCCACGGACAGGTCCCAGGCGCGCCGGATGTGCTTCTGGTCGCCGATGAAACGGTTGTCGGCGTCCACGAACTGTTTCGGGCTCTGCAGCAGCACCTGCTGGAAGACGTTGCCGATGTTGCTCACGAGGTAGGGCTTGCCGGGCCCCTTGCGCCGCAGTGTGCGCCCGGCATCGATGAACTCCTCCCAGCCGGACAGCTCTTCGGCGACGTCCGCCGGCTCGTGGGGCAGCCCGGCCCGTTCGAAGAGATCGCGCCGGTAGTAGAGCGCGGTGGGACCGGCGTCGAGGGGGAAGCCGATCATTCGGCCCGTCGGCGTGAAGCAGGCCTTCCACTTCCAGTCGAGGTAGCGGTCGCGGACGGAATCGGCGCCGAGGTCCCGCAGGTCGAGGAACTCGTCCTCGTCCGGGAAGAACGTGGCGAGGTTGTCGTTGTTGACGACCGTCAGGTCCGGAACGTAGGCGCGGGCGGCCAGACTTGTGCGCACCTTGGAGTCGATGTCGCCGTCCGGGACCTGGGAGCCCTTCACCTTCAGCCCCGGGACGCCGGGGACGCCGCGCCGGGCGGTGGCGAGGAGCTTGTCGCTCAGCGAGCCCTTCCAGTACCAGAGGCTGAGGTGGCCGGAACCGGCGGAGGCCGATCCCTCGGCGGTCCCGCACCCCGAGAGCGTCAGCAGGCCGGCGCCCGCGCCGCCCAGGGAAGCCCCCAGAAAGCGTCTGCGGGACATCGTTCGGTGTTCCATGGGCGCGCACTCGCTTTCCGGGCATGCCGCGGCCGGGGCACAGCGCAGCCGCGGGCCCGTTCACACGGGGATGGGGGGAAGGCTTCCGGGATGAGGAAGCGAAGACAACGATGTCGGCGGGCGCGTGGTAGTCGGGCCGACGTCTCGCGGTGGGGGTTTCTGAGCGTCCGTGAACGTTCACGTGAGCGTTGCCGTCGAGTATCGAGGGGTCTGAAATCCGGTGTCAAGGGAACGACGAGGCCGATCTGCCTCGGTCAGGCGGAGTCGCGCACCACGAGTTCGGGTGTCACCCAGGCGTCCGCGCCCCGCAGCGGCTCCTCGCCCGCGCGCAGCCGGGCCACCTGCTCCACGGCCAGCCGTCCCAGCTGCCGCTTGTCGATGTGCAGGGTGGTCAGGGCGGGTTCGACGAGCTCGCCCAGCGAGAGACCGTCGAAGCCCAGCACGGCCAGATCCTCGGGAACCCTCCGGCCACGCCGCCGGCCGGTACGCATCGCCCCGACCGCGATCAGGTCGTTGAAGCCGAACACCGCGGTGACCTCGGGCCGCTGCGCCAGCAGCCGCTCCATGCCGGCCTCACCACCCGCCACGCTGTGCTCCGGGCACACCACGACCCAGTCCTCGTCGACCGGCAGACCCAGCCGCCGCGCCTGCTCCACGAAAGCCTGCCGACGCGGGCCGGGACCGTGCACGCCGTCCAGCATGCCGATCCTGCGGTGCCCGGCACGGAAGAGATGCTCCAAACCCTGCTGGACGCCGGAGACGGCGTCGATCCCCACGGCCGCGAACCGGGTCTGCTGCGGCCCGCGCTCCAGCAGCACCAGCGGCACGCCCCCGAGATGCCGGGCCAGCACGTCGTCCGGGCCCTTGAAGTAGCCGACGACCGCGTCCGCCTGGTGGGAGAGCACGTCGAGCGCCTCCCGCTCCCTGGCCTCGTCGATCCGGGAGTCCCACACCACGACCTGCCAGCCCCGCTGCTCGGCAGCCTCCAGCACTCCGGCGGCCACCTCGGGGAAGAACGGATTGCGCAGGTCGGGGATGACCAGACCGGCCGTCACCGTGCCCTTCTGGACGAGTCCGCGCGCGAAACGGCTGGGCCGGTAGTCCAGGAGCCGCGCCGCCTCGAGGACCCGCTCCTTGGTGCCGGGGTCGATCTCACCCTTGTCGTTGACCGCCCGCGAGACCGTCTGACGCGACACCCCGGCGAGCCGTGCGACGTCGTGGATCGTGGCCCGGCGCCGGGCACCGTCGGAGCGCTCGGCACCCGACTCGGCAGGCTGATTGTCCGTCCGCACGTCAGCACTGTATCCGGCACGGGAGTGGCCCCCGCCCCGCACCCGCGTACGGCGAGAAGGGGCCGTGTCGGGGGGTGTCCGCCCGCAGCTGGTTGGCGCGTCAACGGGGAGTCAGTCGGCGTCCGGGCCCATCGCGCCGTTCCGAGGACGGACACCCCCCGGCGCGGCCCCGACCCACCCGCACCGCGAAGGCGAAACGGACGCAGCCGACGGACCACCCCATCCCACTACCCGCAGCCCGTCACTCACCGAGCTCGGTGAACAGCGTCAGCTGAAGCGCACCCGGCGCTTCCAGCCGGGAGTTCAGCGAGTTCCAGGGCGTGCGTGTCGGCTCGGCCACGACTTCCGCTCCCGCGGCGGCCAGTTTCGCCGTCGTGGCGGCGGAGTCGTCAACCTGGAAGGCGACCCGGATGTGCCCGGCCACCCGCCGCCCCACCTCGACGTCGTCGATGAACGCGGCGTGGTTCGGGTCGGTCAGCTCCAGGGTGGCCCGCCCGGCGTCGAGGATCGTGACCCGCCCGTCCTCAGAGGCGAACGCGCCCTGCTCGGTCAGGCCGAGCACGTCACGGTAGAAGTGCAGCGCGGCATCGTAGTCCTCGGCGGTCACGACCAGGCGGAGTTCGCGGACGGCGGGCTGATCGGACATGGCGGCTCTTCCAGGACGTCGATTGACCGGCACAACCCGACGGCCCGCCGGAAGATTCCCCGACACCCTTGCCGCCCTGGCCGGTCAGAACAGCGCGCTGTAAGCGTTCAACGCCGGCTGCCCTCCCAGATGGGCGTACAGCACCGTGGCGTCACCGCCGATCTCCCCCCTAGACACCAGGTCGATCATCCCGGCCATGGACTTGCCCTCGTAGACGGGGTCGGTGACCATCCCCTCCGTCCGGGCGGCGAGCCGCATCGCCGCCAGGGTGGCCTCGTCGGGGATGCCGTAGACGCCCGCGTGGTACCGCTCGTCGAGTTCGACGTCGGACTCGGTCAGCTCGCGCTTCAGACCGATGAGCTTCCCGGTGCGGTCGGCGATACGGGCGATCTGCCCCCGGGTCGCGGCCGGTTTCGCCGAGGCGTCGATGCCGAGCACGCGCCGGGGCCGCCCGCCCGCCTCCTCCAGCGCGGCGAACCCGGCGACCATGCCGGCCTGGGTCGACCCGGTCACCGAGCACACCACGACGGTGTCGAAGAAGACGCCGAGCTGCCGCTCCTGCTCGGCGACCTCGTACGCCCATCCGGCGAAGCCGAGCCCGCCGAGCGGGTGGTCGGAGGCGCCGGCCGGAATGGCGTACGGCTTCCCGCCGGCCTCCTCGACCTCCCTGAGCGCCCGCTCCCAGCTCTCCTTGAAGCCGATACCGAACCCGGCCCTCACCAGCCGCACATCGGCCCCGGCGAGCCGGCTGATCAGGATGTTGCCGACCTTGTCGTACACCGCGTCGGGCCAGTCCACCCAACTCTCCTGCACCAGCACGCACTTGAGCCCGGCCCGGGCGGCGACGGCCGCGACCTGACGGGTGTGGTTGGACTGCACGCCCCCGATCGACACGAGGGTGTCGCAGCCCTGGGCGAGGGCGTCGGCGACCAGGTACTCCAGTTTGCGGGTCTTGTTGCCGCCGTACGCCACACCGGAGTTGCAGTCCTCACGCTTGGCCCAGAGGGACGCGCCGCCGAGGTGCGCGGTGAGCCGCTCCAGGTGGTGGACGGGCGAGGGCCCGAAGAGCAGGGGGTAACGCTCGTACGAGGAAAGGGACATGGGTCGTTCTCCCTGGGGTGGGGGTCGGTCTCAGTCGGCGAGCTCCTCGAGCCCCCGCCAGATCTCCGCCGTGACGAGGACCGCCGCGGCCGTGTCACCGGCCGCGCAGGCCTCGATCAACCGCTCGTGCAGTCCGGCGGAGCGGCAGCTGCCGCCCTCACCGAAGCGCCGTCGCTCCAGGCGGCGGATGAGCGGCGTGTAGCGGGCGACGGTCGCGGCGGCGGCGCGGTTGCCGCTCACCCGGACGAGGACGTCGTGCAGTTCGTCGTCGGCCCGCAGGGCCCCGTCCACGTCCCCGGAGCCCACGGCGGCGGCGAACCGCTCGTTGGCGGTCCGCATCGCCGTGATGTCCGCGGCGCCCAGCCGGGGCACGGCCACCCGCGTCACCAGCTCGTGCAGGGCTCCGACGACGGCGGCGGCGTCCCGTACGTCGGCGGTCACCAGCGGGGTCACCCGGGTGTAGCTCTGGGGCTTGCTCTCCAGCAGCCCGTCGTCCACCAGCCGGGAGAACGCCTCCCGCACCGGTGCCCGGGACAGCCCGAGCCGCTCCGCGAGGTCGGCGTCCCGCACCACCGCGCCGGGCTCGATCTCTCCGGCGACGATGGCGTCCCGGATCGCCGCGTACGCCCGGTCCCTGAGCAGGGTCCGGGGCACGGGCCGGATGGTCTCCATGAACTGAAATGTTAGATGTCAGTACACCGCTCAACAAGATGCGCACGCACATCCGCGCGGACCGCCGACGTACGCGCCCGACCGGTCCGCACTCCCCGCGCGGTGCGGGCCCCAGCCCCTCGGCCCGCCCGCCGAACAGGACGCCCCCGCTCATACGGGGACTCGGTGTCCTACCGCTTGTGCCGCTTCCAGGGTCCGGTGATGGCGAGCATGATGCCCGGCGTCTGGATGTTGGCGTAGAGGGTCCGCCCGTCGGGCGAGAAGGTGACGCCGGTGAACTCGCTGTACTCCGGCTCCTGTGCGGTGCCGATGTTCAGCTCGTTGCGGGCGATCGGGTAGGTGCGTCCGCTGTCGGTGGCGCCGAACAGGTGCTGTACGCCTTCCCCGTCCTCGGCGATGACGAGGCCGCCGTACGGGGAGACGGTGATGTTGTCGGGGCCGTCGAAAGCGCCGTCCTTCGACGGGTCGGGGTTCACGCCGAGCAGGACCTTCAGCGTCAGGGTGCGGCGCTTGGGGTCGTAGAACCAGACCTGCCCGTCGTGCCGGCCGGGGCTCTCCTGGCGGGCGTAGGAGGAGACGATGTAGGCGCCGCCGTCGCCCCACCACATGCCCTCCAGCTTGCGGGCGCGGGTGACCTCGTCGTCCTTGAACTGCTTGCGCACGGGCGTGGTGCTGGCGTCGCGGTCGGGGACGTCCACCCAGTCGACGCCGTAGACGGTGCCGGTCTTCGTGGCGCGGGACAGGTCGTCGACGAACTTGCCGCCCGAGTCGAAGCACTTGGGCGCCTGGAGGATCCCGGCGTCGTCGGCGAGCCTGCGGAACTTCCCGGGGCCGTACGCGAAGCCCTCGGGCGGGGTCCAGCGGAAGAACAGGCCGTTGGGTCCTGCGGCGTCCTCGGTGAGGTAGGCGTGGCCGCGCCTGGGGTCGATGACGACGGCTTCGTGGTCGTAGCGGCCGAAGAACTTCAGCGGCTCGGGGGCGCGGTTGGCGCGCCGGTCGCAGGGGTCGACCTCGAAGACGTAGCCGTGGTCCTTGGTCATGCCGTTGACGCCGGCCTTGTCGGAGTTCTCCTCGCAGGTGAGCCAGGTGCCCCAGGGGGTGCGGCCGCCGGCGCAGTTGGTGGAGGTGCCGGCGATGCCCACCCACTCGGCGACGCGTCCGTCGGGGCGTACCTCGACGACGGTGCAGCCGCCGGCCGCGGCCGGGTCGTAGACGAGGCCCTCGGTGAGCGGCACCGGGTGCTCCCAGTTGGCGCGCGGCCCCTTGAGCTCGTGGTTGTTGACGAGCAGGGTGGTGCCGCGGGGGCCGTCGAAGGTGGCGGTGCCGTCGTGGTTGGAGGGCGTGAACTCGCCGGACTCCAGCCGGGTCTTGCCGCTGTACGTGATGATCTTGTAGGTGAAGCCGGCGGGCAGGGCGAGGAGGCCCTCGGGGTCCGGCACGAGCGGCCCGTAGCCGACTCCGTGCCGGGCGTCCGCCGCCTCGCCCCCGGCGCTGACGGTGTCGTCGGACGCGAGGGCGTTCGGCGCGGTGGCGAGGGCGCCGACGCTGCCCGCCAGCGCGACTCCGGCACCGGTGATCGCGGAGTTTCTGGCGAAGTCCCTGCGGGTGAGCGACATGGTGTCTCCTGTGACGGTGAGAATGCCGTGGGAGGTGGCGGACCTCGTGCGGCAACACCGTCCCGCCCGCGTCTGAACGGGGGTTGAACAACGCGCTAAGGGGCGCGGGGAACTGCGCGACCAGCCACAGCTCACCCGCACTCGGGATCCGGGCTCAGCCCCCCTGCTGCGACCGAGCCTTGAACGCGGCCTTGCGCGCTTCCTTCGCCACCTTCTTGTCGGGATGCAACCGCCCCATGGCCTCCAGCACATCAGCGGTCGCCGGGTGGTCAACCCGCCACACGGCCTCGAAGAACCCACCGTGCTGCCGCGCGAGCCCCTCCACCAGCGCCCGCAACTCCTCGGAGTTGCCCTCCGCGGCCAGCTGCGCGGCCACGGTGTCGATGGTCAGCCAGTAGACCATCGCCTCGGAGGGCGCGGGCACGTCCGCCGCGCCGTGCTCGGTCAGCCACACCCGGGCGAGCCCGCCCAGCTCGGCGTCGTCGAGCACGTCCCGCAGCGCAGGCTCGGCCGAGGCCCCCACCAGCGACAGGGCCTGCTGACACCGCAACCGCCGCAACGGCGCCCCGGCGTCGGAGCCCCGGGCCGCCGCCAGCAACTCCCGTGCCGCGGCCGGCGATTCCCGCCGCTGAAGCCACTGTTCGGTCTCGGCCTGCGCGGCCCCGGGCGGGAACTGGGCCGTGCCGTCGAGCAGCGCGTCGGCCCCCTTGTCCGCGAGGTCCCCGACGGCCGGCGCCTCGAACCCGGCCTCCAGCAGCCGTGCTCGCATGCCGTACACCCCGAGCGGGGTGAGCCGGACCATGCCGTACCGGGAGACGTCGGTGTCGTCGACGGGCGCCGCGGGCTCCTCGTCGGCGTCGGCCATGAGCGCCTCGTCCACGGGCTGGTAGGCGACGAATCCCACCGGCTCCAGCATCCGGAACTGGTCGTCCAGGCGCATCATCGCGTCGGACACCTGCTCCAGGACGTCGTTGGTGGGCTCGCCCATGTCGCTGGGCACGATCACCGAGGCGGCCAGTGCCGGCAGCGGCACCGGGGCGCCGTCGGGCGCTTCCTCGCCGGCGGTCAGCAGATAGAGGTTGCCGAGCACGCCGTCGAGGAACTCGGCCTCGCCCTCGGGGTCCCAGTCGAGGGCGGAGAGGTCGACCTCGCCGTCCTCGTCCACGAGCCCGTCCAGGTCGGGCACGCTCGCGTCGGCGAGCACGGTCTCCAGCGCGGCGAGCCATACGGCGAGCACGTCCTGCGGCGAGCCGCCGGTGAGCAGGGCCAGGTCCGCACCGGCCGTCACGGTGCCCTGCTCCTCGTCGACGACCTCGACGAGCCCGGCATCGACGGCGACCCGCCACGCCTCGCCGGCATCGGCGGCGGCGTCCTCCCCGCTCAGCCCGAGCGCCTCCGCGGCCCCGGGCAGCTGCTCGTCGACGAGCCCGCCCCCGACGTCGACGCGGGTGTCCGGCCCGGCCCAGCGGGCGAGCCGGGCGGCCCGGGACAGCAACGGCGTGGACAGCGCGTCGCGCGCCAGCTCCGCCTCGGGGTGCAGCCGCACCGGCGGCAGGGGGGAGCGGTCTGACATCGGCTGTTTCTCCTAGCGCGCCTCAGGTGACTCAACCGCTCAGCCTAGACGGATATCCACCCATGCCGCCCACTTCATCTCCCCGTCGGTTGCCGTACATGGCCGAAACCTTGACAAGTGACATGCACAGGCTGGAGATTGACGCGCGTAGAAGTCGGCGGACAGTTGTTCACCGGGCCGGCCCCACCAGGCCCACCCGTCCAGACCGGTCTACGCGCGTCACCGCATCCGCCCCACAGGTAGCGACAGTCCAGCCTTTCCACACGTCTCCGCCCTCGTCCCGGCGCCCTGTCACGTCCCCGGAGGGAATCCCGTTGCCGAGCAAGTCGTCCGCGCGCCTCGCCGCGCTCACCGTCGCCGCCGCGTGTTCCGCGGCCTCCACGATCGTCCTCACCAGCCCCGCGCACGCGGAGTCGGTCCGCATTCACGACATCCAGGGCACCACCCGGACCTCCCCGTACGCCGGGAAGCAGGTCACGGACGTGGCCGGAATCGTCACCGGCATCCGGACCTACGGTTCGTCCCGCGGCTTCTGGATCCAGGACCCGGCCCCGGACGCCGACCCGGCGACCAGCGAGGGCGTCTTCGTCTTCACCGGCTCCGCCCCGAAGGGCGTCGCCGTCGGTGACTCCGTCACGGTCGGCGGCACGGTCACGGAGTACGTCCCCGGCGGAGCGACCTCCGGCAACCAGTCGGTGACGGAGATCACCAAGCCGGCAACCACGGTCGTCTCCAGCGGAAACGCGCTGCCCGCCGCCACGGCGATCACCTCGCGCTCGGTGCCCGCCGCCTACGCGCCCGCCGGCGACACCGCCGCGAACGGCTCGGTCGACGCGCTGCCCCTGAAGCCCTCGAAGTACGCCCTGGACCACTACGAGGCGCTGGAGGGCATGTCCGTCCGGGTCACCGACACCCGCGTCGTCGGTGCCACCGACCCGTACACCGAGCTCTGGGTGACGGTGAAGCCGCACGAGAACCGCAACCGCCACGGCGGCACGGTCTACGGCTCCTACGACGACCAGAACGCGGGCCGCCTGCAGATCCAGTCCCTCGGCGCGACGGCGGACTTCCCCAAGGCGAACGTGGGCGACACCCTCACGGGCACCACCGCGGGCCCCCTGGACTACAACCAGTTCGGCGGCTACACCCTGGTCGCGAGCGAACTCGGCACCCTGAAGAGCGCGGGCCTGGAACGCGAGACGACCCGCAGGCAGCGCTCCTCCGAACTCGCCGTCGCCACCTACAACGTCGAGAACCTCGACCCGGCCGACGGCACCTTCGCCGCCCACGCCGCCGCGATCGTGAACAACCTGAAGTCGCCCGACATCGTGTCCCTGGAAGAGATCCAGGACAACAACGGCGCGAAGAACGACGGCACGGTCGCCGCCGACCAGACGCTGACCAAGCTGATCGACGCGATCGTCGCGGCGGGCGGCCCGAAGTACGACTGGCGCTCGATCGACCCGGCCGACGGTGCCGACGGCGGCGAGCCGGGCGGCAACATCCGCCAGGCGTTCCTCTTCAACCCGGAGCGGGTCTCCTTCACGGATCACCCCGGCGGCGACGCCACCACGGCCACCGCCGTGACGAAGATCCGCGGCAAGGCCCACCTCAGCCTCAGCCCCGGCCGCATCGCCCCCGCCGACGAGGCCTGGCAGAACAGCCGCAAGCCGCTGGCCGGCGAGTTCGTCTTCCGCGGCCGCACGGTCTTCGTGATCGCCAACCACTTCAACTCCAAGGGCGGCGACCAGGGCCTGACCGCCCGGTACCAGCCGCCGTCCCGCAGCTCCGAGACGCAGCGCCACCGGCAGGCCACCCTGGTGAACGCCTTCGTCAAGGACATCCTCGACACCCAGAAGAACGCGGACGTCATCGCGCTGGGCGACATCAACGACTTCGAGTTCTCCCGGACGGCGAAGCTCCTGGAGGGCCGCGGCGAACTCTGGTCCGCGATCAAGTCGCTCCCCCGCAACGAGCGTTACTCGTACGTCTACCAGGGCAACAGCCAGGTCCTCGACCAGATCCTGATCAGCCCGTCGATCCGCCGCGACTGCGACTTCGAGTACGACAGCGTGCACGTCAACGCGGAGTTCAACGACCAGATCAGCGACCACGACCCCCAGGTCCTGCGCTTCCGCCCGTGACACCCCGTGGGGCCGGCCGGGTATCCCGCCTGGCCGGCCCCACGTGCACGGATCAACCCGGCACCAGCCCCAGAGCGTGGTCGTACCGGCTGCCGGTGACCTTCTGCAGTCCCGGATACGCCCGCACCCGCTCCCAGGAGTCCGTCGACGGCGCGGCCATCGCCGCCTCGTAGGCCCCGGCACTCTCCCACTCCGCGTAGTTCAGCACGTGCCCGCCGTCCGTGGCGAGGTGGAAGTGCGCGGACATCAGCCCGGCATGCCCCACCGGATCGTCGCCCAGCGCCTTGACCACGAGGTCGACCCACTCTTCCCGGCGCTCCTGCGCCCCGTCCCCGAAGTCGATCCGCACGGTCACGATCAGCCCCGGCATCCGCACGTCCCCGACGGCACGCTCCCGGCTCCGGTAGCACCGGTAGCGCCCGAGCCCGACCCGCTCGATGCCCGGCACGGCCGTGTCGACCTCGTCGACGCGCTCCTGCCGGTGGGCCTTCACGAACGCCTCGTAGGCGTGCTCGCCGGTCCACTGCGAGTAGTGCATCAGGGTGGACCCGTCATGCCCCGCGTACACGTGATACCCCAGCAGGTCCCCGGCGGGCCAGGGCCGTCGCTCCCAGGCCCGCCCGACGGCCTCCACCGCCTGCCGCTGCCGCTCGGCCGTACCCACCCGCCAGGTGCTGAAGAAGGGAGCACCGACACGGGGATCGGCCGGATCGGGGTGCGTCTCGGTTCGACGGCTCATGAACACTCCAGTCGTAGCGCCGGTCGCGAACACAGCCCACTCTTCAACCTCGACCGAACTTGAGGTCAAGCGGGCACAGGCGCCGTCCCTGAAGCCGGGTGGGTGCGCAACTCGGCGCGACGAGGTGCCGCCCCCAGCGGCACGCATGCCCGCAACCGGGCGAGGCACGGCGCGCCCGCACCCGCGTACGGCGAGAAGGGGCCGTGCCGGGGGGTGTCCGCCCGCAGCGGTTGTCGCGTCAACGAACAGCCGGTCGGCACGCAACCCCATCGCGACGTTCCGAGGACGGACACCCCCCGACGCGGCCCCGGCCCAGGCCCGACGCGGCCCCGGCCCAGGCCCGACGCAAGGCGAAAGACGCGCACCCCCACCCCCGTCCGCCATCAGGCAAAGCAGGCATCCCACCGACCCAAGGACCCGAGGAGGTGGGGGCCATGCTCAGCGATGCCCGTGCGCATGCCTCCACCGCAGCACCCCGACAGCCACCACGGCCCCCGCCGCTCCGGCCACCAGCACCGGCTTCGGATGCCGCATCCCGGCCCGCACAACGGTCCGCACCGGACGCGGCCCCGCATGGGCCGCCCGATCGTGCACGGTGTGCCCCGCCTGCGCGGCACTGCTGCGCAACTGCACCGTCATCGCCCCGGCCTTGTCCCGCAGATCAGCGGCCCGCGCCCGCGCACGCCCCTTCACATCCGCCTTCCCGGCCAATTCCTCCACCGTGTTGCCGAGTTCCGTACGGGTCCGCTCGATCTGCTGCCGCAGCTCATCGGGGCCCTTCGCCCCACCCGTCGCCTCCGTCATCGATGCGCCCTCTCCTTGATCTCCTCCACGTCCGCCCGCACACTGCCGAGCGCCTGTTCGGGCGTGGGCGGTGTGGCCTTCCGCAGCTGCGCCCGCCCGGTTGCCGCCAGCACGGCCGCGATCACGAACAGCACCCCGGTAACGATCAGCGCCGCGGCCCAGACGGGCAGCACCAGGGCGAGCGCGGCGACCCCCGCGCCGGACAGCACGAGCAACCCGGCGTACGCGACGGCGCCCGCCGCGCCGAGCAGCCCACCGCCACGCCCCGCACGCCGCCCCTTCTCGGCGAGTTCCTCCTTGGCGAGCGCCACTTCCTGCCTCATGAGCATGGAGAGCTGCTCCGTGGCCTGCCCGACGAGTTCACCCACGGAGCGGCGCTCGTCGTGCACGGCCCGATGATCGATGGTCCCGGTCACGGTGCCTCCTCTCGACATCAGGAACACCCGGGTACCCGGCCGGCCCCACTGCTACCCAGCCGACTCCGGACCCGTCCGCGGCGCGACACCCCTGCCCCACAGTGAAGCAATACTTAGAAATAACTGGTAGGAAAATTAAGTAGAGCTACACCAACAGACGGCCGAGACTACCCCCATGACCTCACCGCTCCCCGCACCACCCCTGGGCCGCACCCTCTGCGCCATGGTCACCCCCTTCACCCCGTCCGGCGCCCTGGACCTCGACGGCGCCCAGCACCTCGCCACCCACCTGGTGACGAACGGCTGCGACGGCCTGGTCCTCTCCGGCACCACGGGCGAGTCGCCCACCACCACGGACGCCGAGAAGTCCGACCTGGTCCGAGCCGTCCGCGAGGCGGTGGGCGACCGCGCGAAGGTCATCGCCGGCATCGGCACCCCCGACACCCGGCACACCACCGAACTGGCCCGGGAGGCCGGGAAGGCGGGCGCGGACGGTCTGCTGGTGGTGTCGCCGTACTACAGCAGACCCCCGCAGGAGGCGATCGAGGCCCATTTCCGGGAGATCGCGGATGCGGGTGACCTCCCGCTCATGCTCTACGACATCCCCGCCCGCACCGGCACCCGCATCGAGCCGGAGACGCTCCTCCGCCTCGCCGAACATCCCAGGATCGTCGCGCTCAAGGACTGCTCCAGCGACTTCCTGGGCGCCCAGAAGGTCCTCGCCCGCACGGCCCTGGCGTACTACGCGGGCTGCGACGAACACAACCTCGCGCTGTACGCCGTGGGCGGCACGGGGTACGTCAGCACCGTCGCGAACGTGATCCCCGCCCACCTGCGGACGGTCCTGGACGCGTTCGACGCGGGCGACACGGCCCGGGCGGCCCGCCTCCAGCAGCAGGCCACCCCCCTCATCGAGGCGATCATGTCGGCGGGCCTGCCGGGCACCGTCACCGCGAAGGCGCTCATGAACGCCCTGAACCTCCCGGCGGGCCCGGTCCGCGGCCCCCTTCAGCCGGCCGACGCGAGGAGGACCGGCGAACTGCTCGCGCTCCACGACGACCTGATCGGCCACAGCGCATGACCACCGCTCCGCGAACACCGGCTCCCACCGCCACGGACGGGACGGCCCGTACCGCGGTGTCACTGTCACCTGCGGTACGGGCCGTCCCGTCTGCTCTGCGCGGTCAGTTCCAGGCGTACCCGTCGCCGAACAGCAGCGTGTGCTCCAGCACGTCCTCCGCCGGGTCGTCGATCTGACCGGTGTTGACGTTGATCAGACCGACCCGGTGGCCGTTGTGCGAACCGGTGTTGGTCTCGTCGGCGTGCGCGGCCCCCGCCGGCAGCCAGCACACCGTCAGCGCCGCGACCACCCCGGCCAGCCCGCGCACCACGGCCCGCCCCCGCTCGTTCCCCATGCCCCGCTCCTCGTTTCGTCGGTTCGGCGTCTGATCGGACACTGCGTCCACCCGTTCATCTGCCGAAACCACCGCGAGGTCACGCAGGGTCATCCGTACGGGATCGTGCCGGGACGAGCGGACGGAGAGTTGCTCTCCCGAATATCTCCCACCGGATCAGAACCATCCGGCACGGCCTCCGGAACGGGCCTCCACGTGTCGTCGGGCTCTGGCTCCGCTTCCGGGGCGCCGCTGTCGGAGGTGGCGCGGGCGGGCGGGACGGTCGGCCTGCCGGCCGCCGCACGGCGAGCGTGTGCCCCACCCGCACTTCGTCGGCTCCTACACGGGCGTCGGATGTACGAGGCGGCCGTGGAAGATGAGTGAGGCGGCCTGTTTCAGGCGGCGGACGCGGATGCTGACCTCGTAGGCGTCGATGCCGTCGATGGCGGCGACGTGGGTGGTGAGGTAGCGGTAGAAGTCCTCGGCGTCGCGGCAGATGACGCTGACCATCAGGTTGTGCCGGCCGCTGATGGCGCCGGCGAAGGCGACCTCGGCGTGCCGGGCGAGTTCCTCACCGGCCTGTTTGAGGTGGGCGGGGGCGACGCGCAGCCAGAGGGTGGCGTTGAGGGTGTGGCCCAGGCGCTCGGGCAGCAGTTCCACGTCGTAGAAGAGCGTGCCGGAGGTCTCCAGGGCTTCCAGGCGACGGGCGACGCGCGCGTTGGACCAGCCAGTGAGCTCGGCGAGGCGGGTGTGGGTGGTGCGGCCGTCCTCGGCGAGGGCGTCCAGCAGGGGGGTGTCCTCGTCCGTAGGGGGCCGCGGCGGCCCTGCGGGGGTGGGTGGCCGGTCGCCGGTGAGCTGCCGTACCTGGTCGGCTGTGAGGCCGGCGCCGTAACCGGTCCACTCACTGGTGCCGGTCTCACCGAAGGGGTGCAGGAGCAGGTCGATGTCGACGTCGAGGACGGAGGCCGAGCGGGGCAGCTGGCGCAGCAGGACGTCGTCGCGGTGAGCCTCGACGGAGGAGCGGATCATGCAGATGATCTCCGAGCCACCGGAGGCGAGGTTGGAGTAGGCGATGTCCGGCCGCTTGGCCAGGGAGTCCGCCAGGGGGCCGACCCGATCGGGGCGGGAACGGATGCGGGCCACCCAATGGGCCTGCCCGTACGCCGCAGGTGCGACCTGGCCGATCACCCGCATCACCCCGCTGCGGCGCAAGGCGTGGTAGCGGCGGGCTGCGGTCTGCTCCGACACGCCTGTCACCTCGCCGATGCGCCGGAACGGGGCGCGGGGCGCGCATTGGAGCGCGTGGAGGATTTTCCTGTCCACATCGTCGATCACGGGGAGAGCATGCCATGCAGCAGAGCGTCTGTGGAGGTTTCTGTTCGTTTTGGGCTGCACAGTTCATGGTCGGAGGCGGCGAGGCGGATGCTGGGGCGTGTCCTTGAGGAAAGGACGTGACTCCCATGAGCACGCGGTTGGCACCGGCGGTGGTCTGCCTCGGCACGTTCGTCCTGCTGATGCACCTGACCACGGCGGGTGTGGGACGACCCCACCATGCGGCGTCGCGCACCGGTGCCTCCCGCATCCAGCGGGTTGTCGTTGACGTGGCTCCGGTGGCGGGCGGCTGTGCTTGCGGGGGTCTGCGGGTCGGCCGTCCGGCGGGGTGTCGCTGCCGGCCCCCTGACCGGCCCGGAGCGTCCTTCCGCATCCCCCCGGGCGCTCCGGGCCATGCAGCGGCGCTGTGCCGACCAGCCGACCTGCCGACCCGCCGACGGCGCCGGCCGCACCACGACACACGAGCAGCGCCTGATCATCAGAGAGGTTTCCGCCCCCGTGCACTTCACCGTCGACGCCTTCCGCTCGACACCCCCGTTCGACATCCTCGCCAAGCTCTTCGGGCAGCCGGAGCACACCGACTGGCTCGACGAGAGCCTGTCGTGGAAGCAGACCTGCTACATCGGTGACTGGTCGTTCCTGCCGCAGACCCGCTTCCGCGGCCCCGACGTGCTCACGTTGTTCTCGGGGATCTCGGTCAACTCCTTCCGGAGGTTCCCGGCGGGCGCCTCCAAGCACGTCGTGCAGACCAACACGCACGGCCATGTCATGAGCGAGGGCATCCTGACCCGGCTGGACGAGGAGGACTACGTCTTCCACGGACCGGGCGGCGACTGGGCCCGGTACAACCTGGAGCACGGCGACTTCAAGGCCACCGCCGAGGACGAGGACTGGTTCGTGTACCAGGTCTCCGGCCCCGCCTCGATCCCGCTGCTGCTGGATCTGACCGGCGACGAGCGGCTGCTGGACACCCCGTACATGCACGCGGTGCCCACCACCCTCGCCGGGCACCGCGTCTGGGCGCTGCGGCAGGGCATGGCCGGCGAGGTCGGGTTCGAGTTGCAGGGCCCGCGCGAGATCGGCGGCTCTGTGTACGACGCGGTCGTTCAGGCCGGGCAGAAGTACGGCATCCGGCGCCTCGGCAACCGGGCCGCACCCATCAACCACCTGGAGAACGCGGTTCCCACCCGGAACCTGGACTACCTGCCCGCCCTGTACGAGCCCGAGGAGGCGGACTTCCTCACCCACCTGCTCGGCTCGCCCTGGCACATCCCGCGGGCGTTCATCGCCGGCAGCTTCCAGGGCGAGTCGCTGCGCGACTACTACCGCGACCCGGTCGAGCTCGGCTGGACCAGGCAGATCAGCTTCGACCACCCCTTCCTCGGCGATGCCGTCCTCAAAGAGCGGCTCGCCGAGCCCGCACGGGTGCTGCGCACCCTGGTGTGGAACAGCGACGACGTCCTCGACGTGCACCGCTCGCTGTACGGCGACGGCCCGCACCACACCTTCATGGACATGCCCCGCGACCTGCGCGGCCACCTGTGGATGGACCGAGTGGAGCGCGACGGCGTCCTCGCCGGCACGGCCACCTCGCGCGGCTACAGCTACTACTTCCGCAAGATGCTCTCCCTGGCCGTACTGAACGTCGCCGACGCCGAGATCGGCACGCAGGTCGACGTCGTCTGGGGTGAACCCGGCGACCCGGTCAAGCGCATCCGGGCCACCGTCGCCAAGGCCCCCTTCAAACGCGTCCGTTCGCGCGCCGAGCTCCACGCCCACCTGGCCGCCTACCGGGCCGAGTCCGGACCGGCCGCGTAAGCCGCGGAGAACCCCACCCACCGACGCCTGCGGGACGCCACCGGCGACATCCCGCGGGTCAGGGCTGCCCGCCCCCGGCACGGCAGCCCCCGTGCACCAGCCCCTGCCCCACCCGACCGACCGCGGCCCACCACGCCGCACGGGAGAAAGCGGAATTTCCGTGAACGCCACCACAACGGCGATCAGGCCGACCGACCGGCGGGCGGCCACCATCGTCATGGCCTGCCTCGGCGTGTTCGTCGCCTACCTGCCGATCACCACGGTCGCCGTCAGCCTGCCCGCGATCCAGCGGGCGCTGAGCACCTCGACCGCCCAACTCTCCTGGGTCCAGGACGCGTTCGTCCTGCCCATGGCCGCGTTCATCATGACCGCAGGCGTCTTCGGTGACGTCCACGGCCGCAAGAAGGTCTTCCAGGCGGGCCTGTTCTGCTGTGCCGCCGGGGCCACGGTCGCCCTGTGCGCACACAACATCCAGACCCTGTGGGCCGGGCAGGCCCTGGCCGGTCTGGGCTCGGCCGCGCTGCTGCCCACCACGCTGGCGCTGATCAGCCACGCGGTGCCCGACTTCCGCGAGCGCGGCAAGTTCATCGGCATGTGGGCCATGGCCATGCTCGCGGCCCTGGCCGTCGGCCCGGTCATCGCCGGCGTCATCCTCGACCACTTCTCCTGGCGCTGGATCTACCTGCTGTCCGTCCCCCTCGCGCTGGTCTCGATGGCCGTCGCCGCCCCGCTGCTGACCGACTCGCGCGCCCCGCACGGCCGCAGGCTCGACTGGCCCGGCCAGATCACCGCGGCCGTCGCCGTCACCGCCCTGGTCTACGGCGTGATCGAGGGCGGCGCCGACTCCTTCACCGCCACCAAGGTGATCGCCGCCCTGGCGCTGGGCGTCGTCGCGCTGATCGCGTTCGCCGTGGCGGAGAAGCGCAGCGACAGCCCGATGCTGGACCTGGCGGTGTTCCGCAGCGCAGCCTTCACCGCCACCGCCCTGGTCGCCATGATCACCTTCCTCGGGCTGATCGGCTTCTTCTTCGTCCTCAGCCTGTACTTCGGCATGGTGCAACAGCTCGGCACGCTGGAGGCGGGCGCGCGGCTGCTCCTGGTCCCGGTCGCCGCGATCGTGGCCGGAGCCCCGGCCGGACGGCTCATGCACCGCGCCCCTACCCGCTGGATGATCAGCGGCGGCCTGCTCCTGATCGCCGGGTCCCTGCTGGCCATGACCAACCTCGACGCCGACACCTCCTACGGCTCGATCGCCTGGCGGCTGATCGTGCTGGGCGTCGGCCTGGGCCTGGTCACCACGCCGATGACGGCCACCGCCGTCGCCGCCGTGCCGCACCATCTGGCGGGCATGGCCTCGGCCGCCAACAACGCCTTCCGCCAGGTCGGCGGCGCGCTCGGCCCAGCCGTCCTGGGCGCCCTGCTGTCCACCCGTGCCGTGCACACCCTGCCCGGCCACCTCGCCGACGCCGGTGTGACCGGCAACCAGGCCCACACCATCGTGTCCACTGCCGAGGAGGGCGGCCTGGGCGCGGTCGCCGGGATGAACCTCGGCTCCACGGCCACCCAGGTCTACGGCGCCCTGGGCGACTCCCTCCTCGACGGCATGCGCCTGTGCCTCATCGTGGCAGCCGTCCTGGCCCTGACAGCCGCGGCTTGCGCGGTCGTCCTGCTGCGCCCCGAGCAGCGGACCAGGACCGGCGCGGCGCGGGCCACCGACGTGGCACGGCACTGCAACCCGGAGACCTCCACCGAGAACGGCCAGGCGGCCGGCACCGTCCAGCCCTTGGGACATCGTCGCAGCTGAGCGGGCGGCAAGGGGAGGGTCATCACCTGCGCCGGTCACACGAGCCGCAGGAGGTGACCCTCCCCGGAGCTTGTCCTTGCCTAGGTCGTAGGCGGCGAACAGGTGCCTGACCCCGTGCGTCCGGGTGGAGGTCGCCCGCCTGCGGGGCCTCGGCTCCCGGTCGGGATCCTTGTGCCGTCCCCCGCGCTCGGCTGGGCTCTGATCGATAAGGCGGCCGCAGGTCACGGCCGCCGGTGATCAGTTGTGGCTGTGCAGGATCTCGTTCAGCCCGCCCCACACCGCGTTGTTCGGCCGGGCCTCGACGGTGCCGGTGACCGAGTTGCGGCGGAAGAGGATGTTGGAGGCTCCGGACAGCTCGCGCGCCTTGACGATCTGGCCGTCGGGCATGGTGACGCGGGTACCGGCGGTGACGTAGAGGCCGGCCTCGACGACGCACTCGTCGCCGAGGGCGATGCCCACGCCCGCCTCGGCGCCGATGAGGCAGCGCTCGCCGATGGAGATGATGACGTTGCCGCCGCCGGAGAGGGTGCCCATGGTGGAGGCACCGCCGCCGACGTCCGAGCCGTCGCCGATCACGACGCCGGCGGAGACGCGGCCCTCGACCATCGACGTTCCGAGCGTGCCGGCGTTGAAGTTGACGAAGCCCTCGTGCATGACGGTGGTGCCCTCGGCGAGGTGCGCGCCGAGGCGGACCCGGTCGGCGTCGGCGATCCGGACGCCCTTGGGGGCCACGTAGTCCGTCATGCGCGGGAACTTGTCGACGGAGGTCACCTGCAGGTGCAGGCCCTCGGCGCGGGCGTTCAGCCGGACCTTCTCGAGGTCGTCGACGGCGACCGGGCCGAGCGAGGTCCAGGCGACGTTGGCGAGGAAGCCGAAGATGCCCTCCAGGCTCTGGCCGTGCGGCTTGACCAGACGGTGGGAGAGCAGGTGCAGGCGCAGGTAGGCGTCGTGCGCGTCGATCGGCTTCTCGTCGAGCGAGGCGATGACCGTGCGGACCGCGACCACCTCGACGCCACGGCGGGCGTCCGGGCCGATCGCCGCGGTCGCGCCACCGCCGAGCAGCTCCGCGGCGCGTTCGGCCGACAGCCGCTCGGTGCCGGAGGGTCCGGGCTGGTCGGCCAGCTCGGGCGCGGGGAACCAGGTGTCGAGAACGGTGCCGTCGGCGGCGATCGTGGCGAGGCCGGCGGCCACGGCGCCGGTGGTGCGAGGAGCAGTCGTGTCGGTCATGAGGGCAACCTAACCGGCGGACACCGATCGATGCGAACCGGTGCGAGGGCGTCTCACGGGACGGGCGGTATCCGCCCCTGGAAGAGGCCTCTCAGCAGCGGGGACACCCCACCCTCGGCAGCCCGCCCACGGCCCCCGCGGACCCAACCACCCACGACGTCACCCGGACCCGCCCACCCCGGAGCACACCCGACCGCGCAGCCCGCGCACACACCCCGCGCGGCCGCCCCTCGCACACGAAGACCCCACCCCGGCGGCCCGCGCACGACACGCCGGCTGAGACCGACATCCCCGCACAGCCGACCCGTCCGCAGTGCGACTTCTCCACGGACGCCCGCCCAGCGGCCCGTCGGCCTCCCCGGAGCCCTCCCAGCGGCCCGTCGGCCTCCCCGGAGCCCTCCCGGCGGCCCGTCGCCCTACCCCCGGGCCCCCGTCAGCACCCGCGCCAGCACCTCGCGGGCGTATTCCTCGTCGTAGGGCACCCCCGTCAGCAGCACCTGGAGGCAGATGCCGTCGACGACCGCCACCAGGGCCCGGGCGGTCACCGGGTCGGTACGCCGGGACAGCAGCTCGACGACGCCCTCGGCCCATTCGGCGGCGACGGGCCGCAGGGCGGGCCGGCGCAGGGCGGCCAGGTACAGCTCGTACTCCAGCTCCACCCCGGTACGGTCGCCCGCGAGCCACTCCCCCATCAAGGCGGCGAGTTCGGTGGGCAGATCGGTGCGGGGATCCTCCAGGCCGCCCCGCGAGGCGACCACCTTGGCGAAACCCTCGTTCGCCTGCCGCAGCGCGGCGACCAGCAGCTCGTCGAGGGTCTTGAAGTGGTACGTCGTCGAACCGAGCGGCACATCGGCCTCGGCGGCCGCGCTGCGGTGGCTCAGCCCGGCGATCCCCTTCGCCCCGACGACCCGGATCGCCGCGTCGATGATCCGCTGCCGCCGCTCGGGGTCGTGGCGCCGGGCCATCAGTGGGCCCCGCCCAGGTTCAGCACCACGACCCCGGCGATGATCAGCGCGATCCCGGCGGCCTTGGCGACGGTCATCCCCTCCCCCAGGAACGCGAACCCGATCGTGGCGATGGCGGCGGTGCCGGCCCCGGCCCAGATCGCGTAGGCCGTGCCGACCGAGACGGTCTTGAGGGTCTGCGCGAGCAGCGCGAAGGAGACGACGTATCCGAGGACCGTGAGCAGCGACGGCCCGAGCCTGCTGAAGCCGTCGGTGTACTTCATGGCGGTGGTCGCGCCGACTTCGGCGGCTATGGCCCCGGCCAGCAGCAGATATCCCATATGTACAAGCGTACACAACTATCTGTACACCCGTACACAGCGACGCCTTGATCACGAGGTGAAACCGCTCTCGCAACGGAGAGAAACCGCTCTCACGAAACGAGTCACAGGCGCACCGGACGTCCACTACGGTGTCACCGATCACACACCGGGCCACCACAACTGCGCCGCCGTCAAGGGTGCCCCGATGGAGGAACAGCGCATGTCAAAAGACAAGTCCCGGCCGCCCCAGGACCGCCCCTGGGAGAGCGGCTGGGCCCCGGACACCACCCGGGCACCGGGGACGCGACGGCTCTGGCTGGCGGGTGCGCTGGCTCTCGCGACGATCACCGCGTGCGTCACGGCCATCACCGTGATGAACAACGAGGCCGAGGAGGCCGACTCCCGCGCGGCGGAGCCGACCACCCTCAGCAGTTCGGCCCCGGGTGGCCTGATCTCCTTCGCCACGCCCTCCGGGACCGGCACCCCCAAACCCGGCGCGGACCGCCGCACCCCGTCCCCCACTCCCACCACCAGCGCTCCCACGGCCGGCCCGAGCCCGAAGCCCGAGAAGAAGGCCCCGAAGCCGCCGAAGTCGTCCCCCACTCCTTCGAAACACCCGAAGCCCCCGTCCACCGCCGGCATATCCATACACTCGGTCAACTTCCCCGACCGCTACTGGCGGGTCAGCGACGGCTATGTGCGGCTGGACCGGATCGGCTACGGGCAGCGCGAGGACGCCACCTTCAAGCGCGTCGCCGGGCTCTCCGACTCCTCCTGCTACTCCTTCACCACCGCGGACGGCCGCTACCTGCGCCACCGCAGTTTCGTCCTGGTCGCGAACAGCGACGACGGCTCGTCCCTCTTCCGCCAGGACGCCACGTTCTGCCCCCGCGTCTGGTCGCGCTCGGGAACGCTCTCGCTGGAGTCGGTCAACTACCCGGGGCGCTTCCTGCGCCACCGCAACTTCCAGCTCCGCCTGGACCCCTTCGAGAACAGTCACCAGTACTACTCGGACGCGTCGTTCCAGATCGTGTCCGGACTGGGCTGAGCGTGCGTGAGGGCGGCACCTCCGTACAGGGTGCCGCCCTCAGTCGCGTCAGCGGATCTCAGACGTTGAAGCCCAGAGCCCGGAGCTGCTCGCGCCCGTCGTCCGTGATCTTGTCGGGGCCCCACGGGGGCATCCAGACCCAGTTGATGCGCAGCTCGCTCACGAGGCCGTCCGTGGCGGACTTCGCCTGGTCCTCGATGACGTCCGTCAGCGGGCAGGCCGCCGAGGTCAGAGTCATGTCGAGCGTCGCGATGTTCGCGTCGTCGATGTGGATGCCGTAGATCAGGCCGAGGTTGACGACGTCGATGCCCAGCTCGGGGTCGACGACGTCGTACAGCGCCTCACGGACCTCTTCCTCCGAGGCCGGCTTCATCTCAACGGTCTCGCTCATGCCGTCGTCTCCTTCTCGGCGTCGGCTCCGCCCAGTACCTGGGCCGTCGCGTCCTTCCAGGCCATCCAGCTCAGCAGGGCGCACTTCACCCGGGCCGGGTACTTGGACACCCCGGCGAACGCGACCGCGTCCTCCAGGATGTCCTCCATCGCGTCGTCGGGTTCGAGCTTCCCCTTGGACTGCATCAGTTCCAGGAAGGTCTCCTGGATCTTCCGCGCGTCGGAGAGGTCCTTGCCGACGAGGAGTTCGTTCAGTACGGACGCGCTCGCCTGGCTGATGGAACAGCCCTGGCCTTCGTACGAGACGTCCTCGATCGTGGTTCCGTCGTACTTCACGCGCAGCGTGATCTCGTCACCGCACGTCGGGTTGACGTGGTGCACCTCGGCGTCGCCATCCCGCAAGCCCCGCCCGTGCGGGTTCTTGTAGTGGTCCAGGATGACTTCCTGGTACATGGAGTCCAGTTTCACCGTCTAGCACGCCCCTCAGCCGAAGAAGTTCCGTACGTGCTCCAGGCCGTCGACCAGTGCGTCGATCTCGGCCGGCGTGGAGTACAGATAGAACGACGCTCGCGTGGTCGCAGGAATTCCGTAGCGGAGGCAGACCGGTCGGGCGCAGTGGTGGCCGACCCGGACCGCTATGCCCTGCTCGTCGAGGACCTGGCCCACGTCGTGCGGGTGGATGTCCCCGAGGGTGAAGGAGATCGCCGCGCCGCGCTCCTCGGCCGTGGTGGGGCCGATGATGCGCAGGTCGGGGACCTCCAGCAGCCGCTTCACCGCGTACTCGGTGAGGGCGTGCTCGTGGGCGAGGATCTTGTCCATGCCGATCGAGTTGAGGTAGTCGATCGCCGCGCCGAGGCCGACCGCCTGGGCGATCGGGGGCGTGCCCGCCTCGAACTTGTGGGGCGCCGGGGCGTAGGTCGAGGAGTGCATCGACACCGTCTCGATCATCTCGCCGCCGCCGAGGAACGGGGGCAGGTCCTCCAGCAGTTCCTGGCGGCCCCACAGGACGCCGATGCCGGTCGGGCCGCACATCTTGTGGCCGGTGAAGGCGACGAAGTCGGCCTGCAGGGCCTGGACGTCCAGCGGCATGTGCGGCGCGGCCTGGGAGGCGTCGACGCACACCAGCGCACCGACCTCCTGGGCGCGGCGCACGATCGCCTCGACGGGGTTCTGGGTGCCGAGGATGTTGGAGACCAGCACGAAGGAGACGATCTTCGTCTTCTCCGTGATGACCTCGTCGATGTTCGACAGGTCGAGGCGGCCGTCGTCGGTCAGGCCGAACCACTTCAGCTTCGCGCCCGTGCGCTGCGCGAGCAGCTGCCACGGCACGATGTTGGAGTGGTGCTCCATCTCCGTGATGACGATCTCGGTCTCGGAGTCCACGCGGTAGGGCTCGTCGGCCCAGCCCAGCATGTTCGCCACGAGGTTGAGGGACTCGGAGGCGTTCTTGGTGAAGATCACCTCGTCCCGCGAGGGCGCGTTGATGAACTCCGCGACCTTGTCGCGCGCGCCTTCGTACAGCGCCGTGGCCTCCTCGGCGAGCACATGCACACCGCGGTGGACGTTGGCGTTGTAGCGCTCGTAGTACTCGCTCAGGGCGTCCAGTACCTGGCGCGGCTTCTGGCTGGTCGCCGCGTTGTCCAGGTACACGAGCTTCTGACCGTCGTGGACCTGACGGTCCAGGATGGGGAAGTCCTTGCGGATCGCCTCGGTGTCGAGGAGGCCCGGCAGCTGTGTCACGCGGATGCGCCACCCTTCTGGTATGCCTCGTAGCCCTCGTTCTCCAGCTTGTCGGCGAGCTCGGCGCCGCCGGACTCGACGATCCGGCCGCCGGAGAAGACGTGCACGTGGTCGGGCTTGATGTAGCGGAGGATGCGCGTGTAGTGCGTGATCAGCAGCGTGCCGACCTCGCCCGTCTCGCGGACGCGGTTCACACCCTCCGACACGACGCGCAGGGCGTCGACGTCCAGACCGGAGTCGGTCTCGTCGAGAACGGCGACCTTCGGCTTGAGCAGCTCCAGCTGGAGGATCTCGTGGCGCTTCTTCTCACCGCCGGAGAAGCCCTCGTTGACGTTGCGCTCGGCGAAGGCCGGGTCCATGTTGAGGCGCTGCATGGCCTCCTTGACCTCCTTCACCCAGGTGCGCAGCTTGGGGGCCTCGCCGCGGACGGCGGTGGCGGAGGTGCGCAGGAAGTTCGACACGGAGACACCCGGAACCTCGACCGGGTACTGCATCGCGAGGAACAGGCCGGCGCGGGCGCGCTCGTCGACGGACATCTCCAGGACGTCCTCGCCGTCGAGGGTGACGGTGCCGCCGGTGATCGTGTACTTCGGGTGACCCGCGAGCGAGTAGGCGAGGGTCGACTTGCCGGAGCCGTTGGGGCCCATGATGGCGTGCGTCTCGCCCTGCTTCACGGTGAGGTCGACGCCCTTGAGGATCTCCTTCGTGGCGTTGTCGGCCTCGACGGTGACGTGCAGGTCTCGGATTTCAAGCGTTGCCATGGGTGCCTCAGGACTCCTGGGTGAGGGAGACGAGCACGTCGTCCCCTTCGATCTTTACGGGGTATACGGGGACGGGGCGCGTCGCCGGTAGGGCGTCGGGCTTGCCGGAACGGAGGTCGAAGCGCGAGCCGTGCAGCCAGCACTCGATGTGGCAGTCGTCGACCTCGCCCTCCGCCAGGGAGACGTTCGCGTGCGAGCAGATGTCGTGGATCGCGAACACCTCGCCCTCGGTCTGCACGATGGACAGGGGCGTGCCGTCGAGTTCCACCCGTTTCGGGGTGTCCTCCTCCAGCTCGCCCAGTCCACAGGCGCGTACGAAGGTCATGCGACCGCCGCCTCCAGCTCCTCCTCGATCTTGGCGATCAGGCGCTCCTCGATGTCGGGGAGGCCGATCTGCTGGACCAGCTCGGCGAAGAAGCCGCGGACCACGAGGCGCCGGGCCTCGTGCTCCGGGATGCCGCGGGCCATGAGGTAGAAGAGCTGCTCGTCGTCGAAGCGGCCGGTCGCCGAGGCGTGGCCGGCGCCGACGATCTCGCCGGTCTCGATCTCCAGGTTCGGCACGGAGTCGACCCGGGCGCCGTCCGTGAGGACGAGGTTCCGGTTCATCTCGTAGGTGTCCGTGCCCTCGGCCTTGGCCTCGATGAGCACGTCACCGATCCACACCGCGTGCGCGTCCTCGCCCTGGAGCGCGCCCTTGTAGACGACGTTGGACTTGCAGTGCGGGACGTTGTGGTCGACCAGGAGGCGGTGCTCCTGGTGCTGGCCCTGGTCGGTGAAGTACAGGCCGAACAGCTCGGCCTCGCCGCCGGGGCCGGCGTACTGCACACGCGGGTGCAGGCGCACGACGTCGCCGCCGAAGGTGACGACGACCGACTTGAAGGAGGCGTCGCGGCCGACGAGCGCGTTGTGCTGGGCGACGTGGACGGCCTTGTCGTCCCAGTCCTGGACGGAGACGACGGTGAGCTTGGCGCCGTCGCCCAGGATGTAGTCGACGTTGGCGGCGAGCACGGCGTCACCGGTGTGGTCGATCACCACGACGGCCTCGGCGAAGGCGCCCAGCTCGATCACCTGGTGGCCGAAGGCGGTGCCGCCCTCGCCGTGCACCCCGATGCGGATGGGCTCGGTGAGGACGGTCTCCTTGGGGACGGTCACGACCCCGGCCTTCTCGAACGCCGAGTAGGCCTGGGCGGCGACGCGGTCCACCGGGGTGCCGGCCCTGCCGAGGCGCGCGTCGTCGCGGCCGACCGCCTCGACGGTGACGCCCTCAGGAGCCTTGACCTCCACCTTCACGCCGTTGCCGGTGGTGACGGCGGTGCCGTCGTGCAGACCGCGCAGGCGATCGAGCGGGGTGAACCGCCACTCCTCCTCACGGCCGTGCGGGACGGGGAAGTCCGCCACGTCGAAGGAGGGGGGCGCGCTCATGCGGGTGGCGACGGTCGACTCCGCGGCGACCGCGATCGAGCCCGCGGTCGTCGACCCCACGGGGATGTTCTGGGCCTCAGCCATGGCTGTCGTGGTGCTCTCTTTCCGTTACGTAAGGGCTTGACGGACCGCGGTGGGATTAACCGACCGCGCCTTCCATCTGCAGCTCGATCAGCCGGTTGAGTTCCAGCGCGTACTCCATGGGGAGCTCCTTGGCGATGGGCTCGACGAAGCCGCGCACGATCATCGCCATGGCCTCGTCCTCGCTCAGGCCGCGGCTCATGAGGTAGAAGAGCTGGTCCTCGGAGACCTTGGAGACGGTCGCCTCGTGGCCCATGGACACGTCGTCCTCACGGACGTCCACGTAGGGGTAGGTGTCCGAGCGGGAGATGGTGTCGACGAGCAGCGCGTCGCAGAGCACGTTCGACTTGGAGCCCGGGGCGCCCTCGCCGATCTCGATCAGACCGCGGTAGGAGGTGCGGCCACCGCCGCGCGCGACGGACTTCGAGACGATGTTGGACGACGTGTTCGGCGCCATGTGGACCATCTTGGCGCCGGCGTCCTGGTGCTGGCCCTCACCGGCGAAGGCGATGGACAGGGTCTCGCCCTTGGCGTGCTCGCCCATCAGGTAGACGGCCGGGTACTTCATCGTCACCTTGGAGCCGATGTTGCCGTCGACCCACTCCATGGTCGCGCCCTCGTAGGCGACGGCGCGCTTGGTGACCAGGTTGTAGACGTTGTTCGACCAGTTCTGGATGGTCGTGTAGCGGCAGCGGGCGTTCTTCTTGACGATGATCTCGACGACCGCGGAGTGCAGCGAGTCCGACTTGTAGATCGGGGCGGTGCAGCCCTCGACGTAGTGCACGTAGGCACCCTCGTCGACGATGATCAGGGTCCGCTCGAACTGGCCCATGTTCTCCGTGTTGATACGGAAGTAGGCCTGGAGCGGGATCTCCACGTGGACGCCCGGCGGCACGTAGATGAAGGAGCCGCCCGACCACACGGCCGAGTTCAGCGACGCGAACTTGTTGTCACCGACGGGGATGACGGTCCCGAAGTACTCCTTGAAGAGCTCCGGGTGCTCCTTCAGCGCGGTGTCGGTGTCCAGGAAGATGACGCCCTGCTCCTCCAGGTCCTCGCGGATCTGGTGGTAGACGACCTCGGACTCGTACTGCGCGGCGACACCGGCGACGAGGCGCTGCTTCTCCGCCTCGGGGATGCCGAGCTTGTCGTACGTGGCCTTGATGTCCTCGGGCAGGTCCTCCCAGGACTCCGCCTGCTTCTCCGTGGAGCGCACGAAGTACTTGATGTTGTCGAAGTCGATGCCGGAGAGGTCCGAGCCCCAGTTCGGCATGGGCTTCTTCTCGAACAGGCGCAGGCCCTTGAGACGGAGCTTGGTCATCCACTCCGGCTCGCTCTTCTTGTCGGAGATGTCCCGGACGACGTCCTCGTTGATGCCGCGCTTGGCGGAAGCGCCGGCCGTGTCGGAGTCGGCCCAGCCGTACTCGTACTTGCCCAGGCCCTCCAGCTCGGGGTGGGCAGTCTCCGTGGGGAGAGTCATGCGGGGTTCCTCCCGGCCGTGCTTGCAGATGCGTTGTGGGAAATCTTGGGGATGAACGTCGTGCAGACGCCGTCGCCGTGCGCGATGGTGGCGAGCCGCTGTACATGCGTACCGAGCAGCTCGGCGAAAAATTCCGTCTCCGCCTCGCACAGTTGCGGGAACTGCCCGGCGACATGGGCGACCGGGCAGTGGTGCTGGCAGAGCTGCTCACCCTGCTGCGGGTGGGGCGCGCTGCGCGCCGTAGCAGCGTACCCGTCGGCAGTCAGGGCCTTGGCCAGCGCTTCGGCCCGCTTCTCGGCCGGCACGCCCTCGACGGCGCGGCGGTAGGCGCCCGCCTGCGCGGCGATCCGGGCGCGGGCGAAGGCGGCGATCGCCTCGTTGCCGCCCTCGCGGTCGGCGATCCAGCGCAGGGCGTCGGCGGCGAGCGTGTCGTACGACTGGTCGAAGGCGTCGCGGCCGCAGTCCGTCAGGGCGAACACCTTGGCCGGCCGGCCGCGGGTCCGAGCGCCGTACACCCGCTGCTCGCGCGCTTCCACGACACCGTCGCCCGTGAGGGCGTCGAGGTGCCGGCGCACGGCCGCCTGGGTGAGGCCCAGCCGCTCGGCGAGCTCGGCGACGGTCGAGGGGCCGTGGTCCAGGATGGACCTCGCGACTCGGTTGCGGGTGGACCGCTCCCCGGTCGCCAGCTCCTCGTGGGGTGCCTCGCCGACGTTTTTCACAACGCCATTGTTGCGTAATTCTTCCGGACCGGGCAAGCCGCGCATGTGTCACCCGACGGTGCCCTGCGTCACTTAGGTAAACCTAATCCGACCTGCGGAAACGATCTCTGATCGATCAAAGAGGTGGCATGCGGCAGCCGGATCGGGGACACTCCACAACCATGCCCACACCGCCTCCGACCGGCCCTCTTGTCACCCGCGAGACGCTCCGGACCCAGCTCGCCGAGCTGGGCGTGCGGCCGGGCGAGATCCTCCTCGCGCACTCCTCGCTCAGCGCCCTCGGCTGGGTCAACGGCGGCGCCGTCGCGGTGGTGGAAGGACTGCTCGACGCGCTCGGCCCGGAGGGCACGCTCGTGGTCCCCACCCAGACCGGCGACCTGTCCGACCCGGCCCTGTGGGGCAACCCGCCCGTACCCCCGGAATGGTGGGCGGCCATCCGTGCCACCATGCCCGCCTACGACCCGCGGATCACACCCAGCCGCGGGGTCGGCGTCGTCCCCGAGACCGTGCGGACCTGGCCCGGCGCACTGCGCAGCGCGCATCCGCAGACCTCGTTCGCCGCGCTCGGCCCCCGCGCGGCGCAGGTGCTGGACGGGCACGCGCCCGACTGCCGGCTCGGTGAGCGCAGCCCGCTCGCGAAGCTGGAGGCGATGGGCGCCCGGGTACTGCTGCTCGGCGCCGGCTACGCCTCCTGCACGAGCTTCCACCTCGCCGAGTACCGGATACCGTCCCCGCGCGTCGCCGTGGGCCGGCCGGGGCCGGACGGCTGGGAGACCGTCACCGAGGTGTCGATCAGCTCGGACCGCTTCGACGAGCTGGGCTACGACTTCGAACGGGACCGTCCCGTCGTGCGCGGAAAGGTCGGCGCGGCCGAGGCGCGGCTGTTCCCGGTGGCGGACGCGGTGGCCTACGCCGAACGGTGGCTGGCGGCCCACCGGCCCCGTGATGAGGAATTCCTCCACCCGCCGGTCTGAGGTCCGGCCCGCCTCCCTAGACTCTGGACCCATGCGAAGTGAGCCCGTGATCCAGGTCCAGGCCCTGGTGAAGCGGTACGGCACGAAGACCGCGGTGGACGGGCTCGACCTGGTGGCCCGGACGGGCGTGACCGCCGTGCTCGGTCCCAACGGGGCGGGCAAGACGACCACGGTCGAGACCTGCGAGGGGTACCGGAAGCCGGATTCCGGCACGGTGCGCGTCCTGGGTCTCGACCCGGTGAGACAGTCCGGGGACCTGCGGCCCCGCATCGGCGTGATGCTCCAGTCCGGCGGCGTCTACTCGGGCTCCCGGGCCGACGAGATGCTCCGCCACGTGGCGAAGCTGCACGCACACCCCCTGGACGTGGACGCGCTGATCGAGCGGCTGGGCCTCGGCTCCTGCGGCCGCACGACGTACCGGCGGCTGTCCGGCGGGCAGCAGCAGCGACTCGCGCTGGCCATGGCCGTGGTCGGACGGCCTGAGCTGGTCTTCCTCGACGAGCCGACCGCCGGACTCGACCCACAGGCCCGCCGCGCCACCTGGGACCTCGTGCGGGACCTGCGCGCCGACGGCGTCTCCGTCGTCCTCACCACCCACTACATGGACGAGGCCGAGCAGCTCGCGGACGACGTGGCGATCATCGACGCCGGCCGGGTCATCGCCCAGGGTTCCCCCGAGGAGCTGTGCCGGGGCGGCGCCGAGAACACGCTCCGCTTCACGGGCCGGCCGGGCCTCGACGTCGGCTCCCTGCTGAAGGCCCTGCCCGCCGACTGCTCGGCCGCCGAGCTGACGCCGGGCTCCTACCGGGTCGTGGGCAAGGTCGACCCGCAGCTGCTCGCGACGGTCACCTCCTGGTGCGCCCAGCACGGCGTGATGCCGGAGAAGATCTCGGTCGAGCGGCACACCCTGGAGGACGTGTTCCTGGAGCTGACCGGCAAGGAGTTGCGCTCATGATCCCGCCCCGCACGGAGATCGGCCGGGGGCCCGGGGGTGCCCCGGGCAAGCACAGCCTGGAGCTCACCGGCAAGGAGTTGCGCTCGTGACCGCCACCGGCACCGGGACGTACACGCCGAAGCCCGGCGCGGCGCCTCTGACCCGCATGATCGCGGCCCAGGCCGCCCTCGAGACGAAGATGCTGTTGCGCAACGGCGAGCAGCTGCTGCTGACGGTTGTCATCCCGACCCTGCTCCTGGCGCTCTTCAGCACCGTGGACATCGTCGACACCGGCGCCGGCGAGGCGGTCGACTTCCTCGCGCCCGGCATCCTCGCGCTCGCGGTGATGTCGACCGCGTTCACGGGCCAGGCCATCGCCACCGGCTTCGAGCGCCGCTACGGCGTGCTGAAGCGGCTCGCGTCCTCGCCCCTGCCCCGCTGGGGCCTGATGACGGCGAAGACGCTGTCCGTCCTGGTCACCGAGGTGCTCCAGGTGACCCTGCTGACGGTGATCGCCTTCGCGCTCGGCTGGTCGCCGCACGGCAACCCGGTCGCCGTCCTGCTCTTCCTGGTTCTCGGCACGGCCGCCTTCTCGGGGCTGGGCCTGCTGATGGCCGGGACGCTGAAGGCCGAGGCGACGCTGGCCGCGGCCAACCTGGTGTTCCTGCTGCTGCTGGTGGGCGGCGGGGTCGTCGTGCCGCTGGACAAGTTCCCCGCCGGCGCGCAGGACGTGCTGGGCCTGCTGCCGATCGCGGCCCTGTCCGACGGGCTGCGGGACGTGCTCCAGCACGGCGCCGGGATGCCCTGGGGCGACCTCGGGATCCTGGCCGTGTGGGCGGTCGTGGGCCTGGCGGCGGCCGGGAAGTTCTTCCGCTGGGAGTAGGGACGGTGTCCTGTGACGGACCCTCGTGAACGCATGCACAAGCGGCGGCCTACGATGGTTCGCGTGCCACACGTGACCCGCGCCGACGCCCAGGCCGCCCTGCGCAACCCGCTCGCCTTCATCGCCGAGCGCTGGACCCCGGAACCCCGGACGGTCCGGCGCGCGGCCCTCACCGCACTGCTGATGTCGGTGATCATCGTCGTCACCGGCGGCGCCGTCCGCCTGACCGGCTCGGGCCTGGGCTGCCCGACCTGGCCCAAGTGCACCGACGACTCGCTCACCGCCACCAGCGCGATGGGCTTCCACGGCGCCATCGAGTTCGGCAACCGCATGCTGACGTACGTGCTGTGCGCGGCCGTCGGCTGGGCGATCATCGCCGCGCGCTCGCAGAAGCCGTACCGGCGGGGCCTCGTACGGCTGGGCTGGGCGCAGTTCTGGATCGTGATGAGCAACGCGATCCTCGGCGGCATCGTGGTGCTGGTCGGTCTCAACCCGTACACGGTCGCGGCCCACTTCGTGGCGACCTCCGCGCTCATCGCGGTGGCCACGGTGATGTGGCAGCGCACCCGGGAGGGTGACGCGGTACCGCGCCCACTGGTCGGCAAGGCCGTGCAGCAGCTGGTGTGGTTCCTGGCCGCGGCGGCCGTCCTGCTCATCCTGGTCGGCACGGTCGTCACCGGCGCGGGCCCGCACGCGGGCGACTCCAGCGAGGTCGAGCGGATGCCGGTCGACTGGGAGACGGTGAGCAAGCTGCACGCCGTGCTGGCCTGGATCGTGGTGACGCTGACGTTCGCCCTGTGGTTCGTCCTCAAGGCGGTCGACGCGCCGAGGAACCCGCTGAACCGCACCCGCGAGCTGTTCCTGATCCTGCTCGCCCAGGGCGTCATCGGCTACGTCCAGTACTTCACGGACCTGCCCGAGATCCTGGTCGGCCTGCACATGCTCGGCTCGGCCGTGATGTGGATCTGGGTGCTGCGGGTGGTGCTGTCGCTTCGCGAGCGGCCGGAGGCCGGCGTGGACCTGCCCGGGCCCACCGCCGAGGCCACCCTGACCAAGGCCTAGGCCTTCGGTTCCCCGCGACCCGAGCCGGACGAAAGGCCTAGTCGAGCCCGTACACCCGGCGGGCGTTCCCCGACGCCAGCATGCCCGCCACCCGCTGCGCGTCGGTCAGTGACCAGGCGCCCTCGGCGACCCAGGTGCCGAGCACCCGTCCGAGGGCCTCACGGAACAGCCGGGCCCCCACCACGTGCAGTTCGGGCAGGCCCTGCGCGCCGGTGGAGAAGAGGATCTTGCCGAAGGGGGCCAGTTCCAGGATCTCGGCGAGGACGGTCGCGGCCCGGGCGCCCGTGCGGACCAGGGCGGCACCGCAGTCGACGTGGACGTGCGGGAAGACTCCGGCGAGATGGGCGGCCTGCCGGTGATACGGGTAGCCGTGCAGCAGCACCAGGTCCGTGCCGAGACCGGCGGTGGCCCGTACGAAGTCCGTCAGCAGCACCGGATCCGTACGGTCGATCCGCAGCGCCGGGGCGCCCAGCCCCGCGTGCAGCTGGAGCGGCAGCCCCGAGGCGACCGCGCTCCACAGCAGGTGCCGGAGCAGCACAGGGTCGCTCAGCTCAGCGCCGACGCCTCGCCCCGCGAGCCAGCGGCCCGCCGCACCGCGCACCTCCCCGGGCCCGGGCGGCTCCGGAGCGAGCGCGAGGCCGTGCCGCACGCCGGCGACCGAGGTGAAGGCGACGGCGTGGGCGGCGGCCGTGTGCACCGACTCGGCGAGGTTGGCGAGGAAGGACTCGACGGTTCCGGAGGTGTCGGCGACCTGTTCGGCGAGGAGTTCCAGGCGCACGATCTCGCGGGCCTCCGCCGCTCCCGCGCCGGCCAGCTCGCCGGGTTCGGTCAGATCACCCGGGAGGCCGGTGTCGACCAGGTACGTGGTGATGCCGCTGCCGCGCAGGAGGCGGCGGCCGGACTCCAGGACGCCCAGCTCCCGGCGTCGGGCCAGGTAGCGGGCGGGTGCGCAGTGGGGTTCGAGACCGAGCAGGGGAGGGCACCAGCGCCGCACGGCGAAGCCGGTCTGGGTGTCGAAGAGGGTGGTGCCGGGGGCGGGTGGGCCCTCGGTGCGGCTGAGGTGGGCCTCGAAGGTGCCGAGGCCCAGCTCCGTGCGCAGCACTCCGTGGCAGTACTGGTCCACCAGTGACGGCGTGTCGATCATCCGGGCCTCCCGGGGTGGACCCTGTTGTTCTCAAGGGTCCTAACGGGTGAACCGGGTGTGAGGTCGCGGTCCCGGGGTGGGCGGCCGGTGCCGTGCGGCGGGTGCGGGCCGTATTCGGTGGCTCGCGCAGTTCCCCGCGCCCCCAAAGAACCAGGTCAGTCGTTCTTGGGGCCGCCCACCTGGATGCCCGCCATGCGGGACCACTCGTAGCGGCCCGTCTTGACCTTCGCGGCGAATTCGCCGTCGAAGGACTCGTGGCGGGTGATGCCCGACTTCTCCACGGCCTTCTCGGCGATGTCGTAGGAGGGGGCGACCAGGTCGCCCCAGTTGCCGTCCTCGCCGACCAGGACGATGCGGGCACCGCGCTCGCCGATGTAGGCGACCTGGCCCTCGGCGCCGCCGTGGGCCGCGGAGAAGGAGGAGATCTGCTTGGCCAGCCGGGCCACCTTGCGCTCGGCCTTCGGGTCAACCTGCTGCGTGTCTGCCATGGCCAGGATGCTACTCACGAGTAGATCGACTCGCGAGGGCGGGGCGGTGTGACGTGCGTCAGCGCAGGAAGGGGTCCACCGCGACCGCCACGAAGAGCAGCGACACGTAGGTGATCGACCAGTGGAACAGGCGCATCTCCTTGAGCTTGCCGCCCGTCACCTCCGCCTTCGCGCGGCTCTGCAGGCCGTGCGCCTCCCAGAGCCAGAAGCCGCCGGCCAGCAGGGCCACCGAGGTGTAGAACCAGCCGGTGTAGCCGAGGGGGGTGAGCAGGAGCGAGACGCCGACCATGACCCAGCTGTAGATCACGATCTGCTTGGCGACCACCTTGTTGGAGGCGACCACCGGCAGCATGGGCACACCCACGCGCGCGTAGTCCTCCTTGACCTTCATGGACAGCGGCCAGTAGTGCGGCGGCGTCCAGAAGAACATGACCATGAAGAGGATGACCGGCGCCCACGACATCGAGTTCGTGACCGAGGACCAGCCGATCAGCACCGGCAGGCAGCCGGCGATGCCGCCCCACACGATGTTCTGCGAGGTACGCCGCTTGAGGATCATCGTGTAGACGACGACGTAGAAGAGGAGCGCGCCGAGGGCGAGCCAGGCGCTCAGCCAGTTCACGGTGAGGCCGAACAGCAGCGTGGAGGCGACGGCCAGCGTGATGCCGAAGGCCAGGCACTCGCGCGGGCTGACCATGCCGGTGACCAGCGGACGCTGCGAGGTGCGGTCCATCAGCGCGTCGATGTCGCGGTCGATGTACATGTTGAGGGCGTTGGCGCCGCCCGCGGACATGTAGCCGCCGAGGCACGTCAGCAGCACCAGCGTCAGGTCGGGCACGCCCTGCTGCGCCAGGAACATCACCGGCACCGTCGTGATCAGCAGCAGCTCGATGATCCGCGGCTTGGTGAGAGCCACGAATGCCATGACACGGGCCCCGAGCGGCCGGTGGGCCGGGCTCTGGTCAGCCCCGGTCATCCCCGCTGGACGGGATTCAACGGCCGTCACGCACACCCCTACAGAGACATCCCAGCAAGCCTCACCGCTGTGAAGTCCCGGTAAAGGCTCGCGCGTACCACGCCACTTTAGACGTTGCCCAGACTCGGACATTCGCGGGGGTCGGCTCGTGTTGGCGGAGGCCTTCGGAAGGGCGCCTCGAAGCTCGATTGAGCACCCGGATGAGCGGCTCCGTATTCACCTGTCGAACGCGGTACGGCCCAGTCGGGAAGCGGATCGGGATCAGCCCCGGCACTCTGGAGTGACTCGAAAAAACGCACGTCCCACGGGGGTAGGCTCGACTGCGGCCGGTGGGCGCCCCGATACACCGGCATCCGACATGTGGAGAGGAGCCCTGACCCAGGGTGAGCACCAAGCCGACCACCACAGACCTCGAGTGGACCGAGTTGGACCAGCGGTCCGTCGACACCGCGCGTGTCCTGGCCGCCGATGCCGTACAGAAGGTCGGCAACGGCCATCCGGGTACGGCGATGAGCCTGGCGCCTGCCGCCTACACCCTCTTCCAGAAGGTGATGCGGCACGACCCGGCGGACGCCGACTGGGTCGGACGGGACCGCTTCGTGCTGTCCGCCGGCCACTCGTCCCTGACCCTCTACACCCAGCTGTACCTGGCCGGCTTCGGCCTGGAGCTGGACGATCTGAAGTCCTTCCGGACCTGGGGCTCGAAGACCCCCGGCCACCCGGAGTACGGGCACACGACGGGTGTGGAGACGACCACCGGCCCGCTCGGCCAGGGTGTCGCCAACGCGGTGGGCATGGCGATGGCCGCCCGCTACGAGCGCGGTCTGTTCGACCCGGACGCCGCCGAGGGCGAGTCGCCGTTCGACCACTTCATCTACTGCATCGCCGGTGACGGCTGCCTCCAGGAGGGCATCTCCTCCGAGGCCTCGTCCCTCGCGGGCCACCAGAAGCTCGGCAACCTGATCCTGCTGTGGGACGACAACCACATCTCGATCGAGGGCGACACCGAGACGGCCGTCTCCGAGGACACCGCCAAGCGGTACGAGGCCTACGGCTGGCACGTGCAGCGCGTGGAGCCGAAGGCCGACGGCGACCTGGACCCGGCCGCGATCTTCGAGGCGATCCAGAAGGCCAAGGCCGTCACGGACAGGCCGTCGTTCATCGCGATGCGCTCGATCATCGCCTGGCCGGCCCCGAACGCGCAGAACACCGAGGCGGCGCACGGCTCGGCGCTCGGCGACGACGAGGTCGCGGCGACCAAGCGCGTCCTGGGCTTCGACCCGGAGCAGTCCTTCGAGGTCTCCGACGAGGTCATCTCGCACACCCGCAAGGCGCTGGAGCGGGGCCAGGCGGCCCGCGCGGTGTGGGAGAAGGCGTACCAGCAGTGGCGGGACAACAACCCCGAGCGTGCCGCGGAGTACGACCGCGTCGCCAAGGGTGAGCTGCCCAAGGGCTGGGAGGAGAAGATCCCGGTCTTCGAGGTCGGCAAGGGTGTCGCCACGCGCGCCGCGTCCGGCAAGGTGCTGCAGGCCCTCGGCGGAGTCGTCCCGGAGCTGTGGGGCGGCTCGGCCGACCTGGCCGGCTCCAACAACACCACGATCGACAAGACCAGCTCCTTCCTCCCGGCGGGCAACCCGCTGCCGGAGGCGGACCCGTACGGTCGCACGATCCACTTCGGTATCCGCGAGCACGCGATGGCCGCCGAGATGAACGGCATCGCGCTGCACGGCAACACCCGGATCTACGGCGGCACGTTCCTGGTCTTCTCCGACTACATGCGCAATGCGGTGCGGCTGTCGGCGCTGATGCACCTGCCGGTGACGTACGTGTGGACGCACGACTCCATCGGCCTCGGTGAGGACGGCCCGACGCACCAGCCCGTCGAGCACCTCGCGTCGCTGCGCGCGATCCCCGGCCTGAACCTCGTGCGCCCGGCCGACGCCAACGAGACCGCCATCGCCTGGCGCGAGATCCTCAAGCGCTGGACGAAGGAGTTCGGCAAGGGGCAGCCGCACGGCCTCGCGCTGACGCGCCAGGGCGTTCCGACGTACGAGCCCAACGAGGATGCCGCGCGCGGCGGTTACGTGCTGTTCGAGGCCGACGGCGGTGAGCCCGAGGTCATCCTGATCGCCACCGGCTCGGAGGTGCACGTCGCCGTCGAGGCGCGCGAGCAGCTCCAGGGCGCCGGCGTGCCCACGCGCGTCGTGTCCATGCCGTCGGTGGAGTGGTTCGAGCAGCAGGACCAGGGGTACCGGGACAGCGTTCTGCCGCCGTCCGTCCGTGCCCGGGTCGCGGTGGAGGCCGGTATCGGTCTCACGTGGCACAAGTACGTGGGGGACGCCGGCCGCATCGTTTCCCTGGAGCACTTCGGTGCTTCGGCCGACGGCAAGGTCCTCTTCCGCGAGTTCGGCTTCACTCCCGAGAACGTGGCCGCCGCCGCGCGGGAATCGATCGCCGCAGCTCAGCGCTGACGCTTATACACGACACGTAGGAGATGGAATTTCCATGACAGACGCACTCAAGCGCCTCTCCGAGGAAGGCGTGGCGATCTGGCTGGACGACCTGTCGCGCAAGCGGATCACGTCCGGCAACCTCGCCGAGCTGATCGACCAGCAGCACGTCGTGGGCGTCACCACCAACCCCTCGATCTTCCAGAAGGCGATCTCGCAGGGCGACGGCTACGACACGCAGCTGACCGACCTCGCCGCCCGCAAGGTCACGGTCGAAGAGGCCATCCGCATGATCACCACGGCGGACGTCCGTGACGCCGCCGACATCCTGCGTCCGGTCTTCGACGCCACCGGCGGCCAGGACGGCCGGGTCTCGATCGAGGTCGACCCGCGCCTGGCGCACAACACCCGGGCGACGGTCGCCGAGGCCAAGCAGCTCGCCTGGCTGGTGGACCGGCCCAACACGCTCATCAAGATCCCGGCGACCGAGGCGGGTATCCCGGCCATCGCCGAGACCATCGGCCTGGGCATCAGCGTCAACGTCACGCTGATCTTCTCGCTGGAGCGCTACCGCCTGGTCATGGACGCGTTCCTGGAGGGCCTGGAGAAGGCCAAGGAGCGCGGCCTGGACCTGTCGCAGATCCACTCCGTGGCCTCGTTCTTCGTCTCCCGCGTGGACACCGAGATCGACAAGCGGATCGACGCGCTGGGCACCGACGAGGCCAAGGCCGCGCGCGGCAAGGCCGGCGTCGCCAACGCCCGGCTGGCCTACCAGGCGTACGAGGAGGTCTTCTCCTCGGACCGCTGGAGCGCCCTGGAGAAGGCGGGTGCCAACAAGCAGCGTCCGCTGTGGGCGTCCACCGGCGTGAAGGACAAGGCCTACAAGGCCACCCTCTACGTCGACGAGCTGGTCGCGCCCAACACGGTGAACACCATGCCGGAGGCGACCCTGTTCGCCACCGAGGAGCAGGGCGAGATCCGCGGCAACGCCGTCTCCGGCACGTACGAGCAGGCCCGCGCCGACCTCGACGCGGTCGAGAAGCTCGGGATCAAGTACGACGACGTGGTCCGGCTGCTGGAGGAGGAGGGCGTCGAGAAGTTCGAGGCGTCCTGGACCGACCTGCTGAAGTCGACCGAGGCCGAGCTCAAGCGCCTCGCCCCTTCGGAGGGCTGAACAGGTGTCGAGCAGCAACCCGCTGCGTGACCCCGCGGACCGACGGCTCCCGCGCATCGCGGGGCCGTCGGGCCTGGTCATCTTCGGCGTCACGGGCGACCTGTCCCGCAAGAAGCTCATGCCCGCCGTGTACGACCTCGCCAACCGCGGTCTGCTGCCGCCGGGCTTCTCCCTGGTGGGCTTCGCCCGCCGCGAGTGGGCGCACGAGGACTTCGCTCAGGAGGTCCACGACGCGGTCAAGGAACACGCCCGCACGCCCTTCCGCGAGGAGGTCTGGCAGCAGCTCATCCAGGGCATGCGCTTCGTGCAGGGCACGTTCGACGACGACGACGCGTTCGAGCGGCTGCGCTCCACGATCGAGGAGCTCGACAAGGCACAGGGCACGGGCGGCAACTTCGCCTTCTACCTGTCGGTGCCGCCGTCGGCCTTCCCCGTGGTCATCCAGCAGCTGAAGAAGCACCAGCTGGCCGACCAGACGGGCGGTTCCTGGCGGCGAGCGGTCATCGAGAAGCCGTTCGGCCACAACCTGGAGTCGGCCGAGGAGCTCAACAAGGTCGTCCACGAGGTCTTCGCCCCGGACCAGGTCTTCCGCATCGACCACTACCTGGGCAAGGAGACCGTCCAGAACATCCTGGCGCTGCGCTTCGCCAACACGATGTTCGAGCCGATCTGGAACCGGTCCTTCGTGGACCACGTGCAGATCACCATGGCCGAGGACATCGGCATCGGCGGCCGGGCCGGCTACTACGACGGCATCGGCGCCGCCCGTGACGTCATCCAGAACCACCTGCTCCAGCTCATGGCACTGACCGCGATGGAGGAGCCGGCCTCCTTCGACGCGGACGCGCTCGCCGCCGAGAAGACCAAGGTGCTCGGCGCCGTGCGGCTGCCGAAGGACATGGGCCGCGACACCGTGCGCGCCCAGTACGCGGCCGGCTGGCAGGGCGGCGCGAAGGTGATCGGCTATCTCGACGAGGACGGCATCAACGCCTCCTCGAAGACCGACACCTACGCCGCGATCAAGCTGGAGATCGACAACCGCCGCTGGGCGGGCATCCCCTTCTATCTGCGCACCGGCAAGCGCCTCGGCCGCCGCGTGACGGAGATCGCGGTCGTGTTCCAGCGGGCCCCGCACTCCCCCTTCGACTCCACCGCCACCGAGGAGCTCGGCTCCAACGCGATCGTCATCCGCGTCCAGCCGGACGAGGGCGTCACGGTCCGCTTCGGCTCGAAGGTGCCGGGCACGTCGATGGAGATCCGGGACGTGTCGATGGACTTCGCCTACGGCGAGTCCTTCACGGAGTCCAGCCCGGAGGCGTACGAGCGTCTGATCCTGGACGTTCTGCTCGGTGACTCGAACCTCTTCCCGCGCACCGAGGAGGTCGAGCTGTCCTGGAAGATCCTCGACCCGATCGAGGAGTACTGGGACAAGAACGGCAAGCCCGCCCAGTACCCGGCCGGTACCTGGGGGCCCGTCGAGGCGGACGAAATGCTCGAGCGACACGGACGGAGCTGGCGCCGGCCATGAAGACAGACCTCACGGACACCACGGCCGGCAAGGTCAACAAGGCGCTCGTGCAGGGCCGCCGGGCCATCGGCACACCGGCGGTCGGCATGGTCCTCACGCTGGTCATCGTGACGGACGAGGAGAACGCCTACGACGCGCTGAAGGCCGCGAGCGACGCCGCGCACGAGCATCCCTCGCGCACGCTCGTGGTCATCAAGCGCGTCTCCCGCTCGCCCCGCGACCGCACCCAGTCCCGTCTGGACGCGGAGGTCCGGGTCGGCGCGGACGCCGGTACGGGCGAGACGGTCGTGCTCCGGCTGTACGGCGAGGTCGCGGACCACGCCCAGTCGGTGGTGCTGCCGCTGCTGCTGCCTGATGCCCCGGTGGTGGTGTGGTGGCCGGTGAACGCGCCGCTCGACCCGGCGAAGGACCCCCTGGGTGCCCTCGCGCAGCGCCGCGTCACCGACACGTACGCCTCCGAGCAGCCGGTACGGGACCTGGCGACCCGGTCGGGGACCTACACCCCCGGCGACACGGATCTGTCCTGGACCCGCATCACGCCCTGGCGTTCCATGCTGGCTGCGGCCCTCGACCAGGTCACCTGCGAGGTACGGGCCGTCGAGGTGGAGGGCGAGGAGTTCAACCCGAGCTGTGAGCTGCTGGCGATGTGGCTCGCGGACCGGCTGGACGTGCCCGTGAAGCGCTCGCTGTCCAGCGGCCCCGGTCTGACGGCGGTCCGGATGGACACCAACTGCGGGCCGATCAAGCTGGACCGGGCCGACGGCTCCCTGGCGACGCTCTCCATCGAGGGCCAGCCGGACCGGGCTGTCGCGCTCAAGCGCAGGGAGACCGCCGAGCTGATGGCGGAGGAGCTGCGCCGCCTGGACCCGGACGACACGTACGCGTCGGCGCTGCGGTTCGGGGTGGACCGGCTGAAGTCGTCCTGGTCGGCTCCGGCGCCGCGGGTCTCCGGGGACCCGGTCGCCAAAGGAGAGCGCGGAGAGCCCAAAAGTGACGGGCGAGGACGACTCGCCCTCCCCGCTCCCGTTGAAGCGGCTGCGAAAGCTCCCGCTTCACAAGCGACGGCGGAGGAACCGGTGAGGCAGGAACCGCCCGCGCTGGAACCGGTACGGAAGGCGACGACGAAGTGAGTACGGCACCGCAGCTGGTCGTCCACCGCGACAAGGAGCTGATGGCGCAGGCCGCGGCGGCGCGGCTGATCACCAGGATCGTGGACGCGCAGGCCTCCCGGGGTTCGGCGTCCGTGGTCCTGACGGGCGGCCGCAACGGCAACGGCCTGCTGGCCGCGCTGGCCGCGGCGCCCGCCCGGGACGCGATCGACTGGAGCCGGCTCGACCTCTGGTGGGGCGACGAGCGGTTCCTGCCCGAGGGCGACCCCGAGCGCAACGTCACCCAGGCGAGGGAGGCTCTGCTCGACTCGGTTCCGCTCGATCCGAAGCGGGTGCACGCGATGCCCGCGTCGGACGGGCCGCACGGCACCGACGTGGACGCGGCGGCCGCCGCGTACGCGGAGGAGCTGGCAGCGGCGTCGGGCCCGGAGAACCACGGGCCCGTGCCCACGTTCGACGTGCTGATGCTGGGCGTCGGGCCGGACACGCATGTGGCGTCGCTGTTCCCGGAGTTGCCGGCGGTCCGGGAGACCGACCGCACGGTGGTCGGCGTCCACGGCGCGCCCAAGCCGCCGCCGACCCGGGTGACGCTGACGCTGCCGGCGATCCGGGCGGCACGGGAGGTATGGCTCCTGGCCGCGGGCGAGGACAAGGCCGAGGCGGCGGCGATCGCCCTCTCGGGAGCCGGGGAGATCCAGGCTCCGGCGGCGGGGGCGTACGGCAGGAGCCGGACGCTGTGGCTGCTGGACGGGGCGGCGGCTTCCCAGCTGCCGCGTTCGCTGTATCCACCGGCGTCACCGTGAACGCCCTCGGGCCCCCGCTTCGTGGCGAAGTGGGGGCCCGAGACGCATGTGCTATTTGACCGAACCGGCCATCACGCCCTGCACGAAGTGCCTCTGGAACGCGAAGAACACGACGACAGGGACGACCAGGGACACGAACGCCCCGGGTGCCAGCACATCGATGTTGCTGCCGAACTGGCGTATCTGGGACTGGAGTTCCACGGTCAGCGGCTGCGAGGAACTGTCCGCGAACAGCAGCGCCACCAGCATGTCGTTCCACACCCACAGGAACTGGAAGATGGCCAGGGAGGCGATCGCCGGCCGCCCGACGGGGAGAACCAGCCGCGTGAAGATCCGCCACTCGCTGCCCCCGTCCATGCGGGCCGCCTCCAGCATCTCCTTCGGCATCTCGGCGAAGTAGTTGCGGAGCAGGAACACCGCGAACGGCAGGCCGTAGGCCACGTGGAAGAGGACGACTCCGGGGATCGTGCCGAACAGGCCCAGCTGCCCGAAGAGTTTGGCGACCGGCAGCAGTCCGATCTGCACGGGCACCACCAGCAGCGCCACCACGACCAGGAAGACCGTCTCCCGTCCGGGGAAGTCCAGCCATGCGAAGGCGTACCCCGCGAGTGCCGCGATCACCACGACCAGCACCGTCGTCGGCACGGATATCAGCACCGTGTTCCAGAACGCCTGCGTGATCCCGGCGTTCCCCAGCAGCGACGAGTAGTTGTCGAAGGACAGCTGCCCCGGGCTGGAGAACACCGTCCACCAGCCGCCCCTGGCCGTGTCCTCGGCGGACCGCAGCGAGGACAGGAACAGTCCGGCCAGCGGCGTCATCCACACCAGGCCGACCAGGACGAGGAAGGCCTGGACGAGACCGTTGCCCAGTCCGCGCCGCACCGCGTTCATCGCTGACTCCTTCGGAAACGGCGGACGTTGAACACCATGGCCGGGACGACCAGCAGCAGGAGCAGCACGCCCAGCGCACTGCCGAGTCCCTGGTTGTTGCCGCCGCCGAACGACACCAGCCACATCTGCGTCGCGAGTACGGTCGCGTCCTCCTGCACGGGGCCGGGCGCGATGATGTAGACGAGGTCGAAGACCTTCATCACGTTGATGACGAGGGTGATGAAGACGACCGACAGGACGGGTGCCAGCAGGGGCACCGTGATCCGGCGGAAGATCTGCCACTCGTTCGCGCCGTCCATCCGCGCCGCCTCCAGGGCGTCCCGCGGCAGCGTCGCCAGACCCGCCCCGATCAGCACCATGGCGAAGCCGGTCCAGATCCACAGGTACGCGCCGATGATCGCAGGGGTGACCAGCGCCGGCCCGAGCCAGGAGACGCCCTCGTAGGGCTGGGCGAAGTTCGACGACGGCAGCTTCACCTGGTAGGAGCCCGATGCGAGGCCCTCGAAGCGGAAGGAACCGTCGGCGGCCGTGGTGGTCGTGGCGACCGGCTCGCCGTCGCGGACCGCCTCGACCTTCATCTCCGGCAGTCCGCTCTCCCGCCGGTCGACCTTGCCCTGCTCCCCTCCCCCGCCGGGCGTGAAGTCGAGGTAGACGACTCCGCGCAGTTCGTCGGGGCCGGCCTTGCGCCCCGCCGCCGCGTACGCCGGTTCGGCTCCGCCCGGCAGGTCGTCGGGCTGTACACCGACGAGGCCCAGCGCCACCGCGTCCCCGGGCGCCACGCTCGTACTCGTGCGGTACGAGCCGTCCTTGTCCTTCGTCAGGCCGTGGGCGTCGCGTGCCCGGGCCGTCGGGTAGGAGGACTCCCCCTTGAAGGCGTCGTGGACGGAGACGACGGCGGCGTTGAGCACGCCCTTGTCGGGGTCCTCGTCGTAGGCGAGCCGGAAGATGATGCCGGCGGCGAGGAAGGAGACGGCCATCGGCATGAAGAGGAGCAGCTTGAACGCCGTGGCCCAGCGGACCTTCTCCACCAGCACGGCCAGGATCAGCCCGAGGCCGGTGAGCAGGGCGGGGGCGATGACGACCCAGACGGCCGTGTTGCGGACCGCCTTGAGGGTCGCCGGGTCACGGAACATCTCGGCGTAGTTGTCTCCGCCGACGAAGCTCGTCCCCGAGGCGTCGAAGAAGCTGCGGCCGATGCTGAACAGCACGGGGTAGACGACGAGCGCGCCGAGCAGCAGCAGCGCGGGCAGTACGAACAGCAGGGCGATGATCTTCCCGCGCCGGCGCAGTAGCCGGGTGCGGTCGGCGACCGGGCCGGGCGGTGGGGAGCTCGTGTCTTTCACGAGGGTCGCTGTCATGGCGTATCAGTCCTGGTACGCCTTGGCCGCCGCGGCCTCCAGCTTCGCCGCGGTGCCCTTCGGGTCGGAGGGGTCGCGCAGGAAGTCCTGGAGGAGCTTCCACTCGCCGGCGCCCTTCGTGCCGCCGAAGGCCGCCGGGGCCTGGTCGGACATGTCGAAGCGGACCGAGTCCCCGGCCTGGACGAGGGACTTGGCGGTGGCGCGGGTGACGTCGTCGCCGTAGGAGGCGAGGTCGACCTTCTTGTTCGGGGAGAGGAAGCCGCCCGCCTCCGCCCACACGGCCGAGGCCTCGGAGGTCGACAGGTACTCCAGGAGGGCCTGGGCGGCCTTCTGGTTCTTGCCGTCCTTGAGGACGACGGCGGCGTCACCGCCGCTGACGACCGGTGCCTCGCCGCCGCCGACCGCCGGGAACGGGAAGAAGTTCGCGTCCTGGCCGACCTTCTTGCCGAACTGGTCCTTGGCGACACCGGCGACGAAGTCGCCCTCGTAGACCATGCCGGCCTCGGGCTCGGGGCCGAACACCTTCTCCACCGAGCCGGGGAAGTCGGTGTTCAGGGCGCCCTTCTGGCCGCCGGCGATGAGCTGCTTGTCCTTGAAGAGCTTGCCGAGGGTGGTGAGGGCGTCGACGACGGACGCGTCGGTCCACTTGAGCTTGTGGGCGGCGAGGGCGTCGTACTTCTCGGGTCCGGCCTGGGAGAGGTAGACGTTCTCGAACCAGTCGGTGAGGGTCCAGCCGTCCTGTCCGGCGACAGAGAAGGCGGCCAGGCCGGAGTCGGAGACGGTCCGGCCGGCCTTGAGCATCTCGTCGTAGCTCTTCGGGGGCTTCACACCGGCCTGCTCGAGGGCGTCGGGGCTGTACCAGACGGTCGACTTGTGGGCGGCCTTGAAGTACAGGCCGTAGAGCTTGCCGTCGACGCTGCCGTACTTCTTCCACACGGGGGCGTAGCCCGCGTCGACGGCCTGCTCGGTCTTCGCCGACAGCGGCTTGAGCCAGCCCTTCTGCGCGAACTGCTTGAGCACGCCGACCTGCGGGACCATCACGACGTCGGGGGCGTTGCCGCCCTCGATCTTGCTGCCGACGACAGTGGAGACGTTGTCGCCGGTGGACGTGAACTGCGTCTTGGCGCCGGTCTTCTCGGTGAAGGCGTCGAGCACCTTCTGGAAGTTCTTCTGCTCGGTGCCGGACCAGACACCGGCCACGGTGACCGACTGGCCGCTGAGCGCCTTGTCGCCGCCGCCGGCCGAGACGGGTCCGCCGCCGCAGGCGGTCGCGCCGAGCGCCAGGACGAGAGCGGTGCAGCCGGTGAGCAGGGTGGTACGTCGTCGCATCATCGTTGATGTCCCTTCGGGGAGTTGACTTGCGAAGCGTTCGCTTGCGGGGCGTTCAGGAACGGATCCACCAGGCGGCCGTCGAGCCGGAGAGCACTCCGGACGGGCAGGGGCCGCTGGCGAGCAGGGGGGTGCCGGGGACCGGCGCGGGGGTGGGGGCCGTGCCGAAGTTGACAGCGCAGACCAGGTCGCCGCGTTCGAAGGCCAGGACGCCGGGTGAGGCGTCCAGCCAGCGCAGGGTTCCCTCGCCCAACTGGGGCAGGGTGCCTCGCAGCTGGAGGCCGTCGCGGTACAGGTGCCAGAAGGAGCGGGTGTCGGCGAGGGCGCGGTCGGTGGCGTACTCGGCGAAGTACTCCGGCTGCGGCAGCCACGGCTTGGCGCTCTCCACGCCCGGGGTGAAGCCGAACGGCGAGGCCTGGCCCGACCAGGGCAGCGGGACCCGGCAGCCGTCGCGGATACGGGCCCGGCTGCCGGTACGGCGGAAGATCGGGTCGGTGAGCACGTCGTCGGGCAGGTCCACGACCTCCGGCAGCCCCAGCTCCTCGCCCTGGTAGATGTACGCGGCACCGGGCAGGGCCAGCAGGAGCAGCGCGGCTGCGCGAGCCCGGGCGGCGCCGAGGCCGCTGCCCTCGGTGGCGGGCTCGCCGTAGCGGGTGACGGTGCGGACCTGGTCGTGGTTGTTGAGGACCCAGGTGACGGTCGAGCCGGTTCCGGCGATGTCCTGCATGGCCTCCGAGATGACCTTCCGGAAGGCGTCGGCGTCCCAGGAGGCGCTCAGCAGGTCGAAGAAGAAGGCCTGGTGGAGTTCGTCGGAGCGGACGTACTGCGCGTGTTCGCGGGCGGTGGGCACGGACACCTCGCCGACGAGGAGGCGTTCGCCGCCGTCGCGCTCGGTGTACTCCTCGCATATGGAGCGCCAGCGGCGCCACACGTCGTGCACCTCGGGCTGGTTCCAGGCGAGCGGGTTGACGGAGTCGCGGGTGCGGGCGTCGGCCTCCGGGTCGTCGGAGTCGGGCAGCTCGGGGTGCTTGTAGAGGCCGGCGGCGACGTCGATGCGGAAGCCGTCGACGCCGCGGTCCAGCCAGAAGCGCAGGACCCGGTCGAACTCGGCGGCGACCTCGGGGTCGCGCCAGTTCCAGTCGGGCTGCTCGGGCGTGAACATGTGCAGGTACCACTGGCCGGGTGTCCCGTCCGGCTCGGTCACGCGGCTCCACGCCGGGCCGCCGAACATGGCGTGCCAGTTGTTGGGCGGCTCGGCGCCGTCGGGACCGCGGCCGTCGGCGAAGTGGAAGCGGGCCCGGGCCGGGCTGCCGGCAGGGGCGCCGAGCGCCTCGCGGAACCAGGGGTGCGCGCTGGAGCAGTGATTCGGGACGATGTCGAGCAGCACCTTGATGCCGAGCCGCCGGGCTGCCCCCACGAGCTGGTCGAACTCGTCGAGGTCGCCGAAGAGCGGGTCGACGCCGCAGTAGTCGGCCACGTCGTAGCCATGGTCGTGCTGCGGCGAGGGATAGAAGGGGCTCAGCCAGATCCCGTCGACGCCGAGCTTCTTGAGGTACGGCAGTCCGGCCCGGACGCCGGCGAGGTCGCCGATGCCGTCGCCGGTGCTGTCGAGGAAGCTGCGGACGTACACCTGATAGATCACTGCGTCACGCCACCAGTGGTGCCTGTTCAACCCATCGACCTGTCTCTGAGGAGGGCAGCGGTTATGCATGCATGTTAAGTAGGCGTGTCGAGAGGGTGTCAATGAAAAGGCAGAAGGTATCGAGCGGCTGGAGTGCCCAAATGCGGACACACAGGGGCAATAGTCAGTGAGATGAGACGCCCGCGTTACCTAACAAGTAACTAGGAAGGATCTACAAGGGTCGTGGAAAGCGCTAGCCGCGGGAGACGACGGCGAGCTCTCGCGCCAGTCGTCGCACCGCCGCGGCGGGCGTCTGGTGCCCCGCCATCGCATCGTGCACGACCGCCTGCACCACCAGGCTCACCTGGCCGTAGCGCGGGCTCTTGGGGCGCGGCTCGGCCGCGAGGACACTCGTCCGCAGGGTCGGCAGGTAGGGGAACCGGCGGATGAGCTCGGGATCCCGGTAGAGATCCGCGCGCACGGGCGGCAGCGCGCCGCGCGTGAGGACCTGCCGCTGGACGCCTTCACTGGTGAGGTACGCGATCAGGCGGGCCGCCGAGTCGGGGTGGCGCGCATGCGCGCTGACGGCCAGATTGGAGCCGCCGAGGACGCTGGTCCCCGGCCCGCCGGGGCCGGGCAGGGGCACGGCACCGACCTTGCCGGCGACCTTCGAACCGGGGGCGGAGGCACCGACGTAGGCGTACGGCCAGTTCCGCAGGAAGAGCAGCCGGCCGTCCTGGAAGGCCTGCTTGGACTCCTCCTCCTTGTACGTCAGCGCTTCCTTCGGGATCCAGCCCTCGCGCACCCCGCGCGCCAGGAACCCGATGCCCTCGCGCGCGGCCGCCGAGTCGACGGTGACGCGCTCGCCCTCGTCGCCGAGGATCGAGCCGCCCGCCGAGTAGACGGCCTCGGCCGCGTTCACGGTGAGGCCCTCGTAGGGCAGGAACTGCCCGGCGTAGCCGTCGAGGCCGTACTTCGGGGCGATGGTCTTCGCGTACCGCTCCAGCTCCGCCCAGGTACGCGGCGGTGCGACGCCCTCCTTCGCGAGGACGTCCTTGCGGTACAGCAGCAGGCCGGCGTTGGTGACGTACGGGACGGCGTACAACTGCCCGTCATAGGTCGCCGTGTCCACGACCGGCTGGAGGAAGGTCTTCAGGGGGAAGCGGTCCCGGGGCAGTGGCCTGATCCAGCCCGCCGCGGCGAACTCGGGGGTCCAGTTGACGTCGATGTTGAGCACGTCGAACCGGCTGCGGTCACCGTCGCGCAGGTCGGTGATCATCTGGGCCTGGGTCTCGTCGGCCGAGTCCGGCAACTCGACGAGGGTGACCTTCTCGCCGGGGTGGGTACGGTTCCAGCCCTCCAGCAGGGGGCCGAGGTAGCCGGTGAGGTCACCGGCGGTGGCCAGGGTGAGCGGTCCGCGGCCGCCCCCGGAGGGCTCGCCCGCCTGCGCTCCGGCGGCGACGTAGCCTGTCAGGACCACGACGAGAACGAGAAGGCCCCTACCCGCGGCATGGATCCACCGCATAGGTTCCTCCCTGTACACCGGCGCTGGGCACCCTTGCCCGGAACAGAGGCCATGTATACCTGTTAGGTATGGGCGATACTAGGGCCTGGAGCACATTGGACCGGACAGGAGGACTGCACGCGTGCGCCTGCCCCTCCTGGCCCTCCTCGCCCGCGGGCCCGCCCACGGCTACGAGCTCAAGCAGGACCTTGAGCAACTGCTGGGCTCCGCGTACCCTCAGCCGAACGTCGGCCAGATCTATGTGACCCTCGGCCGCCTCGAGAAGTCGGGACTGATCGAGGGCGAGGACGTGGCGCAGTCCAGCCGGCCCAACAAAAAGGTCTACCACCTCACCGACGCCGGGCGGGAGGCGCTGCGCGCCTGGTTCGAGGAGCCCGAGGACGAGCCACGGGTACGGGACGACTTCTTCATGAAGCTGGCGCTCGCCCCGCAGACCGGCCTCGCCGAGCAGATCACCCTGATCAACCAGCAGCGGCGCCAGTACCTGAACACCATGCGGCAGCTGTCGAAACTGGCCGGCGCCGAAGACCGCGACAACCGCATCGCCCATCTGCTGATCGAGGGCGCGATGCTGCACCTGCAGGCCGACCTCGACTGGCTGGAGCGGTGCCAGGAAGAGCTGGAGGAGCTGGAGTGAGCGACGAGCGTCCCGCTCCTGCGCTGCGCGCCGAGGGGCTGGTGAAGACCCACCACGGCGAGGGCGCCCCGGCCCACGCCGTGCGCGGGGTCGACCTGTGCGTACGGCCCGGCGAGTTCGTGGCGATCACCGGCCCGTCCGGCGCGGGCAAGTCGACGCTGCTGCATCTGCTCGGCGGGCTCCAGCGGCCGGACGCGGGCAGCATCTGGCTCGACGGCGAACGCACGGACGCCTACAGCGAGGCCCGCTGGGCGGTGGAGCGCCGGAAGCGCATCGGCATCGTCTTCCAGTTCTTCAACCTCGTCTCCAACCTGTCCGTCGCCGACAACGTGGAGCTGCCCGCCCTGCTCGCCGGGACCCCGCCGAAGCAGGCGCGCACCGAGCGCGAGGCGCTGCTGGCCGAGCTGGGCCTGACGGGCAAGGAGCGCAGCATGCCGGGTGAGCTGTCCGGCGGTGAGCAGCAGCGCGTCGCCCTGGCCCGGGCCCTGGTCAACCATCCGCCGCTGCTGCTGGCCGACGAGCCCGCCGGCAGCCTCGACAGCAAGGGCACCCGCGAGGTGATGCGGCTGCTGTCCCGTTTCCACCAGCGCGGCCAGACGATCGTGCTGGTCACCCATGACGCCCGGCTGGCGAGCTCCGCGGACCGGGTCATCAGCTTCTTCGACGGCAGGATCGCCGACGACGCGGCTCTCGACGGCGGCGGCACCCCGCCGCGCCGCTCCGGCATATCCGGTGTGCTGGAGCTGAAGGACTGACATGCGGGTGCACGACGATCCCCGGAGGGGCTGACCCGTATGCGAGCCACCCTGCGCTGGGCCCACTCCGATCTGCGCACGCACCGCGGCGAGGCGCTGTTCCTCGTCCTCGCCACCGCCGGCATCGTCGCCTCCCTGCTGCTGGCCACGGCCCTGTTCGGCTACGCGACCAACCCCTGGCAGCGCGTCTTCACGCAGTCGCACGGCGCGCACGTGTGGCTGCACACGGACACGGCGGCCGACACCGGGAAGCTGGCCGGTCTGGACGGTGTGGAATCCGTCGTCGGCCCCTATCCCAGCGCCGCCACCACCGTCTCCGCACGCGGCAGCCGTGCCGCCGTGGAACTGCGGGGCATGCCGGAAGGGTCCTCCGACGGCCGCCCGCCGCTGGTCTCCGGGCACTGGCCGACCCCGTCGCATCCGAACGGTGTGGTCCTGGAGAGCCGCCTCGCCCGGGCCCTGCTGGCCGGGCCCGGCGACACCCTCGACGTGCCCGGCACCGCTCGCGAGCTGACCGTCGTGGGCCTCGCCGACAGCGCCGAGCCGCGCTACCGGCCCGGTGAGCAGCCGGGCCTGGTGTGGGCGCTGCCGTCGGCCGTGCCGGATCCCGGCGGCCAGGTGATCGGGCTGCGGCTGACGGACCCGGGCGACACGTCGTACATCGTCCAGCGCGCGGTGACCGTGCTGGGCTCCGGGGCGATCGGCGAGGTCTCCACCTGGCAGCAGGCGCGGGCCGAGGCGCAGGGCGACAACCGGCTGCTCGGTCAGGTGCTGGGACTGTTCGGGCTGGGTGCGCTGGTCGCGGCGGGACTCGCCGTGCACGGGGCGATCGGCACCCGCATCCGCGGGCACCTGCGCGACCTGTCCGTCCTGAAGGCCATCGGCTTCACCCCCGGCCAGGTGGTCCGCATCTTCCTGCTCCAGCACCTCGCCTACGCCCTGCTGGGCGCCCTGGCCGCCGCCGCTCTGGCCGAGGCCCTGGGCAGCAGGATCCCCGGGCGGCTCGGGGACGCGGTCGGCGTGTGGCAGGGACTGCCCGGCCACACCGCGGCGCTGCTCGTGGTGCCGGTGGGCGCGGTGCTGTTCATCGGTGCGACCACCGGGCTGGCGGCCTGGCGGGCCGGGCGCGTGCCGCCGGTACCGGTGCCGAGATCCGCAGCGCCCTCGGGAGGACGGCTGTCCGGTGTGGCGCGCCGGGCCCTCGGCGTACGGATTCCGCCCGCGCTGGTGCTCGGATGGCACCGGGCGTTCACCCGCCGCCCCCGGTCCCTGGCCACCGTCGCCCGGCTCACCCTGCCCCTGCTGCTGATCGTCGTGGCGGTGAGCGCCTGGACCACCCTCGACCGCTTCCACAGCGAGCCCGAGCGGATCGGCCTGCCCACCACGCTCAGCGTCCGCGCCGACGCCGGAACGGGCGAACAACAGACCCGCTCCCTCCTGCAGAGCGACCCGGAGGTGGCCGCCGCCTACCCGGGCATCGAGACGGCCGCCCTGGGGCCGAGCCAGACCGCGACCATCGCGCTGCGCGGCCTCGGCACCCGGCAGGACCCCTACCCCTACACCCTCGCCGAGGGCCGTCCCGCCCGCGCCACCGACGAGGCCGTGGCCGGGCAGGGGCTGCTGGACCTGCTGGACGTGCGCGTGGGCGACTGGGTCCGGATGACCGTCGGCGACCAGCCGCAGATCCTGCACATCGTGGGCCGCAGCATCGAGCCGGAGAACGCCGGCCGGGTCATCTCCACGTCCCTCGACACCCTCCGCGAGAACAACCCGGGACTCCGCCCGACCCTCTACGAGCTCCGCCTGGACCCGGGCGCCGACCCGCAGGAGGTCGCCGACCGGCTCGCCGCGGCGGGGCACGGCCATCTGGACGTCCACAGGGTCGCCAACCCGGCGGACGGCCTGTCCCCGCTGCGCGCGGTGGTCGCCTGGCTGATCGCCGTGCTCGCCCTCATCGGGCTCATCGAGCTGCTGACCGCGATCGGCGGCACCGTCCGGGAGAGCGAACGGGACCTGCTGGCGCTGAAGGCCATCGGCCTGTCCCCACGGCAGATCACGGCGATCACTGTCACGGCCACCGGTCTCACGGCCCTGGCTGCCGCCCTCGCCGCCATCGCCCTCGGCCTGCCCCTCGCCCGGTGGCTGATCGACGCCCAGGGCAGGTCCAGTGGCATCGGCTCCGGGATCGCCCAGGGGCCCTCGGCGATCCTCATGGTGCTGCTCGGCGCGGCGGCGGTGCTCTGCGCCGCCGCGCTGGCCGCCCTGCCCGCGGCCCGGGCCGCCCGGCGGCGCCTCGCGGACACGCTGAGCGCGGTGGCCTGACGCCTGCCTGCCGCCGATACCGGCCGGGAGTCAGCCTCCGTAGGGCTGCTGCGGGTGGTAGGGGTGCTGGGGGTGCTGGGAGTGCGGGGCGTACGGGGCCTGAGGGTGCGGGGCGTACGGGTGCTGTCCGCTCGCCGCGTAGGGATGCCCGTACGGGTTCCCCTGCGGCGGCAGGTGGGGCGAGCCCGCCGGGGGCATCGGCGGGACCGGGCCGGGCAGGGGAGGGTGTGTCGCCGGATGGGCGGTCAGCCGGATTCCGTACCGCCGCTTCAGCCGCCCCATCTCCACCAGCGCAATGGCGGTGACCGTCACCGGCGCGCCCAGGATGAAGACGATGCCCAGGGTGAGACTGAGCCCGTGCAGATCACCGGTCACGAGGTCCGGGACGGCCACCAGCCAGCTGGTCACCATGGCGAGCAGCGGCGGCAGGCAGCGGTGCACGGCGGCCGTGCCGAAGAAGTTGCCCGACACCCGTACGGCTCCGTAGGCCGTGAAGGCGAGCAGCCACAGCATCGTCATGCCGCAGCCGATGATCACGGCGATGCTCGCGGACGCGTTCACCGTCCGCACCAGCAGCAGGACGGTCGCCACGCAGCCGACGAACAGCACGAGCAGCGCGAGGGAGCTGAGCAACGGCCTCCGCAACTGCCGGACCGTGCCGCCGCGCCGCCAGACCCACAGCATCACCCCGACCGTGAGCGGGGTGAGGAAGAGCAGGACGACGGAGGCCGTCATCGCGTTCTCCAGCAGCTCGGTGAGGTCGAAGCCGCCTTCGACGAAGGTGTAGACACCGAGCGAGGCGACCGCCCCGGCGAGGACACGGAACCGTTTCAGCCGCTCCACGGACGGGTCGAGCGGCTGCGGGATCCAGGCGGGGTGGAACACCGCCCGGGCCACGTCCTGGGGTTTCAGAACGGACCCTGCCGTCAGCGTGCCGCCGGTCCAACTTCCGCGTGTGCGTGCCACTTCGCGCTCCCCCGAGCACTCGCCGTGATGATCGTCCGGGAGTCTACGGGAAGCGGACGGCGCGCTGCCGCCCGCCTCCCGCCCGGCCGTGACTACCGGCCGCGCAGCTCCCGGTACGTGGCGACCAGCGCCTTGGTGGAGGCGTCCAGGCCCTCGACTTCGGCGCCCTCGGTCAGGGCGGGCTCGACGCGCTTGGCTAGGACCTTGCCCAGCTCCACGCCCCACTGGTCGAAGGAGTCGATGTTCCACACCGCGCCCTGCACGAACACCTTGTGCTCGTAGAGGGCGACCAGCTGACCGAGGACGGAGGGCGTCAGCTCGGGCGCGAGGATCGTGGTCGTCGGGTGGTCGCCCTGGAACGTCTTGTGCGGCACCAGTTCCTCCGGCACTCCCTCGGCCCGCACCTCCTCGGGGGTCTTGCCGAAGGCCAGCGCCTGCGTCTGCGCGAAGAAGTTGGCCATCAGCAGGTCGTGCTGCGCCTTCAGCTGCTCGCTCAGCTCGCCGACCGGCCGCGCGAAGCCGATGAAGTCCGCCGGGATGAGCTTCGTGCCCTGATGGATCAGCTGGTAGTAGGCATGCTGCCCGTTGGTGCCCGGCGTGCCCCACACCACCGGCCCGGTCTGCCACTCCACTGGCTTCCCGTCGCGGTCCACCGACTTGCCGTTGGACTCCATGTCGAGCTGCTGGAGGTAGGCGGTGAACTTGGACAGATAGTGGCTGTAGGGCAGCACCGCGTGCGACTGGGCGTCGTGGAAGTTGCCGTACCAGATGCCCAGCAGGCCCAGCAGCAGCGGCACGTTGGACTCGGCGGGTGCGGTCCGGAAGTGCTCGTCGACGATGCGGAACCCGTCGAGCATCTCGCGGAAGCGGTCCGGGCCGATGGCGATCATCAGGGCCAGGCCGATGGCGGAGTCGTAGGAGTAGCGGCCACCGACCCAGTCCCAGAACTCGAACATGTTGGCCGTGTCGATGCCGAACTCGGCGACCTTCTCGGCGTTCGTCGACAACGCCACGAAGTGCTTGGCGACGGCGGCGTCGTCACCGAGCGCGTCCAGCAGCCAGGAACGGGCGGACGTGGCGTTGGTGACCGTCTCGATGGTGGTGAAGGTCTTGGACGCGATGACGAACAGCGTCTGTGCCGGGTCGAGGTCCCGGACCGCCTCGTGCAGGTCGGCGCCGTCCACGTTCGACACGAAACGCACCGTCAGCGAGCGGTCCGTGAAGGCCCGCAGCACCTCGTACGCCATTGCGGGGCCGAGGTCGGAGCCGCCGATGCCGACGTTGACGATGTTCCGGATCCGCTTGCCGGTGTGACCGGTCCACTCGCCCGACCTCACGCGGTCCGCGAAGGCGGCCATCTTGTCGAGCACGGCATGAACGTCCGGCACCACGTTCTCGCCGTCGACCTCGATCACCGCGTCCCGCGGGGCGCGCAGCGCGGTGTGCAGCACGGCCCGGTCCTCCGTGGTGTTGATCTTCTCGCCGCGGAACATGGCGTCCCGGAGCCCGAAGACGCCGGTGGCGGCGGCCAGTTCGCGCAGCAGCCGCAGGGTGTCGTCGGTGACGAGGTGCTTGGAGTAGTCGACGTACAGGTCGCCGACCCGGAGGGTGTACCCCGTGCCACGGCCGGCATCGGCGGCGAACAGCTCGCGCAACCGGACGTCGCCCAGCTCCTCACGGTGCTTGGCCAGTGCCGTCCACTCGGGCGTCTGGTTGAGTCTGGTACGGCCGTCTGCGTTCATCTGGGACTTCAGCCTTCTTCCTTGCCTGCCTGTGCTGCCGCGTACCTGCCCCGCTGCCGGTCCAACCTAATTGATCAGCGGTTGCCGTGGCCTGTCGTCGCGCCGTCGTCCGGCGCAACAACAGGTACGTCCGACCGGCGCGCGGGTATCAGCGCGGTGACGGACAGGACGAAGAAGGCGGCCGCGAGCAGCGCGGTGGTGTTCTCCCCCCAGGCGCCGGCGACGGCTCCGCCCAGCAGCGCGCCCAGGGGCGCGCCCGCGACCGCGAGTGTCCGGAAGGCGGAGCTCACGCGGCCCAGCAGCTCGACGGGGGTGCGCTGCTGCATCAGCGTCGTGGTGTTGACGTTCCACACCATCCCCATGAACCCGAAGACGGCCAGGGCGGACACCAGCGCGACCATGCTGCGCACCGAGCCCATGACGAGGAGGGCGGCGGTCTGCGACGTCCCGGCGGCGAGCACCAGGCGCATCCGTCCGAAGCAGGTGACGAGTCGGCCGCCCGCCGCTCCCCCGGCCAGGCTGCCGACCGTGTACGCGGTCATCGCCACCGCGTATCCGGTGTTGCCCGCGTCGAGCCAGCCGGTCACCAGGATCACGAGGGTGGCGATGAGGGCGCCCATGCCGATGTTGCACAGGGCGGTGGCGGCGCACAGTCCGCGCAGGGCCTTGTCGCGGGTCAGGACGCGCAGCCCCTCGGCGATGTCCCGTCGCAGGGTGCTGCCCGTCGGCCGCGGCTCACGGTCCGGCCCGGCGGCCGGCAGCGTGGCGATGAGCGCGGCGGCCACCAGGAAGGTCACCGCGTCCGCCGCGAACGGCACCGCCACCCCGGCGGCCAGCAGCAGCGGCACGACCGGCCCGCCCAGCAGGCCGCCCGCGATGCGCTGGCCGGTCAGCAGCCGGGCGTTGGCACTGCCCAGCGCGTCGCGGTCGACCAGGGCGGGCAGCAGCGCGGTGGCGGCGTTGTCGAAGAGGGTCTGGAGGGTGGTCAGCGCGAAGGCCAGCACGATCAGCAGGGCGATCGAGGCGTGGCCGAGGGCGACGACCACCGCGAAGGCGGCGACCAGCAGCCCACGTGAGACCTCCACCATCCACATGGCCCGCCGCTGGTCCACCCGGTCGGCGACGGCCCCGCCGAGCAGGCCGAAGACGATCCAGGGCAGATAACCGCAGGCCGTGACGGAGGCTATGAGCAGCGGATCGTCGGTCAGTGTGACGGCCACCAGGGGCAGTGCCGCCGTCCGCAAGGCGTCACCGAAGCTGGACAGGACGGCGGCGCTCCACAGCCGCCCGAACCCCCCGCGCCACGCGGGCGCGCGGACTCCGCCAAGCCTTTCGAGCAGGGAGGTACCCCCGCCCACCTCGCCCGTCGCCACTGTTCCCCCTCATGGTTCGTCCGATGCACAAACCGTAGAGGGCACCACTGACAATCGGTCCGCGAGCAACTCCGGCCGGGCACCTGTCGGTGCCCGGCCGGTCTCGACTTCTAGATCTCGCCCCGCAGTTTGGCGAGCGCCTCGGCGAGGATCGCCTCGCCGTCCGCGTCGCTGCGCCGCTCCCGCACGTACGCCAGGTGGGTCTTGTAGGGCTCGGTGCGTGGCGGGTCCGGCGGGTTGTCCCGGTCCTGGCCCGCCGGGAAGCCGCAGCGAGGACAGTCCCAGGTGTCGGGCACCTGCGCGTCGCTGGCGAAGCTCGGCTGGGTCTCGTGTCCGTTGGAGCACCAGAAGGAGATGCGCAGCCGCGGCGCGGACTCGCCGCGCTCGGCCTCGCCCATCGGCCCCGCCCCGACCCGGCTTCCCCGGATCGCGTTGCCACTTGCCACGGTCGTAACTCCCTGCGTGATGGTGCCGCGAAGCGAGTCGGCGTTCCGCTTCGCCGCGAGCGCCTCAGTCTACGTAAGGCCCAACGCGCGTCCAGTGATTGGAGTTACAACCCTCACACCTGGACGCAAGCCCCATGATAGGCCGCGCTCAGCTGCGCGTACCGAACATGGGGCCCGACGTACGAGTTCCGTGCGGATCGTGGCTCGCTCAGTTGTTCACCTTCATCAGGATGCCGAGTACGACGATGCACGCGAACCACAGCAGACCGATCACGACGGTGATCCGGTCGAGGTTGCGCTCGGCGACCGAGGAGCCGCCGACGGAGGACTGCATGCCGCCACCGAACATGTCGGAGAGGCCGCCGCCCTTCCCCTTGTGCATCAGCACCAGCAGCATCAGCAGCAGGCTGAAGACGATCAGGGCGATCGAGAACCCCAAAACCACGGCTGGACCAACTTCCTCGGATTCGGATGGACGACGCGGGGCCCAGCACAGCGCTGGACCCCGCAAGGGTACGACGGATCGCCGCTACCGCATACTCACTGGTCGCGGAAGCGCACGATCTTGACGAACTCGTCGGCGTCCAGCGAGGCGCCGCCGACCAGGGCGCCGTCGATGTCGGCCTGGGCCATGATCTCCGCGACGTTGCCGGCCTTGACCGAGCCGCCGTACTGGATGCGGACCTTGCCGGCCAGGTCCTGCGAGTACAGCTCGGCGATCTTGCCGCGGATCGCCGCGCAGACCTCCTGGGCGTCCTCGGCGCCGCAGACCTTGCCGGTGCCGATGGCCCAGACGGGCTCGTAGGCGATCACGACGGTCTCTGCCTGCTCGGCGGGGAGGTCCTTCAGACCGCCCTCGACCTGGGCGAGGGTGTGGGAGACGTGGTTGCCCGCCTCGCGGACCTCCAGCTCCTCGCCGACGCACAGGATCGGGGTCAGGCCGTGCTTGTACGCGGCCTTGACCTTGGCGTTCACCAGCTCGTCGGTCTCGGCGTGGTACTGCCGGCGCTCGCTGTGGCCGATGGCCACGTACGTGCACTTCAGCTTGGCCAGCATCGGGCCGGAGATCTCGCCGGTGAAGGCACCGCCGTCGTGCGCCGAGATGTCCTGGGCACCGTACTTGATCTTGAGCTTGTCGCCGTCGACCAGGGTCTGCACGGAGCGCAGGTCGGTGAAGGGCGGCAGGACGGCGACCTCGACGGCCTCGTGGTCCTTGTCGGCCAGGGCGAAGGCGAGCTTCTGGACGTGCGCGATGGCCTCGAGGTGGTTGAGGTTCATCTTCCAGTTGCCCGCCATCAGCGGCGTGCGCGTGCTCATAAAGGGTCAGTCCTCCAGTGCGGCGAGGCCGGGGAGCGTCTTGCCCTCGAGGTATTCGAGGGAGGCGCCGCCACCGGTCGAGATGTGGCCGAATGCGTTCTCGTCGAAGCCCAGGATGCGGACGGCGGCGGCGGAGTCGCCACCACCGACCACCGTGAAGGCCTTCGAGTCGAGGAGAGCCTGGGCGACGGCCTTGGTGCCCTCGGCGAAATCGGGGTGCTCGAAGACGCCCATGGGGCCGTTCCAGAAGACGGTGGCGGCGTCGGTGATCTTCGAGGCGTACAGCGTGCGGGACTCGGGGCCGATGTCAAGGCCCATCTGGCCGGCCGGCATGGCGTCGGCGGCTACGGTGCTGGGCCGGCCCGGGGCCTTGGTCTTGAGGTCGGGGAACTCCGGCGCGACCACGACGTCCACGGGAAGGACCAGCTCGACGCCGTTCTTCTCGGCGCGCTCGATGTACTCCAGGACGACCGGGAGCTGGTCCTCCTGGACCAGGGACGAGCCGATCTCGTGCCCCTTGGCCTTGAGGAAGGTGAAGACCATGCCGCCGCCGATGAGCAGGCGGTCGGCCTTGCCGAGCAGCTGGTCGATCACGGCGAGCTTGTCGGAGACCTTGGCGCCGCCCAGGACGACGGCGTAGGGCCGCTTGACGTCGTCGGTGAGCTTCCTCAGGACGCCGACCTCGGTTGCGATGAGGTAGCCGGCGTAGTGCGGCAGACGGGCCGGGAGGTCGAAGACCGAGGCGTGCTTACGGTGCACCGCGCCGAAGCCGTCACCGACGTAGACGTCCGCGAGGGCGGCGAGCTGGTCGGCGAAGGTGCCGCGCTCGGCATCGTCCTTGCTCGTCTCACCGGCGTTGAAGCGCAGGTTCTCGACGACGGCGGCCTGGCCGTCGGCGAGGCCGGCGACGGTGGCCCGGGCGGACTCGCCGACCGTGTCGGTCGCGAAGGCCACGTCCGAACCGAGGAGCTCACCGAGGCGCGCGGCGGCCGGGGCGAGGGAGAAGGCCGGGTCCGGGGCGCCCTTGGGGCGGCCCAGGTGGGAGGCCACGACGACCCGGGCGCCCGCGTCGGCGAGGGCCTTGACCGTGGGCAGCACGGCGCGGATGCGGCCGTCGTCGGTGATGCGCGTGCCGTCCAGCGGCACGTTCAGGTCGGCGCGGACGAAGACCCGCTTGCCCGCCACTCCCCCGGAGAGGAGTTCGTCGATCGTCTTCATGAAGGGGACTCCTGAAAGAGCTCGTGATCGCTCGGAAGCGCTCGTGATCGAACAGCTCTGATCTGTACGTGAGTCAGGGCTCGGACGGCGCGTCCTCGCGCCGCCCGAGCCCTGCTCTCACATGGACGTGCCTGCTGGGTTGATCAGAGCTGGTTGCCGACGAAGACCGTAAGGTCCACGAGGCGGTTGGAGTAGCCCCACTCGTTGTCGTACCAGCCGATGACCTTCACGCTCTTGCCCTCCTGGACCATGGTCAGGGAGGAGTCGAAGGTGCAGGACGCCGGGGCGTTGACGATGTCGGAGGAGACGATCGGGTCCTCGGTGTACTCGAGGATGCCCTTGAGCTCGCCCTCCGCGGCCTTCTGGAAGGCGGCGTTGACCTCTTCCTTGGTGACCTCGCGCCCGAGCTCCAGGACCAGGTCGGTGACCGAGCCGGTCGGGACCGGGACGCGCATCGCGATGCCGTCCAGCTTGCCCTTGAGCTGCGGCAGGACCAGCGCGGTGGCCTTGGCGGCGCCCGTGGTGGTCGGAATGATGTTCTCGGCGGCGGCACGCGCGCGACGCAGGTCCTTGTGCGGGAAGTCCAGGATCCGCTGGTCGTTGGTGTACGCGTGCACCGTCGTCATCAGGCCCTTGACGATGCCGAAGTTCTCGTCGAGGACCTTCGCCATCGGCGCCACACAGTTGGTGGTGCAGGAGGCGTTGGAGATGACGTGGTGGTTCGCCGGGTCGTACTTGTCCTGGTTGACGCCCATCACGATGGTGACGTCCTCGTCCTTGGCCGGAGCCGAGATGAGGACCTTCTTCGCGCCACCGGCGATGTGCTTCTCGGCGTCGGCCTTCTTGGTGAAGATGCCGGTCGACTCGATGACGATGTCGACGCCCAGCTCGCCCCACGGGATGTCGGCGGGGTTGCGCTCGGCCAGGACCTTGATCGTCTTGCCGTCGACGGTGATCGTGTCGGCGGTGTGGGTGACCTCCTGCTTGAGGCGGCCCAGGATCGTGTCGTACTTCAGCAGGTGGGCGGTGGTCGCGGTGTCACCCAGGTCGTTGACAGCCACGATCTCGATGTCTGCACCCTGCTCCAGGAGCGCGCGGAAGTAGTTACGACCGATGCGGCCGAAGCCGTTGATGCCTACGCGGATCGTCACGAACCGATCTCCTCGTTGGTACGCCGGCCATGAAGTGCCGGCGAGCTCTGTTTGGGATGTCCCCGACCGCCTACGACCCTACCTCCCTGAAGGGCTGGTGGTGACATCCAGATGCCTCATACACGGCAGGGCGGTCCGTACCCGCCAGTAGGGGTACGGACCGCCCACCGCCGCAAGCAAGATCACTCGATTTCGCTACCTGACGGGTTCCCTGTTGACCAGGGAACTCACCCGTCGAGGGAAGCGAGTGCCTTCCTCATCAGCGCCGCCCGGTCGGCCGCGGTGGTGACGTGCTCCAGGCCGAAGCCCAGCAGCACGGTGTCGTCCGTGGTGACCGCGCCGTACGTCTGGAACAGGGCGCCGGTGCGGGCCCAGTCCTTGAGGACGGCCGGGCTGCCCGCGGGCGGTCCGGCCACCTTCCAGGCCCCGAGTGAGGTCTCGAAGCCCTCGGTCTCCTTCGCCGTGCCGCCGACGACGAGCGAGGCGTCGTCGGCGAGGACGCCGTGCCCGCCGCTGCCCGGGTCGGTGACGTAGCTGATGGAGAGCTCGACGGTCTTGCCGGCGTAGGCGCTCAGGTCGAAGTCGACCCGCTGCCAGCCGTTGGAGGCACCGGTGAGGCTGTTCCACGTGCCGGTGGTGCCGGTCGCGGTGCAGCCGTCGGCCGCCACCGTCAGGTAGTGCTTCAGCCAGGGGTGCTCGCCGACGTAGAAGCCGCCCTGGCACTCCGCCGGCACGGTGGCCTCGGTGGCGCCGCCCGCCTCGGGCAGGGTCGTCCAGTCGTCGGCGCCCGTGGTGCGGGCCTCGATGATGGCGTGGTCGTAGCCGGGCTCGGTGTCCCAGAGGAGCTGGGTGCGCAGGGTCGGCTGCTCGGCCGCGGTGGTACCGGTGAGGTCCACTGTGCGGGTGAGGCGCTTGTAGGCGTCGTCGGTGTGGACGGCTGCGGCCATAGATGAGCCCGCGTACGGCCCGTACGGGCTGACCGTGCCGGCGAACCGGCCGGCGCCCCGGCTCGCGAACTGCGGGAACGTGTCGGTGCGCAGTTCGTCGGAGGTGACGCTGTAGGTGCCGGCCTTGTCCAGAGGGTTGCCGGGGGCGGCACCCAGCGGGCTGGTGACGCCGCTCAGGTCGCCGGAGCCGGTGAAGCCGGTGGCCCCGGGGGTGGAGGTGCGGGTGTAGGCGCCCAGGTAGTACTGGCTGAAGTCGTTCGACAGCACACCGCCGCCGAGGTCGACGTTGCCGCCGGCCTGCTCTCCGGCCTCGATCAGCCGGCCGCCCTCGTTGAGGTAGGCCCGCAGCTGGAGCTGGGTCGCGTTACCAGGGACGCTCGCGCCCGTGTAGTGGACGACGGTGTCGAAGTGGCCCAGCACACCCAGTGCGTCCGGCACGCCCTGCTTGGCCACGTCCCAGACGACCGCCTTGCGGCCGCTCGCCTTGAGCGCGTCCACATAGGTCTGCGCCTGCGTGGCGGCGACGCCCTCCTCGGCGACCACGAGGGTGTTCGCCCGGGGCCGCTCGGCGACGGTGTAGGTGAAGCGCTCGCTGGAGAGCTTCTTGCCGTTCTTCGCCTCGCCGGTGAACCACACCTCGACCTTGTCGCCCGGTTCGCCGTCCCTGACCTTGGCCCGGTACTCGTCGAAGTAGAGGTTGTCCTCACCGCCGTAGGTCTCGCCGCCCTTCCAGGGCTTGAGCGCCATGTCCCAGGTGCGGCCGCCGTTGACGCGGTACTTGAGTTCCTTGTCGCGCACCGACTTCCGTACGACGACGGAGACCTCCTGGTCGGCGCCGCGGGAGAACGACGTGGTGAACGCGGCCGGGGTGAAGTCGGCGGCGCTCAGGCCGACCGACGAGGACGGCCGGTCCGGGTGTGCGGCGGACTCGGCGACGGAGAGCGCGAACGGGACGTTCTTGGCGAACTCCTGCTGGATCAGCTTCTCGTCGTCCGGGAAGGTGAAGACCGACTGGCAGTCGGAGGCCTTCCATTCGTCGTTCGGGTCCAGGTCGGAGGCCGTCTGGCAGGTCGACATCTCGGGGGTGAACATCGCCAGACCGTTGACGTTGGCCGCGTGGCCGTCCGCTTCACCGTTGGTGGTGTACAGCTCGGACGAGATCTGCGGGTGGTAGCCCGGGATCGCGGAGTTCTCGGGTGTTCCGGCGAGCGCCCTGTACAGGACGTCGTCCGGGGTCTGGGTGGCCACCTGCCAGCCGACCCCGTAGAGGAGGAGTTCGGCGGCGGAGTGGTAGTTGATGCCGTACGTGAAGCCGATCCGCTTCTGGAAGGCGTCCAGGGCCTTCGTCTCCGGCTCGGAGCCCGGGCCCGCGCCGCGGTAGGTCTGGCTGGTGGGGTTGGGGGACGAACCCTCGTCGTCGTAGCCCCACTTGTAGGCGAAGTTGCGGTTGAGGTCGACACCGTCGCCGGTGGTGATGGCACCGTCGCCGTTGACGTCGCGCAGGTTCTTGCGCCACTGGCGGTTGGCGGGGTCCGCGAAGGTGTAGTCGTAGCCGTCGGGGTTGGCCGACAGCAGGAACCACAGTTCGGTGGAGTCGACGATCTTCTTGACGCGCCGGTCCTTCTTGTAGTTGTCCAGGTAGTGGTGCATCAGACGCCGGGTCATCTCCGGCGTGATCCACTCGCGCGCGTGCTGGTTGGACATGTAGAGGACCGAGGGCTTGGAGCCGTCCTTCGTCTTCTTCGCGCCCTTGGTGAGCTTCAGCGCGAGGACGTCCTGGCCCTTGACCGTCTTGCCGATGGAGACGACCTTGGTGAGGTCCGGGTTCTCCTGGGCGGTGCGCAGGAGTTCTTCCCGCAGCCCGCCCTTGCCGCTGTACGGGCGGAACACGCCCTCGGCGGCGTTCTCGACCCGGGCCGCGGCCCGGCTGGAGAGTTGGTGCTCGGTGAGGTCGACGCCCTGTTTCTCCAGCTTCTTCGCCTGCTGGTCCGTCAGATAGACCTCGACGGTCGCGGTGCCCTTCGCGGGCACCCGCTCGCTCAGTTCGTGACCGTCCTGGCCGGCCGCCAGCAGCAGGGGTACCTGCTTCTGGTCGACGTCGGCCCGGAAGACCTTGACTTCCTCCGGGTCGGACGGGGTGGAGCTCCCCGGTTGTGCCTGGGCGATGGGCGCGAAGCTCGCTCCGCCGATCAGGAGCGCGCCGACAGCGAGGATCGATCTCGCTCTTCGTCTCATGAACCCCCCTAGCGTAGGTCCGCCACAGCAGCGAACAGATGCCAGGCTCATGACAGAGCATGATCGAGTCAAGGGTGCCTCAGCGACACGCGAAAACCGGTGCCGGTCACCCAAATGGGCCTCGGCACCGGCTTTTTGACGTGGTGTGGGGTCAGCCCACCAGGTTGTCGGCCAGCTCCTCGCTGAGGTTGGCCTCCGTGCCCGGGATACCGAGGTCGGAGGCGCGCTTGTCGGCCATGGCCAGCAGGCGGCGGATCCGGCCGGCGACGGCGTCCTTGGTCAGCGGCGGGTCGGCGAGCGCGCCCAGTTCCTCCAAGGAGGCCTGCTTGTGCTCCATGCGCAGCCGGCCGGCGGCGGCGAGGTGCTCGGGCACGTCGTCGGCGAGGATCTCCAGGGCGCGCTGCACCCGCGCCCCGGCGGCGACGGCCGCGCGGGCCGAGCGGCGCAGGTTGGCGTCGTCGAAGTTGGCGAGGCGGTTCGCCGTGGCGCGCACCTCGCGGCGCATCCGGCGCTCCTCCCAGGCCAGCACCGACTCGTGCGCGCCGAGGCGGGTCAGCAGCGCACCGATCGCGTCACCGTCGCGGACGACGACGCGGTCCACGCCGCGCACCTCGCGGGCCTTGGCGGCGATCGACAGCCGGCGGGCGGCGCCGACCAGGGCGAGCGCGGCCTCGGGGCCCGGGCAGGTCACCTCCAGGGAGGACGAGCGGCCCGGCTCGGTGAGCGAGCCGTGCGCCAGGAACGCGCCACGCCAGGCGGCCTCGGCGTCGCAGGTGGCCCCCGAGACCACCTGCGGGGGCAGGCCGCGGATCGGGCGGCCCCGCCCGTCGACCAGGCCGGTCTGGCGGGCCAGCTGGTCGCCGCCCGCCACCACCCGCACCACGTAGCGCGAGCCGCGGCGCAGCCCGCCGGGAGCCATCACGATCAGCTCGGAGCCGTGGCCGAAGATCTCCAGGATGTCCCGCTTGAGACGGCGGGCCGCCATGGCCGTGTCCAGCTCCGCCTCGATCACGATCCGACCGCTCACCAGGTGGAGGCCGCCGGCGAACCGCAGGATGGCGGAGACCTCCGCCTTTCTGCAGCAGGTCCGGGTGACGGGGAGCCGGGAGATCTCGTCCTTCACCGCTGCCGTCATCGCCATGGGCCGATCCTTCCATGCATCCGAAAAATACGGTCGTACGCGGCGGCCAACAGCTCCGGGTCGTGCCTCGGGGTTCCGTCGGGTCTGGCCACGGGCGCCAGCTCGACCGCGGCCCCGAACCGCTTGGCGGCATCGGTCAGGGAGTCGCGGTCGGGCACGGCGGCCTCGTCGGCCAGCACCACGTCCAGGGCGAGTTTAGGGGCGTGTCGTCCCAAAACCTCCAAATGACGCTGCGGGGAGAAGCCCTCGGTTTCTCCGGGCTGCGGCGCGAGGTTCAGGGAGAGTACCCGGCGGGCCTTCGTCTGCGTGAGCGCGTCCAGCAGCTCGGGCACGAGCAGGTGCGGAATGACCGAGGAGAACCAGGAGCCGGGGCCGAGCACGACCCAGTCGGCGTCCAGGACGGCCTCGACCGCCTCGGGCACGGCCGGCGGGTCGTTCGGCACGAGGTGCACGGACTGCACCTCGCCGGGGGTGAGGGCGACGGTCGCCTGGCCGCGGACCGTGTCGACCTCCTCCGGACGCTCCGGGTCATGGCCCTTGACCAGGGCCTGGAGCTCCAGGGGCACGGCGGACATCGGCAGCACCCTGCCCTGGGCGCCCAGCAGCCGTCCGACCAGGTCGAGGGCCTGGACATGGTCGCCGAGCTGCTCCCACAGGGCGACGATCAGCAGGTTGCCGACCGCGTGCTCGTGCAGGTCGCCCTGGGACTGGAAGCGGTGCTGGATGACCCGGGCCCAGGTCTGGCCCCAGTCGTCGTCGCCGCACAGTGCGGCCAGCGCCTTGCGCAGGTCCCCGGGCGGAAGCACGCCCAGCTCGTCGCGCAGCCGGCCGCTGGAGCCGCCGTCGTCGGCCACGGTGACGACGGCGGTGAGGTCACCGGTGATCCGGCGCAGTGCGGCGAGCGAGGCGGACAGCCCCATGCCGCCGCCGAGGGCGACGACCTTGGGCTGGGTGCCCCGGCGGCGCGGTCTGCCGCCCCGGGCCTCGGCGGGCCGGCTGCTCTTTCCGCCGGTGGTGCCCTTGTCTCCGTTGCCTTCGGGCACCACCCGGCGCAGCCGGCTCAGCCGGGGAGTACGTCGTGTCATTCGCGTCCCATGTCCCGGTGGACGACCACCGTCTCCACGCTCTCGGCCGCGAGCCGGGCCGCGAGCTTCTCCGACATGGCGACCGAGCGGTGCTTGCCGCCCGTGCAGCCCACCGCGATGGTCACGTAGCGCTTGCCCTCACGGCGGTAGCCGGTGGCGATGAGCTGGAGCAGCTCGGTGTAGCGGTCGAGGAACTCCTTGGCTCCGGGCTGGTTGAAGACGTACCCGGAGACCTCCTCGTTGAGGCCCGTGAAGGGGCGCAGCTCCGGGACCCAGTGCGGGTTCGGCAGGAAGCGGCAGTCGACGACGAGGTCGGCGTCGACCGGGAGGCCGTACTTGTAGCCGAACGACATGACCGTCGCCCGCAGCTCCGGCTCCTCCTCGCCGGCGAACTGGGCGTCCATCTTGGCGCGCAGCTCGTGCACGTTCAGGCTGGAGGTGTCGATGACCAGGTCGGCGTCGCCCCGCAGCTCGCGCAGCAGCTCGCGTTCGGCGGCGATGCCGTCGACGATGCGGCCGTCGCCCTGGAGGGGGTGCGGGCGGCGCACCGACTCGAAGCGGCGGACCAGGGCCTCGTCGGAGGACTCCAGGAAGACGATCCGCCGTGTGACGTTCTTCGCCTCCAGGTCGGCGAGGGACTCGCGGAGGTTGTCGAAGAAGCGGCGGCCGCGGACGTCGACGACGACGGCGATCCTCGCCACGTTGCCCTGGGAGCGGGCGCCGAGCTCCACCATGGTGGGGATCAGCGCGGGCGGCAGGTTGTCGACGACGAACCAGCCGAGGTCCTCCAGACACTTCGCGGCCGTGGAGCGCCCGGCTCCGGACATGCCGGAGATGATCACCAACTCGGGGATGGCCGCGTCCGGGACCTGGGCCTTGTCGTTGGGGGTGCCCGTACTCACCTGTGCTCCGTCTCCGGCTTGCTCGTGTTGCCCGTCGTGCTCGTTCACATTCATGTCTCCTGCCCCCGTCGTTCGTCCGGGGCGCCCGCTGCCACGGGTTCCCCACTGGAACCCATGGTGCCTGGTTCCTCTTCGATGATCTCTCCGGTCGCCGTGTTGACGGCGGGTGCGGCCGGGGCCGAGGCGGCGAGGGCCACGGCGATCGTCTCGGCCGTCTTACGGCCTATGCCGGGGACCTCGCAGATCTGGTCGATCGTGGCGGATCGCAGTTTCTTCAACGAACCGAAGTGCTTCAGAAGTGCCTGCCTGCGCGTGTCCCCGAGGCCGGGGACGTCGTCCAGAGGGCTGGAGCGGAAGCGCTTGGACCGCTTGGTGCGCTGGTAGGTGATCGCGAACCTGTGGGCCTCGTCACGGACACGCTGGAGCAGATACAGGCCCTCGCTGGTGCGGGGCAGGACCACCGGGTCGTCGTCGCCGGGCAGCCAGACCTCCTCAAGGCGCTTGGCGAGGCCGCACACCGCGATGTCGTCGATGCCTAGTTCGTCCAGGGCGCGCCGGGCGGCGGCGACCTGCGGGGCGCCGCCGTCGACGACCACGAGCTGGGGCGGGTAGGCGAACTTCTTGGGGCGGCCGTCGTCCTCGGTGGGACCGGTCCCGACGATCTCGCCGTTGCCGTCGGTCATGGGTGCCGCGGCGTTCTCGCTGTCCGCCACGGGAGCCGCGGGGGTCCCGTCGCCGGTCACGGGAGCCGCGGGGGTCCCGTCGTCCGTCACGGATGCCGCGGCGTTCTCGCCGTCGGTCCACTCCCCCGTCTTCTCCTTCTCGGCGAGGTAGCGCCGGAAGCGGCGGGTGATCACCTCGTGCATGGAGCGGACGTCGTCCTGCCCGGCGAAGCCCTTGATCTGGAAGCGGCGGTACTCGCTCTTGCGGGCCAGCCCGTCCTCGAAGACGACCATGGACGCCACGACGTCGTCTCCCTGGAGGTGGGAGATGTCGTAGCACTCGATCCTGAGCGGGGCGCTGTCCAGGTCGAGGGCGTCGGCGATCTCCTCCAGGGCACGCGAGCGCGTGGTCAGGTCGGACGCGCGCTTGGTCTTGTGCAGCACGAGCGCCTGCTGCGCGTTGCGCTGCACGGTCTCCATGAGGGCCTTCTTGTCGCCGCGCTGCGGGATGCGCAGGGACACGCCGGAGCCGCGCCGGCCGGTGAGCCACTCCTGGACCGGCTCGACGGGGTCGGGCAGGGCCGGGACCAGGACCTCCTTGGGGACGGCGTCGCCCGTCTCCTCGCCGTACAGCTGCTGCAGGGCGTGCTCGACGAGGGCGCCGGTGGTGATCTCCTCCACCTTGTCGGTGACCCAGCCGCGCTGGCCGCGCACGCGTCCGCCGCGCACGTGGAAGATCTGGACGGCCGCCTCCAGCTCGTCCTCGGCGACCGCGATCAGGTCGGCGTCGGTGGCGTCGGCGAGCACGACCGCACTCTTCTCCATGGCCTTGCGCAGGGCCCCGATGTCGTCGCGCAGCCGGGCGGCCCGCTCGTACTCCATCTCGTCGGCCGCTTCCGCCATCTGCTTCTCCAGCCGGCGGATGTACGTGTTCGTACGGCCGGTCATGAAGTCGCAGAACTCGTCGGCCAGTTCCCGGTGCTCCTCGGCGGAGACCCGGTCCACGCACGGAGCCGAGCACTTGCCGATGTAGCCGAGGAGACAGGGGCGGCCGGTGCGGGCGGCGTTCTTGAACACGCCCGCGGAGCAGGTGCGCACGGGGAAGACGCGCAGCAGCAGGTCGACGGTGTCGCGGATCGCCCACGCGTGCGCGTAGGGCCCGAAATAGCGGACGCCCTTCTTCTTGTGACCGCGCATCACCTGTACGCGCGGGTACTCCTCGTTCATCGTCACCGCGAGGTAGGGGTAGCTCTTGTCGTCGCGGTACTTGACGTTGAACCGGGGGTCGTACTCCTTGATCCACGAGTACTCCAGCTGGAGCGCCTCGACCTCCGTGGACACCACCGTCCACTCCACGGACGCGGCCGTGGTGACCATGGAGCGGGTGCGCGGGTGCAGGCCCGCCAGGTCCTGGAAGTAGTTCGCCAGGCGCTGGCGCAGGCTCTTCGCCTTTCCGACGTAGATCACCCGGCGGTGCTCGTCACGGAACCTGTAGACCCCCGGCGAGTCGGGGATCTCACCCGGTTTGGGGCGGTAGCTGGAGGGGTCGGCCATGTCTCACACCCTACTGGCGAGCACCGACAGTCAGACGCGGCGGAGGGGCAGGATCAGGGGCCCGGCGGCGGGCAGTTTCCAACGGCATGGGCCGCCCGGGGGTTACGGGCCACCGGTAGCGGGAATGTGGCTCACCCACGGCACACTGCGACGCCCGGTGGGCGGAGTCCGTGCCGGTGCAGGCACAGGTTGTCGGTGCGGACCGGCCGTTTCCGGTGGGGAGCGGGCGGGCCACGGGTCGGAGGGCTGCGCAGATGAAGCGGATGCGGATCGAGAAAACCCGGCGGACGGTCCGTGCCCGCCGGTACGCGGACGAGCCGTTCGCGCTGCCCGACGCCCTGGACCCGCGCGATCCCGACATCGTGCGGGCCAAGCGCCTGGCTCTGCGGGAGCAGGGTGGAAACGACCACTCCTAACAGCACACGTCCACCACGAACGCCCGGGGCGCACGCCCCGGGCGTTCGCGCGTCCGGAACCGGGCCGGCCGGCAGGACCTGAGTCACTGTCCGGCATCAGGTGTTGTCGGGACCGGGTCAACACGCTTCAATGCGGGGGAACTCGGGCCCTGAACGACGGCGTACGGATGTGAAGACCTGCCCGCGCCTACGGGAGGGCCTCGCGCGAGCGGTCTGACCAGCCGTTGCCGACTCAGAGAAGAGGCCCCTGCATGCCGCACGCCCCACAGCACGCGGACGTCGCCACCGCGGAACTGGACTCGGCCCTGCGGGGCGGCCCCTTCCATGTCGCCCTGCGGGCCGCGATCGCCGCCCGCGGTCTGCCCCTGCAGCGCGTGCAGCACCATCTGTCCCGCCACGGTGTGAAGGTCGGCGTCACAAGCCTGAGTTACTGGCAGCAGGGGGCCCGGCGTCCGCAGCGCCCCGAGTCGCTGCGGGCCGTGCGCGCGCTGGAGGAGATCCTGGAGCTTCCCGAGGAGTCGCTGATCCGGCTGCTCGCCGAGTCCGGGGAGAGCCCGTCGGGGCTGAGGTCCGCCGCCCGCTCCTACCGCTCCCTCGTCGAGGCGTCCGGCGTCCTGGACCAGTTGCTGGCGGAACTGGACTGCCCGCCGGACGGGGGACTGCACTCCCTCGGCCACCACGACCGGCTCCGGATCGGGGCGCGACGCGAGCTGGCCGAGCGCGAGTCGCACCACATCGTGCGCGCCCACCGGGACGGCATCGACCGTTTCGTGGCCGTCCACCACGGCGACCGGGGGGCCGCACCGGAGCGCATGCGGGTGCACGCCCTGGAGAACTGCCGCATCGGACGGGTTCGTTGGCACCGTGACACGGGAGTCCTCGCGGCCGAGCTGCTCTTCGACACCCGGCTGCGGGCCGGCGACACCTTCCTGTTCCGCTACGGCGTCGAGGACGGCACGGCGGGTCCGTCACGCGAGTACGTGCGCGGTTTCGACTGCCCCGGTGGGCAGTACGCCCTCCAGGTGCGCTTCGACGCGGCGGCCCTGCCGGTGCGGTGCCACCGCTTCGCCCAGCACTCGGCTGCGGCGCCCCGCAGCGCGTGCCAGGACCTGGCGCTGAGCGGTCGGCACCGGTCGGTGCACCTGGTCGAGCCCCGGGTACGGGCGGGGTTCCTGGGGATCGGCTGGGACTGGGAGTAGCCACGCGGGCCACGGGATCCGCTGGGGCGGCCGGGGTCCGGCCGCTGCCACGGGACGGATGGGGCGGCTGTGACGTAAACGCTTGCGCAAACGTTTACGCCGGCCGCCGAATGCGATACGTTCCCCGCCGGAAGCGGAGGAGGGAACGTTCATGGCGACCATGGCGGACGTCGCGCGGTGCGCCGGTGTCTCTGTGGCCACGGTCTCGCACGTCCTGAACGGCACCCGGCCGGTACTGCCGCAGACCCGCCAGGCGGTGCTGGACGCCGTGGAGGAGCTCGGCTACACCACGAACACGCTGGCCCGTTCCCTGGTGACGGCCCGCACCCGGTCCATCGGGCTGGCGGTGTCGGCGATCAGCAACCCGTACTTCACGGAGATCCTCCAAGGCGTCGAGGCCGCCGCGCTGGAGGCCGGGTACAGCCTGCTGATCGCCGATCCGCACGACGACCCGGAGCACGAGCGCAAGGTCGTCCGGCTGCTGCACGAGCGCCGGGTCGACGGCATGATCGTCGCGCCCTCCGCCGATCCGCGCGGGCTGCTCGACTACCTCGGGCGGCACGACGTACCGGCGGTGCTCCTGGACCGGCTGGTGGCCGCGCCCGGCAAGGAAACGGGTCCCCTGCTCGACCAGGTGTGCGCCGACAACGCCGAACCGATGTCCCGGCTGGTCACCCATCTCGCCGGGCTCGGTCACCGGCGGATCGCACTGGTGGCGGGACGGCCGGGGCTCAGCACGACGAGCGAGCGGATCACCGGCTACCGCAGCGGCCTGGCGTTCGCCGGGCTTGCGTACGACGAGCGGCTGCTGGTGCACGGGGACTCGGAGTCCACGGGTGCCACGCAGGCGACCGAGGCCCTGCTGTCGCTGGGGGCGCCGCCCACCGCGCTGGTCACCGGCAACAACGCCATGACCATCGGGGTGCTGCGTGCCCTGAGCGCGCACGGCCTGTCGGTCCCGGACGACATCGCCCTGTGCTGCTTCGACGACTTCCCCTGGGCGGATCTGTTCTCGCCCCGGCTCACCGCGATCGCCCAGCCCGGCAGGGACATCGGCGCCCGGGCCGTCCGCGTGCTCCTGGAGCGTCTCGCCGAGCCGGACCGGCCCGTCCGGACCGTTCGTCTGCCCTGCACCTTCGTCCACCGCACATCCTGCGGCTGCCCCAGCCCGTCCGAGGAAGGAACCCCGTCGTGATCGTCGTCGCCGGTGAGGCACTGATCGACCTGGTACCGCAGGGCACGGGTGCCCTGGCGGCGCTGCGGCCCGCGCTCGGCGGCGGCCCGTACAACACCGCCGTGGCGCTGGGCCGCCTCGGCTCCCCCACCGCCTTCTGTTCCCGGGTGTCCTCCGACGCCTTCGGACAGGCGCTGGTGGAGCGGCTGAGCGCGACCGGGGTCGACGTGTCCGCGGTGCAGCGGGGCACCGAACCGACGGCGCTCGCCGTCGCCACGGTCGGCGCGGACGGCTCCGCGGCGTACTCCTTCTACGTCGACGGGACGGCCGACCGGCTCTTCGAGGCACCCTCCACGCTGCCGTCCGGTACCCGGGCGGTGTCCTTCGGCACCTGCTCGCTGGTGCTGGAGCCGGGCGCGAGCGCGTACGAGGAGATGATGCGCCGGGCGGCGGGGCAGGGCGTGTTCACCGCGCTGGACCCCAACATAAGGGCCGGGCTGATCCCGGACGCGGACGCCTACCGGGCGCGGTTCAAGAGCTGGCTGCCCTCGGTGTCGCTGCTCAAGCTGTCCGTCGAGGACGCGGAGTGGCTCGGGGGCACGCCCCGCGAATGGCTGGCGTCCGGCCCGGCGGCGGTGGTGATCACCCGGGGTGGTGACGGGCTGACCGCCTTCACCGCCGACGGGGAGTACACGGTGCCGGGCGAACGCATCGAGGTCGTGGACACGATCGGCGCCGGCGACACGGTCAACGCGGCCCTCCTGCACGGGCTCGCGGTGCGCGACGCCCTCAGCACACGGGGCCTGGCCGGGCTGGGCCCCGACGGCTGGAGGGAACTGCTGGGCTTCGCGGCCCGCGCGGCGGCGATCACCTGCTCAAGGGCGGGGGCGGAACCGCCGTACGCGCACGAGCTGGAGGGCTGACACGGGCGGGACGCCCATGGTGCCCGGGTCCGACGGGCGCTTCAGCCGGTCTCCCCCACCGCCCGCGGCGCTCCGGGACGGCGGCCGTTGAGGCGGTCCAGGACAGTGGCCGTGGCGACGTCCGTGGGCAGGTGGAGGACGAGGTGCTGTCCCTCGTCGGGAAGCGCGAGCGCCTCGTGCGGCAGGCGCAGGAACCGGCCTCAGGGTGCACGATGTGCTGGGATCCCGGCCCTCGCGGTGTCGCGGCCAGGCCGCCGAACCGGTCGGTGAAGTCCGCACCGGCCGTCACCGCCGGCTCGTCGGCCAGGTCGCCGAGGCAGGGGTCCCGCAGGGGGACGCCGTGCCGGAGCCGGGCGACGAGGTCGTCGGCTTACACGGTCCACGTCACGGTAGGCGCCGCGTGCCCGCTGGGGTTTCCCGGTCGAGCGGTGTTGCGTGGGCGGCCGAGGCAGGCACCGTGGGCGGCGCCTGCCTCCTACGCGACCTTGCTCAGAACTTGAGCTCCGGTGTGCGGTAGACCTTGCCGTTGCTCATCTGCCACCCGGTGGCGTGGTCACGGAAGCCCTTCGGGCACGTGTACGACTTCGAGAAGGTGTCGTAGCCGGCGATCGTGCCGTCCTTGAGGACCTTCGCGTCCTGGCCGTCGGGGCCGGCGCACGTGACGCCGAACTGGCCCTTGGCGGACTGGGAGGTCGTGTTCGAGAACTTGACCGTGACCTTGGCGCCACTGTGGCTGATGCAGCGCTTGGTCAGTTTGCCGCTGCAGTACCACTTGGTGGCGGCGTCCGCGGACGGCGAGGCCAGCCCGACGAGCGAGACCGTGGTCAGCGCCGCGAGGGCGAGATGGGCGAGTTTCTTCATGCGCGCTACTCCTGGAGAGCTGGTCGGATGCATGCGCCAACTCGGAAGCGCAGAGTGTGCCATCCCCCGATCGGCCGGGTCAGCCCATCAAGGCGACCGACGGTCCGTCAAGATCGTTCGGTCCCGTATGGCCTCATTTGGAGCGCTCCCCCGATGGATCTCCCCGAATGCTCCACATAGGCGCCGGGTGCCTCTTGTCGGCGTGATGGCGATAGGTCATCGAGTGGTCGATGAGTATGGCGACGACGAGTTTGCGACAGTTGCCGGCTTCGCCCTGCCGAAGCTGTCAACGACAGGGCGCAGGCGACAGCTTCCGACCCATCGGGAGCTGTCGCCTTCGCCTGCCCTCGCCTGCCCTCGCCTGCCCTCGCCTGCCCTCGCCTGCGGGGAACTCAGCCCTTGCTGGACCGGGTCGTCTTCTTCGCGGCCGTCTTGGTGGTCTTGGCCGCCGTCTTCTTGGCGGCGGCCGTGCCGGTGGCCGTCTTGCCGGTGACAGACTTGGTGGCGGTCTTGCGTGCCGATGCGGTCTTGGCCGCGACCGTCTTGCGGGCCGTCGTCCTGCGCGGCGCCTTCACCGAGGAAGCGTCGCTGACGCGGTCCGCGCCGAGGACCTCCCGCAGGAACTTGCCGGTGTGGCTGGCCGGGACGCCGGCCACCTGCTCGGGCGTGCCCTCGGCGACGACCAGACCGCCGCCGGCGCCGCCCTCGGGGCCCATGTCGACGATCCAGTCGGCGGTCTTGATCACGTCGAGGTTGTGCTCGATGACGATGACCGTGTTGCCCTTGTCGACGAGTCCGGACAGGACCGTCAGCAGCTTGCTGATGTCCTCGAAGTGCAGACCGGTGGTCGGCTCGTCCAGGACGTAGACCGTGCGGCCGGTGGAGCGCTTCTGCAGCTCGCTGGCGAGCTTCACGCGCTGCGCCTCACCACCGGACAGGGTGGTCGCGGCCTGGCCGAGGCGGACGTAGCCGAGGCCGACGTCCTTCAGTGTGTTGAGGTGCCGGGCGATCGCCGGGACCGCCTCGAAGAAGGAGGTGGCCTCCTCGATCGGCATGTTCAGCACCTCGGCGATGGACTTGCCCTTGTAGTGGACCTCCAGGGTCTCCCGGTTGTACCGGGCTCCGTGGCAGACCTCGCACGGGACGTAGACGTCCGGGAGGAAGTTCATCTCGATCTTGATCGTGCCGTCGCCCGCGCAGTTCTCGCAGCGGCCGCCCTTGACGTTGAAGGAGAAGCGGCCGGGCAGGTAGCCGCGGACCTTCGCCTCGGTGGTCTCGGCGAAGAGCTTGCGGATGTGGTCGAAGACGCCGGTGTACGTGGCCGGGTTGGAGCGGGGGGTGCGGCCGATGGGCGACTGGTCCACGTGGACGACCTTGTCGACGAGGTCGTCGCCGTCCACGCGCGTGTGCCGCCCGGGCACGCTCCGCGCGCCGTTCAGCTCGCGGGCCAGGTGCGTGTAGAGGATGTCGTTGACCAGCGTCGACTTGCCGGAACCGGATACACCGGTGACGGCCGTGAACACGCCCAGGGGGAACGAGACGTCGATGTCCTGGAGGTTGTTCTCCCGGGCGCCGTGCACCGTGAGCTGCCGGGAGGGGTCCAGCGGGCGGCGGATGTCGGGCAGCGGGATGGCTTTCCTGCCGGACAGGTACTGACCGGTCTGCGACTCGGCGTTGGCGAGGAGCTCCTTCAGGGAGCCGCTGTGGACGACCTTGCCGCCGTGCTCACCGGCACCGGGGCCGATGTCGACGATCCAGTCGGCGGTCTTGATGGTGTCCTCGTCGTGCTCGACGACGATGAGGGTGTTGCCCATGTCGCGCAGCCGGACCAGGGTCTCGATCAGCCGGTGGTTGTCACGCTGATGCAGGCCGATGGACGGCTCGTCGAGGACGTACAGGACGCCGACGAGGCCGGAGCCGATCTGGGTGGCCAGGCGGATGCGCTGGGCTTCGCCGCCGGAGAGGGTGCCGGCCGCGCGGTTCAGCGAGAGGTAGTCCAGGCCGACGTCGACCAGGAACCGCAGCCGCTCGTTGACCTCCTTCAGCACCCGCTCGGCGATCTTCTTGTCGCGGGCGGTGAGCTTCAGTTCGCCCAGGAAGTCCGCGCAGTCGCTGATCGACATCGCGGAGACCTCGGCGATGGACTTGTCCATGATCGTGACCGCGAGGACGATCGGCTTCAGGCGCGTGCCCTCACAGGTCGGGCAGGGCACCTCGCGCATGTAGCCCTCGAAGCGCTCGCGGCTGGAGTCGCTCTCGGCCTCGCTGTGCCGGCGCTTGACGAAGGGGACGGCGCCCTCGAAGGCCGTGGTGTACCGGCGCTCGCGGCCGTAGCGGTTGCGGTAGCGGACCTCGACCTGGGTCTTGTGGCCGTGGAGGAGGGCCTTCTTGGCACGCTGCGGCAGGCCTGCGAAGGGGATGTCCGTGCGGAAGCCCAGCGCGTCGGCGAGGGCGCCGATCAGGCGGCCGAAGTAGTCCTTGGTGTGTCCGTGCGACCAGGGGTGGATGGCGCCTTCGTCGAGGCTCTTGTCCGGGTCCGGGACGATCAGCTCCGGGTCGACCTCCATGCGCGTGCCGATGCCGGTGCAGTCGGGGCAGGCGCCGAAGGGCGAGTTGAAGGAGAAGGAGCGGGGCTCCAGCTCCTCGAAGGACAGGTCGTCGTACGGGCAGTACAGGTGCTCCGAGAACATGCGCTCGCGCTCGGGGTCGTCCTCGGGGAGGTCGACGAAATCGAGCACGACCATGCCGCCGGACAGGCCGAGGGCGGTCTCCACGGAGTCGGTGAGGCGGCGCTTGGCGCCGTCCTTGACCGTGAGGCGGTCGACGACCACCTCGATGGTGTGCTTCTCCTGCTTCTTCAGCGTGGGCGGGCTCGACAGCTGGATCGTCTCGCCGTCCACCCGCGCGCGGGAGTAGCCCTTGGTCTGGAGGTCGGCGAAGAGGTCGACGAACTCGCCCTTGCGTTCGCGCACCAGCGGCGAGAGCACCTGGAAGCGGCTGCCCTCCGGGAGCTCCAGGACCCTGTCGACGATGGCCTGGGGCGACTGGCGCGAGATCGGGCGGGCGCACTCGGGGCAGTGCGGCTTGCCGATGCGCGCGAAGAGCAGACGCAGGTAGTCGTAGACCTCGGTGATGGTGCCGACCGTGGAGCGCGGGTTGCGCGAGGTCGACTTCTGGTCGATGGAGACCGCCGGGGACAGGCCCTCGATGAAGTCGACGTCCGGCTTGTCCATCTGGCCGAGGAACTGCCGGGCGTACGAGGAGAGGGACTCCACGTAGCGCCGCTGGCCCTCCGCGAAGATGGTGTCGAAGGCCAGCGAGGACTTGCCCGACCCCGACAGGCCCGTGAAGACGATGAGCGAGTCGCGCGGGAGGTCGAGCGAGACGTTCTTGAGGTTGTGCTCGCGCGCTCCACGAACGATGAGACGGTCGGCCACGCCGGTCCGCACCTTTCTTGAGAGAAGTGACAGGGGCGGGGCCCCCGTCTTTCCCAGACTAGGGGGAGCCACTGACAACGCCGGTCGGGTTCACGGGTTGCCAACAAACCCCGGCTCTCCAGCATGCCCGACGCCACGTCCGACCATATAGCACGTGCTTTCGATTTACGGCACTGCTTCACCACCTTCACCCGAAGGAGTGGCGCGGTTAAGGTCAGCACCATGATTGATCACGCTCATGACCTGGCGTCTGTACGTGACGCGACGGAGCGGCTGCTGACCGCAGTCGGCAAACTGGACAACGCCTCTGTGACGGAGCCGTCACGGCTGCCCGGCTGGAGCCGCGGTCATGTCCTGGCCCACCTCGCCCGGAACGCGGACGCCCTGGTGAACGTGCTCGAGGGGCGCCCCATGTACGTGTCCGGCGACGCCCGGGACGCCGACATCGAGCGGGACGCACCGCGTGCCCTCGATGTCCAGCTCGCCGACCTGCGCGAGAGCGCCGCCCGCTTCCAGGGGACCGGGGACGCCCCGGCGGACTGGTCGCGCACGGTGGAGCTGCGCAACGGGGTCACGGACTCCGCTTCCCGGGTGCCGTTCCGGCGGTGGGTGGAGGTGGAGCTGCACCATGTGGACCTGGGCATCGGATACGAGCTGGAGGATCTTCCGGAGGACTTCACCGAGCGGGAGATCGGCTTCCTGGCCGACCGGTTCGCCGGGCACCCCGACGTCCCCGCCACTCACCTCACGGACGGCACGCGCGCGTGGAGCACCGGGCGCAAGCCCGGCGGGCAGGGGCCCGAGGTGACCGTCACGGGCCGCCCGGCCGACCTGCTGGGCTGGCTCGCGGGCCGCCGCGACGGCTCCGCGACGGCCTCGACCGGCGGCCCGCTTCCGGCGCTGCCGCCGCTATAGGCTGGCGGACATGACGTACAGCGGAGAGGTGACGGTCGGCGGACCGGCCGATGTGCACGAGCTCAAGGACCTGATGATCACCAAGATCGCCGTGGGTCCGATGAACAACAACGCCTATCTGCTGCGCTGCAGGGCCACGGACGAGCAGCTGCTGATCGACGCCGCGAACGAGGCGGAGACGCTGCTCGGCATGATCGGTGGCGACGGCATCGCGTCCGTCGTCACCACCCACCGGCACGGCGACCACTGGCAGGCGCTCGCCGAGGTCGTGGCAGCCACCGGCGCCCGCACCTACGCGGGCCGGGAGGACGCCGACGGCATCCCCGTGCCCACCGACGTGCCGGTCGACGACGGCGACACCGTCCGGGTGGGGCGCGTGGAACTCACCGCGCGCCACCTGGTCGGGCACACCCCCGGTTCGATCGCCCTCGTCTACGACGATCCGCACGGGCACCCCCATGTGTTCACCGGGGACTGCCTGTTCCCCGGCGGTGTGGGCAACACCCACCAGGACCCCGAGGCGTTCGCGAGCCTCATCCATGACGTCGAGACCAAGATCTTCGACGCCCTCCCGGACGAGACGTGGGTGTATCCGGGACACGGCGACGACACGTCCCTGGGCGCGGAGCGCCCGCATCTGCCGGAGTGGCACGCGCGCGGGTGGTGAGAGGCCGCGCGGGGCGCCTTCGCGATGAGTGAAGCCCTCGACGGTCCGAGCCTTTCGCCTTCGCGGTGAGCGGGGCGCCTCGGCATTCCGGATCGGGCGCTCGCGATGAGTGGCGCGCGCCGCGCACGCGCCCCGTGTGAATCGTTCGCACGCACCGGTGTCGTATGCGCGCTCCCCCCGTACGTAGTTGCGCAGTCAACTGGTCTCAGCCCCGCGCAGGATGACGGCTCCTGAGCGGATGGGCCGCCGGCCTGTCGATCCCCGCCCTCGGCCGGCGGCCCCGGCGCCTGCCGACACGACGGCGGGCGGGGCCCGTTCACACCGCCGCAACACCCGTTCCCACTATCCGGACAAGTGTTGCCGTGACCTCGACAAACGGGACCCTCGGCTGCCAATCTCCCGCCATGCAACCCGCCCCGCGTGCTCTGCGCCGCGCAGCCGTCGCCGTCGTCCTCCTCACCGCCGCCGCCGTGGGCTGCGCTCCGCAGCCGGAGGAAGCGGGCAAGCCGTCGTCGTCCGCCGGGAACGCCTGCGAGAAGGGCAAGTTGGCCACCCGGACCACGGGCAAGCTGACGATCGCCACCGACGAGCCCGCCTACGAGCCCTGGTTCAAGGACGACAAGCCTGCCAACGGCAAGGGCTACGAGTCGGCGGTCGCCTACGCCGTCGCCGAACGGCTCGGCTACGGCAAGGACAAGGTCGCCTGGCAGACCGTCCCCTTCAACAAGGCCTTCGCGCCCGGCGAGAAGACCTTCGACTTCGACATCAACCAGGTGTCCGTCAGCCAGGAGCGCAAGAAGGCCGTGGACTTCTCCTCCGGCTACTACGACGTACGCCAGGCCGTCGTCGCGCTGAAGGGCTCCAAGGCCGCGCAGGCGAAGAGCATCGCGGACCTGAGGGGTGTGAAGCTGGGCGCGCAGGTCGGCACCACCAGCCTCGACTACATCGACGACGTGGTGAAGCCCGAGCAGGCCGCTGCCGTCTACGGCAAGAACGACCAGGCCAAGTCCGCCCTGAAGAACGGCCAGGTCGACGCCATCGTCGTCGATCTGCCCACCGCCTTCTACATCACCGGCGCCGAGATCACCGGCGCGACGATCGTCGGACAGTTCGAGCACCAGGGCGGCACCCCGGAGCAGTTCGGACTCGTGCTCGACAAGGGCAGCGCGCTCACCTCCTGTGTCTCACGGGCGGTGGACGGTCTGCGCGAAGACGGCACGCTCGCGAAGATCGAGCAGCGGTGGCTGTCGGACGCGGTCGACGCGCCGGTGCTCAAGTGACGGTGCACAAGGAGGAGCTGGGCTCCGGCGAGCACGACACGGCGGACGGCTACGTCCCGTCACAGCGGCGCCTGGACAGGGAGCGCCACAAGCGCGCTCGCGCCCGGCGCGCGACGGCGATCGGCGCGCTCTCGACCTTCGTCACCGCGGTCGTCCTCTATCTGGTGGTCGTGGGCGCCCCGGGGTGGCCCCGCACCAAGGAGACCTTCTTCGACGGCGGGTACGCGCGCGAGGCGTTCCCGAAGGTCCTCGAAGGCCTGTGGCTGAACGTCCGGCTGCTGCTGATCTGCGGGGCCGCGGTGCTCGTCCTCGGCATGCTGATCGCCGTGGCCCGCACGCTGCGCGGGCCGGTGTTCTTCCCGCTGCGCTTCCTGGCCGCCGCGTACACGGACTTCTTCCGGGGGCTGCCGCTCATCATCAACCTGATGATCGTGGTCCTGGGTGTCCCCGCGCTGCGGCTCCAAGGGGTGACCGTCGACCCGGTGCTGCTCGGCGGCACCGCGCTCACCCTGACGTACTCGGCGTACGTCGCCGAGGTGTTCCGCGCCGGCATCGAGTCCGTGCACCCCTCGCAGCGCGCCGCGGCCCGCTCGCTGGGTCTGAGCAACCGCCAGGCGCTGCGGTACGTGGTGCTGCCCCAGGCGGTGCGCCGCCAGGTGCCGCCGCTGCTGAACGACCTGGTGTCGCTGCAGAAGGACACCGGGCTGGTCTCGATCGGCGGCGCCGTGGACGCCGTACGGGCCGCCGACATCATCGTGGGCCGCAGCCTCAACTACACGCCCTACATCGTCGCCGGGCTGGTCTTCGTGGCGCTGACCATCCCCATGACCCGCTTCACGGACTGGGTGACGGCACGGATGGACCGCCGCCGGGCCCAGGGAGGAACCGCATGAGCGAGACGCCCGTGCTGCGCATGGAGTCCGTCCGCAAGACCTTCGGCGGCTCGGTCGTCCTGCGGGACGTCGACCTGGAGGTCGCCCCGCACACGGTGACCGCGTTGATCGGCGCCTCCGGCTCCGGCAAGTCCACCCTGCTGCGGTGCGCGAACCTGCTGGAGGAGATCGACGACGGGGCGATCTGGCTCGACGACGAGGAGATCACCGACCCGCGCGCCGACCAGGACGCCGTGCGCCGCCGCGTCGGCGTGGTCTTCCAGGCGTACAACCTGTTCCCGCACATGACGGTCCTGGACAACATCACGCTCGCCCCGCGCCGCGTGCACGGTCTGCCCCGGGCCGAGGCCGAGGCACGCGCGCGTGAGCTGCTGGAGCGGCTGGGGCTCGGTGGGAAGGCCGGAGAGTACCCGGACCGGCTGAGCGGCGGCCAGCAGCAGCGCGTCGCGATCGTCCGCACCCTGGCCGTACGTCCGCGGTTGCTGCTGCTCGACGAGATCACCGCCGCCCTCGACCCCGAGCTGGTGGGTGAGGTCCTCACCGTGGTCCGAGGGCTGAAGGACGAGGGCATGACCATGGTGCTGGCCACGCACGAGATGGGCTTCGCACGGGAGGTCGCCGACCAGGTGTGCTTCCTGGACGGCGGCGTGGTGCTCGAGCGCGGCACCGCCGAGCAGGTCTTCGGGGAGCCGCGGCAGGAGCGCACCCGGCGCTTCCTGCGGCGGATCGTGGAGGCCGGGCGACTGTAGGAACCGGTTGTAAGGGGCGCTGGCTTAGGTCGGCGGGTCTTACCGGCGGGCTCACGCGTCCGCCCTGGCCGTGCGCGGCCTACGGGCGACGGCTCACGCCTCCGCCTTGCCCGCCCCGGCCAGCGCCGCGACGCGCTCCACGCCGAACACGTACCCCTGCACCCCGCAGCCCGCGATGACCCCGTCGGCGCGCAGCGAGACGTAGGAGTGGTGCCGGAACGACTCACGCTGGTGGATGTTGGAGATGTGGACCTCCAGCACCGGCAGGCCGTCGCAGGTGTTGAGGGCGTCCAGGATCGCGACCGAGGTGTGCGAGTAGGCACCCGGGTTGATCACGATCCCGCAGTGGTTCAGCCGCGCCTCGTGAATCCAGTCGACCAGCTCGCCCTCGTGGTTGGACTGGCGGAAGTCGATCGTGCCGCCGTGCGCTGACGCGGCCTTGGCGCACAGGGCCTCGACGTCGGCGAGGGTGTCGGAGCCGTAGATCTCCGGCTGGCGCCGGCCGAGCAGGTTCAGATTCGGGCCGTTGAGGATCATGATCGGGGCGTGGGCCAGGGTGCGGGGCACGGTTCCTCCGGTCCGTCGAGGGTTGCGCGGCCCGGTACGGACCGCTGTTCAAGCCGGTCTATCACGGGGCGCGTACCGGTCTCGCCCCCGGCGCATCACGGTCGCTTGCCGAGGGCCCCGGGCCCTCCACGCGCCCCCGTAACCGGAGATCACGGTGGGTAGTTGACGCGGCATGCACGACGTACGCACCGTCAAGGCACCTTCCATGCCGCGCCTCGCGGCCGCCTCGCTCGCCGGCACGGCCATCGAGTTCTACGACTTCTTCGTCTACGGCACCGCGGCGGCCCTGATCCTGGGGCCGTTGTTCTTCCCGACCTTCTCCCCGATGGCCGGGACACTGGCCGCCTTTGCCACCTTCGGTGTCGGCTTCGTGGCCCGGCCGCTGGGATCGATCCTGTTCGGGCACATCGGCGACCGGCGCGGGCGACGGCCGGTCCTCGTCGCCTCCCTGCTGCTGACCGGGGCCTCCACGGTCGCCGTCGGCTGCGTGCCGACGTACGAATCGATCGGCGTGGTCGCTCCCCTGCTGCTTCTGGCCCTGCGTTTCCTCCAGGGGCTGGGGCTCGGTGGGGAGTGGGGTGGAGCGGTGCTGCTGGCCGTGGAGCATGCGCCGGCTCGGCGGCGAGTGCTGTGGTCGAGCTTCCCGCAAGTCGGGCCCGCGCTGGGGTTCCTGCTCGCCAACGGTGTGGTGCTGGGGCTGTCCGCGACGCTGACGGAGGCGCAGTTCGCCGCCTGGGGGTGGCGGGTGCCGTTCTGGGCCGCGGGGGTGCTGGCCGTCGCCGGGCTGTGGCTGCGGTCGTCTCTCGCCGAGAGCCCGAGCTTCCTCGAGATCGACGACCACGCGCGCATGCCGCTCGCCGAGGTCGTCCGCCACCACTGGCGGCTCCTCCTGCTGACCGGCGGCGGCCTCGCGATCGGCTACGCGATCTTCTACGCCGTGACGACCTGGTCCCTCGCCTACGGCACGGAGCGGCTCGGGGTGAGCCGCAGCGTCATGCTGACCTGCATCATGGGCGCGGTGCTCGTGAAGGGTGCTCTCACGCCGCTGGTGGCGCTGCTCGGTGACCGCTACGGCAGGCGCCCGCTGTGCCTGGCCGGGTGTGCGGCCGCGGCCCTGTGGATGTTCCCGATGGTCGCGCTCCTCGCCACCGGGGCACCGCTGCCGATGTTCCTCGGTTTCCTCGGGGCGATGCTCGCGTTCATCACGATGTTCGCTGTGATCGCTGCCTATCTGCCTGAGCTGTACGAGCCGCGGGTGCGCTGCACCGGCGCCGCGGTCGGCTACAACCTCGGCGGGGTTATCGGAGGAGCCCTCACACCGATCGTGGCGACGGCGCTCGCCGAGCAGGGCGGGCGGGTGCCGTGGGGTGTGGCCGCGTATCTGACGGTGATCGCGCTGTTCAGCCTGGGGTGTTTCGCGTTGCTGCCGGAGACACGCCCGGTGCGGGTGGGCACGGCCGCGGAGGCCGCTGTCGGGTGACTCGGCAGTACTGTCGCCCGGCGACGGCCTCGGGCACCGCTGCCGGATGACGCTCGGGTGCCGTCGCTCCTTCGCCGTACCCGGTCGGACGCACGTGTGTCTGACCGGGTACGCGTACTCACGGGTTGATCGCCAGCTCCAGGTAGGCCGCGAACAGCACCAGATGGACTCCGCCCTGGAGCGGCGTGGCCCGGCCCGGCACCACGGTCAGCGAGGCCACCACCACGGTCAGGGCCAGCAGCACCATGTGCGTGGCGCCGAGGCCGAGGACGAGCGGGCCGGAGAGCCACAACGACGCGAGTGCCACGGCGGGGATGGTCAGGCCGATGCTGGCCATGGCCGAACCGAGGGCGAGGTTCAGGCTGGTCTGCACGCGGTCGCGGCGGGCGGAACGCAGGGCGGCGATGGTCTCCGGGAGGAGGACCAGCAGGGCGATGATCACACCGACTACGGCGTGGTGGAGCCCGGCGGCCTCCACTCCCGACTCGATGGTGGGCGAGACGCCCTTGGCCAGGCCGACCACGCCCACCAGGGCCAGGCCGAGCAGAGCCAGGCTGATCCGGGCGGTGAGGGCGGTCGGCGCCTCGGCGTGCTCCTCGGCGGTGATGACCTCGCCGTGCCGCGTGATCGGCAGGAAGTAGTCCCGGTGCCGCACGGTCTGTGTGGTGACGAACAGGCCGTACAGGACGAGCGAGGACAGCGCCGCGAAGGTCAGCTGGACGGTGGAGAACTCCGGTCCCGGCTTGCTCGTGGTGAACGTGGGCAGGACCAGGCTGAGCGTGGCCAGGGTCGCGACGGTGGCGAGTGCGGCGCCGGTGCCCTCCGGGTTGAAGACGGCCGTGCCGTGCCGCAGCGAGGCGACGAGCAGGCACAGGCCGACGATGCCGTTGCAGGTGATCATCACGGCCGCGAAGACCGTGTCCCGGGCCAGGGTCGAGCTCTTGTCCCCGCCGTCGGCCATGAGGGTGACGATGAGCGCGACCTCGATGATCGTGACGGCGACGGCGAGCACGAGGGAACCGAACGGTTCACCGACCCGATGAGCCACCACTTCGGCGTGGTGCACAGCGGCCAGGACGGCTCCCGCGAGGACCAGGGTCACCAGGGCGACCACCGCGACCGGCAGATCCCGTCCCCAGGTCAGGACCAGCAGCACGACCGCCAGCAGGGGCACCAGGGTCGTCCACTGTGTCACGAACCGCCTGAGCCGAGCGATCATGACGCGATCGTCGCAGAAGGGCAGGGGCCCTGCACCCCGGTCGGGCCGGGCTCCCGCGAGCATCCTGAGGAGCTACTTGAGGTCACGCGCGTCCAGGAGGTCGCAGTTGGTGAACACCCGCTCGCCCGTGCTGAGCGCGTCCAGCCGCTGCGCCGTCGCGCTGGTGTCGGGGTCGTCATTGTTGCGCATGGCCTCCTCGTACGAGTCGAACTCGATCAGCGCCAGATAGCGGCTGGGCTTGTCCCGGTCCTTGAGCAGCAGCTGTGGGTCGGGCCGTTCCTGCGGTCGGCGTCGCGCCGGCCCGCCTCTTCGAGCACCTGCTGCATCTCTTCCAGACGCTCGGTCTCGAACTCGATGATCTGCACGAACTTCATGGCACCTCCAGCCGGCCACGGCGCCCCTGGGCCGGGGAACACGCTCAGGAAACAAGCAAGCACCGGGACCGGCGGTCGGCAATTCGCAGAGACCGGTCCCGGTGCTGGCTGTTCCTGTGCCCGACGCCGTCAGACGTCGACGCTGTCCTTCGGAGCGCTTCCGCTGTCGCCCTGCGCAGCCTCGGCCGCCGCCTGCTTCTTGGACGCCCGCAGGCTGGTGATCGTGGTGACGATCAGGACGGAGCAGATCACGCCGAGCGAGACCGGAATGCTGATCTCGGGGACGTGTACCCCGGACTCGTGCAGCGCGTGCAGCACCAGCTTCACGCCGATGAAGCCCAGGATGATCGACAGGCCGTAGCTGAGGTGGACCAGCTTCTTGAGCAGGCCGCCGATCAGGAAGTACAGCTGGCGCAGACCCATCAGGGCGAACGCGTTGGCCGTGAAGACGATGTACGGGTCCTGGGTCAGGCCGAAGATCGCGGGGATGGAGTCGAGGGCGAAGAGCACATCGGTGGTGCCGATGGCCAGCATCACGACCAGCATCGGGGTCATGACCCGCTTGCCGTTCTCCTCGATCCACAGCTTGGTGCCGTGGTACCGGTCCGCCACACCGAAGCGGCGCTCGGCGGCCTTGAGGAGCTTGTTCTCCTCGAACTCCTCGTCCTCCTCGTCGGCACGGGCCTCCTGGATGAGCTTCCAGGCGGTGTAGATGAGGAACGCGCCGAAGATGTAGAACACCCAGGCGAAGCTGGCGAGGATCGCCGCACCGGCTGCGATGAAGATCGCTCGCAGGACCAGGGCGATGAGAACACCGATCAGCAGCACGCGCTGCTGGTACTGCGAGGGCACTGCGAACTTCGCCATGATCAGGACGAAGACGAAGAGGTTGTCGACGCTGAGCGACTTCTCGGTGATGAAGCCGGCGAAGAACTCACCGGCGGGCTGGCCGCCCGCGAACAGGAGCAGGCCGAACCCGAAGAGCGCGGCCAGCACGATCCAGACGACCGTCCAGATCCCGGCTTCCTTGATAGACACGTCGTGCGGCTTGCGGCCGATGAAGAAGTCGACCGCGATGAGGGCGGCAAGGCCCACGATCGTCAGGACCCATAGGGTCACGGAAACATCCACTGCGCCTCCGGCAGTCGTAACGGCAAATGTCAGCGTCGTCGCTGCCGGAGGTCTCTTCCACCCAAGGATGGGCCGACGCCCCGGGATCTGGCCTGATCCGTATTGACGGGTACGCCGCAGCAGACAGGGAGTACTCCCCTCCGTGCCGTCAACAGTACCCAATCACCAAGAGAAGGTAAAGCGCTTGGCAAAAGAAAGGCCAAAATCCCTGATCAGAGGGCTTTACATGAACTTGGTGCGGGCGGCGGCCACCTGACTGAGCACCTGCTGGAGGACCTGACTGCCGGGCGGAACGAGCGCCGGCTCATACGTCCACGCATGACCGACCCACGGGTCGGCGAGGTGATCGTCGACCACCGGCGTCAGTCGCAGCAGCGAACGCCACAGGGGGTCGAGCAAAGGCCCGTAGCCGGAGGACTCCTCCCGGTCGGCCACCATCATCAGGTGGACGCCGAAGGCCGGGCCCTCGTCGGCGAGGTAGCGGAGCTGGTTCACGGCCCGGTCGTCGAAGCCGTGCGGGAAGTCGTTGACGATCAGGAGCTGCTGGGAGGTGTCGAAGCCGGGCGGCAGGGAGTCGGCGGCGCCGCCCCGGACCGCCATCTGCACCAGGTCGACCCGCTGGGTGAGCCGGCCCAGCACGTCCGCCACGCCTGCGGCTCCGCGCGCCGGCGGGGCCGCGAGCACGCCCGACTGCACAAGGGGCGCCAGTGGCTGCGCTCCGGAGCCCGCCGCGTCGATGACGTGGACGGTGAACTCGCCCGCCGGATAGACGGCGAGCAGCCGGGCCGCGTGCGCGACCGCCGTCTCCATGGCGAGACGGCTCATGGTGTGGGAATCGGTGAACGAGCCGTCGGACGATCCGGCCGCTCCGCTGTCGATCCACAGGCCCCGCTCCAGCGGCAGCCGGACCAGCATCGGGATGCGGATCCGGTCGGCCTCGGGAAGGTGGAGGTCGCCCAGGCGCAGGGCCATGGGGATCTCCATCGGCACCCGGTAGGCGTGCCACACCGGGTTGTCCCAGCGGGCGTACGCCGACGGCAGGGCCGGTTCCACGACGTCGGCCTCGGCGGCGAGCTGCGTCAGATCCCGGTCGAGGGCCTCCCGGGCCTGGGCGACGAGCTCGGCGTGCCGGGTCCGGGCCGCCTCGCGGGCGGCGTCGCCCTGCCCGCCGATCCGGCTGCGCGGGTCGGACAGGGCCTGCTCCAGCTCCTTGTCCATCCGCGACTCGGCGAAGTCGACGGCGCTGCGGTAGGCGGCGGTGGTGCGGGCCAGGTCCTCGAACATGCCCCACACCTGGTTGTAGAGCCGTTCCTCCATGGACCAGCCGGTGGCGTCGCCCGCCACGGGCTGGGCCGGCTGCCCGGGGGCGGCCGGGGGCGCAGTCGGCGGGGGCGGCGGCGGAGCGGCGTTCTGGCGGCGCGGGTGGCTGTAGTCGATCGGGTTGCCGGCCGTGGGCGCCGAGGGCTGGGTGACGGCGTTGGGGTCCGGGGCGGCGCCGGGGTACGACGGCTGTTGAGGGCCGGGCTGCCCGGGACCGCCGGATGTCTGACCGCCGTACGGGGACATCTGAGGGACGGGACCTGGCTGAGGCGCGGTGCCGCCCTGGTCCGGGCCGAGGGCGGGAGCCGCTGTCTGCCGGGAGCGGTCGCCGTCAGCCGTGCGGGGCGGAGGCGCCTGTACCGAGCGGGCCAGCCCTTGGGCCACCGCGTCGTCGATGCTGCCGGCGAGTTGCCGGGCCTGCGGCAGGCCCTGGTCGGTGAGGAGTTCGACGAGGCCGCCCGCGTAACCCTGGCCGACGGCACGCACCTTCCAGGCGCCCTGCCGACGGTAGAGCTCCAGGGCGACAACGGCCGACTCGGCCTCCAGCCCGGTGAGCGTGTAGCTGGCGACCTCCCCGCCGTCGAGACCGGTGACGGCGACGAAGGGGGCCGCCACGGCGCCGAACCGGACCGGTCCCGGCCCGCCGACGGGCAGGGCGAGCAGCACGCTCACGCGGTGGACGGCCTCCGGCACGGCGTCGAGATCCACCGCGAGACGGTGGTCGGCGGCGGCCTGCCGGGGGACCTCGAGACCCGGCTGGGTGGGTGCGCCCGGGTGGGCCACCCACTCCACGCCGTGGATCCGGCCGTTCTCGTCGCCGAGTGCGGCCACGGCCACGATCGGCGTACCGGCCGAGATCCGGATCTCGAGACGGGCCTGGGAGAGCGGGTGGTTCTGCCCCCGCACCAGCTCGGCCGTCATCGCCTTGGTCCCCCTGTGTCGTTGTGTGGAGTCGGGTGCTGCTCGCCGGGCCCCGCGACTCCGGGGCCCGGGTGCGCTCAGAGCACCGGCAGGATCGTCGGCATCAGGTCCTGGAACGTGCGGCCGTTGGCCGGGTTGCCCAGGGCCGTCATCGTCCAGCCCTGGCCGGAGCGGTGGACCTTGGCCATGATCTGGGCCGTGTACTGACCGCCGCCGGCGAGCGTGTAGCGGGCGAGCTCCTGGCCGTTGGTCTCGTCGACCAGACGGCAGAACGCGTTCTGCACTTCCTGGAAGGTCTGGCCCGTGAAGGAGTTCACGGTGAAGACGATCTGGTCGATGTGGACCGGGACCCGCGCGAGGTCGACGAGGATCGCCTCGTCGTCGCCGCCCTGGCCGACACCGCCCACGAGGTTGTCGCCGGTGTGGCGAACCGAGCCGTCGTCGCTCACCAGGTGGCGGAAGAAGACGACGTCGACCGGCTGCTTGTCCGCGAACAGGACGGCGGAGGCGTCGAGGTCGATCTCCCGCGTGCGCGAACCGAACAGGCCGCGCCGGGGAGCCGCCTGCCAGCCGAGACCCATGCGCACCGCGGTCAGACTGCCACCGTCGTTCTTCTGCAGACTGATGGCCTGACCCTTGGTCATGTTGACGGTCACGCGCTGATTCCCCTCTCGAACGTCCCCTGTTGCCGCGTGGTCGCGGTTGACCAGAACCCTACGCAGGGGCACTGACGGTGACGTACCCCGGTCCGCACTTTGTGTCGGTCTTGCAACACTGCGCGTACGCGGCACGCTGTCAGGCCAGACCCGCCTCCTTCATCTGGCGCAGTTCCTTCTTCATCTCGGAGACCTCGTCGCGCAGCCGGGCCGCGATCTCGAACTGAAGCTCCGCGGCGGCGGCCCGCATCCGCGCGGTCAGCTCCTCGATCTGCCCGGCCAGTTCGGCCGCGGGACGGTCGGTCGGCACGGTCTCCGCGGCCTTGCCCTTGCCCTTGGCGGACTTGGCGTTCCCGGCGGCCTTGCCGAGAGACGGCACGGGCGCCTTGGTGCCCCCTCCGTCCTTCTTGGCCTTGCGGTAACCCGAGCCGAGCAGCTGCTCGGTGTCGATGTCCTCGCGGGCGATCTGGGCGACGATGTCGTTGATCTTCTTGCGCAGCGGCTGGGGGTCGATGCCCCGCTCCGTGTTGTAGGCGATCTGCTTCTCGCGGCGCCGGTTGGTCTCCTCGATGGCCTTCTCCATCGCCGGGGTGATCTTGTCGGCGTACATGTGGACCTGACCGGAGACGTTGCGCGCGGCGCGGCCGATGGTCTGGATGAGGGACGTGCCGGAGCGCAGGAAGCCCTCCTTGTCCGCGTCCAGGATCGCCACCAGGGACACCTCGGGCAGGTCGAGGCCCTCACGCAGGAGGTTGATGCCGACCAGCACGTCGTACTCGCCGGCGCGCAGTTCACGCAGCAGTTCGACGCGGCGCAGGGTGTCGACGTCGCTGTGCAGATAGCGGACCTGGATGCCCAGCTCCAGGAAGTACTCCGTGAGGTCCTCGGCCATCTTCTTGGTGAGCGTGGTGACCAGGACGCGCTCGTCCTTCTCCGTGCGCAGCCGGATCTCGTGCACCAGGTCGTCGATCTGACCCTCGGTGGGCTTGACGACGACCTCGGGGTCGACGAGGCCGGTGGGGCGGATGATCTGCTCGACGAAGCCGTCCGAGCGGGACATCTCGTAGGTGCCCGGGGTGGCCGACAGGTAGACCGTCTGGCCGATGCGCTCCTGGAACTCCTCCCACTTCAGGGGGCGGTTGTCCAGGGCGGAGGGCAGCCGGAAGCCGTGGTCGACGAGGGTGCGCTTGCGGGAGGCGTCGCCCTCGTACATGGCGCCGATCTGCGGGACGGTGACGTGGGACTCGTCGATGACGAGGAGGAAGTCGTCCGGGAAGTAGTCCAGCAGGGTGTTGGGCGGGGAGCCGGGTGAGCGGCCGTCGAAGTGCATCGAGTAGTTCTCCACGCCGGAGCAGCTGCCGATCTGGCGCAGCATCTCGATGTCGTAGGTGGTCCGCATGCGCAGGCGCTGGGCCTCCAGCAGCTTGCCCTGCTTCTCCAGCTCCGTCAGGCGCTCCCCCAGCTCCTTCTCGATGTCGTTGACGGCCCGCTCCAGGCGCTCGGGACCCGCGACGTAGTGGGAGGCCGGGAAGACGTAGAGGTGCTCGTCGTCGCTGATGATCTCGCCGGTGAGCGGGTGCAGGGTGGACAGCGCCTCGATCTCGTCGCCGAACATCTCGATGCGGACGGCCAGCTCCTCGTAGACCGGGAAGATCTCGATGGTGTCGCCGCGCACGCGGAAGGTGCCGCGGGTGAAGGCCATGTCGTTGCGCGTGTACTGGATGTCCACGAAACGGCGCAGCAGCTCGTCGCGGTCGATCTCCTCGCCGACCTTGAGGGGGACCATGCGGTCCACGTACTCCTGCGGGGTGCCGAGGCCGTAGATGCAGGAGACCGAGGCGACCACGACGACGTCACGGCGGGTGAGCAGCGAGTTCGTCGCGGAGTGGCGCAGACGCTCGACCTCCTCGTTGATCGAGGAGTCCTTCTCGATGTAGGTGTCCGACTGCGGGACGTAGGCCTCGGGCTGGTAGTAGTCGTAGTACGAGACGAAGTACTCGACGGCGTTGTTCGGGAGCAGCTCGCGGAACTCGTTCGCCAGCTGGGCGGCCAGCGTCTTGTTCGGCGCCATGACGAGCGTGGGGCGCTGGAGCTTCTCGATCATCCACGCGGTGGTGGCGGACTTGCCGGTGCCGGTCGCGCCGAGCAGCACGACGTCCTTCTCGCCCGCCTCGACACGCCGGGCGAGGTCGGCGATGGCTGTCGGCTGGTCGCCGTTCGGCTGGTAGGGGCTGACGACCTCGAAGGGCGCCACCGTGCGTTCGATCTTTGAAACGGGCCGCATGGGTTCCACCGTACGACCCCCCACTGACAACGGGCTCTGATCAGCGATTCTGTGGGGTGCGGGCCCCCCGGTGCTCCACGGTGCGGCGGGGGCGGAACCGCAGGCGCTGGGCGGAGTGGCGGACGTGGGTGTGGGCGGGGATGCCGGGCTTGTGCTCGGCGGGGACGACCGTGGGCCTGCCCATGACCATCAGCGGGTCGAACATCACCACCACCCCCGCGAGAAGCAGGAAGGCGAGCGGGCCGATCAGCATGGGCGCGGGCAGTGTCGCGGGCGAGTTCCCCGTGGTGGGTTCGGCCGTGCCGTGCAGGTGGACGCTCAGGGCGGCCATGCCCGTGTAGTGCATGCCGCTGACTGCGAGCCCCATGACGAGGCTGGCGCCCACGCTCCACAGGAAGCCCCTGATTTGACCGGCGGCCCACAGGGCGGCGGTGGCGGCGCCCATGGCGATGGCGACGGATATGCCCACGGTGACGGTGTTGTACTCCAACTGTCCGTCCAGGCTCATGCTGGCCATGCCCAGGTAGTGCATCGACGCGATGCCCAGGCCGGTGATGGTGCCGCCGGTGAACAGGGCCGTACCACGCGCGCCCTTGTAGCCGACGATGAAGATCCCGATGCCCACCATGATGATCGCGACGGCCAGGCTGGCGAAGGTCATCGCCTTGTCGTAGTGGATCGGGGTGCCGCGCACGGTGAACCCCATCATGGCGACGAAGTGCATGGTCCATATGCCGGAGCCGATGGCGGCGGAACCGAGGGCGAGCCAGCCGGGGCGCCAGGACTGGGCGACGAGCATGGATCTCGTGGTGCACCGCAGGCCCAGTGCGCCGCCGAGGCAGGCCATGAAGTAGGCCACCAGGGGTGTGACCAGGCCGTAGCTGAATCCGTCGACCGTGCCCTGCATGCGCGGCTGTCCTTCCCGCCCTCGTACGTCCCGGAATTCCTGATGTGCGCCCCCTCCCAGGACCGCACGAGCGGTCAGGGTTGACGCAGAGAGTATGACCCCCACCGGAATGGTCGAACGACTTTCCGGCAAAGAAACACGGGCTTGCCGCAGTTGTGCGGTACCAGTGAGCGGAGTTGGGCGATCTCCGTTCAACGTGTGGCCATCCTGCACCCCTCTCGTGTTGACCCTCTGCTGTCACAGTTGTGCTGTCTGTGATGTCGCCGTTCGCTCGTCGCGAGGAGTACGCATGCACGCGCGCGCTGTTGCCGCCTCGACCACCGCACTCCTGGGGACCGCCGCTCTCCTGTTCCCCGTCTCCCCCGCGCACGCCGCGGATGAGGGCACGCCCCCGCTGGTCATCGGGCACCGGGGGGCCTCGGCGTACGCGCCCGAGAACACCCTGGCCTCCCTCGACCGAGCCGCGGAGCTGGGCATCCGCTGGGTGGAGAACGACGTGCAGCGGACGAGAGACGGAGAGCTGGTCGTCATCCACGACGACAACCTCCGGCGCACCACCGACGCCGAGGAGGTGTTTCCCGAGCGGGCCCCCTGGAAGGTGGAGGACTTCACCGCCGCGGAGATCGCCCGTCTGGACGCGGGCAGCTGGTTCGGTCCCGCGTACGCGGGCGTGCGCGTGCCCACCCTGGAGCAGTTCGTGGACCGCCTGGAGCGCAATCGTCAGAAGTTGCTCCTGGAGATCAAGAATCCGGAGCTGTACCCGGGCATCGAGCGGCAGACGCTGAAGGTCCTCGCCAACGAGGGCTGGCTCGACCGGTCGCACCTGACGGGCCGGCTGATCGTGCAGAGCTTCAGCGCGGACAGCGTACGGACGGTGCACGAGCTGAAGCCCGGCGTGAAGACGGGCCTCTTGGGGACGCCACGGGTGCCGGACCTGCTCGACTGCGCCGAGTTCGTCGATCAGATCAACCCTTCCTACAGCTCGCTCACCCCTGCATACGTGTCCTCCGTCCAGGCGTTCGACGGGCCGCACGGCAAGCCGATGAAGGTCTTCGCCTGGACGGTCGACGACGCGAAGACGGCCCGCCGGGTCGCCGGCTACGGGGTCGACGGCATCATCACGAACAGGCCGGACGTGGTGCGCAGGGCCGTGGGCGGCTGATCCGGCGTTCCGCCCCGGCGGCGTTGTCAGTGGCGGGTCCTACTGTGGTCGCATGGAGAGCCGGGAGCAGGTCGAGCCGCACGTCGTGTGGGCGGTCGTCGACAGCGGGATCGGGCCGTTGCTGTTGGCCGCGAGCCGGGGCGGGCTGGTCAACGTGGTGTTTCACGCCACGGCCGCGGTCCGGGACCGGGCCGTGGAGCGGCTGGCATCGCGGCTGGGCACCGAGCCCGTCGAGGCACCCGGCTCCCCGCTGCTGGCCGAGGCGATACGTCAGTTCGGGGCGTACTTCGCGGGTGAGCGGCGCTATTTCGACCTGCCTCTGGACTGGTCGCTGATCTCCGGCTTCAACCGGGCGGTCCTGCGCGAACTGGCGTCGGGCGTGCCGTACGGCCAGGTCGTCGGATACGGCGACCTGGCCGGGCGCGTCGGTCAGCCGGGCGCCGCCCAGGCCGTGGGGATGGCGATGGGCGCCAATCCGCTGCCGGTGGTGGTGCCCTGTCACCGGGTGGTGGAGAGCGACGGTGGCATCGGCGGTTTCGGGGGTGGCCTGGAGACCAAGCGGAAGTTGCTCGCCTTGGAAGGGGTGCTTCCCGAGCCGCTCTTCTGAAGCCACCGTGCAAGCCCAGTTCCGCGGCTCGGTCAGTCGTAGTGCCGGGCCTCGAAGACGTTGCCGTCCGGGTCCCGGAAGTAGAAGCTGCGCGTGGCCTTGCCCTGGGCGCCGAAGGAGCCGTGCGCGAGGTCCGACATCGGCACGGAGCGTTCTTCGAGACGGCTGAGGAGGGCGTCGAAGTCGCCGCGGGGCAACGACAGGCAGACGTGGTTGACCGGGTGCCCCGCACTGTCGGCGGAGCCGGGCAGCATCGTCATGCGTTCCGCGTAGCTCAGTGGCATGAGGTCGAGGATGGTCGCGTCGTTGACGCGCACGGAGGGGAACGGCGTCTCGCCCGCCGCGAATTCCGCGAGCCGGACCGCCTCCAGTCCGACGGCCTTCTCGTAGAAGTCGGCGGCGGCGAGCGGGTCGCGCACCCAGAGGACGACATGGTCGAGGCGTGGTGTGTGGTCGGTCATGCACCCCAGGCTCGTGACGACTCCGGCAGCCCGCAAGGGTTTGGCCCGGCCCGCCGGTCGCCAGAGATGAGGGAAGACGACTGACCGACTGACAGGAGGCAGGCGCGTGGTGCTGGTGGTGTCCGAGGAAGTGCGGGAGGCGATCGACGCGGGCCGGCCCGTCGTCGCCCTGGAGTCCACGATCATCGCGCACGGGCTGCCCCGGCCGCGCAACCTCCAGGTCGCGCTGGAGCTGGAGACGGCCGTACGACACGAGGGCGCGGTCCCGGCCACGATCGCCGTGCTGGACGGGCGCCCTCACGTCGGCCTGGACAAGGAGCAGCTGGAACGGGTCGCGAACGAGGACGGGATCCGCAAGCTCGGCCACCGTGACCTGCCGCTCGCGGTGGCGTCCGGGGCGAGCGGGGCGACCACGGTGTCGGCGACGGCGCTGCTGGCGGCGCTGGCGGGCGTACGGGTCTTCGCGACGGGTGGGCTCGGGGGGGTGCACCGGGAGTGGACGGCGACGCAGGACGAGTCGGCCGACCTGGGGCTGCTGGCGCGCACCCGCATCACGGTGGTGTGCGCCGGGGTGAAGTCGATCCTGGACGTGCCGGCGACCCTGCAGCGGCTGGAGACACTGGGGGTCGCCGTGGCCGGTTACGGCACCGGCCGGTTCCCCGGCTTCTACCTGTCGGACTCCGGGCATCCGGTGGACTGGACGCTGGAGACGCCGGGGCAGGTGGCGGACGTCATGCGGGCCCAGGACGCGCTCGACGGGCCGGAGTCGGCGCTGATCGTCGCCAACCCCGTGCCCGAGGACGAGCAGCTGGACCCGGACCTGCACGCGCAGGTGCTCGCGGAGGCGCTGCACGCGTGCGCGCAGGAGGGTGTCACCGGCCAGGCCGTCACTCCCTTCCTGCTCGACCACCTGGTGCGGCACACGGACGGCGCCTCCCTGAGCGCCAACCTGGCGGCGGTCCGGGGGAACGTACGCCTGGCGGCACGGATCGCGGCGGCCTGGGCCCGGGGATGACGGCGTCCGCCGGTGCGGGGCCGGGAGGCCGAACGGGCTCCGGGAGCACAGGTACCGAGGTGGGCCGGGGGCTGCTCGTCGTCGGGGACGTCATCACGGATGTCGTCGCGCGGCACCGGGGCCCGCTCGCGGCCGGCACGGACACGGCCGCCTCGATCCGGACGGTGGCCGGCGGGGCGGGCGCCAACGTGGCGTGCTGGGCGGCCCACCGGGGAGCGGCGGACGTACGGCTGCTCGGACGCGTCGGCGCGGATGCGGCGGCCTGGCACGAGCGGGAACTGGTCGCCCAGGGCGTGCGTCCGCACCTCGTCGTCGACCCGCTGGCGCCGACCGGCACGGTGATCTGCGTGGTCGACGCGGGCGCTGCAGCGGAACGGACGTTCCTCACCGACAGCGGCGCGTCGTCGCGACTCGGACCCGCCGACTGGTCGGACGCGCTGCTCGACGGCGTGGCCCGGCTGCACCTCTCGGGCTATCTGCTGTTCTCCGACACGAGCCGGGCCCTGGTCACGGTGGCCCTCGGAGCCGCACGCGCGCGGGGCGTGCCGGTGAGCCTGGACCCGGCTTCGGCCGGCTTCCTGGCGGAGCTGGGCGCCGAGCGGTTCCTCGAGCTCGTCGAGGGCGTGGACGTGCTGCTTCCCAGCCGGGACGAGGCGTGTCTGCTGACGGGGCTGGCGGACGCGGCCGTGGCGGCGGCCGAGCTGAGCCTGCGTGTGCCGCTGGTCGTCGCCAAGCAGGGCCATGAGGGGGCGCTCGTGGCCCGTTCGGGGAAGGTGAGCGCCCACGTCCCGGCCGTGCCCGCGACCGCACGGGACACCACGGGGGCGGGTGACGCCTTCACCGGGGCGTTCCTCGCCGCCCTGCTCGCGGGTGCCGGACCAAAGGACGCGGCCGCGGAGGGTTGCCGGGCGGGTGCGCGAGCGGTGGAGCAGGTGGGCGGCAGACCGCCCGTGCCGGGCTGACGAGCCCACCGGCTACTGCTCCTGCTTTCGCCCCCACGCCGAGATCATCGGTGCCGTCGTCAGATCGAGCACACCGGACGTGACGTTCACCAAGTGCCGGTCGATGTCCTGGTCCGTGGCGAGGCCGGCGCTGACGAGCTGGTCACGGATCTGGCGGATCGTGACGGACTCCAGGGCCGCGCAGGCCGGCGAGGCGAGAGGGAAGTAGGCATCGGCGTGGACCCGGGTCAGTCCGGCGTCGCGGAGCAGCCGCGGCAGGGTGCGGCCGCAGGGCAGGTCGGTCCCGCGGTCGGCGAGCAGTCGGCGGAAGCCCTGCCGCAGCCGGTTCGCCAGCTGCTGCTCGGGGCCGTGTTCGTCAGGGCAGAGAAGGGGCTGCAGCGCGGGGTCGGCGTCCTCGACGAGGAGGCGCCCGCCGGGACGCAGCGCCTTGGCCATGGACCGCAGCGCCCCTTCCCGGTCGGTCACGTGGACGAGGGCGAGGCGGGCGTGAACGAGGTCGAAGCCCTCCCCCGGCGGCTCCTGCGCGCCGAGGTCGTGGAGCCGCACCTCGACCGGCGGCCGGGCGGCGAGGGCGGGCCGAGAGGTGTCGGTGTGGGTCGCGACGACGCGTCCCGTCGGGCCGACCTTCTTGGCCAGCCAGGACACCACGGAGGTGCCGGCGCCGACCTCCCAGCACCGCCAGCCGGATCCGATGCCGAGCGCTTCGAGGTGCCGGAACGTCGTGGGGTCGAAGAGGGCGGCGAAGGCACTGAAGTGCTCGGCCGAATCGGTCTGCCGGTTGGCCAGGAGGTACCCGTCGGTTCGCGTCATGCGGCGATCATCCCATTTGTCCGACTTACCCTCGCTCGTCGACGCTCCGACGGGGAGCACCGCGTCGAATGCTTTCGTGGCGGAGAACCCTCGCTTGCGTGGCGGAGAACCATCGAGACCTCCGCACCAGAAGCCCAGCCGGACACGCGTCCGAACAGCTGCTTCCGCACGAGAACCGCCCGGTCCGGACGCGCGTCCATACGGCAGGGCCGCGGCGCCTTTCGTCCTTCGTCCACAGGCGGGAACCAAGCGGAACCAACCTTGTCCACAGGCTTACCCGCAGCTCACGCGGGCCTGGCAGACTGGCGGGCCAAGGCGCAGGAACGGCGCGAGAAGTTCCACGCAAGGAGAGCCGGATGTCCATGGCAGGCAATCTGCGGAAGGTCACGAGCCTCGGCGGGGTCGGTGGCCTTCGCAAGGTGGCTCGGCTGGCCCGGCGACGTCCGCGCGTCGATCTGAGTCACCCGGCCCGGTCCCCGCTGGGCTCCTCGGTGGTGAACTGTGTGACGTACCGGGACGGTGTCCGCACCTCCGCGCGCGGCGATCTGGTGGACACCGTGGAGCGGGTGCGCAAGAGCCGGGAGGGCTTCGTCTGGCTCGGTCTGCACGAGCCCACGGACCAGGAGTTCGCGGGCATCGCCGAGCTCTTCGACCTGCATCCGCTGGCCGTCGAGGACGCGATCGAGGCCCACCAGCGGCCCAAGCTGGAGCGCTACGGCGAGACGCTCTTCGCGGTGTTCAAGACGGTCTGCTACGTCGAGCACGAGGAGCTGACGGCCACCAGCGAGGTGGTGAACACCGGCGAGATCATGGTGTTCGTCGGCGCCGACTTCGTGATCACGGTGCGGCACGGCCGGCACGGCTCGCTGGGCCCGCTGCGCGAGGAGCTGGAGTCCGACCCAGGCCAGCTCGCCAAGGGCCCGTCGGCGGTGCTGCACGCCCTCGCGGACCATGTGGTGGACGACTACCTGACGGTCACGGACTCGGTGCAGGCGGACATCGACCAGGTCGAGACGGACGTGTTCTCGGAGGCCGGTGCGCGGGCCGATCCGGGGCGCATCTACCAGCTCAAGCGTGAACTGCTGGAGCTGAAGCGGGCGGTGGTGCCGCTCAGCCGGCCGCTGGAGGATCTCGCCACCCGGCCGATCCGGGCGGTCGATCCGGAGATACAGGCGTACTTCCGCGACGTCTCGGACCATCTGCTGCGGGCGAAGGAGCAGATCGCCGCCTTCGACGAACTGCTCAACTCCATCCTCCAGGCGCACCTCGCGCAGGTCACGGTCGCGCAGAACGAGGACATGCGGAAGATCACGGCGTGGGCCGCGATCGTCGCGGTGCCGACGATGGTCTGCGGCGTCTACGGCATGAACTTCGACCACATGCCGGAGCTGCACTGGCGGTACGGCTACGGCATGGTCATCGGCGTGATATCCGTCGCGTGCCTCGCCCTGTACCGGGGGTTCCGGCGCAGCGGCTGGCTCTGACACGGGCCGTGGCCTGCGAGGGCCCGAAAGGGCGTGTGCGGGGCCTGCCGGGTGATCCAGGCGGTCGGAGCATGACCGCCAGTGAATGCGGTCAGTGCGTGACCGTCAGTGAATGGGGTCAGTGCATGGCGGTCGTGGCGTAGACGCTCTCCGCCCAGGAGGCGATCTGGTCCTTCGCGAGATGCCGGGCCAGGTCGGCTTCGCTGATCATGCCGACCAGGCGCTTGTCCCGGATCACGGGCAGCCGGCGGATCTGGTGCTCCTGCATCTCGTGCAGCACCTCGCCGACATCGGCATCCGCGTCGATCCAGCGGGGCGTGCCCTTGGCCATCTCGCCCGCGGTGATCCTTGCGGGGTCGTGGCCCACGGCCACGCAGCCGACGACGATGTCGCGGTCGGTGAGGATGCCGCAGAGCCGCTCGTTCTCGTCACTGATGGGCAGGGCGCCGACATTGAGTTCGCGCATGAGCTGGGCTGCGCGGTCCAGTGTTTCGTGAGCGGGGATCCACTGGGCGCCACTGTGCATGATCTCTCCGGCGGTGGTCATGGAGTGCCTCCCGGGGCCGGACGGCCGGCGCGGAGCGGGACGCACCGCGAGTCCCGGCGTCCTTCATTCTCGCCGCGCCGCCGGACGCCCGCACACGGAAGCCGACGGCCCACGAGCCCGCGCCGCACAGCGGTCGGCACCCGACCCGGGGCACGACGGAACACCGGTCGGAACCGAACGCAGGTCGGGCCGGACCTCGGCCGCGCCTCAGCCGTTCCACGCCGGATGACGCGGGTCGTCGGCCCTGACCAGGACGTCCGCCGTCTCCACCGGGTCGGTCTCGTGCTCGTAGCGCTCGAAAGCGGGGAGGGTCCAGTGCTCGCCCTCGGGGGTGCGGCGGCGCAGGGCGCCCCGGGAGAGGAGGACGTGGACGCTCAGATCGAAGGGGAACCAGTGCCGAAGGAGGAAGGGCCCGTGCAGCAACAGGACCCCGCCGGGCGGGAGTTGGACGCAAGGGCTACGAGTCGCGCGGTCGGTGGCCGGATCCCACAGGTCGGGCAGGACGCGACCGCCGCCGTCGGGTTCGAGCGGGCCGAACACCTCGCGCCACAGGGCGCCCGTGTCGTACCAGCCGCTGTAGTAGGCCTCGACGTCCTGGTGGCCGTACTCCAGCCGTACGGAAGCGGGGCGCAGGAAGCCCTCGGTGCCGACGACGAGCGAGGAGCGGCCGCGCACACGCAGCGCCTCCGAGACACGGTGGGCGAGGTCTCCGGGACGGGCGGCCGGGGCGCCGTCGAAGGCGATGCGCGGCCAGGGACTGCCGTCTTCGGGCTTCAGGTCGAGCAGCCGCTCGGCGAGCAGGTCGCCGAGCCGTTCCCAGGTGATCGCTTCGAGTCGCACACGGCCCATGATGCGTCAGCCCCGGACAGGAGGCGTCCTGCCGGCCGGCGCCTCGGCGGAGCAGCGACCGGATCGCCTGGGTCCGTCCTGAAGTGCGCAGTTCGGGCTGCCGTCACGGGGAATGCATCAGGTATGGTCCCCCGCGCCTCGCTCCCGCCCCGCACCGGACTGCTCGTCTTCCAGCCGCTCAAGCGGCGGTACTGCGCCGAGTGCCGACGGGGGCCACTGCCGCTGCTGGTCCTGGAGGACGGTGCCCCGCGCTGCCTGGACTGCGTCGACCTCGCGCATCTGGTGTTCCTGCCGAGCGGCGACACCGCGCTGACGCGCAGAGCGCGGGAGGAGAGCGCGCTGTCAGCGGTGGTCGTGCGGTTCAACCGGCGCAAGAGCCGGTACGAGCGGCAGGGTGTTCTGGTCGAGGGGGCGGCGCTGGCGCGGGCCGAGCTGCGGTGCCTCGCGGACGCCGAGGCGAGACGACGACGCCGGGTGCGGGACGCGCGGCGACGGGCGGCCCAGGACGTCCTGTTCGCCCAGGCGTTCGCGACGGAGATACTCCGCGTCTTTCCCGGGTGCCCGACCGATCGGGCACGGGCCATCGCCCTGCACGCCTCGGAGCGGGGCAGCGGACGGGTGGGCCGCAGCCCGGCGGGGCGTGCGCTCACCGAGGGCGCGGTGACCTCGGCGGTCGTGGCGTCCGTGCGGCACCTCGACACGCCGTACGACCGGCTGCTGATGAGCGGCGTGCCGCGACACGAGGCGCGACGGCGGATCGCGGCGGCGGTGGCGACGGTGCTGGAGGGATGGGCCGGGACGGGACTCGGTTCGACGGGGTGAGGTGAAGCTCCCGGCACGCGGAGCCGCCGCGCGGCCGCCCCTGTCATTGCGCCGGCCGGGGGGCGAGGGCCGTGAGTCGGGCAGGGCCGTCCGGTGGACTGTGGACGTGTGCTCATGGCCCCGAGCCGCCCGGCCATGGTCACTGTGCTCGTACGGGATTTCACTTGCGGTGAGGAAGGGTGCCGGGCAGGATCCGGCTCGACGGGCGGGAGAGGGACATGATCGACGGACCGTACTTCGTGCTGACGGTGCTGGGGGTGCTCGGGACCGGCCTGGTGGCCGGGGTGTTCTGCGGCTTCTCGACCTTCGTGATGCGGGGCCTCGGCATGCTGCCGCCCGCCCAGGGGGTCGCCGCGATGAACGCGATCAACGTGGCCGCGGTGACTCCGCCGTTCATGATCGTGTTCCTGGGGTCGGCCGTGCTGTGCGCGGTGATCGCCATGGTGACGTTCGTGCTGTGGCCGGACGAGGGAACGGTGGAACTGCTGGTGGGCAGCGCCCTGTACCTGTTCGGGTCGTTCGGGCTGACCATGGTCGCGAACGTGCCGCGCAACGACGCGCTGGCCGGGCTGGAGCCGGACACACCGGAGGCGGCGGCGTACTGGCCGGTGTATCTGCGGGAGTGGACGCGGTGGAACCACGTCCGCACCGCCGCCTCGGCCGGGGCCGCGGTGGCCTACGTGCTGGCGCTCACCTGACGCCGACGGCCCACCGGAATCCGGCGCCACGCGGCGACAGGCACCGGCCGGGAGGCGGACGTATCGTGGCGAAAAGAGTCCCGCACGACGCGAACGCACGAACGCACAACGAACGCACGACGCACGACGCACGACGCACGACGCACGACGCACGACGCACGACGCACGAGGAGAGTGCGGCCCGACGACGTACGGCCCGGCACACGCGCACGCAAGGAAGACGGCCATGGCCGATCCCAAGGGTTTCATGACCACGCCCCGCAAGGACTGGCCGCGCAGGCCGGTCGAGGAACGGGCGCGCGACTGGGACGAGGTCTATGTCCCCGGGGCGCTGCTGCCGATCATCAGCGAGCAGGCCGACCGTTGCATGGACTGCGGTATCCCCTTCTGCCACGAGGCGTGTCCGCTGGGCAATCTGATCCCCGAGTGGAACGACCTGGTCTCCCGGGAGGACTGGCGGGCGGCCTCCGACCGGCTGCACGCGACGAACAACTTCCCGGAGTTCACCGGCCGGTTGTGCCCGGCTCCGTGTGAGGCGGGGTGTGTGCTGGCGATCAACCAGCCGGCCGTCACGATCAAGAACGTCGAGTGTGCCATCGCGGACCGGGCCCAGGAGGAGGGGTTCACCCCGCCGAGGCCGCCGGAGCGGCTGTCCGGCAAGGCGGTCGCGGTGATCGGCTCGGGCCCGACCGGGCTGGCCGCGGCCCAGCAGCTGACGCGGGCCGGGCACACGGTCGCCGTGTACGAGCGGGACGACCGGCTCGGCGGACTGATGCGGTACGGCATCCCGGAGTTCAAGATGGAGAAGCACCATCTGGAGCGGCGGCTGGAGCAAATGCGGGCCGAGGGGACGAAGTTCCGGACGTCGACGGCGGTCGGGCGGGACATCGGGGCCGAGGAGTTGCGCACCCGCTACGACGCCGTCGTGCTCGCCACCGGGGCGACCGCCTGGCGTGAACTCCAGGTGCCCGGGCGGGAGCTGACCGGGATCCACCAGGCGATGGAGTACCTGCCGCTGTCCAACCGGGTGCGCGAGGGTGATCTGCAGACGTCTCCGCTGTCGGCCGCGGGGAAGCACGTGGTCATCGTCGGTGGTGGCGACACCGGGGCGGACTGTCTGGGCACGGCGGTCCGGGAGGGCGCGGCGTCCGTGACCCAGCTGGACATCTACGCGCTGCCGGACGCGGAGCGCGACGAGGACACCGAGCCCTGGCCGACGTACCCGATGCGGGTCTACCGGCTGTCCGCCGCTCATGAAGAGGCCCGTGACCTGCGGACCGCTCCCGTCGCGAACGCGGACGCGCGGCTGTTCGCGGCGTCCACGCTGCGCTTCGACGGGGACGCGCGGGGGCATGTGCGGTCGCTGCACCTGGTCGAGGTGGACGCGCGGCGCCGCGCGGTGGACGGCACGGGGCGGACGCTCCCCGCCGATCTCGTGCTCCTCGCCCTCGGCTTCTCCGGACCCGACCGGGGGGACGGGCTCGTCGACCAGCTGGGGCTGGAGATGGAGCCCCGCGGGACGATCGCGCGGGACTCCGGGTTCGCCACGAACGTGCCCGGGGTGTTCGCCGCGGGCGACGCGGCGCGGGGCCAGTCGCTCATCGTGTGGGCGATCGCCGAGGGACGGGCGGTGGCGGCCGCCGTCGACCGCCATCTGACGGGCAGTTCGAGGCTGCCGGCGCCGATCGGGCCGTACGACCGGCCCATGGCGGTGTAGTCCGCCGGACGATCAGCGCCCACCCGGCGCGGGATCACCGTTCGTCCGTCCCCGCGACCTTCCCCGTCGACAGCGCCACCCGGTTCCACGTGTTGATCGTGCAGATCAGGGCGATGACTTGGGCCAGTTCCCGTTCGTCGAACCGCGCGGCCGCCTCCGCGTAGACGTCGTCCGGGACGCCGGCGTCGGCGACGAGCGTCAGCGCGTCCGTGAGGGCGAGGGCCGCCTGTTCCTGCTCGGAGAAGAAGTGACGGGCCTCGCGCCACACGGCGACCATGTGGAGCCGGTCCTCGCTCTCTCCGGCCTTGCGGGCGTCGCCGGTGTGCATGTGGAGGCAGTACGCGCAGTGGTTGAGGTGCGAGGAGCGGATCTGGATCAGCTCCACCAGGGCCGGGTCGAGGCCCGCGCGAGCGGCGGCGTCGAAGGCGATGAGGGCCCGGAAGGCCTTCGGGGCGGACGCGCCGAAGTTCAGCCGGTTCGCCGTCCCGTGGGTGCTCTTCGTGCTCGTGTTCGTCGTCATGTCCTTCAACCTACGAGCCGGAAAGACCCGCTGTAGAGTTCATTTCCATGGGGGATTCATGGGTCAATTCGGCACAGCGGATCGGGTCCGACCTGCATCTGGAACTCACCGGGCCGGGCGGCCGCCGGGCGGCGCTGATCCGGGCTCTGCGTGAGGCCGTGCGCGGCGGGCGGCTCGCTCCGGGCACGCGGCTTCCGCCGTACCGCTCGCTCGCGGCGGACCTCGGGGTAGCCCGCAACACGGTGGCGGACGCGTACGCGGAACTCGTCGCGGAGGGCTGGCTCACCGCACGGCAGGGCTCCGGCACCCGGGTCGCCGAGCGCGCCGAGCCGCTGCGTCCCGCCGCTCGCGTGCCCAGGAAAGCACCCACCCGGGCGCGTGGTCCCCGGCACGACCTGACGCAAGGCACGCCGGACGCCTCGGCCTTCCCACGCACCGCCTGGCTGGCCTCCTACCGGCGGGCCCTGCAGCAGGCGCCCAACGACGTGTTCGGGCCGGGCGACCCCGCAGGGCGGCCGGAACTGCGGGAGGCGCTCACCGAGTACCTGGCACGCGCCCGGGGCGTACGCACCGCGCCGGGGCGGATCGTGGTCTGCTCCGGTTTCGCGCACGCCCTGCGGCTGCTGTTCGGCGGCGGCGTCCTGCGCGGGCCCTTGGCGGTGGAGGCCTACGGGCTCGGGTTCCACCGGGACATCCTGCACGCGGCCGGGGTGCGGACCGTGCCGCTCCCCCTCGACGAGAACGGCGCACAGGTCGACCGGCTGGCCCGCGAGCGGGCCGTCCTGCTCACGCCGGCGCACCAGTTCCCGACCGGCGGCCCGCTGCACCCCGAGCGCCGGGCCGCCGTGATCGACTGGGCACGCGCGCGTGACGGACTGGTCCTGGAGGACGACTACGACGGGGAGTTCCGCTACGACCGCAAGCCGGTCGGCGCGGTCCAGGGGCTCGACCCCGAGCACGTGATCCACATCGGCTCGGTGAGCAAGAGCCTGTCGCCGGCGGTGCGGCTGGGCTGGATGGTGCTCCCGGAGCGGTACGTCGGCGCCGTGCTGGATGCCAAGGGCGAGCGCGAGGCGTGGGCGAGCGTCCTCGACCAGTTGAGCCTGGCCGACTTCATCGCCTCGGGGGCGTACGACCGGCACGTGCGGCGGATGCGGCAGCGCTACCGCGGCCGCCGGGACCGGCTCGTCGCGGCGCTCGCCGAGCACGCCCCGCACATCGAGGCGACCGGCATCGCGGCCGGGCTGCACGCGGTGCTGCGGCTGCCGCCCGGCACCGAGGCGTCCGCGGTCAAGGCCGCCGCCTGGCAGGGCGTCGCCCTCGACGGTCTCGCGGCGTTCCGGCACCCGGAGACCGGCATGCCGGTGAGCGACGGACTCGTCGTCGGGTACGCGACTCCCTCCGAGCACGCCTACGGGCCGGCCCTGGAGGCGCTGTGCGGAGCGCTGCCTCCTGCGTGACCGGCCCGAAATCGCCGTCCCGCAGGCCTCTCCTAGCTGCGCGCCACGACCACGGCACTCGGTACTCGGCACTCGGTACTCGGCACTCGGCACTCGGCACTCGGCACGCCGCAAACGGAACCCGGCGGGCCCGGGAACACCTAAGCCTTGCGGCCGATCGCCCCGTAGCCCGGAATCACCCCGTCGTCCTGCCCGGGCACGGGCTCGCCCAGCTCGGGGTGCCAGAGGTGGGGCACCTCGACTCCGGGCTCGACGAGGTCGAGGCCGTCGAAGAATCGGGCGAACTCCTCGCGGGAACGCAGGGCCAGGGTGACGCCGGCGGCGCGCAGCTTCTCGGTGGCCGCCTTCGACTCCTCCGGGGTGAAGTCGGCGGTGGCGTGGGTCATCACCAGGTAGCTGCCGGAGGGCAGTTCGGCGAGCAGCCGGCGGACCAGCTCGTGGGCGCCGTCCTCGTCGGAGACGAAGTGCAGCAGCGCGACGAGCGACAGCGCGACGGGCCGGCTGAAGTCCAGGACCTTCCTCGCGCCCTCCAGGATGGCGTCCGGGTCCCGCACGTCGGCCTGGAGGTACTCGGTCGCGCCCTCGTCCGTGCCGCGCAGGAGGGCCGCCGCGTGGGCCAGGACGATGGGGTCGTTGTCGCAGTACACGACCCGGGCGCCGGGCGCCGTCTCCTGGGCGACCTGGTGCAGGTTGGGCTCGGTCGGGATGCCGGTGCCGATGTCCAGGAACTGCCGTACGCCGTGGCCGGCCAGCCAGCGTGTGGCGCGGTGCATGAAGGCGCGGTTGACCCGGGCCATCACCGGCACCCTGGGGTCGAGGGTGAGCATCTGCCGGCCCATCTCCTCGTCGACCGGGTAGTTGTCCTTGCCGCCGAGGTACCAGTCGTACATCCGCGCGGGATGGGGTCTGGTCGTGTCGATCTGGACGGCCGACGTGGGGTCCTGCCCGGTCATGAGGCACTCCGTAAGGCGCAATGGGCGGTCAATTCAGCACCAGCGTAGAAAAGTTGAGGGCAGAATGCGGCACGTACGCATCAGGACAGCAGGAAGTCCGCCTCGCCCGACTTGGCACCCTCGATGAAGGCCGTCATCTCGTCGGTGGTGTAGATCAGCGCCGGCCCGTCCGGGTCGGTGGACTGACGGAGGGCGATCCGGCCGTCGGCGAGTTTCATCGCCTCCAGGCAGTTGCCTCCGTTCCCGCCGCTCCACGGCTTGTGCCAGCCTTCGCTGCCCAAGTCGCGCGCGGGCATGCCGTTGTAGACGTGTTTGCGCGGCTTGATGCGATCCATTCACAGCTCCTTGCGGAGATCCCGGAGGATCTCCTTCGTGCGATGTGCCGTAGCGGCTTGCGCCGCCATGCGGTCCATGACCTCGAGGTGGGTCGCCACCTCGGTGCGCGCGTCGAGATAGACGGCGCCGGTCAGGTACTCGCTGTAGACCATGTCCGGCAGTTCGGGCATGGCGAATCGGAACAGCACGAACGGCCCGTACGTGCCCGGGTGCGGCCCATTGGCGAACGGGGCGATCTGCAGCGTCACGTTGGGCAGGTTCGTGGCGTCGAGCAGCTTGTCGATCTGGGCCCGCATGACCTCCGGGCCGCCGGCCCAGCGCCGCAGCGCGGTCTCGTCCATGACGACCCACAGTCGCGGCGCGTCCTCGCGGGTGAGCAGGTCCTGGCGCTGCATGCGCAGCGCGACATGGCGCTCGATGTCATCCGGCCGGGTCTGGCCGATGGCGCCCGACCGGAGCACCCCGCGCGCGTAGTCCTCGGTCTGCAGCAGCCCGGGGACGAAATGGGGCTCGTAACTGCGGATGACACTGGCCGCGCCTTCGAGGCTCACGTACATCGAGAACCAGCCGGGCAGGATGTCGTGGAAACGCTGCCACCAGCCGGGCCTGTTGGCGTCCTCGGCCAGTTGGACGAAGGCCTCGGCCTCCTCGTCGGAGATTCCGTAGGCCTTGAGGAGCAGTTGCAGGTAGGGGATCTTGAGCGCGACCTCGGCCATTTCCATACGGCGGACCGTGGCGGGGGCGACGCGGAGGATGCGCGCGGCCTCCTCGCGCTTCATCCCGGCGCGTTCCCTCAGGTCCAACAGGCGTCGGCCGAGGACGACCTGACCGACCGTCGGCGCGGACCGCGGTTCACTCACGCTCCACCTCCAGGAAAGAGTTCTGACGAGCCGGTCACCAAAGAACGCTGACAGCCCGGCGGCGCCATTCGAGGACCCTTTCGAAGAACTGATTCGAACAAAGGTTTCGAACGAATCTTCGACGATCTCAACTGGCGCCGCGCGGGGTGCTGTTGCGAGCAGTGTGCCACGGCCTTCCAGACCGCTACACAGCACTCTGCAATTTTCAGAGTGACACTTGCCAAGTGTTCACGGCGCGGCGATAGTGGCAAGCGTGATTCCGTCCGCGCCCTTAGGAACAGACGCCGCCGCAGGCCCTCTCGGGCCTGACGCCGCCACGGAAGAGGTCCCCCTCGGGGCCGCTGCCGAGCGCCGGTTCCGTTTCGAGCTGGCCGCACATCCGGGTTCTCCCGCGCAGGCCAGACGCCTGACCCGAGCCCGGCTGACGGGCTGGTCGGTGTGCGAGGACACGTGCGACAGCGCGGCCCTGGTGGTTTCCGAACTGGTCACCAACGCCATCGTGCACACGGCGAGCACCCACATAGTGTGCGAGCTGCACGACGGTGACGACCTGGTGCGGATAGCCGTGCGCGACGAGGGCTGCGCCCCTGGCCAGCCCCACGCCGCCAGCCGGACACGGCCCGAGGAGGAGCACGGGAGGGGACTGCTCCTCGTCGACGCCCTCTGCCATTCCTGGGGAGCCCATGAGAACGGCCCCGGGCTGCTGGTCTGGGCCGAGCTGCGCCGCGCGGCGGACCTGTCGAACGATCAGGCCGAGCCCTGTGCCGACCTGGGCTGGGGCGCCCGACCGAAGCGTGGCCCGTCCGATGACTCGGACGAGGAAGACGGAACCCGCCGAGCCCGCCACACGCGCGGAGCCCCGGAGGTTCCCCCGCAGCAGCGCCGCCGAGAACGGGGGCACGCATGAGTCCCGGGCCGGGAGGCCGTGTGCTGAACCTGGACACGCTGCTGCGCGTCCGCCGCGGCCTGCGGACACCCGGTCCGGCCCTGCGGCTGCCCGTGCCCGACGGCATGACAGCCCCGCTGGGCTGTGACGCGGTCGCCGTGCCCGCCGCCCTCGGGCCACAGGTCATGCCGCGGCTGCCCCGCGTGGGCTGCGTCTACGCCGACGAGACGCACTGGTGGTGGCTGGTGCCGTCCGACTCCGACCACGCCCTGGAGTGGCCCGCCCCGGCGCGCTACGTCACCGGCGCGGCCGTCCCGGACCTGCCGGGGATCCCCGACCTGATCCACCGCCCGGACGGCACCCTTCCGTACACCCCGCCGATACCCCTGTATCTGGCCCTGTGCCGCGCGACGGGAACGGCACCGTCCTGGTCCCGTCCGGTCAGCGCGTAGACGGACCCCGCCCACACCCGCACGCCCGGCCTCCGCCCCGCCTTCTGTACACCTGGCCCCGCGCCCGGCCGCCGCCCACACGCCTTCTGCACACCCACCCCCACACACGTGTGGCCCCGCACGCCGGGCCGTCACTCACTCCCCTGCGCACACCTGGCTTCGCACGACCGGCCTCCGCACCGGCGGCGCGCGCCTCCCTCGGGGTTCCGGCCGCTCCCCTCGACCCCAGCGCATGCCCCCGTCCTCCCACCACCCCACACCCCCGCGCCGCCCCGCACCTCTCTCGGCCGGGTCGTGCGCCCGCGCGCATCCGGCGCCCCGGGTTACGCCCTGCCCTGGGTGGTGTCCGCCCCGCGATAGTGGCCGTTCGTTCAGGAACGGGCCCGAGCGGGGGAGGTCGGTCGACCGTGGCGAAGAAGCGGACCGCGCCGGAGGTGTCCGAGTCGGAGCGGCTGCTCTTCGGTGGGCCGCTGCGCTACGACATGGGCTGGAACAGTCACGCGGACGCGTTCCTGGAGCTGAACTTCCGCGCCATGATCACCCGGTTGCCGTCCCTGCTCGCGGCCAGCCTCCGGCTCGCCCGGCAGGCCGACCGGGGCGCCGCGCGGATCGTACTGGCCGCGGAGGCGGGCCGGGGCGTGGCGCAGGCGGTGAGCCTGCTGGCGGTGAACAGCGTGCTGGCCCGGCTGATGGGCGGCGGCCCGATCGACGACCGGCTGCGCGGAGCCGTCCCCGCCCTGGTCACGGTGGCCGTCGTGATGTTCCTCGCAGCCCTGCTGCGGGCCGCGAGCACCTACGCCACCGGCCGGCTGGAGCCCAAGGTGGAGCGGGTGGCGACCGAGCAGTACCTGGAGCGGGCCGCGGCCGTGGAGCTGGCCGCGATCGAGGACCACGCCTTCCACAAGCTGCTGGACACCGCGCAGTACGGCGCCGCCTCCGCTCGCCGGATGATCTCCTACGGGACGCGGGTGATCAACGCGATGATCTCGCTGGTCGCGGCGGCGGGCGTGCTGACCGTGCTGCACCCCGCCCTGCTGCCGCTGCTGGTCACGATGACCCTCCCGAGCGCCTGGAGCGCGCTGACCGTCGCCCGGCGCCGCTACGAGTCCTTCCACGCCTGGGTGCAGCACGCCCGCGCGGGCCGGCTGCTCGGCAGCCTGCTGATCGAGCCCGAGGCGGCCCCCGAGATCCGGGTGCACGGGGTGGGCTCCTTCCTGCTGCGGCACTTCCGCGCGATGTCGGAGACGGCCGAGGCCGAGCAGGCCCGCCTGGCGAGGCTCGCCGCCCGCACCGGCCTGATCGCGGCGGCGTGGACGGGCCTGGCGACCGTGGCGACGTACGCGACACTGGGCGGGCTGCTGCTGGCGGGCGCGATGGCCCTGTCGGTGGCGGGTACGGCCGTGATCGCGATCCGGACCGGCTCGCAGAGCCTGGACACCCTGGTGGTGGAGGTCAACGCGCTGCACGAGGAGGCGCTCTTCGTCGGCGATCTGCACCGGCTGTACACCGAGGCGGACCAGTGGGCGATTCCGGCCGGCGGCACACAACTGCCGGAGGATCCGCGCGAGATCCGCTTCGAGAACGTCACCTTTCGCTACCCGGGCGAGTCGGCCCGCCCCGCCCTGGACGACGTGACCCTCACCCTGCCGCTGGGCCGGATCGTGGCCCTCGTCGGGGAGAACGGCTCCGGCAAGACCACCCTGGTCAAGCTGCTCGCCGGGCTCTACACGCCGGAGCGGGGGCGGATCCTGTGGGACGGCGTGGACGCGGCGACCGCGGACCGGCACCTGCTGGCCGAACGGATCGCGATGGTGGCGCAGGACTTCAAGCGGTGGCCGTTCACGGCCCGGGTGAACGTCGCCCTCGGACGTACGTCGGTGCCCGTGAGCGAGGACCGGCTGGCCGCGTCGATCGCCGAGGCCGGGGCGGAGCCGGTGGTCGCGGACCTGCCGCGCGGCCTGGACACGCTGCTCGCCCGCAACTTCAGCGGCGGGCACGAACTGTCGGGCGGCCAGTGGCAGCGGCTCGGTATCGCCCGGGCGGCCTATCGCAGGGGCCGCATCCTGATCGTGGACGAGCCGACGGCGGCCCTGGACGCCCGGGCCGAGCTGGAGGTCTTCGAGCGGATCCGCGCCCTGGCCGACAGCGGCCAGACGGTCGTACTGATCACGCACCGGCTGGCGTCCGTACGGCACGCGGATCTGGTGCACGTCCTGGACCAGGGCCGGCTCGTGGAGTCGGGGACGCCGGACGAACTGCTGGCGACCGGCGGGCTCTACGCCGAGCTGTACGCGCTCCAGGCGGAGCAGTTCGCCTCGTCACCCGCGCCGGTCAGGAAGGTGCCGGCCCCGAAGGCGGGCTGACGGCACATGTCAGGCCGTGACGTCGGCCGCGTCCCCGCTGCGCACGATCACCAGGAACATGTCCGTGGCGAGGTCCATGACGACCTCGGCGGGCAGGCCCTCGCTGCGCCGCGCCTGCGCGAATTCCTCCGCAGGCCAGGAGCCACGCGGCCCACCGGCGGGAAAGCGCTCGAGCACCGTTCGCCCGTTCACCCTGCACCTCCATCTAGCGCTGTACTCGTAGAGTTAAACGCCAACCATGGGGTGAACGGCTCGCGAAGTGACGGTTCTGAGACGTACTTGACACGCGTTCACCGCCAAGTGTGACCAACCTCTCAGCCTCTTGGCGCATGTGTTCACTTTCCGTATCAGTCGTCGCACGTGTCGTGATACCGAAGGTGCTCACGTCCCCCAGGCGCATCACAGCCGACGCGCGCCTCTCGGGTGCTCCGTGTGCCGTCGGGTGTCGTAGCGCTGGACGCGAGATGCGGCCTTGCTCGGGCGATCGCGGTGTCCTCCGCGATCCGATCCGCTCATGATCGTCGTGCGCCAGGACGGTGCATGCGCTGATGATGAGCTCGGCGGGACCGTTCGAGGCGGAAGGCGTCACCACGCCGACGTACGACGACGTCGTAGGGCGCTATGAGCCGAACCGCACATCCCGTCACGGCTCTGTCGTGGGGCGGGCCGGGCGCGCACCCTGGCCTCACCACCCCGACTGTCGGCTTCTGAAAGGAGCCCGGCATGCTCCTCGGCACCTGGAACCTGGAGAATCTCTACCGGCCCGGCGGCCCGTACGGCCCGCAGGACGAGGCCGGGTACGCGGCGAAACTCGCGGCGCTCGCCGCCGTGATCACGGAGCTCGATCCGGCCCTGCTCGGTGTGCAGGAGGTCGGGGACCCGGAGGCTCTGAAGGATCTGGCCGGGATGCTCGACGACGACTGGCATGTCGCCGTGTCCGAGCACGCGGACATCCGGGGCATACGCGTCGGGTTCCTGAGCCGTACGGCCATGACGGTGGTCGCCGACACGCGGGCGCTCCCGGCGGAACTGCGTCCCGTGCAGGCCGACGACTCGGGACTGACGGCGGGGGAGGCGGGGCGGGGCGTCCTGGCGGTCGAGACCGAGGGCGGGGACGGGCCGCTGCGGGTGGCCGTATGCCATCTGAAGTCCAAGCTGCTGTCCTACCCGAACGGCCGTTTCCAGCCCCGCGACGAGGGCGAACGTGCCCGTTACGGCGCCTACGCCCTGTACCGGCGGACCGCCGAGGCGACAGCCCTGCGCGCCCTCGCCGACCAACTGCTCGCCGGGGACGGGCAGGGGCGGGACGTGGCGGTCCTGGGCGACCTGAACGACGAGGTGCAGGCGGCGACCACACAGATCCTGCTCGGCCCGCCCGGCTCGGAGCTCGGCACGGCGGGCCACGACCGGCCCGACCGGGGCGATGCGACGCGGCTGTGGGACGTGGCCCCGCTCATCCCGCCCGGGCAGCGCTGGTCCCGGGTGAACTCCGGGCGGCGCGAGCTGATCGACCACGTCCTGCTGAGCCACCGACTGGTGCGCCGGGCGACGGCGGCGGGCACGGGTCTGCCGGGCGAGGGCCCGCCCGGTCTGCCGTCGGTCGGCCCGGACCCGGCCGAGCGGCGGGGCGAGCCGGGATCGGACCACGCTCCGGTGTGGGTGCGGGTCGGCGGCTGAGCACGGTGACCGTACCGGGTGTACTAGCCGGCCAGGGGTGTCCGGGGCGGCCGGAGGCCCACCCGCTCCGCTCGTCCGGCGAGTTCGGCGAGGACGGTCGCGAGGCGCTCCTGGTGGCGGGGCCCGATCCGGCCCGTGTCGTCGAGGTGCACCGCGCAGGCGGTCGTGGTGTCGACGAGGCGTTCGAGGAGGTCGGCCACCTCGTCCGCGCCTTCCGTGTGCCGGGCCAGGGCGGGCAGTTCGTGGGCGGCTCGGGAGATGGCCGACCGGGCCTCGGCCAGGGTGCGGTACGCCTCGCGGCGCAGGGTCCAGCGGGTGGCGCGGTGGTCGGAGGGCGTGCCGGAGTTCCCGATGCGCGGGGCGTCGGCCTCGTCGAGCACGTGCGTGAGGTAGGCGTTCGCGGCCTCGTTCGCGGCCGCGAGCCGGGCGCGCACTCCCCCGCCGCGCTGACCCGGCATCGGCAGGTGCCCGACGATCAGCACGATCGCGCAGGCCAGCAGCGTCTCGCCGATCCGGCCGGCGGAGGCCTGGGGCTCGCCGCCGACCATGACGAGCGCGAGGACCAGGACGGTGACGACGGCGGTCTGGGCGGCGAAGTGACGGGTGGCCACGGGTATCAGCGCTCCGCTGAGGGCGACGAGCGCGATGAGCCCTGCGGGGTGGGGCAGGACGGCGGCGAGCCCGGCGAACAGCAGCGCCCCGAGGACGGTCCCGGCGGCCCGGTTCAGTACGCGTGAGGCCAGCGGCCCGAGGTCGGGCTTGACCAGGAAGACGGTCGTGGCGGGCAGCCAGTACCAGTGCTCGTGCTGCCCGTACCACTGGCCTCGGTGCAGCGCCTGGGCGACGGCGGAGCCGGCGCCGAAGCAGAGGGCGACGCGCAGCCCGTACTCGCGCCCGGCGCTGCCGAAGACGGCGCCCAGCCGGTCCCGGGCGCTGCGGGACCGGGTGTGCAGGTCGCCGCCCCGCCCCTGGTCGAACGCCTCGGCGGCCTGCAGGAGGGCGTCGTCGAGGGCACGCAGGGCGGGCGCCGAACGGGAGGGTGCGGGCAGCGGCCCGGTGTGGGTGTTGCCGCGTACGGCGGCGGCGAGCCGCCGGGGGCCTTCGGAGGCCCGCTCGGCGACGGGCTCCTCGGCCCAGGCGAGGGCGGTGGCGGCCTCCGCGAGGGGCAGGGCCGCGGCGTACTGCGCGTGCAGCCGCCGCTCGGCGGACGAGGACGCGTACCTCCGCAGCCGGGGCCCGGCGAGGGCGTCCTGGGCATGGTCGAGGGCGGCGGTGAGCGCGGCGCGGCGACGGAGGGCGTCCGGCCCGCCGACGGCGTCGAGCAGATCGGCGACGGCAGCGTAGACAGCCGCCACGGCCTGCCGCTCCCCGTCGAAACGGAAGTCACCCGCGAGGGAACCGGGCGTGGGCAGGACGAGCCGCAGCACGAGCAGCCATCCCGCGCCGGCGAGGAAGGCCAGTGCCCGCTCCCACCCCGGCTCCGGCAGGGGCATCCCGGCGCCGATCGCGGCGCCGACCAGCACCTGCGTTCCGGCGGCGGACGCGACGGGCCCGACGGCACTCATCCCTCCGGCGACGAGCCCGACGACGGTGAGCACCACGGTGAGGACGGCCGCCCCGGTCTCCTGCCCGGTGTACGTCCCGATCACGAGGCCCGTCGCACCGCCGAGTGCGGGCACTCCGATCCGCTTGACCGACAGGCGCCGGCTCCCGGGCCGGTCGTTGATCCCGGCGAGCATGGCGGCGACGGCGGCGACGACTCCGAGGGAGGTGAGACCCGTCTGCACGGCCACGAGCAGGACGGGCCCGGCGGACAGGGCCCCCCGCGTGACCGCGTTCCAGGGCACCGGTCCCCGCTGGGCACGCAGGGCGTGCGCGAGCCAGGGCGGAAGCTTCGGGGCGATGCGGCGGGACACGGAGCTCCTGTCGTCTCGGCGAGGGCAGGGGTGAGCCTTCGGGCGACGGCGGCCGGGCGGGGTGTGGCTGCCCACGGTAGGCGGGCTTTCCGGAGGGCAGGTTTCCGGAACGTGTCGGACGGCCCGGAACCGGTGTTCTTTATGTACGCAATCAGGAGGTGCGCGATCTGGAGCTGCGCGATCCGGAGGTACGCGATCCGGAGACGAGCCGCGGCAACCTTTTCCGGCCCGGCGGCCACTGACGAGTCGTGAGCGCGCGTTCTCCCGAACCACGCAAGGACCCGAAGGACTCATCCGTGGCATCACCGTCCCACCGCCGTCCCGCCCGCAAGCGGCGCACAGCCCTCGTCCTCGCCGTCGCCGCGGCAGCCGTGGGTCTCCTCGTCTCGCTCGTGATCGCCCTGCGCCCCGGCGGAGAGGCGGACACGGTGCGCACCGCGGCCCAGGACACCACCGGCGCCCGGCCGGCCGCCTCGCCGACGCCCCACGAGGCCACACCCGCGCCGAAGGCCTCCAAGACCCCCAGGACCGCCAGGACCTCCCGGGCCCCGAAGCCCGCCGCGACCGCCCCTTCGGCGCGGCCCCCGGCCACCGCCACCCGGACCCCCGCACCGCGTCCGGTGTCCGGCACGGCACCCCTGGCGGGGAGGATCAAGCCCGGCACCACCTACAACGGCGTCGCCACCCACTACGACGCCAAGGACGGCGACGGGGCCTGCCTTTACGGCCCGAGCCCCGACCTCATGGTCGCGGCGATGAACCACACCGACTACGAGACGTCCCAGGCGTGCGGGGCGTACATCCTGGTCCGCGCGGCGAACGGAGCCTCCGTCACCGTCCGGATCACCAACGAGTGCCCCCTGCCCTGCGCTCCCGGGCAGATCGACCTCAGCAAGGAGGCGTTCGCGAAGCTGGCCGGACTCTCCGCGGGCCGGATACCGATCACCTGGAGCCTGCAGAGCCCCGCCACGTCCCCGACCCTGTCGATCCGCTACAAGACCGGCTCCAGCATCCACTGGTGCGGCATCCAGGCACTGGGCCACCGCAATCCGCTGGCCCGGCTGGAGGTCAGGACCGGCAGCGGCTGGACCCGGCTGACCCGAACCGGGTACAACTACTTCCTCTCCCCGAGCGGCACCGGCTGCGGCGGTCCGCTCAGGCTCACCGACATCTACGGCGAACAGCTCACCGTCGACGGCATCGCGATCCGCCCCGACACGGTCCAGCCGACCCGCGTCCAGTTCACCCGGCGGTGACGGCCTGCACGGCCCGGGCGAGGAGGGTCTCCGTGTCGGTGACGGCCCGGGTGAGTGCGGCCGGATCGTCCGTCAGGTCGCCGATCACCGCGTCCACCTGGCGCAACCCCGCCCGCGTGAGCAGGCCCTTGTCGTTGGTGACCCACTCCCCGCGCGCGGCGAGCACCGCGTGCGCGGTCTGGGTGGCGGCGAGGGCGATCGCGCCCGCGACCTGAGTGAGCGCGCCCTTCGGGGCGTGACCGCCCTTGGCGTAGGCGAGGGTGGCCGCGGCCGTGCCGTGCCAGTACGCGGGGGCGCTCGCACGCAGGGCCGGCGGATAGGTGCCCGGGCGGGGCAGTTCGCCACGCAGCACCCGGTTGACCGCGAGTTCGGCGACGAGCAGGTAGGTCGGGATGCCCGCCAGATGGAACATGAGGGGCTCGACACGGAAGCGGCCGGCATCCGCTTCCGCCGCCTCGTGCGCGACCACGTCCAGATCGCGGTAGTGGACGTCCACGGAACGGCCCTCGATCGTCAGCCATGCGCCCGAGTTGAAGACGCCGCCGCCCCAGGCACCGAGCTCGAAGACCTCCCCCGCCCAGCCGACCGCGCGGAGATCGGCCGGGTCGAAGGCGCCGCGGTAGTAGACCGCCAGGTCCCAGTCGCTGTCGGGCCGTTCGGTGCCCTGGGCCCGGGAGCCGCCGAGGGTGACGGCCTCCACGCCGGGCAGGGCGGCCAGGCGGTCGGCGGTGGACTCGAGGAAGTCGTGGTCCGGAAGGAGGGGCACGGCAACTCCTGGGCGAGCGGGACGTGTTCGGGTGGGGCCTGGGGGACGGGTCCTGGGCGGACAGAACCCGGACAGGCGGGACTCGGACAGCCGCAGCCGGGACGTGGCAGGCGGGACCTCGGCAGCGTAGAGGGCCGCACGGTCGCCCGGTACCGAAATACGGGTGCGCGCACGCGCCGACGCCCGCATGATCAGTGGTCGTCGTGCCGCCGCCCGCAGATCGGAGCCCTCACGTGATCCGCCGCGTCACCGTCCCGAGCCTCTTCCCGCCGCCCACCTACTCCCACGTGTCCGTCGTGGAGGCCGGCACACGGCTGGCGTTCCTCGCCGGGGCCGTACCGCTGGGCCCGGACGGCACGCTCGTGGGGCCCGGCGATCCCGTACGGCAGGCGGAACAGGTCATCGACAACCTGCGCGAGCAACTGGCCGCCGTCGGCAGCGACCTGGGGCACGTCGTGGCGACCGACGTGTACGTGGTGAGTGGCGAGCCCGCTGTGCTGTCCGCCGTCTGGAGTGTGGTCGAGGCATCCGGCCTCAGTGCGGGTCCGCACTCGTCTACGCTGATCGGCGTGGCGTGTCTCGGGTACACCGGGCAGTTGGTGGAGATCACGGCGACAGCCATCGTTCCCGAGCAGGTGAGGACAGGCATGAGCTACTGACCCGCGGGCCTCCCCCACACCCTCCGTTTCGGCAGCGGCCCGGCGTAGCTCCCCACCCGGCTCGTCGTCAGGCCCATCGCCACCAGCGCCTCCGCCAGTCTGACCGCCGCGGCGACCCCGTCGACGACCGGCAGGCCCAGCTTCTGACCGACGACCCGCTGCAGCCCCGTCATGCCGGCGCATCCCAGGACGAGCACCTCCGCCCCGGCCGCGCAGGCCCGTTCGGCCGCTGCCAGGAACGCCGTCTCGGTCCGCTCCTCGTCCCCGAGGTCGAGCACGTTCAGGCCCGTGCCGACGATCGCCGCGCAGTTGCGCGCCACTCCGGCCGTCTCCAGGCTGTCCTCGATCTGGCCGCGCGACCGCTCCAGCGTGGTGACGACGCCGTAGCGGCGACCGAGCAGACAGGCCAGGTGGGCGGCGGCCTCGGTGATGTCGACGACTGGTACGTCGACCAGTTCCCGCACTCCTTCCCTCCCGTGCTCCCCGAATCCGGCCATGACCACGGCGTCGTACCGCGGTCCGCCGTAGGTCCGCACGGTGTCCAGGACTGCGGCGGCGGACAGGTAGCTGTCGAGCCAGCCCTCCGCGGACTCCGGCCCCCAGGCGGGGGTCAGTCCCGTCACGGTGGTGCCCGGACCTGCGGCGGCCCGGGCACCTCGCACGATCTCCTCGGTCATCTCCTGCGTGGTGTTGCAGTTGGTGACGACGATCCGCACGTCTCTCAGACCTCCGCGGTGGCGCGCTCGGGGCGGCACAGGGCCGCGTACAGCCCGGCGGCGAGCGCCGTGCCGATGAACCAGGAGTACGGGGCGACGTCGCTGAAGGTCTTCACCAGCGCGAGGATCGCCGCCACACCGGCCGCGGGCAGGAACGCCCACAGGGCCTTGGGGTTGAAGCCCTTGCGGTAGTGGTAGCGGGCGCCGGGAGAGGCGTCGAACAGCTCGTCGACGTTCACGCGGCCGCGCTTGACCCAGTAGTAGTCGACCATGATCACGCCGAACAGCGGCCCGAGGAAGGCGCCGAGGCCGCCGAGGAAGTAGTTCACGACGGTGGGGTTGGAGAAGAGGTTCCAGGGGGTGACGAGCAGCGCCGCGACGGTGCTGATCATGCCGCCGACCTTGAAGGTGATCTTCTGCGGCCACACGTTGGCCAGGTCGTACGCCGGTGAGACGAAGTTGGCGACGATGTTGACGCCCATGGTGGCGATGGCGAAGGTCAGCGCGCCCACCACCAGCACCCAGGTGTTGCCGATCTCGGCGACCAGGTAGGCGGGGTCGGTGATCTCCTTGCCGAAGACCTCGAACGCCCCGGCGGTGACGATGACCGACACGATCACGAAGGCCGTGGAGTTGATGGGCAGACCCCAGAAGTTGCCGCGCTTGACGGACTTGTAGTCAGGGGCGAAGCGGGAGAAGTCGCAGAAGTTGAGCATCAGGGTGCCGTACGTGGCGAGGACCAGGCCGATCGCGCCGAACCACTGGCGCCACTGTTCGCCGACGGAGACCGGGTGCGGGGTGGAGGTGAGGGAGATCGTCCAGCCGGCCTTGTAGAGGATCCACACGGCCAGCGCGATCATCACGAGCCAGATCGCGGGGCCGCAGAAGTCCTGGAACTTGCGGACCGACTCCATGCCCCGGCTGATGATCGCCGCCTGGACCAGCCACAGGGCGACGAAGGAGACCCAGCCGAGCGCGTCCAGGCCCAGGAAGGAGTTGTGCGTCCACGACTCCAGGCCGGGCCAGGCCGCCAGCAGCATCACGTTCACGGCGACGGAGGCGAGGTAGGTCTGGATGCCGTACCACATGATGGCGATCACGGCCCTGATCAGCGCCGGGATGTTGGCGCCCCAGATGCCGAAGGCGATGCGGCTGACCACCGGGAAGGGCACGCCGTGGCGCTGGCCGATCTTCCCCATCCAGTTCATGCCGATGTAGATGATCACGAACCCGACGAGCAGGGACGTGAAGATCTGCCACACGTTCATGCCCAGGAAGAGCAGCCCGGCGGCGAAGGTGTAGTTGCCGAGGTTGTGGACGTCGGACATCCACATGGCGAAGAGGTCGAAGACCTTCCAGTTGCGCTTCTCGGCGGGCGCGAGGTCTTCGTTGGTGAGCCGGGGATCGGGGACGAACGCGGGTGTATCGGTGGTTGCGGCACGATCGGCGAGGGACACGGGGCCTCCAGAGCAAGGGGACGACGGAGGGCTGCGCGCTGCGGGGGCTGCACGGCGAGCGTGTTTGGTATACCAAACTGCCGCCATGGTCTCGCCGTCAACAGTTCTGACAGATATCGCTCCCGTTAACGCTCCGTAAAAGACCCCTCGCGTCGGCGAGGATGGGCTGCATGACGAAGATCGAACCCCTGGGAGCGGTGCGCGAACGCGTCACGTCCGAGCTGCGGCAGCAGATCATCGCGGGCAGCCTGCTTCCCGGTGACCGCCTGGTCGAGCGCGAGCTTGCGGAACGCTTCGGCGTCTCGCGCGTGCCGGTCCGCGAGGCGATCCGGGCCCTGGTGGCCGAGGGCTTCGTCCACTTCGAGACGCCCCGCCGCACAGTAGTACGCCGTCTCACCCCGACCGACGTCAAGGAACTGTTCGAACTGCGAGAAGCCCTGGAGGTCTACGCCGCCGGACTCGCCGCGTCCCGCGCGACCCCGCAGGACCTGGCCGCGGTCCAGGAGCTGATCGACCGTGCGGCCGCCGCCACCGAGGCCGGGGACGCCGAGGCGATCACCGACATCAACAGCCGGCTGCACGACCGCATCATGGCGATGGCCGGAAACAGCCTGCTGACCGAGGCCCTGGAACCGGTCGCCGGGCGACTGCGCTGGATGACCCGGCGCAACGAGGAGTGGCCCCAGCTCCTCGTGGAGCACCGCGAGCTGTACGAGGCCATCGCCTCGGGCGACCCGGACCGGGCCCGCGCGCACGCGCTGACGCATGTGCGGACCAACTACCGCTCCACCGTCCGCCACCTGTTCGGCGAGGAAGCCGCTCCTCAGTCGCCCGGGGAGGAGTCCGCTCCCTGACCGCCCCGGGTCGGCAGCTCCGCCGCCCGCCCGGCCGTCCGCAGGACGTCGCGGAGCATGGTGGGGGTGAGCCGGCCGGTGAAGGTGTTGCGCTGGCTGACGTGGAAGCAGCCGAAGAGGTCCAGGCCGTCCAGGTGGAACCGGGCGCCGTGGGAGAAGGCGGGACGTGGCCGGGGCACGGACCAGCCGGCCTCGGCGAACGCGGGCAGTGCGGCCTGCCAGCCGAAGGCGCCCAGTACGACCACGGCCCGCAGCGTCGGGCGCAGCAGCCGCAGTTCCTGCACGAGCCAGGGGCGGCAGGTGTCCCGCTCCTCGGGGGTCGGTTTGTTGGCGGGCGGGGCGCAGTGCACGGGCGAGGTGACGCGCACGCCGTGCAGCTCCAGGCCGTCATGGGCGTGCACGGCGGTCGGCTGGGAAGCGAGGCCCACGTCGTACAGCGCCTCGTAGAGCACGTCACCGGAGCGGTCGCCGGTGAACATCCGGCCGGTGCGGTTGCCGCCGTGCGCGGCCGGGGCGAGTCCGACGATCAGGAGCCGGGCGTCCGCCGGCCCGAAACCGGGCACCGGCCGGCCCCAGTACGTCCAGTCCGCGAAGGCGGCCCGTTTGGTCCGGGCCACCTCCTCGCGCCAGGAGACCAGCCGCGGGCAGGCCCTGCAGTCCGCGATGCGCCGGTCGAGGAGGGGAAGGCCACTGGCGTCCATCACTCCACGGTAGGGGCGGCGGGGACCACGTCCCTCACCGGGTCGGAACGCTCAGGACAGGCCGGAACGCGAGCCCGAGGCGATGGCCGTACCCGGCGCGGACCGTACGCCGCCGCGACGCAGCCAGAGCAGGGCACCGGACAGCAGCAATGTGGCTCTCTCGGCGACCGGGGCGCGGGGAGCCACCCCGCGGGGGCGATTCGGAGACGCTCTCGGAAGGGCTGACGGCGCACTCGCAGGGCTCACGGGGGCATGTGGAGGGCCTCCGCGGAGGGCTCTCGGAGGACTAAGGTCGGGGGCATGGCTTCTCAGGGTGCGCAGCAGGACAGGACGGGCGGGACGGAGGACTCGGCGCCCGGATCGCCCACGCCCGTCGGCGCCTCCGAGGGGGGCGGCGCCCAGTCGCTGGACCCGAAGGTCGCCGCGGCGATCACCGCTGCCGAGGCCGCGGGCCCACAGGCGGGTACCACCGTCCGCGTCGACAGCTGGATCTGGTCCGTCCGCCTCGTCAAGAGCCGCTCCATGGGAGCCACCGCCTGCCGGGGTGGCCACGTGCGCGTCAACGGCGAGCGTGTGAAGCCCGCGCACGCCGTGCGCGTGGGTGACGAGGTGCGCCTGCGGCACGAAGGCCGCGAACGGGTCGTCATCGTCACGCGACTGATCCGCAAGCGGGTCGGCGCCCCCGCGGCCACCCAGTGCTACATCGACAACTCCCCGCCGCCCCCGCCCCGCGAGGCGGTCGCCCCAGCCGGCATCCGCGACCGCGGCGCAGGCCGCCCGACCAAGCGGGACCGCCGCGAGATGGAACGCCTCCGCGGCTCGACGGGCCCCGGCAGCGTGTCCGGCCCCGGGCCTGTTCCCGGCACCGGAGCCTTCGGCAGCGGCTCGGGCAACCCGAGGCCCTGAGGGCGGCACGGGCGCGCCCACCGGTGGGGCCGTGGGGAGGCCGGCGGGGCGGCACGGGCGAGCCGACCCCCGGGGCAGGACCACAGGGAGGGCGCCATGGCCCTGCCCATGGGGAGGGCACCATCGGCGAGCCGGGACGCGGCCGGGTCATTTCCGACGCAGCAGCCGGAGCAGATCCGCGTTGTGCCGCCGCCGCGCCCACGCTATGAGGGTGAGCGGCACGAGCAGGATCACCGGCGTCGCCGCGTACTGCCCGTCGAAGACGGTTGTCTGCACGATGAACGCGCCCACCATCAACGCGCCCAGCGCCATCGCCGCCACAGACTGGAGCACCGGGATCAACAGCGCGATGGCCCCGGCCAGTTCGAGCGCGCCGATGGTGTACATCCCCGCACTGCCCCAGCCGAGCCGCTCGAACGACTCGGCGGCCGACTCGTGTCCGATCAGCTTGGGCAGGGCGCTCGCGATCGCGTAGAAGAGGGCGAGCAGCACCTGCACGGCACGCAGGGCGATGCGCGCGCGCCGCCCGCGAGCGGTCGCGGACTCGGCGATGACGACGCCGGCTGGTGTGGAGCCGCCCGGGGTGGAGCCGGTCGGGACGGCAGCGGTGATCTCGGACATGGAGGTCTCCTGGTCAGACGGTCCGTGGTGGTGTCGCAGAGGTAGACCGGCGCTCGCTCCGGAACTCATCGCCGCCGGGAATGCGAGCCGAATCGCTCACCGTGCGCGGCGCTGCCGACCCCACCCCGACCGATCCCGGCCGGTCACGGACAGAGCTGGTGGAGCCTCTCCCTCGGGTAGGGGATCGTCCGGCTCGAGTGCTGGAGGGTGCGGTAGAAGTCGGTCATGACAGCCGCGACCGGGGCGTTGCGGGCGAGGACCTCGGCTGCCCCTGGCGGCGCTCCGGCCGGTGCCCTCCCCTGGGCCCAGGCTTGTATCAGCTCTCCACGATCCTCCCGGTCTCCGCCGTACAGCGCGGTGATCAGCCAGTTGACGAGGTAACTGGCCGTGTAGCAGCGGTCGTAGGCGTCGTGCTCGGCGTAGAAGTCCGCCTCGGCGGGCGCCAGGTCGAAGCGGGTGGACAGGGCCAGGCCGTAGTCGGCGAAGTACAGGCGTCGGCCGTCGGTGAGGATGTTCTCGAAGTGAGCGTCGAAATGGAGCAGCCCACGGCTGTTCATGAAGGACGTGCTGGACGTCAGTTCCCGCTCCACGAGGGCACACGCCCGGTCGAGTGCCTCGTCACCGGCTCGCACCTGCTCCGTGAGCCAGGCGTGCAGGGTCCTGGGGATGTACTCCAGGAAGAGCGCGACGCTCGCCGCCGACCGCTGCAGGGCCTCGACCCGCCGCCTCACCGCCGCACTCCCTCCCCAGTAGGCCACGACCTTCTCCACGTCGGCGAACTCCTCCGCCTGCTGGGGTGCATCGTCCGGCAACACCCGCCAGTGGTACATCAGCGGAGAGCCCTGGAACTGTCCCGACAGCGCCCAGTTCGTGGTCATGGTGTGGGCGGCGACCTCCCGCCACGCCCCGAACGCGGGCCCGCCGATGCCGTACTGGCAGACCATGGGCAGCCCGAACACGTTGGCCGTCGAGCGGTGGTGTTCCGGCCGCTGCTCCAGGTCCGTGAGGGGAACGCGCTTCACGAAGACCGGTGTACCGGACACGTCGAGCCGGGCCGACTTCCCGCCGATGCCGGTGCCCAACGGCTGCGCTGTGTCCACCAGTTCGCGCAGTTCGGCGTCCCCGAGGAGCGCCAGGGAGGTCGCGACCGTGTCGTACCGGCTCAGGCGAACTGGTTCCACTCCCCCGAGCCGGCTTTCACGCACCCCCGCTGCCCTCGCCTGTCGGCACCGCCCGCACCCATATGCGGTCCTCCGTCAGATAGCGGTCCACCTTCAGCCCCGCTTCCGCCAGCGCCTCCTCGAACTGCTCCTGGGTCAGGGGGCGCGCGCGGAACGTCTGGGTCCAGACCGCGTCCGGGAACTCGTACTCCGCGCGCACCGAATTGACTCCGTCGCCGACCGGCTCCGACGACGTGATCCGCACGGTGAAGCCGCTGGGGTCCCTGCGCTCGCGCGGCACGTTCTCGTGGTAGTCCTCGCCCTCCCGCTGGATCAGCACGCAGCCGCCCTTCGCCACGTGGCGCACGCAGGTGCGCAGCAGGCCGCGCCGCACCTCGACATCTCCCGCGTGCACGAGGAACGACGCCAGCAGCACCACGTCGAACGTCTCGCCCAGAGCCAGCTCCTCGATCGGGGCGCATATCGTCCGCGCGCCGCGCACGCGCTCCAGCATGGGGGCGGACTCGTCCACCGCTGTGACCGTGAATCCCCGCTCCAGCAGTGCGTGGGTCATGCGTCCCACCCCGCTGCCGAGCTCCAGAATGCCGGCGCCGGCAGGGACCGCCGCCGCGATGACCTCCGGTTCGTCCCCGGCGGGCAGCCGGGAGTACAGCTCCACCGCGCAGCCGTCGGGGGTGATGGCCCCGGGTCCCGTCCCCTCGTACCCCTCACGCATTTTCATCTCCATGCCCGCACAACGGACCGCGTCCGCACACCCGTTCCCGCCGACCTCCACCTTCACCTGACCGAGTGAACGAGACGGCGGAGGCGTGGAGTTGGGGCCAGGGCGTGGAGCTGTGGTGCCGGGTCACGGCGGTGAGGCCTGAACGGTGCAGCAAGGGCCTGAACGCGGATGGTCCCCGAGCGCCGGGCAACTCCGGCGTCAGCAGCGTGGCCGCCCTGACCCGGCGCAGCCCCGCCGCCTTGCCCGCTCCACCGATGCACGCCTCGTCAGACCGGCCACCGGAAGGCCCTCGTCGACCGCCGCTCGACCTTGTCGACCTTGGTGGACCGTCTTCACGAGGAGTACGTTGCAAGCAGGAGTGGTGATCGACCATGCGTACAGGCAGTGAACCGAGAACCGCACGCAGTGCCCTGCGGGCCCGCTTCTGGCTGAGCCTGTGGGGGCTGGTCTGGGCGCTCTTCGGCACGGCGGCGTTCGCCATCGCCGGGCGGACCGGGTGGGCGATCGCCTGCGGGGTGCTGCTGCTGATCGTCACGATCGATCTGGCCGTCGTCCTGCGGCACATCCGCCAGGGCCCCCACTATCAGCCGGGCCCCGACATCCCGCCCTACCAGCCGCCGGACGAGCGCCCCTGAGTCGGACGGCGGACGGCACAAGGTCCACTCCGAACACCCCTGAGGCGCACGAGGCAGGCCCCTCACGAGTCGAAGCGCGCGGCCTTCAGGAACTCCGGGTTCGGGTCGAGCGCCGCCGCCAGGCGGAAGTGGCGCTTCGCCTGGTCGGGACGCCCCTGGCGCTCATACGTACGGGCGAGCGCGAAGTGCGCGAAGGCGTTGTCCGGCTCCCGCTCCAGAACGATCTGGAACTCCAGCTCCGCCGGCCTCAGCTGCGCCGCCGCGAAGAAGGCGCGAGCACGCAGCAGTCGTGCCGCGGTGTTCTCCGGGTGTGTGGCGATGACACCGTCGAGCAGCTTCACCGCGCCCCTGGGGTCCCGCGCGGCGAGCAGTTGCTCGGCGGCACGGAAGTCGATGACATGCGTCTCCGGGGTACGTCCGGTCGAACCGCTGGTCTCGGGCACGGCTGAGTCCTTCCCTCACTGCACGGGTTCAACGCCCCCGCCGGGTGCAGCTATTCCGTGGGAGACGGCCGGGGCGTCCGCGACCTGCGCACCAGCTCGGCCCACACGTCCCGCACGCGCTGCTCCAGCCGCTCCAGCGGGATGTCGTTGTCGATCACGATGTCGGCGATCTCGCGGCGCTGCTCGCGCGTCGCCTGGGCGGCCATCCGCGCGCGGGCGTCCTCCTCGGTCATGCCGCGCAGGCGTACGAGCCGGTCGAGCTGGGTCTCGGGGGCCGCGTCGACGACGATCACCAGGTCGTACAGCGGCGCCAGGCCGTTCTCCGTGAGGAGCGGGACGTCGTGGAGGACGACCGCGTCCTCGGCGGCGGCCTCCTCGAGCTCGCGTGAGCGGGCACCCACCAGGGGGTGCACGATCGAGTTCAGAACGGCGAGCTTCTCCGGGTCGGCGAAGACGATGGCGCCGAGGCGGGGCCGGTCCAGGCTGCCGTCGGCCGTGAGGATCTCCTCCCCGAAGGCCTCGACGACCGAGGCGAGCCCCGGTGTCCCCGGGGCGACGACCTCCCGCGCGATGCGGTCCGCGTCGATCAGCACGGCCCCGCATGCGACGAGCAGCCGTGACACCTCACTCTTGCCGGCGCCGATTCCGCCGGTCAGCCCCACCTTCAGCATGCCCCGCAGCTTAGGCCCTGCCACTGACACGCCCCTCCCCCGGGCCGGACCCGCCCCGAACCGAGCTCTCGCCTTCTCGCTCCACCAGGAACTTGCAGCTGTCGCCTTCTCGCTCCGCCCCGAACCGAGCTCTCGCCTTCTCGCTCCGCCGGGAACTTTCAGCTGTCGCCTTCTCGCTCCGCCAGGAACTTCTCGAACTCCTGGCCGATCTCGTCCGCCGACGGGATGTCCACCGGCTCGGCGAGCATGTTGCCCCGGGTCTCAGCGCCTGCGACGGCGTCGTACTGGTGCTCGAGACCCTCGATGAGCGCGGTGAGTTCCTCGTCGCCCTCGCGGATCTGCCGGTCGATCTCCGTCTGGGTGCGGTGGGCACCCGAGCGCAGGGCGTGGGCGATACCGGGCAGGACCAGTCCGGTCGCCGCCGTGATGGCCTCCAGGACCGTCAGGGCCGCGTCCGGGTACGGGGAGCGGGCGATGTAGTGCGGGACGTGCGCGGCGACTCCCAGGACGTCGTGCCCGGCCTGGAGCAGACGGTACTCGATGAGGGATTCGGCGCTGCCGGGCACCTGTGCCTCCTCGAAGGGGCTGGCGTGGCCCGGGACGAGGTCGGTGCGGTTGCCGTGCGGGGTGAGGCCGACGGGCCGGGTGTGCGGGACGCCCATGGGAATGCCGTGGAAGTTCACGGAGAGGCGGACGCCGAGCCGTTCCACGATCTGCGTCACGGCGGCGGCGAAGCGCTCCCACTCCACGTCCGGTTCGGGACCGGACAGCAGCAGGAAGGGCGCACCGGTGGCGTCCTGCACTAGCCGCACCTCGAGAGCGGGGTCCTCGTAGTCGCTCCAGCGGTCGCGCTTGAACGTCAGCAGCGGGCGGCGGGCGCGGTAGTCGACGAGCCGGTCGTGGTCGAAGCGGGCGACGACCTGATGCGGCAGGGAGTCGAGCACCCGGTCGACGATCTGGTCGCCCGTCTCGCCCGCGTCGATGTATCCGTCGAAGTGGTAGAGCATGACAAGTCCGGCCGACTCCTGGGCCAGCGCCATGTCGACGACAGCCAGCCCCTTCGGCTCCCAGGCGTACAAATCCTGCGGATCAAGCACAGTGACCGCTCCTCCTCGTGTTCACACTCCACAACGCCGTTGCGGGCGCGGGCATTCCCGCAGAGGAGAACTTCGATCTTGGCAGCGGGGGCGACGCCCTGCCTGAGGGGCGCGGGGAACTGCGCGACAAGCCCTCACGGCCCGCAGGCGGCCGACGGGCCTGCTCACAGCGACACCAAGGGGCCGCACCTCGAAAGGTACGGCCCCTCAGCTATCGGCTATGCCTCAGCAGCGAGCGTTCAGCTCTGACCGCCGGCCAGCTTCTCGCGCAGCGCGGCCAGCGCCTCGTCCGAGGCCAGCGCGCCGGAGTTGTCCGGGCCCTCGGAGGAGTACGAACCGCCACCACCGGACGCGGCCGGAGCGGCAGCCTCGCCACCCTCGGCAGCGGCCTTCTCGTCCGCCTCGCGGGACTTGATGACCTGCGCCTGGTGCTGCTCGAAGCGGGTCTGCGCCTCGGCGTACTGGGTCTCCCACGCCTCGCGCTGGGTCTCGTAGCCCTCGAGCCAGTCGTTGGTCTCGGGGTCGAAGCCCTCGGGGTAGATGTAGTTGCCCTGGTCGTCGTAGGACGCGGCCATGCCGTACAGGGTCGGGTCGAACTCGACCGCGGCCGGGTCGGCACCGAAGGACTCGTTGGCCTGCTTCAGCGAGAGGCTGATGCGGCGGCGCTCGAGGTCGATGTCGATGACCTTGACGAAGATCTCGTCGTTGACCTGGACGACCTGCTCCGGGATCTCCACGTGGCGCTCGGCCAGCTCGGAGATGTGGACCAGACCCTCGATGCCCTCGTCCACGCGGACGAACGCACCGAACGGAACCAGCTTCGTGACCTTGCCGGGCACGACCTGGCCGATCTGGTGGGTGCGGGCGAACTGCTGCCACGGGTCTTCCTGGGTCGCCTTCAGCGACAGGGAGACACGCTCGCGGTCCATGTCGACGTCGAGGACCTCGACGGTGACTTCCTGGCCGACCTCGACAACCTCGGAGGGGTGGTCGATGTGCTTCCAGGAGAGCTCGGAGACGTGGACCAGACCGTCGACGCCACCCAGGTCCACGAAGGCACCGAAGTTGACGATCGAGGAGACGACGCCGGAACGGACCTGACCCTTCTGGAGGGTGGTGAGGAACGTCTGGCGGACCTCGGACTGGGTCTGCTCCAGCCAGGCACGGCGGGACAGGACCACGTTGTTGCGGTTCTTGTCCAGCTCGATGATCTTGGCCTCGAGCTCCTTGCCCACGTAGGGCTGGAGGTCGCGGACGCGGCGCATCTCGACCAGGGAGGCCGGGAGGAAGCCACGGAGGCCGATGTCGAGGATGAGACCACCCTTGACGACCTCGATGACGGTACCGGTGACGATCCCGTCCTCTTCCTTGATCTTCTCGATGGTGCCCCAGGCACGCTCGTACTGGGCGCGCTTCTTCGAGAGGATCAGGCGGCCTTCCTTGTCCTCCTTCTGGAGAACAAGGGCCTCGATCTCGTCACCGACGGCGACGACCTCGTTGGGGTCGACGTCGTGCTTGATCGAGAGTTCGCGGCTCGGGATCACGCCTTCGGTCTTGTAACCGATGTCGAGCAGGACCTCGTCCCGGTCGACCTTCACGATGACGCCGTCGACGATGTCGCCGTCGTTGAAGTACTTGATCGTCTCGTCGATCGCGGCGAGGAAGGCTTCCTCGTTACCGATGTCGTTGACCGCTACCTGCGGGGTGGTGGCGGTGGTCTCGGTGCTGCTCGTCATGTGGGAAAGGGCTCCGGTACGGACATTGAAGTCGTAGGTACTGCTACGCCGGGAGCCCGTTTCGCTCTGCAGAAGCCGGACAGCCAAGGAAGCGCCACTCAAAAACGGTGACGCCTCGACAACCGAGGGGACATACATACAGATGCGAGCGCAGCCTGCTACGTCTGAGGTGCGCAGGCCCGCAGCGCAACTTGTAGCATACGGGGGCAGCCGGGCAGGGTCAATGCGCGAAGCCGCCCACGCGGGGCGAACGCCGCATATCCGGCACAAGTCGTGTCGTCCGAGGCCACGCGCGGCGCGCGACGCCCCCCTTTACGACACAGCCGGGACCGGCCGGACAGCAGTGCCCGCACACTAGTACGAGGGAGCCGATCATCCAAGAGTCCGAAGCGTCCGAACCCGAGGCCACCCGGCGCGATGCCGATGTCACGGAAAGCTCCCGGGCCAATCGTGGCTGGTGGGACCGCAACGCGGACGAGTACCAGGTCGAGCACGGCACCTTCCTCGGCGACGACCGCTTCGTGTGGGGTCCCGAGGGTCTGGACGAGGTGGAGGCCGAACTGCTCGGCCCGCCGGAGGAGCTGAAGGGCCGGGACGTCCTGGAGATCGGCGCCGGCGCAGCCCAGTGCTCGCGCTGGCTGACCGCCCAGGGAGCGCGCCCGGTCGCCCTGGACATCTCGCACCGGCAGCTTCAGCACGCGCTGCGCATCGGGGCTTCCTTCCCCCTGGTGTGCGCCGACGCAGGCGCGCTCCCCTTCGCCGACGGCTCCTTCGACCTGGCCTGCTCGGCGTACGGGGCGCTGCCCTTCGTCGCCGACCCCCGTCAGGTCCTGCGCGAGGTGCGCCGGGTGCTGCGGCCGGGGGGACGTCTCGTCTTCTCGGTGACGCACCCGATCCGCTGGGCCTTCCCGGACGAGCCGGGTCCCGAGGGGCTGTCGGTGTCGGCCTCGTACTTCGACCGCACGCCCTACGTCGAGCAGGACGAGGAGGGCCGGGCGGTCTACGTCGAGCACCACCGCACCCTCGGCGACCGCGTCCGGGACGTCGTCGCGTCGGGCTTGCGGCTGGTCGACCTGGTGGAGCCGGAGTGGCCCGCCTGGAACACCTCGGAGTGGGGCGGCTGGTCGCCGTTGCGCGGGAACCTGATCCCCGGCACCGCGATCTTCGTCTGCGAGCGGGACTGAGCAGGACTGAGGCACGCGCGCGTGGGACCTCCACGCCGGGCGTACGACACTGAGGGCGTGATCCGTTACGACGCCCTGGAAGCCCTGCCCGTCCGCGGTGCCCTGCCCGCGCTGGCCGACGCCTTGGAGGGGCACGGCACCGCCGTCCTCGTGGCGCCGCCCGGCACCGGCAAGACGACGCTGGTGCCCCTGGCGCTCGCGGGACTGCTCGGGGAGGGGCCCGGGCGGCGGGTGATCGTCGCCGAGCCGCGGCGGATCGCCGCCCGGGCGGCGGCGCGGCGGATGGCGTGGCTGCTGGGCCAGAAGCCCGGAGAGAGCGTCGGCTACACGGTGCGCGGGGAACGCGTCGTCGGGCGGCACACGCGCGTGGAGGTCGTCACGACCGGTGTACTGGTGCAGCGCCTGCAACGGGACCAGGAGCTGGCCGGTGTCGACGTGGTGCTGCTCGACGAGTGCCACGAACGCCACCTGGACGCGGACACGGCGGCGGCGTTCCTGTGGGACGTACGGCAGACGCTGCGGCCGGATCTGCGGCTGGTGGCCGCCTCGGCCACGACCGACGCGCAGGGGTGGGCGCAGCTGCTGGGCGGGGCGCCGGTGGTCGAGGCGCACGGGACCGCGCACCCGGTGGAGACCGTGTGGGCGCCTCCGGCACGGCCCGTACGCCCGCCGCACGGGATGCGGGTCGATGCGGCGTTGCTGACGCATGTGGCGTCCGTGGTACGGCGTGCGCTGGCGGAGCGGGACGGGGACGTGCTGTGTTTCCTGCCGGGCGTGGGCGAGATCTCCCGGGTCGCCGGGCAGCTCGGGGGACTCGGGGACGTAGAGGTGCTCCAGGTGCACGGAAGGGCGTCGGCGGCCGTGCAGGACGCTGTGCTGGCACCCGGGGAGCGGCGGCGGGTCGTGCTGGCCACGTCGGTCGCCGAGTCGTCGCTGACGGTGCCCGGGGTGCGGGTGGTGGTGGATTCGGGACTGGCGCGCGAGCCGCGAGTGGACCACGCGCGCGGGTTGAGCGCGCTGACGACCGTACGGGCGTCGCAGGCCGCCGGGCGGCAGCGGGCGGGGCGGGCCGGGCGTGAGGCTCCGGGCGCGGTGTACCGCTGCTGGGCGGAAGCCGAGGACGTGCGTCTGCCGCGGTATCCGTCGCCGGAGATCAAGGTGGCGGACCTGACGGCGTTCGCGCTGCAGGTCGCGTGCTGGGGGGATCCGGACGCGTCCGGGCTGGCGCTGCTGGACGGGCCGCCGGGCGGGGCTATGGCGGCGGCGCGTGAGGTGCTGGCGGCGGTGGGGGCGGTCGACTCCGCCGGGCGGGCCACGGAGCGGGGGGTCGCTCTGTCCCGGCTGGGACTGCATCCCCGGCTGGGGCGGGCGCTGCTGGACGGGTCCGGCCCGGTGGGGGCGGAGCGGGCCGCCGAGGTCATCGCGCTGCTCAGCGAGGAGGCTCCGCGGGAGTACGGGGACGACCTGGCGGGCGCGTTGCGTCGTGCTCGGCGTGGGGGTGACGCCTACGCGTCGCGGTGGCGGAGCGAGGTTCGGCGGCTGCGGGCCGTCGTGTCCGGTGCGTCCCACGCCGCGGCGGCGGAAGCGGAGACTCCGGCGAGTCTCTCCGAGGAGCAGCAGGCCGGGCTCGTCGCCGCTCTCGCCTATCCCGAGCGGATCGCCAAGGCCGACGGCGGGTCCTGCCTCATGGTGTCCGGGACCCGTGCCGAGGTCGGGGCCGGCAGCGCGCTGCACGGTTCCCCCTGGATCGCCGTCGCCATGGCCGACCGGCCCGTCGGCCGGGGGCACGCGCGGGTGCAGCTCGGAGCGGTCGTCGACGAGGAGACGGCCCGGCTCGCCGCGGGAGCCCTGTGGGAGGAGCGGGACGAGGTCCGCTGGGACGGCGGGGACGTCGTGGCGCGGCGGGTGGAGCGGCTGGGGGCAGTGGAGCTCGCGGTGCGGGCGCTCGAGCACGCCGATCCGGACCTGGTGCGTGCCGCGTTGCTCGACGGGCTGCGGCGGGAGGGGTTCGGGCTGCTGCGATGGTCGGCGGAGGCCGGCGTTCTGCGGCAGCGGCTCGCGTTCCTGCGGTTGCACATCGGTGAGCCCTGGCCTGACGTGTCCGACGAGGCGCTGCACGCGCGCGTGGAGGAGTGGCTGGAGCCGGAGCTCGGCCGGGCCCGGCGGCGGGCCGATCTGGGGCGGATCGACGCCGGGGAGGGGCTCGCTCGGCTGCTGCCCTGGGCCTCCGGTCAGGCGGGGCGGCTCGACGAGCTGGCCCCGGAGCGGTTGACGGTGCCGAGCGGGTCGAGGATCCGGATCGACTGGTCCCGGCCCGAGCAGCCCGTGCTGGCGGTGAAGTTGCAGGAGATGTTCGGGCTGCAGGAGTCGCCCCGGGTCGCGGGGGTGCCGCTGCTGGTGCATCTGCTCTCCCCGGCCGGACGGCCGGCCGCCCTCACCGCCGACCTCGCCTCGTTCTGGAGGGACGGCTACAAGGGGGTACGGGCGGAGCTGCGGGGGCGGTATCCGAAGCATCCGTGGCCCGAGGACCCGGCGGGGGCCGAGCCGACGCGGCACACCAACGCGCGGCTCAGGCGCTGACCGACGACGGTTCCTCGGCCGCCGTGGACGCCGGGCCCGAGGGGCGGCGGCCGCGGGCCTCCAGGTACAGCGCGAGGGCCAGCAGGAGGACGCCGAGGGTCAGGAAGCCCCAGGGCAGGTAGGACGTCATCAGCAGGATGAGCAGGCGCTGGGACTTCACCAGGTCGACGGTGTGCGTGAGGTAGTCCTCGCGCATCTTCACATGGCCGGCGAAGGCGGTCACCTTGTCGCGGTCGCCGAGGAGGGCGCCGCCGCGCAGTTCCTCCCGGTGGATCTCCTCTCCGTACACGGGGGCGCCGGTGAGGGGTTCGACCCAGAACTTGCGGACCGTGGTGTACCAGCGGGTCGTGCCGGTCTGCGCCACCGCCTCCGGGGTGAGGCCCTCGACGGGCAGGGTCTTGGGGATCTTCACCTTGGTCCAGGGGATGGTCTGCTCGAAGTAGTAGACCTCCAGGCCGCGGAAGTCGCGGGTGCCCTTGTAGGCGATGGGGGCGGTGACGCGGGCCTGGGCGTCGAAGTACTCGTAGTCCCGTTTCTCGGTCAGGAAGGGCCACTTGAACTCGATGCCCTGGCGGCGCACCGGGTCGCCGTCGACCATCTCGCCGGTGGCGTGGACGGGCTCCTGGGTGTGGGCGTCGAAGATGTAGCGCTCGGGGATCTTGGAGACCATCTTGCCGTCGGGGCCGACGACGTAGGACAGGCCGTCCCAGACGACGACGTCCCGGCCCGCCGACTCCTCGATCCGCTCGGAGGCCTCCACGTCGCCCTTGAGGGTCTGGACGATGGTGACCTTGGAGACCTTCTTCGCCTTCATGGTGCCGTAGTCGAGGAGGGTGGCGTTCTTCGCCTCCAGGACCATGTCCTGGTACTGGTTCGCGGGGACCTTGGCCAGGCGTGGGAAGGCGTACCAGCGCAGCAGTGGGGACAGCGCCGCGAAGAACACGGCGAGGGCGAGCAGGACCAGGCCGGCCTTGCGGCGCATCTCGGCCTCCCTCCCGGGCGGGCGGTCAGGGGTGTGCGGGCACGGTCGTCAGCAGCGGTTTCGGGGACGTCCCGCCCGACGGGGAGCCGAGGGCGGTGAGCGTCAGGGCCACGGCGAACGCGAGGGCCAGACCGGTGGCGGCGGCGATGAGAGCGCGCATGCGGAACCTCCCCACGGGTCGCGACGGGCAGAACTGATACCCCGTCAGGTTCTTCGGCACCGTAGCAACGCGCGACGGAGATGAGAACACGTTGCACACACAACGACGCCCCTCCTTACAAGAGGGGCGTCGTCCGTCGTACTCGAGAGCTACGCGCTCGGGGAGGCCGACGGGCTCGGCGAGGACGTCTCGGCCGCGGCCACGGTCAGTTCCACCGTGAGCGTCGCCCCGCCTGCCGTGGTGATGCGGAGCAGGAACGTGCCGGTCGTGTCGTCGGCGTACAGCTCGGGCAGCTTCAGCAGGCCCTTGGCGTCCGTCTTCAGACCCGTGAGGGTGCGGACGGTCTTGCCGTCGGCGTCCTTGAAGTAGGGGCCCTTGGCGTTGGCGGTCGGGTCGTCCGCCGACTTGATCAGCGTGGCGGTGGCCGCGACGCCGTCGGCGACGGCGCCCTTGTAGGTGGCCTTCACCTCGACCCGGTCGGCGAACTCGCCGCCGGGGGCACAGGCCAGCGCGGCGTCCCCGGTACGGACGAGGGCGTCGGCCGCGCGCTCGGTCACGGTGGCCTTGTAGTCGAGCCCCGGGAGGGCACGTCCCACCACGGTGGCCCGGACGGTGACGGTGCCGGTCTTCTCGCCCGCATCGAGGGCGGGCGCCACGGCCACGCCGGAGCTGTTGGTGGCGACCGTGGCCACGCTCTCGCCGCCTGTGAACGTGGTGTCCGTGTCACCGACGATGGTGAAGCGCACCCTGACCTTGGCGACGGCCTTGCCCGCCTCGGTCTCGGCGCGGGTGCTGATCCGCCGGTCGAACGCGTCCCCGGCCATGGCGGTGAGTTTTCCGGTGCCGGCGTCCTCCAGGTGGTCCACCGTGTCGGTGGGGGTGGGGGGTGCCGTGGGCGGCGTCGACGGGGGCTCGGCGGGCGGCGTGGTGGGCGGCTTCGGGGTCGTCGCACCGCCACCGCCCGGCTTCTGGGGCCCCTCGGGTTTCGGACTGGGCTTGGGCGCCGGGCTGCCTGGAGTGGTGGTGCCCGGTGCGGTGACGCCCGGCGTGGTGGGCGTCGGGCTCGCGCCGGCGCCGTCGTCGCTGCGGTTGCCGGGCAGCGTGCCCGTGCCGTCCGGGACCTCGTGGGTGCCCTTGCGGTAGTACTCCAGCCACCTCATGACCAGGTTGAGGTAGTCCCGCGAGTTGTTGTAGCTGAGGATCGCCCGGTCGAGGTCGCCCTGCTGGGACAGGTCCCAGTCGTTGCGGCACAGGTAGTGGCCGGCGGCGAGCGCGGCGTCGTAGACGTTGTTGGGGTCCTTCTTGCCGTCGGCGTTGCCGTCGCGACCGGCCCAGGCCCAGGTGGAGGGGATGAACTGCATGGGGCCGACGGCCTGGTCGTACTTGCTGTTGCCGTCGTACGCGCCGTCGTCGGTGTCCTTGATGAGGGCGAAGCCGTTGCCGTCGAGCTCCGGGCCCAGGATCTTCTTGATGGTGGTGCCGCCGGCGTCGACGCGGCCGCCGCGCGCCTGCCCCGACTCCACCCGGCCGATCGCCGCGAGGAGTTGCCAGGGCAGGTTGCAGCCGGGCTTGGCCTCGCGCAGCGCGGCCTCCGCCTTCTTGTAGGCGTCGAGGACGGTCGCGGGAATGCCGGCTTCCGTCGTGCCCGTGCCGCCGGGGCCGGGGCCCGTGGTCGGTGACGGGTTCGGGCTCTTCAGCGGGGGCAGGTCCGTGTAGTACGGCGAGTTGCCGGTGGCGCTGCCGTGGGAGGCACTCGCTTCGGGGGAGGGCAGGGCGTCGGCGGCGGTCTGTCTGCCGTGGTCGTTCACGCCCGGAGCCTGGGAGGCGGACAGAGCCGCGACCGCCACCGCGGCCACGGCCGTCGTCGCGGCCCCCTTGCGCAGCCTCCTGCCGAATTGCGCCGCCATAGAGGAACCCCTCCCGTGGACGCCCGAGCGTCCGTCTACGTCTGCAGTGTTCGCCCTGTTGTGACGATCCAACCGCCCGAGGGGTTGCCCTCCGACGGTCACAACTCTGTTCTCGTGCGCGCTCTGTTCTTTACCGCCGTCTCGCATTCGACGCGCTCCCCGCGCGACGACTCTGGCGACCCTACGACAACTTCTTTTGCCCGGGCACCCGTTCGTGACCGTTTTTCACCAGTTGGTCATGTGCACTCGTGACGTCGTCGGCAGAGCGGCGTCCCGCATACTGGGCCACCCACCACCGGGCGCCCCGTACCTTGGTGCAACGACCTTCGCGAGGAGCCGAGTTGCCGTTCACGCTGAGCCATGCGGCAGCCGTCCTGCCCGCCGTCCGCACCGACGGCACCGGCCGGGGCCCGCTCGTGCCCGCCGTGCTCGTGGCGGGATCCTTCGCGCCCGACATGACCTATTACGCGGCAAGTGTGTTCTCCGGGGCGATGGAGTTCGGTGACGTCACGCACGGGTTCCCGGGTGTGTTCACGGTCGATGTGCTCATCGCCTGGGCGCTGGTGGGGTTGTGGGTGCTGGTGCGTGAGCCGCTCGTCGCGTTGCTGCCGCGGGCCCGGCAGGGGCGGGTGGCGGCCCTGCTGCGGTGCGGGGCGCCACGCGCGCGGGTGCGGCCGTCGCTCGTGGCGCGGTGGTACGGGTCCGCGGTGCTCGGCGCGGCGACCCATGTGGTGTGGGACGCGTTCACGCATCTCGACCGGTGGGGGATGCGGCTGCTCCCGGTGCTGGGCCGGGAGGTGGCGGGCTCACCGCTGTACTGGTACCTGCAGTACGGCGGTTCGGCGGTGGCCGCGGTCGTGATCGCCGTGTTCGTGGCGCACGCGCTGCGGCGGGCGCCGGTGGGCGAGCCGGTGGGGGTCCCTGTGCTGGCGGTGCGGGACAAGTGGGCTGCCGCCGCCGTGATCTGCGGCTTCGCGGTGGTGGGTGCGGTGCAGCGGGCGTCGCGGTGGTGGGCGTACTGGGGCTCGGCCGCGAAGCCGTGGGAGATCATTCCGACGGTGTGCTTCGGTGCGGGCGCGGGACTCGTCCCGGCGCTGCTGCTCTACGCCGTGGGGGTTCGTGTGCGGCGTCCGGCCGCGGTCCCTGTCGATCCCGCCCCTGCAGCGGCTACGGAGCCGAGCCGCCCGGCCGCTCGCTGACGACGCCGTCGGTCGTCGTGATGTACACGGTGATGGTGGTGTGCGCGGGGCGAGGACGTGGGAGCAGCGTGAGGACGAGGGTCAGGCAGTCGCGGGCCAACCGGGCCCAGGGCCGGGAGGCGTTGCCCTGAGTGCCGGGTGTGCCGGGGAGCCGGACCTCGTCGACGCCGGCGAGGGCAGGAGCGGCGCTCAGTCCGCCTTCCCCCGGGAGAGCAGTGGTGGCGGCAAGGTCGGCGGAGGAGCCGGAGGGAACGGAAGGTACGGAGATGGCGGACCGTCGTCCGCCGGCTGCCAGGCGCTGCCGGAGGCCGGCCGTCGCGTGGCGCAGGGCCGAGCCGAAGGTGGCGGGGACGCGAACCGTACTCGCGGCGGCCTCGAACGCCGGGACCGGCTGCGGTGCCATGTCCGGGCCCGTGCGACTGAGGAACGTGCGTATACCCATGCCCCGCATCTTTGCGACCGGCGGGGGCGGGGGCGCCTTCTCGGGGGCCACGCGAGTGACGGTTTCCGTGGGAGAGGCTCGGCGGGCGGGCTGGGCCGGTGGGCTGGGCCGGTGGGCTGAGCAGGCGGGTGGCCGGACCCCCGGGCACCCGCCTCGGGACGGACCCCGCGAAGCCCCGCCCAGGACGGCCTCGCGAGCCCCTGCCCAAGCAGCACCCCGGGCGCCCCGGCCGAGGCAGGACCTGACAGACGGGTGACTGTCCGAGGCAGGACCTGACAGACGGGTGACTGTCCGAGGCAGGACCTGACAGACGGGTGACTGCCGAGGCAGGACCTGACGGGTGGGTTACCGTCCGGCCGCCCTGTCCCGTCATCCCCTCGGATCCTGCCCGGGCCCCTCGCACCTCCCCCGGCCGAGCCGCGCAGCGCCTAGTGTGCTGCCGACTCCCAGTCCGCACCGGAGCCCACCGAGACGCCCAGGGGCACGCGGAGGCCGACGGCGTTCGCCATTTCCCTGCGGACCAGTTCCTCGGCGGCGGGCCGCTCCCCGGGGGCGATCTCCAGCACGATTTCGTCGTGGACCTGGAGGAGCATGCGAGAGGCGAGACCGGCGTCCTTCAGGGCGTCGCCGACCTTGAGCATGGCGATCTTGACGATGTCGGCCGCGGTGCCCTGGATGGGCGCGTTGAGGGCCATCCGCTCGGCGGCCTCACGGCGCTGGCGGTTGTCGCTGTTGAGGTCGGGGAGGTAGCGGCGGCGTCCGAAGAGCGTCGCCGTGTAGCCCGTCGCCCGGGCCTCGTCGACCGCCCGCCGCAGGTAGTCCCGTACGCCGCCGAACCGCTCGAAGTACGCGTCCATCAGGGCGCGGGCCTCGGCCGCCTCGATGTTCAGCTGCTGGGAGAGGCCGAAGGCGGACAGTCCGTAGGCCAGGCCGTACGACATGGCCTTGATCTTGCGGCGCATCTCGGCGTCCACCGCGGTCGGCTCGACCGCGAAGACCTGGGCGGCGGCCGTGGTGTGCAGGTCCTCGCCGGAGGTGAACGCCTCGATCAGGCCCTCGTCCTCGGAGAGGTGGGCCATCACGCGCAGCTCGATCTGGCTGTAGTCGGCCGTCATCAGCGACTCGAACCCCTCGCCGACGACGAAGCCGCGGCGAATGGCACGGCCCTCGTCGGTGCGGACCGGGATGTTCTGCAGGTTCGGGTCGGTCGAGGACAGGCGGCCGGTCGCGGCGACGGTCTGGTTGAACGTGGTGTGGATGCGGCCGTCCGCGGCGATCGTCTTGATCAGGCCCTCGACGGTCACGCGGAGCTTGGCCTGCTCGCGGTGTCGGAGCATGATCACCGGGAGCTCGTTGTCCGTCTGCGTGGCGAGCCAGGCGAGGGCGTCGGCGTCCGTGGTGTAGCCGGTCTTGGTGCGCTTGGTCTTGGGCAGGGCCAGCTCGCCGAAGAGGACCTCCTGGAGCTGCTTGGGCGAGCCCAGGTTGAACTCGTGCCCGGCAGCCGCGTGGGCCTCCTTGACCGCCTGCTGGACGGCACCGGCGAACATCTGCTCCATGGCCTCCAGGTGGGACCGGTCGGCCGCGATGCCGTGCCGCTCCATGCGGGCGAGCAGCGCGGACGTGGGCAGCTCCATGTCGCGCAGCAGGTCGGCGGCGCCGACCTCCTCCAGACGGTTCTCGAAGGCCTGGCCCAGGTCGAGCACGGCCCGGGCCTGGATCATCAGGGCCTCGGCCTCGGCGGCGTCGTCCGCACCGAAGGCGAGCTGGCCGTCCGCCGCGGCGGCGGGGGTCAGCTCGCGGTGCAGGTACTCCAGGGACAGCGCGTCCAGGTCGAAGGAGCGGCGGCCCGGCTTGACCAGGTACGCGGCCAGGGCCGTGTCCATGGTGACGCCCTCGACGCTCCAGCCGTGCTCGGCGAAGACGCGCATGGCGCCCTTGGCGTTGTGGAAGACCTTGGGCCGCCCGGCGTCGGCGAGCCAGGCCGCGAAGGCCTGCTCGTCGGCCTCGTCCAGCTGGGAGGGGTCGAACCAGGCAGCGGGCCCTCCGGACGCGGCGAGGGCGACCTCGGCGACTGAGCCGGTGCCGAGGGCCCACGTGTCGACCGTGGCGATGCCGAGGGGCCGGGTGCCGTGCTCGGTGAGCCAGGCGGGCAGCTCGCCGGTGCCGAGCACCGCGCCGTCCAGCTCCACGCCCTCGGCGCTGACCGGGGTGGTCTCGGCCTCCTCGGCGCCCGGGTCGACGGCGAAGAGCCGCTCGCGCAGCGACGGGTTACGGATCTCCAGGGTGTCCAGGAGCATCGCGACGGCCTTGCGGTCGTAGGCCGGGCGCTCCAGGTCGGTGACCCCCTTGGGCAGCTCCACCTGCCGCTCCAGCTCGGTGAGCCGGCGGTTGAGCTTCACGGACTCCAGGTGGTCGCGGAGGTTCTGGCCGGCCTTGCCCTTGACCTCCTCGACCCGCTCGACGAGCTCGGCGAACGAGCCGAACTGGTTGATCCACTTCGCGGCGGTCTTCTCACCGACGCCGGGGATGCCGGGGAGGTTGTCGGAGGGGTCGCCGCGCAGGGCCGCGAAGTCGGGGTACTGCGCGGGCGTCAACCCGTACTTCTCGAACACCTTCTCCGGGGTGAAGCGGGTCAGCTCGGAGACGCCCTTGGTCGGGTACAGCACCGTGGTGTGCTCGCTGACCAGCTGGAAGCTGTCCCGGTCGCCGGTGACGATCAGCACCTCGAAGCCCTCGGCCTCGGCCTGGGTGGCGAGCGTGGCGATGACGTCGTCCGCCTCGAAGCCGTCCACCGCGAAGCGCTGGGCGCCCATCGCGTCCAGGAGCTCGCCGATCAGCTCGACCTGGCCCTTGAACTCGTCGGGGGTCTTGGAGCGGTTCGCCTTGTACTCCGTGAACTCCTGGGAGCGCCAGGTCTTGCGGGAGACGTCGAAGGCGACCGCGAAGTGCGTGGGCGCCTCGTCGCGCAGCGTGTTGGCGAGCATCGACGCGAAGCCGTAGATCGCGTTGGTCGGCTGGCCCGTCGCGGTGGTGAAGTTCTCCGCGGGCAGCGCGAAGAACGCGCGGTAGGCCAGCGAGTGCCCGTCCATGAGCATCAGTCGCGGCCGGCTGCCGCCGGAGGTCTGGTCGGTCGTCTTCGCTGCTGTCTCTGCCACGCCCTCGATCCTGCCACGCCCCACTGACACTCCGCCCCGGCCCCGCGGGTGGCGGGCTCGGGCGTACCGGGCGGGGACACCGCGCTTGGCCCTACGGGCGGCCGGGGGGGGGAGGCGTACCGGGCGGGGACAGCGCGCCCCCGCCGTCGGCCCCCGTGCCGCCGACGCCCCCGCGCCCCGTACCGCCGACGCCCCGCCCGCCCCGTGCCTGCGGGGTCCCCGCCCGGCATGCCCACGACTGCCGTCCGCACCCGCCCCGCCCGTCCGCACCCGCCCGGCCCGCCCGCAACCGCTGTCACCCCCGCGTGCGAGGATTCGGAGGCTTACCTCACAGCGCAGTCGAAGGGGAGTGTGCGATGGCGTCGAAGCCGCCCAAGGGTGATCCGGTCCAGGACGCGCCGCAGGTCGCCGGGCCGAAGCACGCGGCCGCCGGGCTCCCGGCGATCGGGCACACGCTGCGGATCGCCCAGCAGCAGATGGGCGTGAAGCGCACCGCGCTGACACTGCTGAGCGTGAACCAGAAGGACGGCTTCGACTGCCCCGGCTGCGCCTGGCCCGAGCCGGAGCACCGGCACCGGGCGGAGTTCTGCGAGAACGGCGCGAAGGCCGTGGCGGAGGAGGCCACCCTGCGCCGGGTCACGCCCGAGTTCTTCGCCGCGCACCCGGTCGCCGACCTGGCCGGCCGCAGCGGCTACTGGCTGGGACAGCAGGGCCGGCTCACCCACCCCATGTACCTCCCCGAGGGGGGCTCGCACTACGAGCCGGTCACCTGGGAGCGGGCCTTCGACATCATCGGCGAGGAGATCGACGCGCTCGCCTCTGCGGACGAGGCCGTCTTCTACACCTCCGGCCGCACCAGCAACGAGGCCGCGTTCCTCTACCAGCTGTTCGCGCGCGAGCTCGGCACGAACAACCTGCCCGACTGCTCCAACATGTGCCACGAGTCGTCCGGTTCGGCCCTGGCGGAGACGATCGGCATCGGCAAGGGCAGCGTCCTGCTGGAGGACCTCTACAAGGCCGACCTGATCATCGTCGCCGGGCAGAACCCGGGGACGAACCACCCGCGCATGCTGTCGGCGCTGGAGAAGGCCAAGGACAACGGCGCTCAGATCATCAGCGTCAACCCGCTGCCGGAGGCGGGGCTGGAGCGCTTCAAGAACCCGCAGACCCCGCAGGGCATGGTCAAGGGCGCCGCGCTCACGGACCTGTTCCTGCAGATCCGCATCGGCGGCGACCAGGCCCTGTTCCGCCTGCTGAACAAGCTGATCCTGGAGACGGACGGCGCGGTCGACGAGGCGTTCGTGCGGGAGCACACGCACGGCTACGAGGAGTTCGCCGAGACCGCCCGCGCCGCCGACTGGGACGAGACGCTCACGGCGACCGGCCTGACCCGGGGGGAGATCGAGAAGGCCCTGGGGATGGTTCTCGGCTCGCAGCGCACCATCGTGTGCTGGGCGATGGGCCTCACCCAGCACAAGCACTCCGTCCCCACGATCCGGGAGGTCGTCAACTTCCTGCTGCTGCGCGGCAACATCGGCCGCCCGGGCGCGGGCGTGTGCCCCGTGCGCGGCCATTCGAACGTGCAGGGCGACCGCACGATGGGCATCTTCGAGCGGCCCGCCCCGGCGTTCCTGGACGCCCTGGAGAAGGAGTTCGGCTTCGCGCCCCCGCGTGAGCACGGCTACGACGTCGTGCGCGCCATCGGCGCCCTGCGCGACGGCGAGGCGAAGGTCTTCTTCGCCATGGGCGGCAACTTCGTCTCGGCGTCCCCCGACACGGACGTCACCGAGGCGGCCATGCGACGGGCCCGGCTGACCGTGCACGTGTCGACGAAGCTGAACCGCTCGCACGTGGTCACGGGCGCGCGTGCCCTGATCCTGCCGACACTGGGCCGCACCGAGCGCGATCTGCAGGGCGGCGGCGAGCAGTTCGTGACGGTCGAGGACTCGATGGGCATGGTGCACGCCTCCCGGGGGCGACTGGAGCCCGCGAGCCGGCATCTGCTGTCGGAGCCGGCCATCGTCAGCCGGCTGGCCCGCCGCGTGCTGGGCGAGGACAGCCGCACCCCGTGGGAGGAGTTCGAGAAGGACTACGCGACGATCCGGGACCGCATCGCGCGCGTGATCCCGGGCTTCGAGGACTTCAACGCCCGCGTGGCCCGCCCCGGAGGCTTCGCGCTCCCCCATGCCCCGCGCGACGAGCGCCGCTTCCCCACGGCCACCGGCAAGGCCAACTTCACCGCCGCGCCCGTGGAGTACCCGGAGCTGCCCGAGGGCCGCCTGCTGCTGCAGACGCTGCGCTCGCACGACCAGTACAACACCACGATCTACGGCCTCGACGACCGTTACCGGGGTATCAGGAACGGCCGCCGGGTGGTGCTGGTCCACCCCGAGGACGCGCTGACCCTGAAGCTGGCGGACGGGTCGTACGTCGACCTGGTCGGCGAGTGGAAGGACGGCGTGGAGCGCCGGGCACCCGGTTTCCGTGTCGTGCACTATCCGACGGCCCGGGGCTGTGCGGCCGCGTACTACCCGGAGACCAACGTGCTGGTGCCGCTGGACGCCACGGCGGACACCAGCAACACCCCGGCCAGCAAGTCCGTGGTGGTGCGTCTGGAACAATCGGCGACCGACTGAGCGTTCGCTCAGTGAAACAGGCAGCCGAGTGACGAGGACGAACGGAGCAGGGCCCGATGGGTGAGCAGCAGCATGTGAAGTTCCCGCAAGAGGTCATCGACGAGTACGCCGCGCTCGGCGTGGACCTCCTGGCCCTGTTCTCCGCGGGCCACCTCGGGAACCGGATGGGGGTCCAGATCTCCGAGGCGTCGGCGGACCGGGTCGTCGGGACCATGCCGGTGGAGGGCAACACCCAGCCCTACGGGCTGCTGCACGGCGGGGCCTCCGCGGTGCTGGCCGAGACCCTGGGCTCGATCGGGTCGATGCTGCACGGCGGCAGCTCCAAGATCGCCGTGGGTGTCGACCTGAACTGCACCCACCACCGCGGGGTGCGCTCCGGGCTGGTCACCGGTGTGGCCACGCCCGTGCACCGAGGGCGGTCGACCGCCACGTACGAAATCGTCATCACGGACGAAAACGGCAAAAGGGTGTGCACGGCGCGGCTCACCTGCCTTCTGCGCGACGTCAAGCCGGGCGACGAGGAACTCATCCGCGGCGCGAACTGACCCGCACACGGACCCGCGCACGGACCGGCACATCGACCGACGCATCTACCGGCGTCCTCACCGACGTCTCACCGACGTCCTCACCGACGTCCTCACCGACGCAGCGAAACCCTGAGGGGGCGGGCGCGCTCTCGCCGCGACCGCCCTCCGGGTAATGCGCTTGCCCCCACGGCCGGGTCCGCGCCGAGGGCCGGCCGGGCACGGGCGGCCCTCCAACCCCCCACTCGGACAACACCGTCCCCGCCGAGCCGCTCAACCCGCGGCGCCTGCGGGCGGGTTCGACTCCGGCGCCTCAACCGCCACCTCACCGTCCCCCGCAGCGTGTCACGCGCGGTCCCGGTCCGGTGAGCGACTCGTCGCATCCCGTGGAAATTCGCGGATTCCGAAAGCGCTCGAGTTTCCCGTGTATAGACCACGCAATTCCCGTCGTGACACTCCGTAACGCGCGCGCAATACAACGCCGCGGCCTCGCCCTGGGCCGGCTCAACTCCCCGGAACCTTTCCGATCTTGTTGGGCGCGCATGCATTCCGGCAACCGCGCGATCTCAGCCATGGCCAACCGGAAGTGCGGGTTCTCAGAATGCGGACCTCGGCGAAAATCGACCAAACCCGCCGAGAGGGTCCGCCACGGAGACCGGACATCCACCCCGTCATAACAAGAAAGTCACAAGCGAGCCCGCGCCGCTGACCCTGCCCTTACCCCGGGCTTAGAGTCACGGCCAGTCACCGCTCCATCGGGAGTTCGGTACCAGCGCGGCACTCACCCCCCGACCAGGGCGGGGCCTGCCTGTGAAAGGACTGATTGTGCGACAGCGTTCCTTGGTGATTCTTACCTCCGTTCTCACGACCGGGGCTCTGACTCTCACCGCCTGCGGTTCCCGAGACGACAGCGGTGACAAGGGCGGAGACAACGGGAGCGGCACCACGCTGACCATCGGCGTCGACGCCCCCCTCTCCGGTGAGAACTCCACCACCGGCCTCGGCATCCAGTACGGCGCCCAGATCGCCGTCGACGACGCCAACAAGAACAACTGGGTCCCGGGCGTGAAGTTCAAGCTCACGGCCCTGGACGACAAGGCGCAGCCCGCCACCGGCCAGTCCAACGCCACCAGCATCGTCGGCGACAAGACCGCCGTCGGCGCCGTCGGCCCGCTGAACTCCGGCGTCGCCCAGACGATGCAGCAGGTCTTCGCCTCGGCCAACATGGTCCAGATCTCCCCGGCGAACACCGCCCCCGAGCTCACCCAGGGCAAGAACTGGCAGACGGACAAGAAGCGTCCCTTCAAGACCTACTTCCGTACCGCCACCACGGACGAACTGCAGGGCAGCTTCGCCGCCGGCTACGCGTACAACGGCCTCAAGAAGAAGAAGGCCTTCGTCGTCGACGACAAGCAGACCTACGGCGCCGGCCTCGCGAAGATCTTCAACGAGCAGTACAAGAAGCTCGGCGGCAAGGTCGTCGGCAGCGACCACGTCAACACCGGTGACAAGGACTTCGGCTCCCTCGTCACGAAGATCAAGAACTCCGGTGCCGACCTGCTCTACTACGGCGGCCAGTACGACGAGTCCGCGCTGATCACCAAGCAGCTCAAGGACGCCGGCGTCAAGATCCCGCTGTTCGGCGGCGACGGCATGTTCGCCTCGACCTACATCGAGGCCGCCGGCAAGTCCTCCGAGGGTGACCTCGCCACCGCCATCGGTGTCCCCGCCGACACCCTGCCCGCGGCCAAGACGTTCATCCAGACGTACAAGGACAAGGGTTACAAGGGCGACTACGGCGCGTACGGCGCCTACGCCTACGACGCCACCACCGCCATCATCAAGGCCGTCAAGGCCGCGGCCGACGCCAACGGCGGCAAGGTGCCCACCGACATCAACGACCTGCGCTCCAAGGTCGTCGACGGTGTCCAGAAGTCCGACTTCGAAGGCCTCACCGGCAAGATCTCCTTCGACCAGTACGGCGACACCACCAACAAGCAGCTGACGGTCTACCAGGTCGAAAAGGGTGCCTGGAAGGACGTGGAGACCGGCACCGCCGACCTGAAGTAACACGGCCCGCCACAACGCCGCACCACGGGCCGCGCGGAAGGAGGACCCCGACCGCGCGGCCCGTTTCCACACCCCCACAGCACCTGACCACGCACACATCCAGTGCACACGACCACCAGCGACATGGAGGCCATGCGGTGAACACCCTGCCGCAGCAGCTGGCCAACGGGCTGCTTCTCGGCTCGATGTACGGGCTGATTGCCATCGGCTACACGATGGTGTACGGCATCGTCCAGCTCATCAACTTCGCGCACGGCGAGATCTTCATGACCGGGGCCTTCGGCGCCCTCACGGTCTACTTCTACATCCTCCCCGACGGCACCTCGATGGCCATCGCCGTACCGATGATGCTCATCGGCGGCGCCCTCGTGGCCATCCTCATCGCCGTCGGAGCGGAACGGTTCGCCTACCGCCCCCTGCGCGGAGCCCCACGCCTGGCGCCCCTCATCACAGCCATCGGCCTCTCCCTGGCCCTCCAGGAGGTCGTGCGCAACTTCTACCCCGGCGCCGACCGCGCCCGCGCCTTCCCCGGCCTCGACGCCACCCACGACATCGGCTCCGTCACCATCAAGGACGCCGACATCTTCCTCATCCTCGCCGCCGTCATCTGCATGGCAGCCCTCGCCCTCTTCGTGCGCCGCAGCCGCACCGGCCGCGCCATGCAGGCCACCGCGCAGGACCCCGACACCGCGCAGCTGATGGGCATCGACACCAACCGCATCATCGTCATCGCCTTCGCCATCGGCGGCTTCTTCGCCGCCGTCGCCGCCGTCGCCTACGGACTCAAGTACGGCAACGTCGACTACCGCATGGGCTTCCTGATGGGCCTCAAGGCCTTCACCGCGGCCGTCCTCGGCGGCATCGGCAACATCTACGGCGCCATGCTCGGCGGCATCGTCCTCGGCATCGCCGAAACCCTCGCCTCCGCCTACATCGACGAGATCCCCGGCATGCAGCAGCTCGGCGGCCAGAGCTGGGCCAACGTGTGGGCCTTCTGCCTCCTCATCCTCGTGCTCCTCTTCAGGCCACAGGGCCTGCTCGGCGAGCGCGTCGCGGACAGGGCGTGATCACATGACCGAGACGACCAAAACGCCCGTGCCGGACGCCGCCCCCACCCCGACGCCCGCACCGCGTGGACTCATACCCCTGCCCGCATCGGCCGCCCGCGGCCTGCTGCTCGCCGGCGGCATCGCCACCGCCGCCTCCGCGTTCCTCGCCTGGACCTGGACCGCCGAGTTCCCCGGCGACCTCACCTTCAACGGCTACCCCGGTGGCCTGCAGTGGCTGACCTTCACCGCCGGTGTCCTCACCGCCCTGTTCGCGCTCGCCTCCTACGGCGTCCCCGGACTCGGCTGGCTGCTGCCCGCCCGCAACAACGCACCCCTGGTGCTCAACGCACTCGGCGGATTCACCGTCACCTGGTTCACCGTCATCGCCATCAGCGCCCAGCTCGGCGGCGTCGTCAACCTCGAACCCGGTGGCTGGATCGCGGCCGTCGCCTCCCTGCTGCCCGTCCTCGGCGCCTTCGCCCTCCCCCAGGAGCGCACCGGCACCGACGGCACCAAGGAAGCCCTCAAGGCCTACATCGCCAAGCCCGACCGCATCCCCGCCGCCCAGGCCACCGCGCCCTGGATCCAGCGGGCCGTCATCACCGTGGTCACCATCATCGGCCTCGGCGTCTTCACCTACGGCATCGACACCGAGTACGGCGAACTCTTCATCGGCTACCTCTTCGTCGTCACCTTCGCCATGTGGGCGCTGCACACCGCCGGCCTCATGGACCGCTTCTCGGCCCTCGTCGCCGCCAACCGCAGCTTCACCCTCGCCATGGGCTTCGCCGCGGCCATCGCCTTCCCCTTCACCCAGACCGACGACCACTACGCCAACATCGGCGTCAACATCCTGATCTTCGGCACCGTCGCCCTCGGCCTCAACATCGTCGTCGGCCTCGCCGGACTCCTCGACCTCGGATACGTCGCCTTCCTCGGCGTCGGCGCCTACACCGCCGCGCTCGTCTCCGGCTCCGAGTTCTCCACCATCTCCGGCGTCCACCTGCCCTTCTGGGCCTCCGCCCTGGCCGGCGCCGCCGCCTCCCTCGTCTTCGGCGTCCTCATCGGCGCCCCGACCCTGCGACTGCGCGGCGACTACCTCGCCATCGTCACCCTCGGCTTCGGAGAGATCTTCCGCATCGCCGTCAACAACATGGACGGCGACTCCGGACCCGACGTCACCAACGGCCCGAACGGCATCGCCAACATCCCCGACCTGAACTTCTTCGGCTTCAACTTCGGCCAGGCCCACGACATCGGCGGATTCACCCTCGGCCGCTTCGCCAACTACTACCTGCTGATGGTCCTCATCATGGCCATCGTGGTCCTGGTCTACACGCGTGCAGCGGACTCCCGCATCGGCCGCTCCTGGATCGCCATCCGCGAGGACGAGACCGCCGCCACCGCCATGGGCATCAACGGCTTCCGCGTCAAACTCGTCGCCTTCGCCCTCGGCGCCTCCCTCGCCGGCCTCGCCGGCACCGTCAGCGCCCACGTCACCTACAGCGTCGTCCCCACGCCGTACCAGTTCGCCGGCTCCACCCCGCCCAACTCCGCGTTCCTCCTGGCCGCGGTCGTCCTCGGCGGCATGGGCACCGTGGCCGGACCGCTCCTCGGCGCGGCCCTGCTCTACCTGCTCCCCGAGAAGCTCGTCTTCCTCCAGGACAAGTCGCTCCTCGCCTTCGGCATCGCACTCATCCTCCTGATGCGCTTCCGCCCCGAAGGCATCATCGCCAACCGCCGGCGCCAGCTCGAATTCCACGAGACCGGCCAACTCGACGTACCCAAACAGACCACGCTGACCGACGAACCGGCCGTCACCAAGGCGGGGGCGTAAGAACATGACCACACCTGTACTCGAAGCACGCGACGTCACCATGCGCTTCGGCGGCCTCACCGCCGTACGCTCCGTCGACTTCACGGTCAACGCCGGCGAGATCGTCGGTCTCATCGGCCCCAACGGCGCCGGCAAGACCACCTTCTTCAACTGCCTGACCGGCCTGTACGTCCCCACCGAGGGCACCGTCTCCTACAAGGGCACCGTCCTCCCCCCGAAGCCCCACCTGGTCACCCAGGCCGGCATCGCCCGCACCTTCCAGAACATCCGCCTGTTCGCCAACATGACGGTCCTGGAGAACGTCCTCGTCGGACGCCACACCCGCACCAAGGAAGGCCTCTGGTCCGCCCTCCTGCGCGGCCCCGGCTTCAAGAAGGCCGAACGCGCCAGCGAGGAACGCGCCATGGAACTCCTCGAGTTCATCGGCCTCGCCCACAAGCGCGACCACCTCGCCCGCAACCTCCCCTACGGCGAACAGCGCAAGCTCGAGATCGCCCGCGCCATGGCCTCCGAACCCGGCCTGCTGCTCCTCGACGAGCCCACCGCCGGCATGAACCCCCAGGAGACACGGGCCACCGAGGAACTCGTCTTCGCCATCCGCGACCGCGGCATCGCCGTCCTGCTCATCGAGCACGACATGCGCTTCGTCTTCAACCTCTCCGACCGCGTCGCCGTCCTCGTCCAGGGCGAAAAGCTCGTCGAAGGCACCTCCGACGTCGTCCAGGCCGACGAGCGCGTCATCGCCGCCTACCTCGGCGAACCCTTCGAAGGCGACCCCGGCCAAGCCGAAGCCGCCGAGGTCGAGGCCGCCGAAGCCGCCGCCGACGCGACCAGCACCACCAGCAGCACCAAGGGAGAGGCCAAGTGACCGCACTGCTCGAGGTCGAAGACCTCAGGGTCTCCTACGGCAAGATCGAAGCCGTCAAGGGCATCTCCTTCAGCGTCGAAGCCGGCCAGGTCGTCACCCTCATCGGCACCAACGGCGCCGGCAAGACCACCACCCTGCGCACCCTGTCGGGCCTCCTCAAGCCCACCGCAGGAAAGATCCTCTTCGACGGCAAGCCGTTGAGCGGGGTCCCCGCCCACAAGATCGTCGCCCTCGGCCTCGCCCACTCCCCCGAAGGCCGGCACATCTTCCCCCGCCTCACCATCGCCGAGAACCTCCAGCTCGGAGCGTTCCTCCGCAAGGACAAGGACGGCATCGAGAAGGACATCCAGCGCGCCTACGACCTCTTCCCCATCCTCGGGGAACGCCGCAAGCAGGCCGCCGGAACCCTCTCGGGCGGTGAGCAGCAGATGCTCGCCATGGGACGCGCCCTCATGTCCCAGCCCAAGCTGCTCATGCTCGACGAGCCCTCCATGGGACTCTCCCCGATCATGATGCAGAAGATCATGGCGACGATCTCGGAGCTCAAGTCCCAGGGCACGACCATCCTGCTCGTCGAGCAGAACGCCCAGGCGGCACTCTCCCTCGCCGACCAGGGACACGTCATGGAGGTCGGCAACATCGTCCTCTCCGGGACGGGGCAGGACCTGCTGCACGACGAGTCGGTACGCAAGGCGTACCTGGGCGAGGACTGAGGTCCCGGCCCCTGCGCCAAGAGGCCCGCTCCCCCTCCGGTCCGGAAGGGAAGCGGGCCTCTCGCATCGGGGCTTCAGCCCTTGTTGGCCTTCTTCTCGTCGGCGTCCTGAATGACCGCCTCCGCGACCTGCTGCATCGACATCCGCCGGTCCATCGACGTCTTCTGGATCCACCGGAACGCCGCCGGCTCCGACAGCCCGTACTCCGTCTGCAGAATCGACTTCGCCCGGTCCACCAGCTTGCGCGTCTCCAGCCGGAGCGTGAGGTCGGCGACCTCCTTCTCCAGCTCCTTCAGCTCCGTGAACCGCGAGACGGCCATCTCGATCGCCGGCACGACGTCGGTCTTGCTGAAAGGCTTCACGAGATACGCCATCGCGCCCGCGTCCCGGGCCCGCTCCACCAGGTCGCGCTGCGAGAACGCGGTCAGCATCAGCACCGGCGCGATGCTCTCCTCCGCGATCTTCTCCGCCGCCGAGATGCCGTCCAGCTTCGGCATCTTCACATCGAGGATGACGAGGTCGGGGCGGTGCTCGCGCGCCAGCTCCACCGCCTGCTCACCGTCACCGGCCTCACCGACGACGGTGTACCCCTCCTCCTCCAGCATCTCTTTGAGATCGAGCCGGATCAGCGCCTCGTCCTCGGCGATGACGACCCGCGTCGTCATCGGGGGCACGTGCGACTTGTCCTCATCAGGCACGTCAACAGGCTGGGGCGACTCGGGGGCACTCACGTGGGCTCCTTGGTAGGGGCAGGCCGGTACTGCTCCCAAGAGCGTACCTAGCTGCGGTATGGTGGTCAGGCAGTGGGTCGAGGTCAACCTTGGATTCACCGGGCCCCGGTAGCCCAATTGGCAGCAGGCAATGGATTCAAAACCCATACAGTGTCGGTTCGAGTCCGACCCGGGGCACTTTTCCTTGGTTTCCAAGGTCACCACTTCGAAGCGGATGTCCACGTTCTCGTGAACATCCGCTTTTTGCTGCGTGGCGACGCGATCACAGTTCCACAGTGACTCCTATGTACGACCTCAGCACACGCAAGCGAGCGCTCGCATTGGTGGCCCAGGGCCGCAGCCTGAATTCGGTGAGCCGCGAGACGGGTATCTCACGCGCCGCCCTCCGCTCCTGGCATCAGCGTCTCGAACCATTGCCCCGCGAGGCGCCTGCGGCTCCCGGACCACCGGCCGACGGACCCGCCTACGGCTATCTGCTGGGCCTCTACCTCGGGGACGGTTGCATCAGTGCTCACCCGCGTGGCGGCTACTACCTGAGGATCGCTTGCGCCGACGCCTGGCCAGGGCTCATCGAGCAGTGCCGGCAGGCCATCGCGAAGGTGCGTCCCGGCGTAGGCGTCTACCTCGCCAAAAAGGAGGGGTACGTGATGGTGACCAGCTACTACCGGAGTTGGCCGGCCCTCTTCCCCCAGCACGGTAAAGGCAAGAAGCACGAACGGCTGATCACTCTCGAATCCTGGCAACAGGATCTCGTCGACGCGCATCCGTGGGAGTTCATCCGCGGGCTCATCCACTCCGACGGCTGCCGGATCACCAACTGGACGACCCGGCTCGTCGGCGGAGAGCAGAAGCGCTACGAATATCCCCGGTACTTCTTCACCAACCTCTCGGCCGACATCATCCGTCTCTTCACCACAGCACTCGCCCAGGTGGGCGTCGAATGGAAGATGGCGAACGCGCGCAATGTCTCCGTCGCCCGCAAAGCCTCAGTCGCCCTCATGGACGCCCACGTGGGCCCCAAGTACTGACGCACCTACTCCGCGATGTGGTGGACCCTGACCATGTTCGTCGAGCCGGAGACGCCGGGCGGGGAGCCGGACGTGATGACGACCGTGTCGCCGGGGCGGCAGCGGCCGTAGCGGAGGAGGAGCTCGTCGACCTGGTCGACCATCGCGTCCGTGGTGTCGACGCACGGGCCGAGAAAGGTCTCGACGCCCCAGGTGAGGCTGAGCTGGGAGCGGGTCGCCTGGTCGGGGGTGAAGGCGAGGAGGGGGATCGGGGAGCGGTAGCGGGAGAGACGGCGGGCGGTGTCGCCGGACTGGGTGAAGGCGACGAGGAAGCGGGCGCCCAGGAAGTCGCCCATCTCGGCGGCCGCGCGGGCGACCGCGCCGCCCTGGGTGCGGGGTTTGTTGTGTTCGGTCAGGGGCGGGAGGCCTTTCGCCAGGATGTCCTCCTCCGCCGCTTCGACGATGCGGGCCATCGTGCGGACCGTTTCGACGGGGTGTTTGCCGACGCTCGTCTCGCCGGAGAGCATCACCGCGTCGGTGCCGTCGATGACGGCGTTGGCGACGTCGGAGGCTTCGGCGCGGGTCGGGCGGGCGTTGTCGATCATCGAGTCGAGCATCTGGGTGGCGACGATGACCGGCTTGGCGTTGCGTTTGGCGAGTTTGATGGCGCGTTTCTGGACGATCGGAACCTGTTCGAGTGGCATTTCGACGCCGAGGTCTCCGCGGGCGACCATGATGCCGTCGAAGGCGGCGACGATGTCGTCGATGGTTTCGACGGCCTGGGGTTTTTCGATTTTGGCGATGACGGGGAGGCGGCGGCCTTCCTCGTCCATGATGCGGTGGACGTCCTGGATGTCGCGGCCGGAGCGGACGAAGGACAGGGCGATGACGTCGAAGCCGGTGCGCAGGGCCCAGCGGAGGTCGTCCTCGTCCTTTTTGGAGAGGGCGGGGACGGAGACGGCGACGCCGGGGAGGTTGAGGCCCTTGTGGTCGCTGATCACGCCGCCTTCGAGGACGGTGGTGTGGACGCGGGGGCCGTCGACGGAGGTGACCCTGAGGCAGACCTTGCCGTCGTCGACGAGGATGCGTTCGCCGGTGGTGACGTCGGCGGCGAGGCCGGCGTAGGTGGTGCCGCAGATGTGGCCGTCGCCTTCGACGCCTTCTTCGACGGTGATGGTGAAGGTGTCGCCGCGTTCGAGGAGTACGGGGCCTTCGGTGAAGTGGCCGAGCCTGATCTTGGGGCCTTGGAGGTCGGCGAGGAGGCCGACGCTGCGGCCGGTCTCGTCGGCTGCTTTGCGGACCCGGTGGTAGCGCTCCTCGTGTTCGGCATGGCCGCCGTGGCTGAGGTTGAAGCGGGCTACGTCCATTCCGGCGTCGACCAGGTCTTTGATCCGGTCGTACGAGTCGGTGGCGGGTCCTAGGGTGCAGACGATTTTTGCTCGGCGCATGAAAGGAGCCTATGAGCTACCGGCCGGTAGTGAATTGGTCGGGCATGGCCGCTCAACAGACTTTGCGTGAAGCGTTATTGACAAGTGTTGAATTGTGCGGCAGGGCGCTCCGATGAGCGCATGGGGAATTCGGCCGGATTTTCGGTAACAGGCCTGCGGGAAGGCCTACAGCCGTGGCGGCACCATGGTGAAGCGGGCGTTGATCTGGGCCTGGACGCGTTGGCGCTGGGGTTCGAGGTCGAGGGGGGCGGGGGTGTCCTCGGCGGCGCCTCCGTAGGCCGCTGAGCGCATGCGGCCGGGGGCCTGGGGGTAGGCCGGTGGGGCGCTTTCGGCGCCGATGTCGGCGAGTTCGACGAGGGCGGAGAGGCGGGTGCCGAGGGCTTCGGCGTACTCGCGGGCGCGTTGGACGGCTTCGTGCACGGCCTTCTTGCGGGCTTCGCGGTGGGCGGGCGAGTCGGGGCGCAGGGCCCACCAGGGGCCGTCGACGCGGGTGAGGTCGAGGTCGGCGAGGCGGGTGGTGAGTTCACCCAGGGCGGTGAAGTCGGTGAGCTCGGCGGTGACGCGGACGCTGCCGTGGTAGGTGCGGACGCGTTCGCCGCGGCCGTGTTTGGTGAGTTCCGGCGTGATGGAGATGGCTCCGGTCTCCAGGCGTTCGACGGCGTCGCCGTAGGACTTGACGAGGTCGAGGACGCCGGCGTTGCGGCGGGTGAGGTCGTCGAGTGCGGAGCGGCGGTCGCGGCCGCGGGCGGCGACGGTGATGCCGATGCGGGCGATCTCGGGGTCGACTTCGAGGCGGGCTTCGCCGCGGACGGCGATGCGGGGGGCCTCGGGTGTGCCGTAGGGGACGGCGGGCGGGGAGGCGTCTGGGGTGGCCGCGGTCATACGCCCCACTCTGTCATGTCTGGGCTGGTTGGCGGCCGGGGATCGCGGGGTCGAGTCATCAGATCGCAACCTGCCGGGTCTGTTGCGGCCGGTCATGGACGGGTCAGAATCTACGCGCGTTATCTACGCGCGTCGTTCACAGATTCCGCAGGGGAGCCAGACATGCCGTTGAACCGCCGGAAGTTCCTGGAGAAGTCCGCCGTGACCGGGGCGGGGGTGGCGCTGGCCGGTGCGGTCTCGGCGCCGGGTGCGCAGGCGGCCGAGGCGAAGCGGGGCGCGAAGCGGTACGCGTTCACGGTGCTGGGGACGACGGACCTGCACGGCAACGTCTTCAACTGGGACTACTTCACGGACAAGGAGTTCGACGACAAGGACCACAACGACGTGGGCCTCGCCAAGGTCTCCACCCTCGTCAACCGGGTCCGTGCGGAGAAGGGCCGCCGCAACACGCTGCTGATCGACGCGGGTGACACCATCCAGGGCACGCAGCTGTCGTACTACTACGCCAAGGTGGACCCGATCACCGCCAAGGGCGGCCCGGTGCACCCGATGGCGCAGGCGATGAACGCCATGGGCTACGACGCGGCGGCGCTCGGCAACCACGAGTTCAACTACGGCATCCCGGTGCTGCGCAAGTTCGAGCAGCAGTGCGACTTCCCGCTGCTGGGCGCGAACGCGCTGGACGCGAAGACGCTGCGGCCGGCGTTCGCGCCGTACAGCATGCACCGGCTGCGCACGCCGCACGGGCGGGACGTGAAGGTGGCGGTGCTGGGGCTGACCAATCCGGGCATCGCGATCTGGGACAAGGCGAACGTGCAGGGCAAGATGACGTTCCCGGGTCTGGAGGAGCAGGCGGCGAAGTGGGTGCCTAAGCTGCGCTCGATGGGTGCGGACGTCGTGATCGTGTCGGCGCACAGTGGTTCGTCGGGGACGTCGTCCTACGGTGACCAGCTGCCGTACATCGAGAACGCGGCGGCTCTGGTGGCCGAGCAGGTGCCGGGCATCGACGCGATCCTGGTCGGGCACGCGCACACGGAGATCCCCGAGTACTTCGTCGCGAACAAGAAGACCGGCAAGAAGGTCGTGCTGTCGGAGCCGCTGAAGTGGGGACAGCGGCTGACGCTGTTCGACTTCGAGCTGGTCTTCGACAAGGGCTGCTGGAAGGTCGAGAAGGTCGGCGCGAAGGTCCTGAACTCCAACACAGTGGAGGAGGACCCGAAGATCACGAAGCTGCTCACGGACGAGCACGAGAAGGTCGTGGCGTACGTCAACCAGGTCATCGGCACCAACGCGGCGGAGATGACGTCGGCCGAGGCGCCGTACAGGGACGTGCCGATCATCGACCTGATCAACCACATCCAGGCGGACACGGTGAAGCAGGCGCTGGCGGGCACGGAGTACGCCGCGCTGCCGGTGCTGTCGCAGGCGGCGTGTTTCTCGCGCAGCGCGCGGATCCCGGCGGGGCAGGTGACGATCCGGGACGTGGCGGGTCTGTACGTCTTCGAGAACACGCTGGAAGCGCGTTTGATGACGGGCGCGCAGATGAAGGCGTACCTGGAGTTCTCGGCGAACTACTACGTGCAGACCGCGCCGGACGCCCCGGTGGATCCGGCGAAGCTGACGAATGCGAACGGCACGCCGGACTACAACTACGACGTGGTGAGCGGTCTGTCGTACGAGATCGACATCGCGAAGCCGGCCGGGTCGCGGGTGACGAACGTGCGGTTCGGGGGGCAGCCGCTCGCGGACGACGCGAAGTTCGTGTTCGCGGTGAACAACTACCGGGCCAACGGCGGTGGTAACTTCCCGCATGTCGCCGCGGCCCAGGTGCTGTGGTCGAACTCGGAGGAGATCCGCAACACCATGATCGCCTGGGTGAAGGCGAAGGGGTCGATCGACCCGGCCGCGTTCGCGGGGGTGGACTGGAAGCTCACGCGGAACGGCACGCCCGTGTTCTGAGCCGCGTGCTTCGTCACCTTCGGTCGTCGACGAGTGGGGTCAGTGCCGGTGCCTCGCGGGGCGGCGGGACGTGGGCCCGCTGGGTGAGGCCGAAGGTGGTGAAGGCGGTGCGGCGCGGGAGTGCGTAGGCTTCCCTGCCCGTCAGGGAGTTGAGGATGATCGCGCTGCGCCAGGCGGCGAGGCCGAGGTCGGGGGCGCCGACGCCGTGGGTGTGGGTCTCGGCGTTCTGGACGTGGACCGTGCCGGTGACGGAGGGGTCGAGGACGAGCCGGTGGTCCTCGTCGATGCGTGGCCGCTCCTTGTTGTCGCGGCGCATGTAGGGGTCGAGGCCGGCGAGGATCCGGTCGAGGGGGCGTTCGCGGTAGCCGGTGGCGAGGACGACGGCGTCGGTGGTGAGGCGGGAGCGGCTGTTCTGCAGGTCGTGCTCCAGGTGGAGTTCCACTTTGGTCGTGGCGACGCGTCCGGCTGTGCGGACCCGTACGCCGGGGGTGAGGACGGCGTCGGGCCAGCCGCCGTGCAGGGTGCGGCGGTAGAGCTCGTCGTGGACGGCGGCGATGGTGGCGGCGTCGATGCCCTTGTGCAGCTGCCACTGGCCCGCGACGAGCCGGTCGCGGGTGGATTCGGGCAGGGCGTGGAAGTAGCGGGTGTGGTCGGGGGTGAAGTGCTCCAGGCCGAGCTTGGAGTACTCCATGGGCGCGAAGGCCTCGGTGCGGCCCAGCCAGTGCAGTTTCTCGCGTCCGGCGGGCCGGTTGCGCAGCAGGTCGAGGAAGACCTCGGCGCCGGACTGTCCGATGCCGACGACGGTGACGTGTTCGGCGGCGAGCAGGGCGGCACGGTGGTCGAGGTAGTCGGCGGCGTGCACTACGGGCACGCCGGGGGCCTCGACGAGGGGCTTGAGGGGGTCGGGGACGTAGGGCTCGGTTCCGATGCCGAGGACGACGTCGCGGGTGTAGGTCCGGCCGAGGGCTTCTGCTTCTCCGTCGCTGTCGAGCTGGGTGAAGTCGACTTCGAAGACGTCGCGTTCGGGGTTCCAGCGGACGGCGTCGACCTGGTGGCCGAAGTGGAGCCCGGGGAGGTTCTCGCTGACCCAGCGGCAGTAGGCGTCGTACTCGGCGCGGTGGATGTGGAAGCGCTCGGCGAAGTAGAAGGGGAAGAGCCGCTCGCGGGACCTGAGGTAGTTGAGGAAGGTCCAGGGGCTGGTGGGGTCGGCGAGGGAGACCAGGTCGGCGAGGAACGGGACCTGGAGGGTGGCGCCCTCGATGAGCAGGCCGGGGTGCCAGCCGAAGGCGGGGTTCTGGTCGTAGAAGACGGTGTCGAGGCCGCCGAGGGGGTGGGCGAGGGCTGCGAGGGAGAGGTTGGCGGGGCCGATGCCGATGCCGACGAGGTCGCGGGGGGCGTCGGGGTCGGGGGTCGGTGCGGGGTTCATCGGGGGGTGTGTCCTTCCACGAGGGTGGCTCGGCTCGCTGCCGCGAGGTGCAGCAGGGCGGCCAGGTCGTCGGGCCCGGTGGCGGGGTTGAGGAGGGTGGCCTTGAGCCAGAGCCGGCCGTCGAGGCGGGCCCGGCCGAGGACGGCGCGGCCGTCGGTGAGCAGCGCGCGGCGTACGGCGGCCACGGTGGCGTCGGTGGCGCCCGTGGGCCGGAACAGCACGGTGCTGATGACGGGCGGGGCGTGCAGTTCGAAGCCGGGGTGGGCGTCGACGAGGGCGGCGAATTCCCGGGCGTGGGCGCAGACCTGGTCGACGAGCGCGCCGAGGCCGCTGCGTCCGAGGGTCTTGAGGGTGACGGCGAGCTTGAGGACGTCGGGGCGGCGGGTGGTGCGCAGGGACCGGGCGAGGAGGTCGGGCAGGCCTGCTTCGGTGTCGTCGTCGGCGTTGAGGTAGTCGGTGTGCTGCCGCAGGGCGGTGAGGTCGCGGGGGTCGCGGACGGCCAGGAGGCCGGCGGCGACCGGTTGCCAGCCGAGTTTGTGCAGGTCGAGGGTGACGGTATGGGCGGCGTCGAGTCCGGTGAGGTGTGCGCGGTGCCGGTCGCTGAAGAGGAGGCCTCCGCCGTAGGCGGCGTCGATGTGCAGTCGGGTGCCGTGGGCGGCGCAGCGGGCGGCGATCTCGGGCAGCGGGTCGATGCGTCCGGCGTCGGTGGTGCCGGCGGTGGCGGCGACGAGCAGCGGGCCGGGCAGGCCGGTGAGGGTCTCGTCGAGCGCGTCGGGGTCGAGTGTGCCGCCCGGGGCGGGTACGAGGACGGGTTCGGGCAGTCCGAGCAGCCAGGCGGCGCGGGGCAGGGAGTGGTGGGCGTTGGTCCCGCACACGAGCCGGACGGATCCGCCGTGCGCTTCCCGGGCGAGGAGCAGGGCGAGTTGGTTGGCTTCGGTGCCGCCGGTGGTGACGAGGGCGTCGGCGGTGTCGGTGTCCGGGTAGATCTCTCTGGCCAGCGCGACCGTTGTCAGGGCTTCCAGCTCCGAGGCCGCCGGGGCCTGGTCCCAGGAGTCGAGGGAGGGGTTGAGGGCCGAGGCGGCGAGGTCGGCGGCGGTGGCGACGGCGAGGGGCGGGCAGTGCAGGTGGGCCGCGCACAGGGGGTGGGCGGGGTCGGCGGCGCCTTCGGCGAAGGCTCGGACCAGGGTGTGCAGCGCGTGGGGGTCGCCCTGCTCGGGGAGGAGCTCCCCCACCGCTTCCCGCAGGCGGGCGGCGACCGCGCCGGGTCCGCCCGTCGGCAGCGGCCCGCCCCGGGCCCGGGCGCCGGTGTCCAGCGCTTGGAGGACGGTGTCGAGCAACGTCCGCAGGGCGCGGGGGCCTTCGGGGCCTGAGGCGAGGGGCGGCGTGCTCATGGGGCTGACCTCCGGGGCGCGGGGCGATGCGCCCGTACGGCTCAACGACACGACCCGGGTGGAGGTATCTCCCGTAACCGAAACCGGCTGAAGCGGCACGGCCGTCGGGCTTCGGTTCCCGAGGCTGACCGTGTGGCCCCGGCCAGGGGGCGGGGCGGCGGCCCGGCGTCCAGGCCAGGGGGCGGGGCGGCGGCCCGGCGTCCAGGCCAGGGGGCAGGGCGGCGGCCCGGCGTCCAGGCCAGGGGGCTGCAACTGCCGCCGGCCGCAGCCCTGCCTCCCCTACTTCTCCTCGGCCCGCTGAACCCGCAGCGCCCGAGCCAGGTCGTCCAGTTGGTCCACCAGCTTGCGCCGGAGCGCCGGGATGGGGGCGGCGGCGTGCAGGCATTCCTCGCCGAGGCGGAGGGTGTCCGTGTCGACGGCGTGCGCGGGGAAGGCCCAGCGGCCGGCGGCGTCGGCGATGGCGGGGCCCCGGCGGTCGGCGACGGCTACCGCGTCGGCGTAGTAGCGGCCGACGTACTCGCGCACCAGGTCGGCCTGTTCGGGCTGCCAGAAGCCGCGGGCGGTGGCGGTGAAGAGGTAGTTGGACAGGCCGTCGGAGCCGAACATGGCCTCCCAGGCGCGGGCCTTGGCCTCGGGGTCGGGCAGGGCGGCGCGGCAGTGGGCGGCGCCCTCCTGGCCGGTGGCGCTCGGGTCGCGTTCCAGTTCGGCGGCAATGGTGGCCTCGTCGGTCGCGCCGAGGACGGCCAGCCGGGCGAGCACGCGCCAGCGCAGCTCGGGGTCGAGTTCGGGGCCGCCGGGTACGGTGCCGTCGGCGAGCCAGGCGGCGATGGTGTCGGGGTGGACGGCCACGTCGATGCGGTGGCGTACGGCGATCAGGCGAAGGCCGGGGTTGTCGCCGTCCTCGGTGCGGCGGATGAGGTCGCGGCACAGTTCGGAGAGGGTGGCGAGGGCGGCGGGCCGCTCCTCGGGGGTGAGGTAGCGGTCGGCGATGTATGTGGCGGCGAAGGCGAGCACGCCCTGGACGATGGCGAGGTCCGTCTCCAGCGGGAGGTGGGCGCGGGCGGTCTCCAGGTAGGCGGCGGGGGCGAGTTCCCCGTCGCGGACGGCGTCCCGCAGGGCGTTCCAGACGACGGCGCGGGTGAGCGGTTCGGGCAGTCCGGACAGGTCCTTGCGGATGGTCTCGAAGGATTCGGGGTCGAAGCGGACCTTGGCGTAGGTGAGGTCGCCGTCGTTGAGCAGGAGCAGGGCGGGCCGCTTGCCGATGGGGTGGGCCTCGGTGTGCGGGAGGTCGAGGTGGAGGCGTTCGCGCAGGACGAGCTGGCCGCCGTCGTCGCCGAGGTCGCGGTCGTAGAGGCCGGCGGCGATGCGGTGCGGGCGGCTGCCGGCGCGGTCGACGGTGAGGGCGCAGGTGCCGTGCTCGCCGGGTGTGACGCGCGGGGTGAGGGTGTCGACGCCGGTGGTGCGCAGCCAGGCGTCGGCCCAGGCGTGGACGTCGCGGTCGGTGGCGCCGGCGAGGTTGTCGATGAAGTCGGCGAGGGTGGCGTTTGAGTACTTGTGCCGGGCGAAGTGGGCGTTGATGCCGGCGAGGAAGTCCTTCTCGCCGAGCCAGGCGACCAGTTGCCGCAGTGCGCTGGCGCCCTTGGCGTAGGAGATGCCGTCGAAGTTGAGCAGTGCGGAGGCGGTGTCGTCGACGGCCTCGGGGGCGACGGGGTGGGTGGAGGGGCGCTGGTCGGCGTCGTAGCCCCAGGACTTGCGGGTGACGCCGAAGTCGGTCCAGGTGTCCGTGAAGCGGGTGGCTTCGGTGAGGGTCTGGTAGCCCATGTACTCGGCGAAGGACTCGTTCAGCCAGATGTCGTCCCACCACTTGAGGGTGACGAGGTCGCCGAACCACATGTGGGCCATCTCGTGGGCGATGACCATGGCGCGGGTCTGGCGTTCGGTGTCGGTGACGGCGGAGCGGTAGACGAACTCGTCGCGGAAGGTGACCAGGCCCGGGTTCTCCATGGCGCCGGCGTTGAACTCGGGGACGAACGCCTGGTCGTAGGAGTCGAAGGGGTAGGGCTCGTCGAACTTCTCGTGGTAGCGGTCGAAGCAGGCGCGGGTGACGTCGAAAAGTTCGTCGGTGTCGGCGTCCAGGTAGGGGGCGAGGGAGCGGCGGCAGTGCAGGCCGAAGGGCAGGCCGCGGTGTTCGGTGCGCACGGAGTGCCAGGGGCCGGCGGCGACGGCGACCAGGTAGGTGGAGATGAGCGGTGTGGGGGCCGCGGTCCATACGCCGTCGGCCTGTTCGGTGATGCCGTTGGCGAGGACGGTCCAGTTCTGCGGGGCCGTCACGGACAGTTCGAAGGTAGCTTTGAGGTCGGGCTGGTCGAAGGCGGCGAAGACGCGCTGGACGTCGTCCATGAACAGCTGGGTGTAGACGTAGGTCTCGCCGTCGGTGGGGTCGGTGAAGCGGTGCATGCCCTCGCCGGTGCGGGAGTAGCGCATCGCCGCGTCGACGTGCAGTTCGTGCTCGCCGGCGGTGAGGCCCGGCAGGGCGAGGCGGTTGCCGTCGAGGGCCTCCGGGTCCAGGGGGTGTCCGTCGAGGGTGACGGAGCGCAGCTCGGCGGGCTTGAGCTCGACGAAGGTGTCCCCGTCCACGCGGGCAGCGAACCTGATCAGGGTGCGGGAGCCGAAGGTCTCGTCGCCGCCGGTCAGGTCGAGTTCGATCGTGTAGTGGTGGACGTCGAGGAGCTCTGCTCGGGTCTGCGCTTCGTCGCGCGTCAGTACGGACATGCGAGACATGCTGCCTGATGGCGTCGTCACGGCACAGAGGCGGATCGGTACGTGCCCAATGTCCGGTCTAGGTGCGGTCCTTTTCGAGCTCCCCGGCGTGCGCCCCCATGGGGCGCTGGGTGGGCACGTGCGCGTCGGGATGCGGTAGCGCGGGGTGTGCGGAGGTCTCGGTGTGCTCCCCCGCGAGGGCGCGCAGGCGCTGCACCTCCCTCTGCAGGGCGAGATGGCGCCGGTGGGCGTCGTAGAGGTAGCGGACCTTGGTGCGCAGGGCCCACGGGTCGACGGGTTTCATGACGAGGTCGGCGACGCCGAGCCGGAAGGCGGTGGTGGTCAGTTCGTGGTCGGCGCCGAAGCCGGTGAGCAGGATCACGGGGATGTGCTGGGTCTGCTCGACGCGCCGCATGTAGCGCACGACCTCCAGTCCGCTGACGCCGGGCATGCGCACGTCGAGCAGCAGCAGGCCGACCTGGCCGCGGAGCACCTCCTTGAGTGCCTCGTCGCCGCTGGTGGCCCGGCTGAGCCGGTGGCCCAGCGGGGCCAGGGCGCTTTCGAGCGCGTACAGCGTGTCCTCGTGGTCGTCGACGATCAGGATCCTGGTATCCGGCGGCATGGCCCCACGCCCCTCCCTCGTGGAGGACCAGAGTAGTCCGGGACGCTGACGCGCAGTGCTCGTCAGCTGACATGCTGTGTACAGCGCAGCATGCCCCGAGCGGGCCGCCGTGTCACTCCCCCGGGGCGTGCGCGACGTCAGTTGCCGCCCGGGGCGGCGCCGTTGAGCGCTTCGTCGGCGATGCGCTCGTGGTGGCGGATGACCTCGGCGACGATGAAGTTCAGGAACTTCTCGGCGAAGGCGGGGTCGAGTTTGGCGTTCTCGGCGAGGGCGCGCAGCCGGGCGATCTGGCGGGCCTCGCGGGCCGGGTCGGCGGGCGGCAGCTGGTGCCGGGCCTTGAGGTGGCCGACCTGCTGGGTGCACTTGAAGCGCTCGGCGAGCATGTGGACGACGGCGGCGTCGATGTTGTCGATGCTGTCGCGCAGCCGGGCGAGCTCTTCGCGGACGGCGGGGTCGGCGTCACGGGAACCGGTGTTGCTGGTGGTCATGGGGCGTCAGCCTACGGGGATCACACCGGCCGGCCGAAGGCCGTCTCATCCCTCGGCGGTAAGAGTTCGCTGTGGAAGCGGATGCCGCCGTGGCCGCCGGCGGCGCCCGGAGGGGGCGCGTCCTCGTACAGTGGAACCGGGTTCAGGGCGTCCTGGGGGTGTGGCGTGGCGAACGACGGGCCGGTCGAGCACGGCTACCCGCATCTGGAGACGGTGCGGGCCGCCGTCACGGCGCTGTACAGGCGGCTGTCGTACGACACCGTCCGGACGTTCGCGACGAGTGTGCTCCCCGTCGACGTGGCGTTCTGCGACACCGACGATCTGTATCTGGGGGTGCAGCGGGTGGCGCACGAGCTGGTGCGGCACTACCGGCTGCCGGATGCCCGGCTGGTGGTGAGCTTCCGGGAGATGCGGCACGCGGCGAATGTGGAGCTCGCGGCCGGGCCGGAGTACTTCGTGGAGCTGAACGACCGGTTCCGTACGCATCGGCGGGACATCGGGGCGGCCCTCGCGCACGAGGTGACGCACGTGTACCTGCACCGCCTGGACCTGTCCTTCCCGGGCGTGCGGGACAACGAGATCCTCACGGACACGGTGACGACGTACCTGGGGGCGGGGTGGCTGCTGCTGGACGCGTACCGGGAGGACGGGGCGTCGTCGCAGAAGCTGGGGTATCTCACACCGGAGGAGTTCGGGTACGTGCTGGCCAAGCGGGCGCTGGCCTTCGGGGAGGACCCGGCGGTGTGGTTCACCAGTGCGCAGGCGTACACGGCGTACGCGAAGGGGATGGAGCTGGCTCGCCGTGACGAGCGGCAGCCCCCGTTGACGGCGGCGGGATGGGCGGGCCGGCGGCGGTACGCCCGGGACCGGCGGCAGGCTGTGGCGGGCCCGCAGCAGCCGGGGGTGCCGTACGCGTTCTCGCCCGACGGGGGCGGGCGGTTGCGGGTGTCGTTCCCCTGCCCCACGTGCCATCAGCGGATCAGGGTGCCGGTGCGGGGGCGGGTGAGGGCGCGGTGCGCGCTGTGCCGGAGCGTGCTGGAGTGCGATACGTAGGGGCGCGTGAAACCGGCCCCGGCCGCCGTCAGTGGGGGTGGTCGCCGCCGGTGATCTGCCGGTACTGCTCCACGGTCGGTTTCTCGATCCGCGCGTCGGGGCCGTACATGGCCTTCGCGAGCCGGGCGCGCAGCCGCTCGGACCGCTTGACCTTGCGGCGGACTCCCCCTGCGTCGACCTCGCGCCCGATCTCGTAGGGCGGGTTCTGCTCGTGCTGGGTGAGCGTGAACAGCTCGCCCTGGGTGAGGGGCTCGTGGACCTCGGTGTACTCGCCGGTCGGCAGCCGTTTGACGGTGCCGGTCTCCCTGCCGTGCAGCACTTTGGCGCGGTCGCGGCGCTGCAGGCCCATGCAGATCTTCTTGGTGACGACGAAGGCGGCGACCGGCAGCACGAAGACGCCGATCCGCACGAACCAGGTGATCACGTTGATGGACAGGTGCAGATGGGTGGCGACGATGTCGTTGCCGCCGCCGATCAGCAGCACCGCGTACAGCGTCAGCCAGGCCACGCCGAGGCCGGTGCGCACGGGCGCGTTGCGCGGCCGGTCCAGGATGTGGTGCTCGCGTCTGTCGCCGGTGATCCACGCCTCGAGGAAGGGGTAGAGGCCGAGGGCGAGCAGGATCAGCGGGAAGAGCGTGAAGGGGATGAACACGCCTAGGACGAGGGTGTGCCCCCAGAGGTTGATCTCCCATCCCGGCATCACCCGGATCAGGCCTTCGGAGAAGCCCAGGTACCAGTCGGGCTGGGCGCCGGTGGTGACCAGGTCGGGGCGGTAGGGGCCGAAGGCCCACACGGGGTTGATCTGGGCGACCGCGCCCATCACCGCCAGCACGCCGAAGACGAGGAAGAAGAAGCCGCCGGCCTTGGCCATGTAGACCGGCAGGAAGGGCATCCCGACGACCGAGCGCTCCTTGCGTCCGGGGCCGGGGAACTGGGTGTGCTTGTGGTAGAAGACCAGGATCAGATGGGCGGTGACCAGGCCCAGCATGATCCCGGGCAGCAGCAGGATGTGGACGGGATAGAGCCGCGAGATGATGTCCTCGCCCGGGAACTCCCCGCCGAACAGGAAGAACGACAGGTACGTCCCGACGATCGGGATCGACAGGATCGCGCCCTGCGCGAAGCGGATGCCGGTGCCGGAGAGCAGGTCGTCGGGGAGGGAGTAGCCGGTCAGGCCGGTGATGATGCCGAGCAGCAGCAGGGTCCAGCCGAAGAGCCAGTTCAGTTCGCGGGGCTTGCGGAAGGCTCCGGTGAAGAACACCCGCATCATGTGCACCAGCATGCCGGTGATGAAGACCAGCGCAGCCCAGTGGTGGATCTGCCGGATCAGCAGCCCGCCGCGTACGTCGAAGCTGATGTCCAGCGTGGACTCGAACGCCTTGCTCATGAGGACGCCGTTGAGCTTGGTGTAGGAGCCGTTGTAGGCGACCTCCTGCATGCTGGGCTCGAAGAACAGGGTGAGGTAGACGCCGGTGAGGATCAGTACGACGAAGCTGTAGAGGGTGACCTCGCCCAGCATGAAGGACCAGTGGTCCGGAAAGACCTTGCGCATGTTGGCCCTGGCCAGGGCGAAGAGCCCGAGCCGTCCGTCGGCCCAGTCGGCGAGCTTCTCGCCCTTGCCGGCCGGAGGCCTCCTGCGAGCGGAGTCGGTCCCGTACACCGGTCGTGCGCCGTCGTCGCCCATACGTCGTCGCCTCCCCGTCGGATCCTTCCCAGCGTGGCACGGCGTGGCAGCCGTGCAAACGGGGCGTGCGAGCGGTTGGGCCAGAGGGGCCAGGGGCCGGTCAGCCGCTGCCGGGGTCCCTGACGATGCCCTGCGCCCGGGCGGCCACGAGCCACTTCGGGAACTCGCCCACCAGCCGGTCGTACAGCTCGGCGTCCGGGACCGTCCGGGGGTCCTGTCCCGCGTGGAAGAACCCGGCGTTGTCGACGACCCGCTTGCCCGGCACGGCCAGCTCGTCCAGCTTGCGCAGGAAGTCGAACTGCTTGCTGCCGGGGTCGCCGAACCCGATGAACTGCCAGAACAGCGGCAGCTTCGCCGCCTTGCACAGGTAGCGTTCCGCGGCGAGCTTGTTGATGGGCCCGCCGTCGGTCTGGAACACCACCAGGGCGGGCGCCGTCGAGCCGCTGTCGAGGTAGTGGTCGATCACGGCGTCCATCGCCAGGTGATAGCTGGTCTTGCCCATGTGCCCGAGCCCGGCCACGATCCGCTCGATCCGCCCCTGGTGGCCGGCCAGGGCGATCTCGGTCTCGGCGTCGACATCGGTGGAGAAGAACACGACCGGCACGGTGCCGTCGTCGTCCAGGTGCGCCGAGAGCCCGAGCACCCGGTCGGCCAGCGCCTGCACACTGCCGTCCTTGTAGTACGGCTTCATCGAGCCGGAGTGGTCGACCACGAGGTAGACCGCGGCCCGCAGCCCGTCCAGCCCGTGTTTCGCGAGGGACACCCCGGCGCTCTTGTAGAGGTTCACCAGCGCGGGAGCGGTCTCCTGGACCTTGCTCAGACTGATCGCGACCATGGGCCGCATCCTCTCACTGCTCGACGACCACTCCGTCGCTCAGTTCCAGCACCCGGTCGGCCAGGCCGAGGAGCTGGGGGTCGTGGGTGGCGACGAGGGCCGTGACGCCCTCGCTGCGGACCACGGCGCGCAGCAGCTCCATCACCGTCAGGCCGGTGGCCGCGTCGAGCTGGCCGGTCGGCTCGTCGGCGAGCAGCAGGGCGGGGCGGTTGGCGAGGGCCCGGGCGATGGCGACCCGCTGCTGCTGTCCGCCGGAGAGCTCGGCGGGCCGCTGTGTCTCGTGTCCGGCCAGTCCCACCAGGGCCAGCAGCATCGCCACCCGCTCCTCCCGTTCGCGCGGTGCGGTCCGGCGCAGCCGCAGCGGCACGCCCACGTTCTCGGCGGCGGTGAGGATGGGGATGAGGCCGAAGGACTGGAAGACGAAACCGATCCGGTCCCGGCGCAGTTCCAGCAGCGCGTTCTCGCCGAGCGCCGAAAGGTCCGTGCCGGCCACGACGATCCGGCCGCGCTGCGGGGTGTCGAGACCGCCGATCAGATGGAGCAGCGTCGACTTTCCGGAGCCCGAGCGGCCTTTGAGCGCGACCAGTTCGCCGCGCCGGGCGGTGAAGGAGGCCCCGCGCAGTGCGTGTACGGCCGCGGCCCCGGTGCCGTAGGAGTGGTGCAGGTCCGCCACCCGCAGCATGGGTTCTCCGGCCGCGTCGTCGGCGAGGGCGGCACCGGACCCCGGGCTGGTGTTCTCGGTCATCACCGCATCCCATACGGGACGGGCCCGGACGGTCAAGGGCCGGACACGGCGGCTTCGCACTCATGTGCCGGGCCGGTAACTCCGTGATATGCATGCCGGGTTGGGGGAAAAGCGGCTCGCGCATCGGTGGGGGAAGAGTGACGGGCTTACTGCTGCTGCGCCTGCGCGCGCACCGGCTGCTGCTCACGGCCGCCCTGCTCGCCGCCCTGCTGACCACCTCGGTGCTCGCCGCCCTCACGGCCTTCTCCAGCTCTGTCGGGGACGCGGCGCTGCGCGGCACCCTGGCCGGCAGGTCCGCGCTCTCCGCCTCCCTCTTCGTCGAGGCGGACGTGCCCCGGGAGCGGCGGGACGCGGCGCACCGGGCGGTGGTGCGCGGGGCGCGGGAGGTCTTCGGCGGGCTGCCGGTGACCGTGCGGAGGCTGGAGCGGTCCGGGCCGTACGCGCTGCCCCGGTCCCTGCGGGACGCCGACGCCCGGGCCGGGCAGCCCGACCTGACGCACCTCGCCGCCCTGGACCGGTCCCGGATCCGGCTGGTCTCGGGCGCGCTGCCCGGCCCGGCACCGGCGGGCCGGGCAGCCGCCGTGCCCGTCGCCCTGCCCGAGGCGGCCGCCGACCGGCTGAAGCTGCGGCCCGGGGCCCGCCTGAAGCTCACCGACCGGCTGGGCGGCGCACCGCTGCGGGTGCGGGTGACCGGGGTGTACCGGGCGGCCGACAGCACCGATCCCTACTGGCAGGCGGACACGGTGGGCGGGCAGGGCGTACGCACCGTGTCCTTCACCACCTACGGTCCGCTGCTGGCCGAGGCCTCGGTGCTCACCTCCGGCCGCGCCTCCGCGGACACCACCGGCTGGGTGGCGACGGCCGACTACCGCACCCTCACCACCGGCGGCATCGGCGCGCTCCGCGCGGACGCCCTGCGCGCGGCCGCGGCGCTGCGCACGAGCCCGGCGCTCGGGGGCGAGGCGAGCGTGCGCAACGGGCTGCCGGAGGTACTGGAGCGGACCGAGCGGACCCTGCTGGTGGCCCGGTCCACCCTGGCGATCGTCTCCGTGCAGCTGGTCCTGCTGGCCGGGTACGCGCTGCTGCTGGTGGCCCGGCTGCTCGACGGTGAGCGCGCGGGTGAGACCGAACTGCTGCGCGCCCGGGGCGGCTCGCGTGGCCGGATCGCGGGGCTCGCCGCGCTGGAGGCGCTGCTGCTGGCGGTGCCGGCCGCGGTCTGTGCCGCGTTGCTGTCCGGTCCGCTGACCCGGCTGCCGGCGCGCTGGTCCTCGCTCGACCGGATCGGGCTGCGGCTGGACACCGCCCCGTCGGGCCGGGTCTGGCTGGTGGCGGGCGGTGTGGCGCTGGGGTGCGCGGTGGCGGTCGTGGCGCCCGCGCTGGCGGCGACGGCCGGCACGCCGGTGCGGCTGCGCCGGCTGCGCGCCGCCACGACGGCCGCGCCCTTGCGCGCCGGAGCCGATGTCGCGCTGCTGCTGATCGCGGCAGTGGCGTACTGGCAGCTGCAACGGCAGACCGACGCGACCGGCGGCGGGGTGCTCAGCCTCGACCGCGCGGGCCGGCTGGGCATCGATCCGCTGCTGGTCGCGGCGCCCGCGCTGGCGTTGCTGGCGGGCACCGTGCTGACGCTGCGTCTGCTGCCGCTCGCCGCCCGGCTCGCCGAGCGGCGTTCCTCGCGCGGGCGGGGCTTGCCGGCGGCGCTGGCGGGCTGGCAGTTCAGCCGGCGTCCGCTGCGTGGGGCGGGTCCGGTGCTGCTGCTGGTCATCGCCGTGGCGACCGGGATGCTGGCCATCGGGCACGGCGCGTCCTGGGACCGGTCGCAGGACGACCAGGCCGACTTCCGGGCGGGTGCCTCGGTACGGGTCCTCGATCAGAGGCCGGGCAGTCCCGGGCAGACCGGCCTGTACACCGGGCTGCCCGGGGCCGGGGACGCCGCTCCCGCGCACCGCACCTCGCTGAGCCTGTCCGGCGACCGGGACGCGACGGTCCTCGCCCTGGACACGGCCCGAGCCGGGGCCGGAATGCTCATGCGCGGCGATCTCGCCGAGGAGTCCCCGGCGAGGCTGCTGCGGTCCCTGGCTCCTCCCGCGCGGAAGGAGGACCGGGCCGTCCGGCTGCCCGACGGCACCCGGCGGCTCGGTCTCGACGTGCGGATCACCGACCTGCGGGCCCGGACGGGTCGCTCCCCCTCCGGTCGTGCGCCGCAGCTCACGGCGGTCGTCGAGGACCGGTACGGCATCGCGTACCGGATGGGCGCCGGGGAGGTTCCGGTGGACGGGCGGGTGCACCGGATCTCGCTCGACCTGGACGTGACGGCGACCGGCCGCCGCGCCGCCCCGGCCGGGCCACTGCGGCTGACCGGGGTCCAGCTCGACGACACCTCTCCCGTCGGCCGCCCCGAACAGCACCGGTTCACTGTCGAACGACTGCTCGCCACCGGCTCCGACGGTGCCGCGCGGCCCGTCCCCGCGCCCGCCGCGACGCGCTGGCGGGGCAGCCGGATCCTGACGGAGAACGGCACCGCCCTGGCCCGTGGGAGCGTGCGGCCCGCCGTGTCCGGCAGCGCGCTGCTGACCGTGTCGTACGGCACGGGCGCCGACCCCGACGAGAACGTCAACACGCCCCCGCTGTACTCCGTCCGTGTCGCCACCGTCGGGGCCGGGGCACCGGGCACGCTCACCGCCGTGGCCACCCGGGACTTCCTGCGGGCAGCGGGGGCCGGGCCGGGCGACACCATCGACGTACCACTGTCCGGGGAGCAGCTGCGGGTGCGGATCGTCGGGGCGGTGGAGGCGCTGCCGACCACCGCCGCCGGGCCGAACGGGGAGGCCGTGGGCGGCGGGGCGCTGCTGCTCGACCTGCGGGCCGTCGACGCCGTGCTGGACCGGCGGGCCGCCACGCCGCTCGCCCCCACCGAGTGGTGGGTGAGCGCCGCCCCCGGCAAGGCCGCCGAGGTCGCCGTCGCGCTGCGGGCGCGCCCCGACCTGGAGGACCAGCAGGTGCTGGTACGGGACGAGACCGCCGAGGAGCTGTTGCGGGACCCGCTGGGCGCGGGCCCGCGCTCGGCGCTGACGGCGGTGGCGGTGGCCGCCGCTGCCCTGGCCGCCGGGGGCTTCGCGGTGAGCGCGGCGGGTGCGCGGCGGGAGCGGTCCGCGGAGTTCGCGGTGCTGCGCGCCCTGGGCACGCCCCGCCGGGATCTGGCCCGGCTGGTGGCGACGGAACAGAGCCTGCTGATCGGCGCCGGGCTGCTCGCCGGTCTCGGTCTCGGCACCGTCCTGACCCGGGCCGTCGTCCCGCTGATCGTGCTGACCTCCGACGCGGCACGGCCGGTCCCGCCCGTCCTCGTGGAACTCCCGGTGGCGCGGGTGGCCCTGCTCCTCGCGGGGGTGGCCGCCCCGCTGCTGCTGATCATCGTCGTGTCGGCGCTGCGCCGCGCCGATCCGGCGGTCGCGCTGCGCCACCAGGGGGAGGACTGACATGCCGCGCAACGCGCAGGGCGCGCCCTGGGTGCGGACCCGGCTGCGGGCCGCGCCCGGGTCCACCGTCGCCTTCGGTGTGCTGGTGCTGGTCACGGCGTTCCTCGCGGCGCTCCTGCCCCGGGCCGTCGAGGCGTACGAGACGGACGGGCTGCGCGAGGCCGTCGCCATGGCCGCCCCCGAGTCCACCGTGCTGGAGCTGAAGACCCCGCAGCCCGGTCTCGAACGGCCGGACCGGGCCCGTGCGGACGCGGTCCGGCCGGAGGCGCTCGCGGCGGTCGACGCACAGGCCCGGGCGCTGCTGCCCGCGCCGCTGCGGGCGGACCCGGCCGAGTCGGCGTACGGGGTGCGGACGGGGGAGAGTCTGGAGGCGCTGGACGCGTCGCTGCCGCGGCCGGACGGGGTGCCGCCCCGCTTCACCCTGGCCACCCAGTCGGGACTGGCGGGCCATGCCACCGTGCGGGAGGGCCGGTTGCCCGCCGCCGGCCGGGAGTCCCTGGGCGCCAGGGAGGTGGAGGGCGCCGTGACCACCGAGACGGCCCGCGCGCTGCGGCTGCGCTCCGGCTCCTCGCTCACCCTGGCCGGATTTCCCGACGGGCCGCTGACCGTACGGATCACCGGCATCCTCCAGCCCCGGCACCCGCAGCGCAGCTACTGGTCGGCGGAGCCGGTGCTGCGCACCCCGGCCCTGGCCTCCCTGGGCAGCCGCCCGCCGCAGTTCTACTGGGAGGCGGGCGTCCTGCTGGCGCCCGGGGCCGCACCGGCGCTGCTCGGCGGAACGGGCGAGCCGGAGAAGTACTGGCGGTACGCGCCCGCCACGGGGCGGCTCACCGGGGCGGACACCGCGGCGCTGGTCGCGGCGGTCGCGTCGCTGGAGAACGGGCCCGGGCTGGTGCGGATGCGCGGGGCCGCCGGTCCGCTCGCGCAGGTGTCCACCGGTCTGGAGCAGGTCGTCGGTTCCTTCACGCGGACGCGTGACGCCATCGCCCCCGTGGTGGCCGTGGCGGTCTTCGGCATCGCCGCGGTCGCTTCGGTCGTCCTGGTCATGAGCGGTGGTCTGGCCGCCGCCCGCCGCGACTCCGAACTCGCCCTGCTGCGGGCCCGGGGCGGCTCCCTGCGCGGCATCGCCGGGCGGTTGCTGGCCGAGTGCGCGACGACGGCGCTGCCCGCCGCGGCCTGCGGTCTGCTGCCGGCCGTGCTCGTCGTGGACGGGGGCCGGCTGCTGCCCGCGGTCCTGTGGGCGGGGGCCGTGGCGCTGCTCGCCTGTGTGGCGCTGCCGGTGCGCGCGGCCGTGGCGCACCGCCGGCCGCGGGTGCACCGGGAGCGCGACGATCTGGCCCGCACCAGGCCCGGCGGGCGCCGCACGGTCGTCGAAGTGACCGTGCTGGTGCTGGCCGCCGGCTCGGTGCTGACGCTGCGCCGCCGCGGTGCGGGCGAGCCGGGCGATCTGCTGGTGAGCGCGGCGCCGGTGCTCGTCGGGCTGGTGGCGGCGCTGGTCCTGGTCCGGCTGTATCCGCTGCCCCTGCGGTGGGCGGCCGGCCCGGCCGGGCGGCTGCGCGGTGTGGTCGGGTTCCTGTCGCTGGCCCGGGCGGGCCGCTCACCGGCCGCGGTCGCCGTGCTGCCGCTGCTCGCCCTGCTGACGGCCCTGGCCACGGCCGCGTTCGGGGGGTCCGTGCTGACAGGTGTGTCGGTCGCCCGGGACCGGGCCGCGCTGCTGAAGACGGGTGCGGACGCGGCTGTCCTCACCGACGGCACTGCGCTGCCGGCGGGGCTGGCGCGGGCGGTGGGTGAGGTGGCGGGGGTCCGGGAGGTGACGGCCGTGGGCATCGGGTACGCCTCGGAACGCGCGTCCGACGAGCCGGGGTCGCTGCCCGTGGTGGGGGTCGAGCCGGACTCGTACGCGGGACTGGCCCGGCACGTGGGGCTAGGGGGTTTCGCGGCGGAAGCCCTGCGGAGCCGGGGCGGGGTACTGGACGCGGTCGCCTCCCCGAGCGTCGCCGAGCGGCTGGGGAAGTCGCCGCGCCGGATCGTCACCGACGGCGGGCCCGTGACCGTACGGGTCGTCGCGGTGCGGCCCCGCACCCCTGCCGTCCCCGAGGGCGAGTTCCTGCTGGTCGACGCGGCCGGCCTGAAGGGCTCCCCCGCCCCTTCGGTGCTGCTGGCGGCCGGTGCCGGGCTCGACGGGAAGGCACTGCGGGCGGCCGTGGGCGATGCCGGTCCGGGCCTGGCCGTGACCGTGCGGAGCGAGGAACGCGCGGCGCTGTCCGACTCGCCGTTGCAGGAGGGCGCCGAACGGATCTACGCCTGGGCCGTCGCCGCGGGTGCGGGCTACGCCGTGCTCGCCCTGGTGCTCGGTCTGCTGCGGTCCGCTCCGGAACGGGCCGCCCTGCTGGCCCGGCTGCGCACGCTCGGCATGACGACCCGCCAGGGCAGGCGGCTGCTCGGCCTGGAGGCGTTGCCGCAGACCCTGCTCGCGGCGGGCGGGGGCGCGGCGGCCGGCTGGGCGACGGTGGGGCTGCTCTCCCCCGGCATCGACCTGGACCGGCTGGCCGTGGCCGGCGTCTCGGGCGTGACGGCCCCGGACGCGGTGCTGCGGGCGGATGTGTGGTCGCTGGCCCTGCCGGCCGCGGGCGCGGTGCTGCTGGCGGGAGCGGTGGCGGTCGCGCAGGCCTGGTGGGCGGGGCGCCGGACACCGATCACTCACCTCAGGGCGGGAGACATGCGATGAGCGGTACGACGGAGTCGCTCGAGGAGCTTCAGCGTCGGGTGGAGCGCCGGCGCGACCGGCCCGCCTACGGGCACGACGCCCTGATCGTCTGCGACCGGCTGGTGCGGATCTTCGCCAGGCGCGGGGGCGGGGACGCGGTGGAGGTGCAGGCGCTCCAGGGGCTCGATCTGCTGGTGCGCGAGGGCGAGTTGATGGCCCTGGTGGGCGCGTCCGGCAGCGGCAAGTCGACGTTGATGAACATCCTCGCGGGCCTGGACGTCCCGACGGCGGGCGCCGCGAAGGTCGCGGGCCGTGATCTGCTGACGATGGACGGGAAGGCCCGGCTGCGGTACCGGCGTGAGGTGGTGGGCTTCGTCTGGCAGCAGACGGCACGCAATCTGCTGCCGTACCTGACGGCCGCCCAGAACGTCGCGCTGCCCCTGCAGCTGGCGGGCGGCCCCCGGCGGGGGCGTGCCGGGCGGGTGGACGATCTGCTGTCCCTGCTGGGCGTCGCCGACTGCCGGGACCGGCGTCCGCAGGCGATGTCGGGTGGTCAGCAACAGCGCGTCGCGATCGCGGTCGCCCTCGCCAACGACCCCGCCGTGCTGCTCGCCGACGAGCCGACCGGCGAGCTGGACTCGGCGACCGGACAGCAGGTCTTCGCGGCGTTCCGCCGGGCCAACGAGGAACTGGGCACGACGATCGTCATCGTCACGCACGACCAGGCGGTCGCCGGTGAGGTCCGCCGCACGGTCGCCATCCGGGACGGCCGCACCTCGACGGAGGTGCTGCGCCGCACGGAGGTCGACGAGACGGGCCGGGAGTCCCTCGTGGCACGCGAGTACGCGATGCTCGACCGCGCGGGCCGCCTCCAGCTGCCGGCCGAGTACACGGCCGCCCTGGGCATGGCGGACCGGGTGCTGCTCGAACTGGCCGAGGACCACATCCAGGTACGGCCGGACGCGAACAACGGTGAGGACAGCGGCGAGAACAGGAACGGCGACGACACCGGCGCCGAGACCGACGGCCGGAGCGGCGGGAACGGCTGAGGACATGCGACAGCGCCTGCCCGGGCGTCCGGTCGGGGACTGTGGGGCAGGCGCCGTCAGTGTTCCGTACGCCTTTGTACGGGACGTCTTTTCGATGGACCGTCAGACCATCAGCGCGCGGTCCGTGGGACGGATCGGCGCCGGCAGCTCGCTCGCGCCCGTGAGGGCACGGTCCACTCCGCGCGCCGCCGAACGGCCCTCGGCGATCGCCCAGACGATGAGCGACTGGCCGCGGCCGGCGTCACCGGCGACGTACACGCCCGGCACGTTGGTCCGGAAGTCGGCGTCGCGGGCGATGTTGCCGCGCTCGTCGAGCTCCAGGCCGAACTGCTCGACCAGGCCGTTCTCCCGGTCGGTGCCGGTGAAGCCCATCGCGAGGGTCACCAGCTGCGCGGGGATCTTGCGCTCGGAGCCCGGCTTCGGGGTGAGCTTGCCGTCGAGGAACTCCACCTCGGTGAGGTGCAGCCACTGGACGTTGCCGTCCTCGTCGCCCTCGAAGTGGGTCGTCGAGACGGAGTAGACCCGCTCGCCGCCCTCCTCGTGCGCCGAGGTGACCTTGTACAGCATGGGGAAGGTCGGCCACGGCTGGGAGGCCGCGTTCCGCTCCTCGCCCGGGCGGGGCATGATCTCCAGCTGCGTGACGGAGGCCGCGCCCTGGCGGTGGGCGGTGCCCACGCAGTCCGCGCCGGTGTCGCCGCCGCCGATGACCACGACGTGCTTGCCCTCGGCCGACAGCGGAGTGGTGACGTAGTCGCCCTCCTGGACCTTGTTGGCCAGCGGCAGGTACTCCATGGCCTGGTAGATGCCCTTGAGCTCGCGGCCGGGCACCGGCAGGTCACGGGCCGTGGTGGCGCCGACGGCCAGGACGACCGCGTCGTAGCGCTTCTTCAGGTCCGTGGCCTTCAGGTCGCGGCCGATCTCGATGCCGGTGCGGAAGCGGGTGCCCTCCGCGCGCATCTGCTCGATACGGCGGTTGATGTGCCGCTTCTCCATCTTGAACTCGGGGATGCCGTAGCGGAGGAGGCCTCCGATGCGGTCCGCGCGCTCGTAGACGGCGACGGTGTGGCCGGCGCGGGTCAGCTGCTGGGCGGCGGCGAGACCCGCCGGGCCCGAGCCGATGACGGCGACGGTCTTGCCCGAGAGGCGCTCCGGGATCTGCGGGGCGACGTCCCCGGTCTCCCACGCCTTGTCGATGATCGAGACCTCGACGTTCTTGATGGTGACGGCCGGCTGGTTGATGCCGAGCACGCACGCCGACTCACAGGGAGCGGGGCACAGGCGGCCCGTGAACTCCGGGAAGTTGTTCGTCGCGTGCAGGCGCTCCGAGGCGGCCGCCCAGTCCTCGCGGTAGGCGTAGTCGTTCCACTCGGGGATCAGGTTCCCCAGCGGACAGCCGTTGTGGCAGAACGGGATGCCGCAGTCCATGCAGCGGCTGGCCTGCTTGCTGATGATCGGCAGCAGGGAGCCGGGAACGTAGACCTCGTTCCAGTCCTTGACGCGCTCCTCGACGGGGCGGGACTTGGCGAGCTCGCGCCCGTGGTTCAGGAAGCCCTTCGGGTCAGCCATTGATCGCCGCCTCCATCATCTTCTCGTGGGTCTCGGTCTCGGAGAGACCGGCTCGCTCGGCGGCTTCCTTGGCGGCGAGCACTGCCTTGTACGTGCTGGGGATGATCCTGCTGAAGCGCTCGACGGCGGTGTCCCACTCGCTCAGGAGCTTCTCGGCCACGGTCGAGCCGGTCTCCTCCTGGTGGCGGCGGACCACGTCGTGCAGCCACTGCTTGTCGGTGTCGTCCAGCGCCTCGACGGCGTCCAGGTTGCCGACGTTGACGTTGTCGCGGTCCAGGTCGATCACGTACGCGATACCGCCGGACATGCCGGCCGCGAAGTTGCGGCCGGTCTCGCCGAGCACCACCGCGTGACCGCCGGTCATGTACTCGCAGCCGTGGTCGCCCACGCCCTCGGAGACGACCGTGGCGCCGGAGTTGCGGACGCAGAACCGCTCGCCGACCTTGCCGCGCAGGAACATCTCGCCGCCGGTGGCGCCGTAGCCGATGGTGTTGCCGGCGATGACGCTGTACTCGGCGAGGTGGTCGGCCGCGCGGTCCGGGCGGACCACGATCCGGCCGCCCGAGAGGCCCTTGCCGACGTAGTCGTTGGCGTCGCCCTCCAGGCGCAGCGTGACACCGCTGGGCACGAAGGCGCCGAAGGACTGGCCCGCGGAGCCGGTGAAGGTGATGTCGATGGTGTCGTCGGGCAGGCCCGCGCCACCGAACTTCTTCGTCACCTCGTGGCCGAGCATGGTGCCGACCGTGCGGTTGATGTTGCGGATCTGCACCTGGGCGCGCACCGGCTGGGCCTCGGTGGCGCCGGACGCGGCGAGCGCGTCCGAGGCCAGCTTGATCAGCTGGTTGTCGAGCGCCTTCTCCAGACCGTGGTCCTGGGCGATCAGCTGGTGGCGGACCGCGCCCTCGGGCAGCTCGGGCACGTGGAACAGCGGCTCCAGGTCCAGGCCCTGCGCCTTCCAGTGGTCGACCGCGCGGGTCACGTCGAGCGTCTCGGCGTGGCCGACGGCCTCCTCGATGGAGCGGAAGCCCAGCTCGGCGAGGATCTCGCGGACCTCTTCGGCGATGTACTGGAAGAAGTTCACGACGTACTCGGCCTTGCCGGAGTAGCGCTCGCGCAGGACCGGGTTCTGCGTGGCGATGCCGACCGGGCAGGTGTCCAGGTGGCAGACGCGCATCATGATGCAGCCGGAGACGACGAGCGGCGCGGTCGCGAAGCCGAACTCCTCGGCGCCGAGCAGCGCGGCGATGACCACGTCGCGGCCGGTCTTCAGCTGGCCGTCGGTCTGCACGACGATGCGGTCGCGCAGGCCGTTGAGCAGCAGCGTCTGCTGGGTCTCGGCGAGGCCGAGCTCCCAGGGACCGCCGGCGTGCTTCAGCGAGGTGAGCGGGGAGGCGCCCGTGCCGCCGTCGTGGCCGGAGATCAGGACGACGTCCGCGTGCGCCTTGGAGACACCCGCGGCGACCGTGCCGACGCCGACCTCGGAGACCAGCTTGACGTGAATCCGCGCCTGCGGGTTCGCGTTCTTCAGGTCGTGGATCAGCTGGGCGAGGTCCTCGATGGAGTAGATGTCGTGGTGCGGCGGCGGGGAGATCAGACCGACACCCGGCGTCGAGTGACGGGTCTTGGCGACCCACGGGTAGACCTTGTGGCCGGGCAGCTGGCCGCCCTCGCCGGGCTTGGCGCCCTGGGCCATCTTGATCTGGATGTCGTCGGAGTTGACCAGGTACTCGGAGGTCACACCGAAGCGGCCGGAGGCGACCTGCTTGATGGACGACCGGCGCGCCGGGTCGTACAGGCGCTCCGCGTCCTCGCCGCCCTCACCGGTGTTGGACTTGCCGCCCAGCTGGTTCATGGCGATGGCGAGGGTCTCGTGCGCCTCCTGGGAGATGGAGCCGTACGACATGGCGCCCGTGGAGAAGCGCTTGACGATCTCGGAGACCGGCTCGACCTCGTCGATGGAGATCGGCTGCCGGTCCGACTTGAAGCCGAAGAGCCCGCGGAGCGTCATCAGGCGCTCGGACTGCTCGTTCACGCGCTCGGTGTACTTCTTGAAGATGTCGTACTTGCCGGAGCGCGTGGAGTGCTGGAGGCGGAAGACCGTCTCCGGGTCGAACAGGTGCGGCTCGCCCTCGCGGCGCCACTGGTACTCGCCGCCTATCTCCAGCGCGCGGTGCGCCGGGGCGATGCCGGAGGCCGGGTAGGCCTTGGCGTGCCGGGCGGCGACCTCCTTGGCGACGACGTCGATGCCGACACCGCCGATCTTGGTGGCCGTGCCGTTGAAGTACTTCTCGACGAAGGCGTCGTCGAGACCGACGGCCTCGAAGACCTGGGCGCCGCGGTAGGAGGCGACGGTCGAGATGCCCATCTTGGACATGACCTTCAGCACGCCCTTGCCGAGGGCGTAGATGAGGTTGCGGATGGCCTTCTCGGGCTCGACGCCGGGCAGGAAGGTGCCGGCGCGGACCAGGTCCTCGACGGACTCCATCGCCAGGTACGGGTTGACGGCGGCGGCGCCGTAGCCGATGAGCAGGGCGACGTGGTGGACCTCGCGGACGTCACCGGCCTCGACCAGCAGGCCCACCTGGGTGCGCTGCTTGGTGCGGATGAGGTGGTGGTGGACGGCCGCGGTGAGCAGCAGCGACGGGATCGGCGCGTGCTCGGCGTCCGAGTGGCGGTCCGACAGGACGATCAGACGGGCGCCGTTCTCGATGGCGGCGTCGGCCTCGGCGCAGATCTCCTCGATGCGCGCGGCCAGGCTGTCACCGCCGCCGTGCACCCGGTACAGGCCGGACAGGGTCGCGGCCTTGAAGCCGGGCATGTCGCCGTCGGCGTTGATGTGGATGAGCTTGGCCAGCTCGTCGTTGTCGATCACCGGGAAGGGCAGCAGGACGCTGCGGCAGGAGGCCGCGGTCGGGTCGAGCAGGTTGCCCTGGGGGCCCAGCGACGAGCGCAGGGAGGTGACCAGTTCCTCGCGGATGGCGTCCAGCGGCGGGTTGGTGACCTGCGCGAACAGCTGGGTGAAGTAGTCGAAGAGCAGGCGCGGGCGGTCCGACAGCGCCGCGATCGGCGAGTCGGTGCCCATGGAGCCGATCGGCTCGGCACCGGCCTTGGCCATCGGCGCGAGGAGGACGCGCAGCTCCTCCTCGGTGTAGCCGAAGGTCTGCTGGCGGCGGGTGACCGAGGCGTGCGTGTGCACGATGTGCTCGCGCTCGGGCAGGTCCTCGAGCTCGATCTCACCGGCCTCGAGCCATTCCGCGTAGGGGTTCTCGGCGGCGAGCCCGGCCTTGATCTCGTCGTCCTCGATGATGCGGTGCTCGACGGTGTCGACGAGGAACATGCGGCCCGGCTGGAGGCGGCCCTTGCGGACGACCTTGGAGGGGTCGATGTCCAGGACGCCGACCTCGGAGCCGAGCACGACGAGGCCGTCGTCGGTGACCCAGTAGCGGCCGGGGCGAAGGCCGTTGCGGTCCAGGACCGCGCCGACCTGCTTGCCGTCGGTGAAGGTGACACAGGCCGGGCCGTCCCAGGGCTCCATCATCGTGGAGTGGAACTGGTAGAAGGCGCGCCGGGCCGGGTCCATGGAGTCGTGGTTCTCCCACGCCTCCGGGATCATCATCAGCACGGAGTGCGGCAGGGAACGGCCGCCGAGGTGCAGGAGCTCCAGGACCTCGTCGAAGGAGGCGGAGTCGGAGGCGTCCGGCGTACACACCGGGAAGATCCGGTCGATGGCCTTGTCGTCGGAGCCGAACAGGTCGGAGACCAGCTGCGACTCGCGGGCCACCATCCAGTTGCGGTTGCCCTTGACGGTGTTGATCTCACCGTTGTGCGCGACGAAACGGTAGGGGTGGGCCAGCGGCCACGACGGGAAGGTGTTCGTCGAGAACCGGGAGTGCACGAGCGCGATCGCGGAGGCGAAGCGGCGGTCGGACAGGTCCGGGAAGAAGGGCTCCAGCTGGCCGGTGGTCAGCATGCCCTTGTAGACGATGGTCCGCGCGGACAGCGACGGGAAGTAGACGCCGGCCTCGCGCTCGGCGCGCTTGCGCAGCACGAAGGCCTTGCGGTCGAGGGCGATACCCGTGGGGGGCACTGCCGTGCCGTCAGCGACGAAGATCTGGCGGAAGACCGGCATGGTCGACCGGGCGGTGGCACCCAGCAGCTGGGGCGCGACCGGCACCTCGCGCCAGCCGAGGACGGTGAGGCCCTCGTCGGCGGCGATCGCCTCGATCTGCGAGACGGCGTCGGCGGTGGAGTCCTCCGGCAGGAAGGCGATGCCGACGGCGTAGGAGCCCGCGGCGGGCAGTTCGAATCCGGCCACGTCACGGAAGAAGGCGTCCGGGACCTGCGACAGGATGCCGGCGCCGTCACCGGAGTCGGGCTCGGAGCCGGTGGCGCCGCGGTGTTCGAGGTTGCGCAGGACGGTCAGAGCCTGTTCAACCAGGGTGTGGGACGCCTCGCCGGTGAGGGTGGCGACGAAGCCGACGCCGCAGGCGTCGTGCTCGTTGCGGGGGTCGTACATACCCTGCGCAGCAGGGCGAGCATCCATGAAGGACCAGTTCTGGCCATTCGCGGAATGCTGGGACGGCTGGCGCGGCGTACGCATCGGCTCTCCCGTCGTCGTCTGTGGCATATGCAAAAAGTGCCGAGGGACGACGTTGGCCCTCGCGTGATCGCAAAATTTCGTGCAGGTTACATGATGGAGCGGTTCTCGGGAACCGGGATAATCCGTTCCAGCATGCGGACACTGCGGGTTGGCGGCGGGGGTACCGCACCAGCAGTGGAAGCTGTGGAGGGACCGCACGAAACGATCGGGTCAGATCGGTTTGCGTCGGCCCGGGGAGCGGAGCGGGCGTCTTCACCCGACCCGCTGAGGGTGCGCGGCGAGCGTCGTTGCCCGCAGCGCTTACGGCTCATGCCCGGCCGTCGCACATCCGAAACCAACGAGTAACGACTACTTATGCAGCCCCTTGCATAAGTCCGAGCCGCGCTATCCTACGGCCGTTCCGAACACGGTGCCCAGGGCGTACGTCACACCGGCCGCCGCGCCACCCAGGAGCAGCTGCCGCAGCCCGCTGTACCACCAGCTGCGCGCCGTCACCTTGGCCACCACCGCGCCGCACAGGAAGAGACCCAGCAGCGCCAGCAACACCGCCGGCCACATGCTGCTCGCGCCGAGCAGGTAGGGCGCGACGGGAATCAGCGCACCCAGCGCGAACGAGCCGAAGCTCGACACCGCCGCCACGGTCGGCGAGGGCAGATCGCCGGGGTCGATCCCCAGCTCCTCCCGGGCGTGGATCTCCAGCGCCTGCTCGGGATCCCTCGACAGCTGCCGGGCCACCTCCTGGGCCAGCCGCGGCTCGACACCCCTCGACTCGTAGAGCGCGGCCAGCTCGGCCTCCTCGTCCTTGGGGTGCTTGCGCAGCTGGCGGCGCTCCACGTCCAGCTCGGCCTCGACCAGCTCGCGCTGCGAGGCGACGGAGGTGTACTCGCCGGCGGCCATGGAGAAGGCACCGGCGGCCAGGCCCGCGAGTCCGCTGAGGACGACGGTGTGCTGACTGACCGCACCGCCCGCCACACCGGTCATCAGAGCGAGGTTGGAGACGAGGCCGTCCATCGCGCCGAACACCGCGGGACGCAGCCAGCCGCCGTTCACGTCCCGGTGCGTGTGATTGTCCCGGTGCGCCTCGTGCAGCGTCGCCTCGGTCTCGATGATGGCCATGAGAAGAACCCCACTCCCCGTCCACGGACTGTCTCCGGAACACGCTCTTTGGACATGTTCCAGAGTTTTACAACGCCAAAACTACGTCGCGAATTCCGTCCCCGCCAGCAAGGAAAGGCTGGGCTAACCTGCAGGTTTACCCTTTTTCGCTCACCTGATCATCAGTGTGCGCAGATGTCGACCGGGTGATGCTGTGGCTGGTGAGGCTCGCCGGGGTCACCGGAGTGGGACACATCCCCCATGGCATCGATCGGGCTCCGGGCACGGGCACGGGGCGCACTGCTGGGCCTGGCCGTCGGTGACGCGCTCGGGGCCCCCGCCGAGAACATGAAGCCCTCCGAGATCCGCACCCGGTGGGGCCGCATCACCGGGTACGTCTCTGATAACCCGTCCGGCACGGATGACACCGAGTACGCGATCTTCTCCGGCCTGCTGCTGGCCCGGCACGGCTCCGCACTCACCCCGGGCCATGTGGAAGCGGCCTGGCACGAGTGGATCGCCGACCGCGACGAGGGGCCCTTCCGGGGTGCCGGGTTCAGCGAACGCGGCACCCTGGAGAACCTCCGCCGCGGCCTGGCCGCCCCGATCTCCGCCCAGCACCGGCACGCCTGGAGCGACGGCCTGGCCATGCGCGCGGCACCCTTCGGGGTGTTCGCGGCGGGCCGCCCGGTGGAGGCGGCCCGGCTCGTCGCGATCGACGGCTCGGTGAGCCACGACGGCGAGGGCATCCACGGCGGCCAGGCGGTGGCCGCGGGCGTGGCGGCGGCGATGGCCGGCGCACCCCCGACCGCGGTCGTGGCCGCGGCCCTGGCGGTCGTCCCCGACGACTCCTGGACGGCCCGCAGCCTGCGCCGCGCGGTGGCCGTCGCCCACCGCGGCGAACGCGCGGTCCGCTCCGCGGTCGTCATCGGCGGCTACCCCTGGACCGACCTGGCGCCCGAGGCCGTCGCCCTCGCCTTCGGCGCGTACGCGGCGGCCGACGGCGACTTCGAGCAGTCGGTCCTGACCGCGGTGAACATGGGCCGCGACGCGGACACGACGGCGGCGGTGGCGGGGGCACTGGCGGGCGCGACACGGGGCGTGTTGGCGATCCCGCAGGCCTGGGCGACCCCCATCGGCCCGGTCCACGGCAGATGCCTCCCGGCGATGGCCGGCTACCACGTCCTGGACGTGGCGGACCTGCTGACACCGGCGCCCGGCGACGCAGAGCCGGAACCGACGGACTTCGTCCTGGCAGCCGACGGAACGGAGGCCCCCTCATGACGACCCACGACGCGCCCGCACACGAGGTGACGACCCACGACGCGCCGGCGCACGGGGGGACGACCCACGACGCAACGGCACACGCCATGACGGCACCCAGCGGGCCGGTACACGACGTGACGGCGCCCGACGTGACGGCACACGACACGCCGGCACACGACACGACGGCACCCGGCGGGTCGGCACACGACGTGACGGCGCCCGACGTGACGGCACACGACACGCCGGCACACGACACGACGGCACCCGGCGGGTCGGCACACGACGTGACGACACTCGGCGTGAAGGCACTCGGCGTGAAGGCACCCGCGCCCGCGGCCGCCGACCGCGAGGGCGACGGCGAGGGCGCCCCACGGGAGACCAGGACCCCTCGGGTGACGGTCACGGGCGGTGCGCGGGTGGGGGACAGAAGGGCCGAAGGCCTCCTGCTCGGCCTGGCCGCCGGCGACGCCGCAGGCTGGCCCGCGGCCCGCCACCGAGCCGCCCGCATGCCCGACTGGACCCGCCGCCTCACCCGCGAACTGGACACCTTCGCCGAACACAACGCCACCACCACCCTCCCCGTCCCCATCGCCCTGAACCAGCCCCCCGAGCCTCTCCGCCTCGGCCCCTCCGACGACGCCGAATGGGCGGCCTTCGCCGCCGAAGCCCTCCTGCGCGCGGGCGACGACACCGTCCGAGACGACCTCAGCCGCGAACGCCGCACCCGAGCCGCCATCGACCTCACCTGGAACGCCCTCGCCGCCGAGGTCGCCGCCGCGGCGGACCGCGCCCCCGAGATCGAGTCCGCCGTACTCCCCCTGCGTGCCCGCATCTCCGTCCGCGCCGGCCTGGGCAACCTCGCCACCGGCCTGCGCCCGCCCGCCACCGGCCACGACAACCCGCACTACTTCGACGACGCCGCCTGCGTACGCGCCTGCGTCCTGGCCGTGGCCCACCCCGGCGACCCCCGCAGCGCCGCCGGCCTCGCGGAGTTCGATGCCCGCTACACCCAGGACGGCGACGGTGTCCACGGCGCCCGGGCGATGGCGGCCGCACTCGCCCTCGCCCTGGCCGGCGCGGACGTCGACGCGTGTGTCACCGCGGCTCTCGCCGAACTCCCCGAGCAGACGGAGATCGGCCGCAACGCCCGGCACGCCCTGCGGCTCGCCGCCGCAGCGGACAGCGCCTTCGCCCTGGTCCCGCCCCTGGAGCACCAGATCGTCGACCACGTCTACAGCTACGGCATCGCCGCCGCCGAGACGGTCCCGGTCGCCCTCGCCCTGGCCACAGCCGCCCGCGGCCGCCTGGCGGAGGCGATCCCCGCGGCGGCCTGTCTGTCCCGCGTCGCGGACTCCGCCCCGGCCCTGGCGGGCGCCCTCACCGGCGCGCTGGGCGGCGGCGCCTCCGTCCCCGAGCCCTGGCGGGAGACCTGCCGCACCCTCTCCGGCTGTGTCCTGCCCCGCCTCACCGGCACGGACCTCGTGGAACTCGCCGAACTCCTGGAAGCCGTACAACCGGTCCGCCCGGGTGGATGATGCGGCCATGCAGCCCAAACCCCCCATGTGCCCCAGACCTCCCCAAAGCACCCCACTGGACGAGCGGATCACCGGTGCCCTGGTCGGGGCGGCGGTCGGCGACGCGCTCGGCGGTCCCGTCGAGGGCTACTCGCCCGAGCAGATCCTCGAACGCCACGGCGGCCGCGTCCACGGCATCGTCGGCCCCTGGCACGGCGACGACTGGCGCACCGCCCGTCCCCTCGCCCCGTACCACAAGGGCGACGGCCACGTCACCGACGACACGTTGATGACCCACGCCCTGGTCCGCGTCTACGCCCGGGTCCGCGACCACCTCGACGCCTACGCGATCGCCGGCCACCTGGTCCCGGACCTGATGACCGAGCCCCGCTGGATCCCGGAGCTGGAGAGCGAGGCCCTCCCCCTCCAGCGGATCTTCCTGGCGGAGAAATGGCTGGTGACGAGGATCCACTACGGCCATGCCGACCCGCGCGAGGCCGGCACCGGCAACATCGTCAACTGCGGGGCGGCGATGTACATGGCCCCGGTCGGGCTGGTCAACGCGGCCGACCCGCGTGCGGCCTATGCCGAGGCCCTCGATATCGCCGGCGCGCACCAGTCGTCGTACGGCCGTGAGGCGGCGGGTGTCCTGGCCGCGGCCGTGGCGGCGGCGTGCACGCCCGGCGCGACCCCGGAGTCGGTCGTCTCCTCGTGTCTCTCCCTCGCGAAGGACGGCACCCGGGCCGCGATCGAGCGGGTCTGCGAGGAGGCCTCCCGCCACACGGACTTCGAGTCGGCCCTGCGGCCGCTGCGCGAGGCGGTGACCCCCTACGACACGGTGGGCCCCGACTACCGCTCCCCCTCGCTCGGCGCCCGCCGCCCCTCCCGCCTGCACGCGATCGAGGAACTGCCCGTCGCGCTGGGCATGCTGCTGGTGGCACGCGGCGACTACCGCCACGCGGTCCTCGGCGCGGTGAACTACGGCCGCGACTGCGATTCCATCGCCACGATGGCCGGCGCCCTCGCGGGAGCCCTGGGCTCACCGGTCCCGGAGGACTGGGCCAAGACGGTCGCGGAGGCCAGCCGCCTGGACCTCTGGGAACCGGCCGCCACCCTCGCGGCCGTGACCCGCGAGATCTTCGACCGGGACGTGGCCCGCCGCCGCGCCCACGAGCAGGCCTTCGCGTCCCTCGGAGGCCGGGAATGCTCCGACTGACCTGGGTCCAGCCGGAGGACCTCATCGGCCACGAACTGCGCCAGGCGGCCCAGGACGGCCGCGAGCCCAGGGCGGTCGCGGCCCGCTGGCGCGCGGCGGGCGGCCCGGACGCCCCGGCCGCGGCGGGCGCCTCCCCCACCCCCGCGTCCCGCTACCTGCGCCGGCTGGCCGCGGACCTCCTCGACGAACTCGCGGACCTCCCCAGCCACTTGACCGACGACGAACCCACGGACCTGGAGAGGATCAAGGCGGCGTGCCCCGACTGGCCCGGGCCCCTGGGCACCCCGGCCACCACCCCGCACCGCCTGGAAGCCGCCTGGCTCGGCCGCGCCGCCGGATGCCTCCTGGGCAAGCCGGTCGAGAAGCTCCCCCTGGATGCCATCCGCCGGCTCGCCGGCTCCACCGGCAACTGGCCCCTCACCACGTACTTCACCGCCCGGGGCGTCCCGGCGGAACTCCTCGAACGGCATCCCTGGAACCGCCGCTCGGCAGCCACCTCCCTCGCCGAGAACATCGACGGCATGCCCGAGGACGACGACCTCGACTACCCCCTGCTCAACCTCGTCCTCCTGCAACGCCACGGCAGGGAATTCACCACCACGGACGTGGCCCGCACCTGGCTCGACGAGCTCCCCGCCGGCCGCACCTTCACCGCGGAACGCGTCGCCTACCGCAACCTCCTGACCGGCCTGGAGCCCCCGCACACCGCCCGCCACCGCAACCCGTTCCGCGAATGGATCGGCGCCCTGATCCGCGCCGACGTACACGGCTGGACCAACCCCGGCGACCCGGCCGCGGCGGCCGAGCAGGCCCACCGGGACGCCACCCTCACGCACACCGCCAACGGCGTCTTCGCCGCGATGTTCGCGGCAGCCACCATGGCGACGGCCGCGACCGGCGACCACGACATCCACACCTGTCTGCGCACCGGCCTCGCCGTCGTCCCGCCCCGCTCCCGCCTCGCCCGAGCCGTCCGCGAGGCCGTCCGGCTCGCACAGGAGCACGAGGACTTCGACACCGTCGTCGACGCACTCCACGCCACCCACGCCACGACCTACCACTGGGTGCACGCCGTCCCCAACACCGCCCTGATCGCCGCCGCCCTCACCCACGCGCACGGCGACTTCGCCGGCTCCGTCTGCCGTGCCGTCGGCGGCGGTTGGGACACCGACTCGAACGGCGCCACGGCCGGCTCGGTCGCCGGGCTGCTGGCCGGGCACCCCGCCGCGCTCCCCGGCCGCTGGACGGCACCCCTGAAGAACCGGCTGGCCACATCCGTCGGCGACTTCAACGGCATCGGCTTCGACACCCTCGCCCACCTCACGCACCGGGAGACCCGCCGCCCATGACCGCGCCCACGACCGCGTCCCCGAACGAGCCCACGACCGCGCCCCTCGCCGGCCTGCGCGTCCTCGACCTCGCCACCCTCTTCGCCGGCCCGATGGCCGCCACCCTGCTCGGCGACTTCGGCGCCGAGGTCGTCAAGGTCGAGCACCCGGGCAAGCCGGACCCCTCCCGCGGCCACGGCCCGTCGAAGGACGGCGTGGGCCTGTGGTGGAAGATGCTCGGCCGCAACAAGCGGACCATGACCCTGGACCTGTCGAAGCCCGGCGGCCGCGCCATCCTCCTGCGCCTGGCCGCCACCACCGACGTGATCATCGAGAACTTCCGCCCCGGCACTCTGGAGAAGTGGGATCTGGGCTGGCCGGAGCTGTCGGCCGTCAACCCCCGCCTGGTCCTGGCCCGGGTCACCGGCTTCGGCCAGTTCGGCCCCTACGCGCACCGCCCCGGCTTCGGCACCCTCGCCGAGGCGATGAGCGGCTTCGCCGCGATCACCGGCGAACCGGACTCGCCCCCGACCCTCCCGCCGTTCGGCCTGGCCGACTCCATCGCGGGCCTGACGACGGCGTACGCGGTGATGACGGCGCTCGCCGCCCGCGAACGCACCGGTGAGGGCCAGGTCGTCGACCTGGCCCTGATCGAGCCGATCCTGGCCGCCCTCGGCCCCCAGCCCCTCTGGTACGACCAGCTCGGTCATGTCCAGCCCCGCACCGGCAACCGCTCCCCCAACAACGCCCCGCGCGGCGTCTACCGCACCGCGGACGGCACCTGGGTCGCGGTCTCCACCTCGGCGCAGTCGGTCGCGGAACGCGTGATGCACCTGGTCGGCCGCCCGGAACTGATCAACGAGCCCTGGTTCGCCTCGGGCGCCGACCGCGCCCGGCACGCGGACGTCCTGGACGAGGCGGTCGGCGGCTGGATCGCCGCGCGCACCCGCACCGACGTCATGGCCGCCTTCGAGAAGGCCGAGGCGGCGATCGCCCCGGTCCAGGACGTCCGGGACGTGATGGCCGACCCGCAGTACCAGGCCCTGGGCACCATCACCACCGTCGACGACCCCGAACTCGGCCCGCTGCGCATGCAGAACGTCCTCTTCCGGCTCTCCGCCACGCCCGGCGCGATCCGCTGGGCCGGCCGCCCGCACGGCGCCGACACCGAGGAGGTCCTGACCGAGCTGGGCCTGACCCCGGACGACGTCACGGCGCTGCGCGCGGAGGGCGCCCTGTGACGGCGTACCCGCTCACCTGGCTCTACGCCCCGGGCGACCGCCCCCACGTGGTGGCGAAGGCCCTCACCAGCGGCGCCGACGTCGTCGTCGTCGACCTGGAGGACGCGGTCCCCCCGGACCGCAAGGCCTACGCCCGCGCCGCCACCGCGGAGCTGCTCACGGACCGGCCCGCGGTGCCCGTCCACGTCCGCGTCAACGCGCTGGGCGGCCGGGGCGGGCAGGACATCGCCGCCCTGGTGGGAGCACCGGGCCTGTCCGGGCTGCGGCTGCCCAAGGTGACCTCGGCCGCCGAGATCGTCGACGTGGCCCGCCGCACGGCCCGGACCGATCTGTACGCGCTCCTGGAGACCGCCCTCGGTGTGGAGCAGGCGTACGCGGTCGCGACCGCCCACCCGCGTCTGCGGGGCATCTCCCTGGGGGAGGCCGACCTCTGTGCCGACCTCGGCGTGCGGGACGGCACGGGCCTGGACTGGTCCCGCTCCCGGGTGGTCGTGGCCGCCCGGGCGGCGGGCCTGCCGCCGCCGGCCCAGTCGGTCCACCCGGACGTCCACGACCAGGAGGGCCTGGCCGCGTCCTGCGCGCACGGCCGTGCCCTGGGCTTTCTGGGCAGGGCCGCGATCCACCCCCGTCAGCTGCCGGTCATCGAGCGGGCCTATCTGCCCGGTGAGAAGGAGATCGAGCAGGCGGCAGCGGTTCTCAAGGCGGCCGCCGTCGAGCAGGGCGCCCAGGCCCTGCCGGACGGCCGCTTCATCGACGCGGCGATGGTCACGGCAGCCCGCCGCACCCTGTCCCTGACCCGCCACCGCTGACGCCCGGAAGACAACGGCCCGACACCCCACACCCCGCCGCACCAACGCGCCGGAGGCCACGCCCGACACCCCTCACGCCCGCCGCCCTTCACGCGCCGAAGGCCACGGCGCCACCCCTCACGCCCCGTCGCCATCCCGTGCGGAAGGCCACGCCCCGACACCCCTCACACCCCGCCGCCACTCTCACGCCGAAGGCCACGCCCGCCAGATCCTGCCCACCGTCCGCCGCCACCCACGCGCCGAGGACCACGACCCGGCACCTCTTGCCCACGACCGCGCCGCTGACGCGCCGAGGGCGCCCGGGGAGAGTCCCGGGCGCCCTCGGCGCGTCACATGCGGCGGACCGTCAGGTCTTCTTCCCCGACCCGGCCCCGTTCCTGGCACCGTCGGCCTCGGCCTCGGTTTCGTCTGCCTCGCCCGCGGGCGCGTCGTCCTCACCCGCGTCCTCGGCCCGGTCGGTGCTGCCCGCCGCGTCGGCCGGCTCGGCACCGTCGGTCTCGCCGCCGGCGGCATCCGCGCCCGGCTCCACGACGGCCTCGCGGCCGGGCCGCTTCTTCGACGACACCACCAGGTACGTCACCGCGAGCAGGAACACGAGGATCGCGGTCCAGACGTTCAGCCGGACACCCAGGATGTGGTGGGCGTCGTCGACGCGCATGTACTCGATCCAGCCACGCCCCGCGCAGTACGCGGCGACGTACAGCGCGAACGCCCGGCCGTGTCCGAGCCGGAAGCGGCGGTCGGCCCAGATGACCAGCAGCGCCACACCGATGCACCACAGCGACTCGTACAGGAACGTCGGGTGGTAGGTGCCCGGCACCCGCCCGTCCGACGAGGACGTGATCTCCAGGGCCCAGGGCAGATCGGTGGGCTTGCCGTACAGCTCCTGGTTGAACCAGTTGCCCCAGCGGCCGATCGCCTGGGCGAAGGCGATGCCCGGCGCGACGGCGTCGGCGTAGGCGGGCATCGGGATGCCGCGGCGACGGCAGCCGATCCACGCGCCCAGCGCGCCCAGCGCGATCGCGCCCCAGATCCCGAGGCCGCCCTCCCAGATCTTGAAGGCGTCCACCCAGTCACGGCCCTCGCTGAAGTACAGCTCGTAGTCCGTGATCACGTGGTAGAGCCGGCCGCCGACCAGGCCGAACGGCACGGCCCAGACAGCGATGTCGGCCACCGTGCCGGCCCGCCCGCCCCGGGCGATCCAGCGCTTGTTACCGAGCCAGACCGCGACGAAGACGCCGATGATGATGCAGAACGCGTAGCCGCGCAGCGGAATGGGGCCGAGGTACAGCACCCCGCGCGACGGGCTGGGAATGAAGGCAAGTTCCATGGCAAGGTCGACGCTACCGTGCCGCACCGGGCCCACGGCAAGCAGCCCGGCTACGGGTCCATAACAGGGGCGTGAGAATGGCCCTTACCCCTTGTTCGCCTTCTGCACCATCTGCTTCAGCTTGGCCGGGGTCATCGTCCGGTCCTGGTAGATGTTCTCGCCGTCGAACAGCACGGTCGGCGTGCCCGAGAAGCCGCCCTTGTTGAACGCCTGGTGGGACTTGGCGACCCAGCCGTTGTGCGTGCCCTTCTCGACACAGGTGCGGAAGGCGGGGATGTCCAGACCGTCGACCTTGCCGGCCAGCTCGATCAGCTTGGCGTTGTCCGCGTAGGCGTCGTCGACCTCCGAGGGCTGGTTGTCGAAGAGCACGTCGTGGTAGGCGGGGAACTTCCCGGCGTCCTGGGCGCAGGCCGCCGCGTTGGCGGCGTTGCGCGAGCCGGTGCCGCGCATGTTGCCGTCGATCAGGGTGACCAGGTGGTACTCGACCTTCAGCTCGCCGGCGTTCGTCAGCTCGTGGATCACCGGCCGGTACGCCGTCTCGAAGGACTTGCAGGCGGGGCAGCGGAAGTCCTCCCACACCGTGAGCGTGGACTTGGCGCTGTCCTTGCCGACCGGGAGGGCGAGGCTGTCCTTGCCCTGGGCTCCGGAGGGCACCACGACCGGGCCCGAGGCCTCGGCCTTGCCGCCGTCGTCCTTGCCGGCGTTGGCCGCGACGACGCCGATCACCGCCGCGAGTCCCAGGACGGCGACGACGGCCCCGCCCACCACCAGCGCGCGCCGGCGCTTGTCCGCGGACTTCTGCTTCTCGCGCTCGACCGCCAGCTTCTCCCGGGCGGTGCGCTTTCCCTCACGGTTCTTCTCGCTCACACCCCGGAAACGAACCGGGGAGGCGCACCGCGCCTCCCCGGCCCCAGGTCCACCCGTACGAGGGACCTGTATGACTTCCCGCCTTCTTACGCCTGTCGGCGCACGCCCTTGGCGAGGTCGCCCGCGAGCGCGCGCACGGCTTCCAGACCGGCCGCTTCGTCCGGGGCGTCCAGCATCGCCTTGACGAAGGCCGAGCCGACGATCACGCCGTCGGCGAAGCCGGCGACCTCGGCCGCCTGGGTGGCGTTGGAGACGCCGAGCCCGACGCAGACGGGCAGGTCGGCGCGCGTGGCCCGGGTGCGTTCCACCAGGCCCTGGGCCTGCGAGCTGACCGTGGCGCGGGTGCCCGTGACGCCCATCAGGGAGGCGGCGTAGACGAAGCCGCTGCCCGCCGCGGTGATCTGCGCGAGCCGCTCGTCCTTGCTGCTGGGCGCGACGACGAAGACGGTTGCCAGACCGTGCTTCTCCGCGTGCTCCCGCCACAGCGCCGCCTCCTGCACGGGCAGGTCGGGCAGGATGCACCCGGCGCCGCCCGCCTCGGCGAGCTCGGCGGTGAACCGCTCGACGCCGTAGCGGTCGATGGGGTTCCAGTACGTCATGACGAGGATCGGCTTGCCGGTGGCGGCGTGGGCCTCGCGGACCGTGCGCATCACGTCGGCGATCTTCACGCCGCCCCGCAGGGCGATGTCGTCGGCGGTCTGGATGACGGGGCCGTCGAGGACGGGGTCGCTGTGCGGCAGGCCCACCTCGACGATGTCCGCGCCGCCCTCGATGACGGCCTTGATCGCCTCGATGCCGCCGTCCACGGTCGGGAACCCGGCCGGGAGGTAGGCGATCAGGGCGGAGCGCCCTTCGGACTTGGCCGCTGCGAGGGTGTCGCTCAACAGCTGGATGTTCCCGCTCACTTGGCGTCCCCCTCGATCTCGGCGTTGGCGGTGTCCGCGTCGGCGGCGACCTCGGCGTCGGTGTCGTAGAGGCCGAAGTAGCGGGCGGCGGTGTCCATGTCCTTGTCGCCGCGCCCGGACAGGTTGACCACGATCAGCCCGTCCTTGCCCAGCTCCTTGCCGACCTCCAGGGCGCCGGCCAGGGCGTGGGCGCTCTCGATGGCCGGGATGATGCCCTCGGTGCGCGACAGCAGGCGCAGGGCCTGCATCGCCGCGTCGTCGGTGACCGCGCGGTACTCGCCGCGGCCGGAGTCCTTCAGGTAGGAGTGCTCCGGGCCGATGCCCGGGTAGTCCAGGCCGGCTGAGATCGAGTACGGCTCGGTGATCTGACCCTCGTCGTCCTGGAGGACGTAGGAGCGCGAGCCGTGCAGGATGCCGGGCTCGCCCGCGGTGAGGGTCGCGGCGTGCTCGCCGGTCTCGACGCCGTGCCCGGCCGGTTCGCAGCCGATGAGGCGGACGCCGGTGTCGGGGATGAAGGCGTGGAAGAGGCCGATGGCGTTGGAGCCGCCGCCGACGCAGGCGACGGCCGCGTCGGGCAGGCGTCCGGCGCGCTCCAGGAGCTGGCGGCGGGCCTCGACGCCGATGACCCGGTGGAAGTCGCGGACCATCGCGGGGAAGGGGTGCGGTCCGGCGACGGTGCCGAAGAGGTAGTGGGTGTGGTCGACGTTGGCGACCCAGTCGCGGAAGGCCTCGTTGATGGCGTCCTTCAGCGTGCGGCTGCCGGACTTCACGGCGATGACCTCGGCGCCGAGCATGCGCATGCGGGCCACGTTGAGGGCCTGGCGCCGGGTGTCGATCTCGCCCATGTAGATCGTGCAGTCGAGGCCGAAGAGCGCACAGGCGGTGGCCGTGGCCACGCCGTGCTGTCCGGCGCCCGTCTCGGCGATGACCCGGGTCTTGCCCATGCGCTTGGTGAGCAGGGCCTGGCCGAGGACGTTGTTGATCTTGTGTGAGCCGGTGTGGTTGAGGTCTTCCCGCTTCAGGAAGATCCGTGCGCCGCCCGCTTCCGCGGCGAAGCGGGGGACCTCGGTGAGGGACGAGGGGCGGCCGGTGTAGTTGACCAGCAGGTCGTCGAGTTCCTTGGCGAACTCGGGGTCGTGCTTGGCCTTGTCGTACTCGACGGCCACCTCGTCGACTGCGGCGACGAGGGCTTCGGGGATGAACTTGCCGCCGAAGGCCCCGAAGTAGCCTTCGGGGCTCGGGGTTTGACCCTCGGGGTCGGGAATGAAGAACTGACTGGGCATGCGAATACCTTCACGGTGAGTTGTGTGTGGAATGCACTAATCGCCGTGGGGGCGGGGATCTGTTGCCGGCCGCGGGCCGTCAGTGGCTTGTCGCGCAGTTCCCCGCGCCCCTTACGGGGCGCTGCTGCCATCGCATGCCGTTGACCTGCCCGGGTTCGTCACCGATGACGTACCGGACGCGGCGGCCGTGGACCCGGCGGGCGGGCGCACGGCAGCCGCGGGGGCGGCAGCCGCGCGCGAGGCGGGCGTACCGGTCCACGGTCGTCAGGGTGAGAGTCATCGGGACCAGCCTAGCGGTGATCAGCTCCGGCCGTGCCGGAGTGCGGGATGCTCGCCGGCCGCGACCAGGTCCGAGACGGCCGTCCTGGGGTCCTTGCCGGTGACCAGGGACTCGCCGACCAGCACCGCGTCGGCACCCGCGTTGGCGTAGGCGATGAGGTCGTGCGGGCCGCGGACGCCGGACTCGGCGATCTTGATGATGTGGTCGGGGATCTCCGGCGCCACCCGCTCGAAGGTGCCGCGGTCGACCTCGAGGGTCTTGAGGTTGCGCGCGTTGACGCCGATCACGCGGGCGCCGGCGTCGACCGCGCGCTCGACCTCGTCCTCGTCGTGCACCTCGACGAGCGGGGTGAGCCCGATGGACCCGGCGCGCTCGATGAGGGACTCCAGGGCGGGCTGGTCGAGGGCGGCCACGATCAGCAGCACGACGTCGGCGCCGTACGCCCGGGCCTCCCACAGCTGGTACGAGGTGACGATGAAGTCCTTGCGGAGGACCGGGATGTCCACCCGGGCGCGGACCGCCTCCAGGTCGGCGAGCGAGCCGCCGAAGCGGCGCTCCTCGGTGAGGACGGAGATGACGGCAGCGCCGCCCGCCTCGTAGTCCGCGGCGAGACCGGCCGGGTCGGCGATCGCGGCCAGCGCGCCCTTGGACGGGCTGGAGCGCTTGACCTCGCAGATGACCTTGACACCGTCGCCGCGCAGTGCGGCCACGCCGTCCTTGGCCGCGGGCGCCTTCGCCGCGCGCTCCTTGAGCTCGTCGAGGCTGACGCGCGCCTGCCGCTCCGCGAGGTCGGCACGGACTCCGTCGATGATCTCGTCGAGCACACTCACGCGAGCGGCCCCCTTCCAGACTCTTGACAGTTCCAGCGACCGATCGGGAAAACGATGGTCACTGCGATGGTATCCGCAGCAGGGCGAAGGCTTCGCATCCGGTTGACGCCGGTCCCAGTACCTGGACATACGCCGTCGATCAAGGATGGAGCCAGCCGCCGAAGGGCAGGTTCCGGACGACGGAGAAGACCAGCAGCAACGCCCCCAGGCTCCACACCAGCTTCGGGTGGGGGTCGATCCGCAGCGGGCGCCCGCGGAGCGCGTGGACCACCCAAACGGCCCACAGCACGGCGAAGCCCAGATAGCCGAGGGTCGCGAGCGCGTTGGCGTGCAGCGCCGTGAGGACGTCCCCGTGGACGAAGGCGTGCGCGCTGCGCAGTCCGCCGCAGCCGGGGCAGTAGAGGCCCGTGTAGCGCAGCAGCGGGCACGCGGGGTAGTGACCGGGTTCGTTGGGGTCCACGGTGCCCACGTAGGCGAAGGCGGCGGCGACGGCAGCGAGCACCCCGGCGGGGACGGCCAGACGGCTCGGGACGCTCGGCGTCACCCTTCGGCTCTCGGCGTTCACGGTAGGCATTGTGCCCCGCACGCGCGTGCGGGATGTGCCTCGGGGGTCAGCCCTCGGCGCGTGCCGGCTCGCGGTCGCCCGTCATCCGGTGCGGCTGGTGCAGGTCCTTGGGCTGGCCCAGGCCCATCATCCGCATGATGCCGCCGACGACACCGCCGAGCAGCACGACCACCATGCCGGCCCAGAAGCCCACCGGCTGGTCCAGCACCATGAACGCGCCCGAGACGCAGAAACCGATGAAGGCGATCGTGACACCGGTCCAGGCGGCCGGGGTGTGACCGTGGCTGCTGCCCGCCATTGCTTGCTCCTCGTTGCTGTGTGCGTGTCTGAGCAGGACGCTCGGGCCCATTGTCCCGCACGCGCGCTTGCCGGGTGAGCGGGGGTACTCCCCCGGTCGCCGCGGTCGCCGTGTGGGCTCAGGCCCCGGTCGGGTCCTCGCCGCGGTCGAGCGCCTTCCACAGGTCCTCGGGCCGGTCGGGGTCGACGGCGGGGGCCTTGCGGCGCGGCTGGGGCGTGCCGGACCGCTCGTAGCGGCCGGACATGCCGGGCCACAGCCGGCCGTACCGCAGGGCGAGCAGCCCGGCCAGGAGGATCAGGACGCCGCCGACGACCGCGACGTAGGGCCAGGCGGTGTGGCTGAGGGTGTCGACGGAGGCCGAGGTGTCGCCGGAGGCCTGCGCGGCCTGCTCGTCGAGCGCGGAGCTGTCGGAGGCGCCGAGCAGGGCCGCGGCGACGATGCCGACGCCGGAGAGCGCCAGCAGCGCGGCGACGGCCAGGCGGCCGGCGCGGCGGACCGCGAACACGGCGACGAGCGCGGCGAGGCCCACTATGGCGAGCGCCGCGGGAACGCCCGTGACGTCGCTGCCCTTGGCGGTCAGGGGGAAGGCGCCGCCGGCCACCGTCGCGGTGCCCTGCGACCATTGCTGCCGGGTGGCGAGCAGCGCCACGGCGGCGCCGAGGGCGCCGCTCAGCAGCGCCACGGCGAGGCTCAGGCGGCCGGCCCGGGCGGATCCGGGGGCTTCGGAACGGGGGTGCGGTACAGCAGTCACGTACCCACTATCGCCTGAAGCCCGGGCGAAACGTCACCCGGGGTTCGTCTCGGACGCTGCCGAGCCGGTTCGCCGTGTGGACGGCCCGCAGCACCGCGGCCGCCTTGTTGCGGCACTCGGTGTCCTCGGCGACCGGGTCGGAGTCGGCGACGATGCCCGCGCCGGCCTGGACGTAGGCGGTGCCGTCGCGCAGGAGGGCCGTGCGGATGGCGATGGCGGTGTCGGAGTCGCCGGCGAAGTCGAGGTAGCCGACGCAGCCGCCGTAGAGGCCGCGGCGGGACGGTTCGAGTTCGTCGATGATCTGCATGGCGCGGGGCTTGGGGGCGCCGGAGAGGGTGCCGGCCGGGAAGCAGGCGGTGAGGACGTCGAACGCCGTGCGTCCGGCGGCCACGCGGCCCGTCACCGTCGAGACGATGTGCATGACGTGCGAGTACCGCTCGACGGACATGAAGTCGACGACCTCGACCGAGCCGGGCTCGCAGACCCGCCCGAGGTCGTTGCGCCCCAGATCGACGAGCATGAGGTGCTCGGCGCGTTCCTTGGGGTCGGCGAGCAGCTCGTCGGCGAGGGCCTGGTCCTCCTGGGGGGTGGCGCCGCGCCAGCGGGTGCCGGCGATGGGGTGCACCATGGCCCGGCCGTCCTCGACCTTGACCAGGGCCTCGGGGGACGAACCGACGACGTCGAACCCGTCGAAACGGAACAGGTACATGTACGGGGACGGGTTGGTGGCCCGCAGGACCCGGTAGACGTCCAGCGCGCTCGCCGTGCACGGCGTCTCGAAGCGCTGCGAGGGGACCACCTGGAAGGCCTCACCGGCCCGGATGCGCTCCTTGATGTCCTCGACGGCCACCTGGAAGTCGGGGCCGCCCCACAGCGCGGTGTACTCGGGGAGCTCGGAGGGCGGGAGGACCGCCGGGGGCTGGGCGACCGGGCGGGAGAGGTCGGCCTCCATCGCGTCGAGTCGGGCGACGGCGTCGGCGTGGGCCTCGTCGACGCCGGTCTCCAGGTCGTTGTGGTTGATCGCGTTGGCGATCAGCAGGACCGAGCCCTCCCAATGGTCCATGACGGCCAGGTCGCTGGTGAGGAGCATGGTCAGCTCGGGCAGCTTGAGGTCGTCGCGCTCGCCGGGGCCGATCTTCTCCAGGCGGCGGACGATGTCGTAGCCGAGGTAGCCGACCATGCCGCCGGTGAAGGGCGGCATGCCCTCCTGGTGGGGCGTGTGCAGGGTTTCGATGGTGGCGCGCAGGGCGGCGAGGGGGTCGCCGTCGGTGGGGACGCCGACGGGCGGGGTCCCGAGCCAGTGGGCCTGTCCGTCGCGTGCGGTCAGCGTCGCGGCGGACCGCACGCCGACGAAGGAGTAGCGGGACCACGAGCGGCCGTTCTCCGCGGACTCCAGCAGGAAGGTGCCGGGCCGCTCGGCGGCGAGCTTGCGGTAGAGCGCGACCGGGGTGTCGCCGTCGGCGAGCAGCTTGCGGGTGACGGGGACGACCCGCCGGTCGGTGGCGAGCTTGCGGAAGGTCTCGAGGTCCATGGCCGCTGACCTTACTGATCCGTGGCGGAGCCGGCGGAACCGCCGTCCTCGAGGAGTACGTCCTCGTCGAAACAGGTGCGGGCTCCGGTGTGGCAGGCGGCGCCGACCTGGTCGACCTTGACGAGCACGGTGTCGGCGTCGCAGTCCAGGGCGACGGACTTCACCCACTGGAAGTGGCCGGAGGTGTCGCCCTTGACCCAGTACTCCCGGCGGCTGCGCGACCAGTACGTGCACCGGCCGGTGGTGAGGGTGCGGTGCAGCGCCTCGTCGTCCATCCAGCCGAGCATGAGCACCTCTCCGGTGTCGTACTGCTGGGCGATGGCGGGCAGGAGACCGTCGGGGCTGCGCTTGAGGCGCGCGGCGATCTCCGGGTCCAGGAGGCTGGGCGTGCTGGTCATGGTGACCATTGTGCCGCGCCACTGGCGTGCCTGATGGAGTGTCCACTGGGCGGACCGGGGGGCCGGTCGTAGGCTGGCCGCATGTCGACCCATGCCAAGCGTGAACGACTCCTCCTCGCCGATCTGTTGGAGACCGCGGGCCCGGAAGCGCCCACCCTGTGCGAGGGCTGGAGGACCCGGGACCTCGCCGCGCACGTGGTGGTGCGCGAGCGCCGTCCGGACGCCGCCGGCGGGATGCTGATCAAGCAGCTCGCGCCGCGTCTGGACAAGGTGATGGCGGAGTACACCGACAAGCCGTACGAGGAGCTGATCCAGCTGATCCGTACGGGCCCGCCGCGCTTCTCGCCCTTCTCCCTCAAGCCGGTCGACGAGGCGTCGAACATCATCGAGTTCTACGTCCACACCGAGGACGTCCGGCGTGCCCAGCCCGACTGGTCGCCGCGTGATCTCGACCCGGTCTTCCAGGACGCCCTGTGGTCCCGCCTGGAGCGCACCGCCCGCCTCATGGGCCGCGGCGTCCCGACGGGCCTGGTCCTGCGCCGCCCCGACGGCCAGACGGCGGTGGCCCACCGCGGCACCCCGGTGGTCACGGTGACCGGCGAGCCGTCCGAGCTGGTGTTGTTCTCCTACGGCCGGCAGAGCGCGGCCAAGGTCGATCTGGACGGCGACGAGAACGCGATCGCGAAACTCAACGAGAGCAAGCAGCTCGGGATCTGAGCAGTTCTGAATCCGGGCAGATACGCCGAGAGCCCCGGTCGCGCCACGCGGCCGGGGCTCTCGGCGGGCGGGGGCGGCCTCACCGCACCGGGTGGCCCGCCTCCCGCAGCGTCTCCTTGACCTGGCCGATGCGCAGGTCCCCGAAGTGGAACACCGACGCGGCCAGGACCGCGTCCGCGCCGGCCTCGACGGCCGGGGGGAAGTCGCCCAGCCGGCCCGCGCCGCCCGAGGCGATGACGGGGACCGTGACGTGCTTGCGGACGGCCCGGATCATCTCCAGGTCGTAGCCGTCCTTGGTGCCGTCCGCGTCCATCGAGTTGAGCAGGATCTCGCCCGCGCCCAGTTCCGCGGCCCGGTGGGCCCACTCGACGGCGTCGATGCCGGTGCCCTTGCGGCCGCCGTGGGTGGTCACCTCGAAGGAGCCCGATTCGGTGCGGCGGGCGTCCACCGACAGGACCAGGACCTGCCGGCCGAAGCGTTCGGCGATCTCGCGGATGAGTTCCGGGCGGGCGATGGCGGCGGTGTTGACGCCGACCTTGTCCGCTCCGGCCCGCAGCAGCTTGTCCACGTCCTCGGCGGTACGGACGCCGCCGCCGACCGTGAGCGGGATGAACACCTGCTCGGCCGTGCGGCGCACGACGTCGTAGGTGGTCTCGCGGTTGCCCGACGAGGCCGTGATGTCCAGGAACGTCAGCTCGTCGGCGCCCTCGGCGTCGTACACCTTGGCCATCTCGACGGGGTCGCCCGCGTCGCGCAGGTTCTGGAAGTTGACGCCCTTGACGACCCGGCCGTTGTCCACGTCCAGGCAGGGGATGACTCGGACCGCCAGGGTCATGAATCGTGCTCCTCTAGTGCTCTTCGGAGGGGGTTCCTCTGAATGCTTCCACTTCCACCGACACCAGGACCCGGGAGTCGATGAAGCCCTGCACGATCAGCAGGGTCGTGACCGGGCGCACGGAGTCGAACAGTTCCTTGTGGGCCCGGCCCACCGCGTCGACATCGCGGGCGTGTGCCAGATACACCCGGGTGCGGATCACGGACTCGGGTGCGAGCCCGAGCTCGGCGATCGCCTCCAGGGCGCTGGTGAAGGCCACCTTGGCCTGCTCGTAGGGGTCGCCCTCGCCGTAGAGCACGTCGCCCTTGAAGGCGGTCGTGCCCGCGACCAGCACACGGTCGCCCGCCTCGACGGCGCGTGCAAAGCCGACGGACTCTTCCCAGGGACTTCCGCTCTGCACACGCCGCACGGTCATGACGACACAGCCTCCAAGGCCTCTTCAAGGGTGAACGCCTTCGCGTACAGCGCCTTCCCGACGATGGCCCCTTCGACACCGAGCGGGACGAGGTCGGCGATGGCCCTCAGGTCGTCGAGCGAGGAGACCCCGCCGGAGGCCACGACCGGGCGGTCGGTGGCGGCGCACACGTTGCGCAGCAGCTCCAGATTGGGGCCCTGGAGCGTGCCGTCCTTGGCGATGTCGGTGACGACGTACCGCGCGCAGCCCTCCTTGTCGAGGCGCTCCAGCGTCTCGTAGAGGTCGCCGCCGTCGCGGGTCCAGCCGCGGCCGCGCAGGGTCGTGCCGCGGACGTCGAGACCGACGGCGATCTTGTCCCCGTGCTGGGCGATGACCTTGGCGACCCACTCCGGCGTCTCCAGGGCGGCGGTGCCGAGGTTGACGCGCCTGCAGCCGGTGGCGAGGGCGGCGGCGAGGGTGTCGTCGTCGCGGATGCCGCCGGACAGCTCCACCTTGATGTCCATGGCCCGGGCGACCTCGGCGATCAGCTCGCGGTTGTCGCCGGTGCCGAACGCGGCGTCCAGGTCGACCAGGTGCAGCCACTCGGCGCCGGAGCGCTGCCAGGCGAGGGCGGCCTCCAGCGGGGAGCCGTAGGAGGTCTCCGAGCCGGACTCGCCGTGCACCAGACGGACGGCCTGGCCGTCCCGGACGTCGACGGCGGGGAGGAGTTCGAGCTTGCTCACAGTGTTCCGATCCAGTTGGTGAGGAGCTGGGCTCCGGCGTCGCCGGACTTCTCGGGGTGGAACTGCGTGGCCCACAGGGCGCCGTTCTCGACGGCCGCGACGAACGGCTTGCCGTGCGTGGACCAGGTGACCTTGGGCGCCTCGATCGTCGGGTTGTGCGTCTGAAGCGACCAGTCGTGGACGGCGTAGGAGTGCACGAAGTAGAAGCGGGCGTCCGCGTCGAGGCCGGCGAACAGCTGGGACCCGGGCGCCGCCTCCACGGTGTTCCAGCCCATGTGGGGCACGATCTCGGCCTGGAGCGGCTCGACGGAGCCGGGCCACTCGTCGAGGCCCTCGCTCTCCACGCCGTGCTCGATGCCGCGCGCGAAGAGGATCTGCATTCCGACGCAGATGCCCATGACCGGGCGGCCGCCGGAGAGCCTGCGGTCGACGATCCAGTCGCCGCGTGCCTCGCGCAGGCCCGTCATGCAGGAGGCGAAGGCGCCGACGCCGGGCACCAGCAGGCCGTCGGCGTTCATGGCCTTGTCGTAGTCACGGGTGATCTCGACGTCGGCTCCCGCGCGCGCGAGGGCGCGTTCGGCGGAGCGGACGTTGCCGAAGCCGTAGTCGAAGACCACCACCTTCTTCTGCGGGGCGCTCAATTCCACACCTCCAGCCTCACCACACCGGCCGCAAGGCACATCGCGGCGCCGATCGACAGCAGCACGATCAGGCCCTTGGGCATCTTCTGCTTGACGAAGGAGTAGATCCCGCCGACGAGGAACAGGCCGACGACGATCAGCAGGGTCGAGGTGCCGTTCACAGGGCGCCCTTCGTGGAGGGGAGGATGCCGGCCGCGCGCGGGTCGTGCTCGGACGCGTAGCGCAGGGCCCGGGCCAGCGCCTTGAACTGGCACTCCACGATGTGGTGCGCGTTGCGCCCGTAGGGCACGTGCACGTGCAGCGCGATCTGCGCCTGGGCCACGAAGGACTCCAGGATGTGCCGGGTCATGGTGGTGTCGTACTCGCCGATCATCGGCGCCATCTTCTCGGGCTCGGTGTGCACGAGGTAGGGGCGGCCGGACAGGTCGACGGTGACCTGGGCGAGGGACTCGTCCAGCGGGACCGTGCAGTTGCCGAAGCGGTAGATGCCGACCTTGTCGCCGAGGGCCTGCTTGAAGGCGGCGCCGAGGGCGAGGGCGGTGTCCTCGATGGTGTGGTGCGAGTCGATGTGCAGATCGCCCTCGGTCTTCACCGTCAGGTCGAACAGACCGTGGCGGCCGAGCTGGTCGAGCATGTGGTCGTAGAAGCCGACGCCGGTCTTGATGTCGGTCTTGCCGGTGCCGTCGAGGTCGATCTCGACGAGGACCGAGGTCTCCTTGGTCACCCGCTCTGTGCGGCCTACGCGGCTCATGTGCTCTGCTCCTTCTTCAACTCACGTACCGCGTCGAGGAACGCGTCGTTCTCTTCGGGGGTCCCTGCGGTGACCCGGAGCCAGCCGGGCACGCCGTTGTCCCGGACCAGGACGCCCCGGTCGAGGATCTTCCGCCAGGTCTCGTGGGAGTCCTCGAACCGGCCGAACTGCACGAAGTTCGCGTCCGACGCGGTCACCTCGTAGCCGAGGGCGAGCAGTTCGGTGACCAGGCGGTCCCGTTCGGTCTTGAGCTGCTCGACGTAGCCCAGCAGGGTGGCGGTGTGCTCCAGGGCGGCCAGGGCGGTCGCCTGGGTCACGGCCGACAGGTGGTAGGGCAGCCGGACCAGCTGGACGGCGTCGACGACGGCCGGGTGCGCCGCGAGGTAGCCCAGGCGCAGGCCCGCCGCGCCGAACGCCTTCGACATGGTGCGGGAGACGACGAGGTTCGGGCGGCCCGCCAGCAGCGGCAGCAGCGAGTCGCCGTGGCTGAACTCGATGTACGCCTCGTCGACCACCACCATCGACGGCTTCGCCGCCTGCGCGGCCTCGTACAGCGCGAGGACCGTCTCGGGCGGGACGGCGGTGCCGGTGGGGTTGTTGGGGGTGGTGATGAAGACGACGTCCGGCTGGTTCTCGGCGATGGCCTTCTCGGCGGCGGCGAGGTCGATCGTGAAGTCCTCGTTGCGGGGGCCGGAGATCCAGCCCGTGCCCGTGCCGCGCGCGATGAGGCCGTGCATCGAGTACGACGGCTCGAAGCCGATGGCGGTGCGGCCCGGTCCGCCGAAGGTCTGCAGCAGCTGCTGGATGACCTCGTTGGAGCCGTTGGCCGCCCAGACGTTGGCCACGCTGACCTCGTAGCCTGAGGTGTCGGTGAGGTACTCCGCCAGCCGCGTGCGCAGCTCGACCGCGTCCCGGTCCGGGTAGCGGTTGAGGTTCCGGGCGGCTTCCCGGACCCGCTCGGCGATGCGTTCGACCAGCGGCTCGGGCAGCGGGTAGGGGTTCTCGTTGGTGTTCAGCCGTACGGGGACGTCCAGCTGGGGCGCGCCGTAGGGGGACTTACCGCGCAGCTCGTCCCGTACGGGGAGATCGTCGATGCGTACGTCGCTCACTTGCCCTGGGGAACCTTCCAGTCGAACCTCGCCTTGATCGCCGCGCCGTGTGCCGGCAGGTCCTCCGCCTCCGCCAGCGTGACCACGTGGTGGGCGACCTCGGCCAGCGCGTCCTGCGTGTAGTCGACGATGTGGATGCCGCGCAGGAAGGACTGCACGGACAGGCCCGAGGAGTGGCAGGCGCAGCCGCCGGTGGGCAGGACGTGGTTGGAGCCGGCCGCGTAGTCGCCCAGCGACACCGGCGCCCAGGGGCCGATGAAGATGGCGCCGGCGTTGCGGACGCGGTCGGCCACGGCGGCGGCGTCGGCGGTCTGGATCTCCAGGTGCTCGGCACCGTACGCGTCGACCACCTTGAGGCCTTCGTCGACGCCGTCGACCAGCACGATCGCGGACTGCCTGCCCGACAGGGCCGGAACGATCCGGTCGTCGACGTGCTTGGTGGCGGCGACCTGCGGCTCCAGTTCCTTCTCGACCGCGTCGGCGAGGTCGACCGAGTCGGTGACCAGGACGGCGGCGGCCAGCGGGTCGTGCTCGGCTTGGCTGATGAGGTCGGAGGCGACGTGCACCGGGTCGGCCGTGTCGTCGGCGAGGACCGCGATCTCGGTGGGTCCGGCCTCGGCGTCGATGCCGATCCTGCCGGTGAAGTAGCGCTTGGCGGCGGCGACCCAGATGTTGCCGGGGCCGGTGACCATGTTCGCGGGCGCGCAGGACTCGGTGCCGTAGGCGAACATCGCGACGGCCGTGGCCCCGCCGGCCGCGTAGACCTCGTCGACGCCGAGCAGGGCGCAGGCGGCGAGGATCGTCGGGTGCGGCAGGCCGCCGAAGCCGGCCTGGGCGGGCGAGGCGAGCGCGACGGACCCGACGCCGGCCTCCTGCGCGGGCACCACGTTCATGATCACGGAGGACGGGTACACGGACCGGCCACCGGGCGCGTACAGCCCGACGCGGTCGACCGGAACCCACTTCTCGGTCACGGTGCCGCCGGGCACCACCTGGGTGGTGTGCGTCTGGCGGCGCTGCTCGCGGTGGACGATCCTGGCGCGGCGGATGGACTCCTCCAGGGCCGCGCGCACGGCCGGGTCGAGCTCCTCCAGCGCACGGGTGAGCGCGGCGGCCGGCACGCGCACCTGGTCGAGCCTGACCCCGTCGAACCGCTCGGCGGCGTCGATCAGCGCCGCGTCGCCCCGATGATGCACGTCCTCGCAGATCGGACGCACCTTCTCCAGGGCGGCCGCAACGTCGAAGTCGGCTCGGGGCAGCAGGTCGCGCAGGGCGGGGCCCTCGACGAGGGCGTCGCCGCGCAGATCGATTCGGGAGATCACGTGCTCAATTCTCTCAGACCTGGGTGAGGCGTCGTTCGCGCGTATCAATGGCTGATACAGAACCCCGAGGGAAGACGGAAGATCACCCTTACGTGGTGTGTTCGGGGGGTCACGCAGCGGGCATGAACAGGTGTACGAAGAAGTGACCCGCGAGTACCCGGGGAGGGAGGAAAGCGCTGTGACCGAGGGGGCCGGTGTGCGTGCCGGGGAGCTGCCCGAGGACCTGACCGCGGCCGAGGCCGGCATGTGGCAGGCCTTCCGCAACGGCACCGTGTACGACCTGAGCAGCGGCGACGCCGTGGTGGACGACCCGCACGGCGGCCACCCCTGGGGTGCGGAGCGGACCGTGCGGGCCAGGATCGTGTGCTGGCTGCTGCTCGACGGCCCGCCCGCCCTGGCCGGCCGCGTGTCGTCGCTGAAGCTGATGGGTGTGCAGATCAGCGGCTCCCTGGACCTCGCGGGTGGCACGGTCGTGCCGTACGTGGAGATGCGCCGGTGCCGATTCGAGCAGGACGTGCTGCTGCCGGAGGCCCGCTTCACGACCCTGCGGATGGTGGACTGCTCGGTGCCCCGGCTGGAGGCGGCCCGGGTGCACACCGAGGGCGATCTGCACCTGCCGCGCTGCCGCTTCCACCACGGCATCCGGCTCACGGACGCGCAGATCGGCACGGACCTGATGCTCAACCAGGCGATCGTGCACCGGGACCACAGCGGCCGGTCGATCGCCGCGGACGGCATGACCGTCGGCCAGGACTTACAGGCCGAGCTGCTGGCGTCGCACGGCGAGCTGAGCCTGCGCGCCGCCACCGTCGGCGTCTCCCTGAGCCTGCGCGGGGCGCGCCTGTCCAACCCCTACGAGCGGCTCGCGCTGAACGCCCCGCAGCTGACCGTCGAGCGCAGCCTCTATCTGACACCGGCGGGGGTCGGCGCCCAGGCGATGAGCGGTATGACCCCGGCGCAGGGGACGCGGATCCAGCGCTTCGCCTGCGAGGGCGGCATCCGGCTGGACGACGGCCGGTTCGGCGACGCCGTCGACTTCGAGGGGGCCCGGTTCACCCTCACGGATGACCAGGAGCTGTCGCTGCGCCGGGTGCAGACGCCGGAGCTGCGGTTCCTCGGGGAGCAGCCGGTGCGCGGGCGGGTGGTGCTGTCCGGGGCGAAGGTCGTCAACCTGATGGACCGGGCGGACGCCTGGCCGGGCCCGGGGCGGCTGCACATGGGCGGCTTCGCCTACGAGAACCTGGTGCCGCGCGGGCCGTTCCCCCTGCCCGAGCGGCTGGACTGGGTGGCCGCGGCGACCGCCGAGTACAACCCGGAGCCGTACGAGCGTCTCGCCTCCGTGCTGCGGGCCGGCGGGGAGGACGAGGACGCCCGCGAGGTGCTGCTCGCCAAGCAGCGCCGGCATCGCGAGAGCCTGCCGATGGCGGCCAAGCTGTGGGGCTACGCGCAGGACTGGACGGTCGCCTACGGATACCGGCCGGGCCGGGCCGCGGTGTGGATGGCGGTGCTGTGGGCGGCGGGCTCCTTCGCCTTCGCACAGGCCGGCCACCCCCCGATGAAGCGGGGCGAGCACCCGGAGTGGAGCCCCACGCTCTTCACCCTCGATCTGCTGCTGCCGGTCATCGACCTGGGCCAGGTGGGTTTCTGGCAGCTGCGGGGGGCCTGGCAGTGGCTGGCGACGGCGATGATCCTGCTGGGCTGGATCCTGGCGACGACGGTGGCGGCGGGGGCGACGCGGCTGTTGCGCCGCAACTGACGGTGCTTGTGTGACCACAGTTATTGAACTGTCACGGTTTTACGTTCTCTTGACCATCGAATGTACAACTTTCCGTAGGTTCCATGAACAGTCTGGCGCCGTCATGACCAGCCGACTTTCAATGGTCGGCACCATGGCAATGCAGCTCCCGTTCATCCGCGCGAGCCGGATGGCAAGGACCTCCCCCCACCTCGTCGGCGAGCCGTGCGCCGACGACGAGGTGCTGCTCGACGCGCCCGACGCCCGGCTGAGTCCGGCGCTGGTCGCCGCCGCCCGGGGCGAGCACGGGCCCGCCGCGACCCTGCTCTTCGCCACCCGCGCGTCCGCCGAGTGGGAGCGGCGCGACCGGTACGTGACCCGGCTGGCCGCGTTCGCCCGCTCACGGCCCGAGTGGCTGGACGCCTGGCTCGCCATCGCCCCGCAGGACCCCGACGCGCTGCTGGTCGGGGCCCAGCTGGCGGTGGACCGTGCCTGGCGGTCGCCGGCCCGGGCCGAGCTGCTGCGCGAGGTGAGCCCGCTGATCACCGCGGCCGCCCGGTGCGACCAGCGGGACCCCGTGCCGTGGCGGCTCGCGCTCGACCACGCCCGGGGCGCACAGGCCGGGCACACGTACTTCGAGGAGCTGTGGGCGGCGGCCGTGCGCCGTGCCCCGCACCACTACGGCTGCCATGTGGCGGCCCTGCGCTACCTGGCCACCTACTGGCACGGCTCGCACCACGAGTGCTTCGACTTCGCCGACCGGGCCGCCCAGGACGCCCCCACCGACGCGCTGGTGCAGGCCCTGCCGCTGCGGGCGGCCTTCGGCTACCTCACCGACCGGTGCGGGCCCGAGGTCCCGCGCGAGCGACTGGACACGGCGGCGGACCGGGCGATCGCGCTGTCCCCGCTGCTACCGGCGGACGACCCCTGGCCGGCCCGGATGCGGAACCTGCTGATCTTCGTCCTGGCGCGCCTGGAGCGCTGGGCCGACGCCGCCGAGCAGTTGCGCCTGAACGGCCCGTACGCCACCTCCTTCCCCTGGGACCAGGTGTCGGACGACCCGCTCGGTCACTTCCTGCGGGTTCGCGAGGACATCCGGGCCGGGGCGGCAGAGGCGGCCGGAAGCCGGTCCGGGCATCCACGGAGTGAACGGGGCGGACGAGTCCGTCCCGGCGACCATTAGGCTTTTGCGTCGTGACCACCGTCCGGCTCCCCCTCTTCCCCCTGAACTCGGTGCTGTTCCCGGGGCTCGTGCTGCCGCTCAACGTCTTCGAGGAGCGGTATCGCGCCATGATGCGCGAACTGCTGAAGACGCCCGAGGACGAGCCGCGCCGGTTCGCCGTCGTGGCGATCCGCGACGGCCACGAGGTGGCCCCGAGCGCCCCCGGCATGCCCGACCCGACGGCCGTGCCCGAGCGGGGGCCGGCGGCCGGTTTCGGCACGGACCCGGTGAAGGCGTTCCACAAGGTGGGCTGTATCGCGGACGCCGCGACGATCCGGGAGCGCACCGACGGTTCCTTCGAGGTGCTGGCGACCGGCACGACCCGGGTGAAGCTGCTGTCGGTCGAGGCGTCCGGGCCCTTCCTCACAGCCGAGCTGGAGCCGCTGGAGGAGGAACCGGGCGACGAGGCCGCGCCCCTGGCGGAGGGGGTGCTGCGGTCCTTCCGCCAGTACCAGAAGCGGCTGGCCGGGGCGCGGGAGCGGTCCCTGGCGACCGGGGCCGACCTGCCGGACGAGCCGGGCGTGGTGTCCTACCTCGTGGCGGCCGCCATGATGCTGGACACCCCGACCAAACAGCGTCTCCTCCAGTGCCCGGACACCGCGTCACGCCTGCGCGACGAGCTCAAACTCCTTCGCTCCGAGACGGCGATCATCCGTAATCTGCCGTCGTTGCCGGCGTCGGAGCTGACGCGCGGCCCGATGAGCCTCAACTGAGCGGATCGGCATGGCGAAGAAGTCGAAGAAGCAGCAGCCGGGCGGCACTCCGGCGACGGTGGCCCTCACGGCGGCGGGCGCGGCCTACACGGTCCACTCCTACGACCACGACCCGGCGCACCCCTCCTACGGCGAGGAGGCGGCCGAGGCCATGGGCGTCTCCCCCGACCGCGTCTTCAAGACCCTGGTAGCGGACGTCGACGGCACCCTGACGGTCGCGGTGGTCCCGGTGGCCGGCCAGCTGGACCTGAAGGCGCTGGCGGCGGCCGTGGGCGGCAAGCGCGCGGCGATGGCCGACCCGGCGCTCGCGGAACGCACGACGGGCTACGTCCGCGGCGGTATCTCCCCGCTGGGCCAGCGCAAGAGGCTGCCGACGGTCCTCGACACCTCGGCGTCGGCCCACGCGACGATCTGCGTGTCGGCGGGCCGGAGGGGCCTCGAGGTGGAACTGGCGCCGGAAGACCTGGCCGAGCTGACGGAGGCGGTACTCGCACCCGTCAGCCGGGCCTAAGGCCTGTCGTTCGGATCATGCCGGCGTCGCAGGCCGGGCTCGGCCGCGGGCCCCGGCGTCCGGCACCTACGCGGCGGGCGGTTCCTGATGGGGACCGTGGGGGAACTCCGGTTCCGGATCGCGGGGGCCGAACAGGGCCATGAGGCCGAGGTGCAGCACCAGTGCGGCCAGCGGCCAGGCCAGGAGTGCCCCCTTCGCGCCCAGCTTCAGCGGCGCGTCGAAGGTCACGCCCCGCCCGGCTTCCCGCGCGTGCGCGATCACGTCCTCGGCGGGTCCGAGCCACACCCCGACCCGCCAGGCGAGCAGCGACCCGAGCAGCCCTCCGAGGGCCAGCCCCACCACGAGCGGCACGCCACCGCGCCTCCGCAGCAGGAAGACGACCACCGCGCTGACCGCCCCGAAGGCCAGCCCGAGCAGTGTGAACGTGCCGTCCACGCCGATGGCCTGCTCCCCCTCGGTGTCCTTGAGGTAGACGACCCAGCTCTTCTCCACCACGTCGCCGACCAGCGGCACGTGCGGCGCGAGCCACCACCACAGCACTCCGAGCAGCACCCCGCCGAGCGCCACGGCCACGGCGATCACCGCGGCCTCCCGCAGTTCCGTCTTCATCCCGGGGCCGTCCTGTCCGTACCAGCCGGGGCCGGCGTACTCGGCGTGCTGGGATCCGGGCGCCACGGGCCCGGCGTCCGGCGGCTGCCACGAACCCTGTGCGGAGTGTCCGTGCGGCGGCGGGGGCGGAGTCAGTGGTGCGGTCACCCTGCCATCGTGCCAGGCCCGCCTGTGTGCCGCGTCACCGGACGACCCCTCCGCGCTCAACGGACGGCCGCCCGGCGGTACGCCCAGGTCGCCACGGCCAGCGAGACGACGCCCACGGCCCCGCACACCGCGAGGTCCCCGAGCACGAAGGCCCAGTCGGGACGCGGCCCGAACGTGCGCGCGAAGGCCTCCACACCGTAGGTCGACGGCAGCAGGTCCCGCGCGAAGCGCACGACCTCCGGCATCCGGTCCGCCGGCAGCACCCCCAGCAGCAACGCCGCCGACATGCCCAGCTGCCCGAGCAGCGTGGCCAGTTCCGGCCGGGGCGCGAGCAGCCCCAGTGCCGCGCCGAGGCCGGCGAGAGCGGCGCCCGCGAGCGGGATCACGGCCATGAGGACCCACAGATGGGCCATCGGCAGCCCGAACAGCACACAGCCGAACACCGCCGTCACGACCGTCCCGGGCACCGTGAAGGACGCGTACGCGCCCGCCGCGCCCAGCACCACCGCCGCCGGCGGCACGGGCAGCGTCGCGTAGTGGTCGAGCCCCCCACTGGCCCGCAGCTGCCCGAAGTACTGGGCGAGCAGGTTCAGCGCCACGAAGGCGACCACCAGGACCGAGGACCCCGCGACGACGGCCTGCGCCTCCGCCCCGTCGTCCACGACCCCGCGCATCAGGATCATGATCCCGACCGACTGGAAGGTCGCCACGAACAGCAGCGGGATCCGCGCCACCCTCGCCCGGGACAGCTGGGCCCGGTAGACGGCCGCCAGCGACGGCCACAGCCGCGCCCGGGGCCCGAGCTCGGCCGCGCCCGCGGCGGGCTTGTCAGCGGCCAGGGCACTGCCCGGCAGGACATCGGCGGGTACGACACTCACGTCGCGCTGCTCCCCTTCGCTCGGGTCCACTGCGGCAGTCGCCTGTTCGGTACGGATCCGGCGGCCGGTGTGCTCACGGCCCGCTCGTCCGGCGCCCTGGTGTTCACACCTTCACCAGCCCCTGCTGCACGGCACCGCCGAGGGCGAGGTACACGTCCTCCAGGCTCGGCGTGGCCAGGGTGAAGTCGTCCAGAGCGGCGAAGGCGGCTCCGCCGGTGACGGTCGCGACGACCGCCCGGGCCTCCTCGGGCCCCAGCCGGAGCGTCCAGCGGCGGCCCGACTCCACGACGCGGTCCTTCAGCGCGGCCACCTCGGGCACGTGCAGCGGAGCCGCGTCCCGCCACACCAGGTCGACGCGCACCTCGCCGGCGACCTGCTCCTTGAGCCCGGCGGGGGTGTCGCAGGCGATCACCCGACCCCGGTCGAGGACGGCCACCCGGTCCAGCACCGTCTCGGCCTCGATGACGTTGTGCGTCACGAGCAGCACGGTCGTCCCGCGCTCGGCCCTGCGCCGGTCGACGGCGGACCACACGGCCCGCCGCGCCACCGGGTCCATGCCGGTGGTCGGCTCGTCGAGGACCAGCAGCGGCCGCTCCCCCACGAGGGCCGCCGCGAAGCACGCCAGACGCCGCTGGCCCCCGGAGAGCTTCCTCAGCGGCCGCCCGGCGAGCGGCGCGAGGCCCAGCTCGTCGAGGACGGCGTCCCGCTCGGCCCGCGCCTGCCGTACGTCCAGGCCGCGCAGCCGTCCGGTGGTCTCGGCGGCGAGCGACACGGTCAGCTCGTCGAGGGCGGTCGACTCCTGCCCGAGGTAGGCGAGGATCCGCGCCGCCCGCTCGGGGTGGCGCACGATGTCGTGGCCCAGGGTCTCCACGCTGCCGCGGTCGGGCCGCATGAGCCCGGTCAGCTGGCGTACGAGGGTGGACTTGCCGGCGCCGTTCGGGCCGAGCAGGCCGAAGATCTCGCCGCGGCGGATGTCCAGCGTCACGTCGTCCGTGGCCCGGACCTCGGGCGCCGCGGGAGTGCCGCGCCGGCCCCGGACCGCCGGATAGGTCTTGGTCAGCCCGCGCACCGCGCACACGACGTCACCATCGTGCCGAAATGCCTGTGCCGCGCGCTTACTCACAAGGGACGAGACTACGGGGTCGGCGACCCAGGTCCGCTCTCGGGTCGGTCCGTACCGGGAAATCCGTCGGCAAAGAACTCAGGCCTCGACGGGCGGGTGCTCCACGCCCGTGCGCACGCTGATCTCCCGCCAGAAACCGGCCCGGATGGCGTATCGGTCCCGCTCGTCGATCTGGTCGTCCTTGTGGGCGAGCAGGCCGAAGCGGGCCGCGTAGCGCAGCAGCTCCCCGTCGACGCGGTGCGGGATGCGCGGGTACATCCCGGACAGTTTCGGCAGGTGGGTCTGGTCGCCGAGGCGCTCCACCCAGCGCCGGGCGAAGACCTGCCCCACCTCGAAGGGGTCACCGCCGACGGTGGTGATGTCCTCCTCGCGGTCGGCCCACCGCTGCTCGGCCGTGGTCAGCTGGGCGAGCGTCGGCATCGAGGCGGCCTCGGGGGGCTCGGCCGTGGGCCGGTCGACCCAGCCCTTGTCGGAGGACCACCGGAGGGTGGCGGAGGCGGGGTGCTGGGCGGACTGGGTGCCGGGGGCGCGCAGGGCGGCCAGGTCCTTGGGCGTGGGCACGCCTTTGGGGGCGGGCACCCGCTCCTCGGTGCCGTTCTGCCCGGGGCCCGGCTCCTGGTGCCGGGGCTGTGGGGCGGACCGGTCGGTCGCGGCGCCCAGCGCGGATTCCGGCAGCGGCGCGGAGAGGATGGCGGCGATCTCGGGCCGGGGCGCGGGCTGCGGCGCGCACACCCCGGTGAAGTCCTTGGCACGGACGGCCTTGGTGATCCACGTGCGGTCCAGGACGCGCCGCTCGTCGGCTTCGGCGACCAGGTCCTCGGACTGGTTGTAGTCGCCGTCGGCGGCCTGGACGGCCCACAGGTGGACGGCGACGCCGTGTTCCTTGGCGGCCATCATGCCGGGCAGCAGATCACCGTCGCCGGTGACGAGGACGATGTCGGAGCAGGCGCGGTTGCGGGCCAGTTCGGTGAGCTCGGCGTGCATCGCCGCGTCGACGCCCTTCTGCGCCCAGCGGCCGTCGCTGCGGGTCAGGGCACCGAGCCGGACGGTGACCCGGGGCATCACGCGCAGCCTGCGGTGCTCGGGCTGCGGGACGCGGTCGGGGGCGCCGTCGAACCAGTAGATGCGCAGCAGCGGCTGCTGTGTGTCGGACTCGGCGCGCTCGCGCAGCCCCTGGATGAGGGCGGTGTGGTCGACGGTGATGCGGGACCGCGAGGGCTCCCCGGCGAGGAGACTCGCCGCGGCTCCCAGCAGATATCCAGCGTCCACAAGGACGATGCAGCGGTCCACGCGACTCACCCTCTTCCCAGGAGGTTTGCTTCGGGCTCGCTTCGAGTCTGCCCGACGGCGCGGAGGTTAACGGCCGGAACTCGATCTTCGGCGTGGCGTTTCGGGCCGTCCCGCTCCGACCACCCCTGTCACGCACGGTAATTGTCCGACATGCGATCGTTGTCGGCCTGTGTGAATCTGGTCCCGGCCCTGGCCCCTAGTCCCCCACAGGAGGCATCACCATGGCCAAGAACAAGAACCGTGACCGTAAGCAGCAGCGTCCGACCGAGCGTGGCCAGCGGGCCGACCGCAGCCCCGCCTCGCAGTCGGAGCCCCAGCCCGAGGTCGAGGCGACCCCCGGCGAGATGGCGTCGGGCAAGCGAAAGCGCAGCTTCGGCCACAACTGACGTCGGTGTGACGGGTTTCGACCCCACGCACCCACACGAGGGGCGTACCCGGTGGCGGGTACGCCCCTCGATCGCGTCAAGAGCCCTGTCTCACCCGGCCAGGCAGGACGGGCCGAGCAGCACCTTCAGGTCGCCGAAGAGCGCCGGGTCCGGCTTCACCCGGTGCCGGTCCAGCCGCAGCACGGTCGTCCTGGTCGGCCCCTGGAGCCTGATCCGGACCTCGCTGTCGCCCTTGTGGTGGCTCAGGACCTCGCCGAGGCGGCTGACCAGCGGCGGGGTGACCCGGGTGGCCGGGATGGTGAGGACCACGGGTGCGTTGGTGCCCGCGTTCGACAGGTCCGGGATCATCAGCTCCATCGCGACCAGCCGCGGGATGTCCTCGCGCTTGTCGAGGCGGCCCTTGACGAACACCACGGCGTCCTCGACGAGTTGCGTCGAGACGAGCTGGTAGGTCGCGGGGAAGAACATGCACTCGATCGAACCGGCGAGGTCCTCGACGGTGGCGATGGCCCAGGCGTTGCCCTGCTTGGTCATCTTGCGCTGGAGGCCGGAGATGATGCCGCCGATGGTGACCACGGAGCCGTCGGAGTAGTCACCGCCGGTCAGCTGGGAGATACCCGCGTCCGCCTTGTCGGACAGGATGTGCTCAAGCCCGAACAGCGGGTGGTCGGAGACGTACAGACCGAGCATCTCCCGCTCCTGGGCGAGCAGGTAGGTCTTGTCCCACTCGTCGGGCGAGAACTCCACGTCGAGCCCGAAGCCCGGCTCGCTGGTCTCGGCCTCGCCCATGCCGCCGAAGAGGTCGAACTGCCCCTCGGCCTCCTTGCGCTTGACCGCGACCACGTTGTCGATCATCGGTTCGTAGTGCGCGGTGAGGCCCTTGCGGGTGTGGCCCATCGCGTCGAAGGCGCCGGCCTTGATCAGCGATTCGGTGGTGCGCTTGTTGCAGACCACCGCCTCGACCTTGTCGAGGTAGTCCGGGAAGGAGACGTACTTCCCCTTGGACGTGCGGCAGCGGATGATCGACTCGACCACGTTCGTGCCGACGTTGCGGACGGCGGAGAGGCCGAAGAGGATCACGTCGTCGCCCTGGGCCGCGAAGTTGGACATCGACTCGTTGACGTCCGGCGGGAGGACCTTGATGCCCATGCGCCGGCACTCGTTGAGGTAGACGGCCGACTTGTCCTTGTCGTCCTTCACGGACGTGAGCAGCGCGGCCATGTACTCGGCGGGGTGGTTCGCCTTGAGGTAGGCAGTCCAGTAGGAGACGAGTCCGTACGCGGCGGAGTGCGCCTTGTTGAACGCGTAGCCGGCGAAGGGGACCAGCACGTCCCACAGCGCCTGGATGGCCTCGTCGCTGAAGCCCTTCTTGCGGGCGCCCGCCTGGAAGAGGACGAAGTTCTTCGCCAGCTCCTCGGGCTTCTTCTTGCCCATGACGCGGCGCAGGATGTCGGCCTCGCCGAGCGAGTAGCCGGCGATGATCTGGGCGGCCTTCTGCACCTGCTCCTGGTAGACGATCAGGCCGTGCGTGACGTCCAGGACCTCCCTGAGCGGCTCCTCCAGCTCGGGGTGGATGGGCGTGATGTCCTGCTGGCCGTTCTTGCGCAGCGCGTAGTTCGTGTGGGAGTTCATGCCCATGGGGCCCGGGCGGTACAGGGCCGACACGGCGGAGATGTCTTCGAAGTTGTCCGGCTTCATCAGCCGGAGCAGGGAGCGCATGGGGCCGCCGTCGAACTGGAAGACGCCGAGGGTGTCGCCGCGCTGGAGCAGTTCGAAGGTCGTGGGGTCGTCGAGCGGAAGGCTCAGGAGGTCGATCTCGACCCCCTTGTTGGACTTCACCATCTTGACGGCGTCGTCCATGATCGTCAGGTTGCGCAGGCCGAGGAAGTCCATCTTCAGCAGGCCGAGCGACTCGCAGCTCGGGTAGTCCCACTGGGTGATGGTGACCTTGTCCGTGTGCCTGACCCAGACGGGCACGTGGTCGGTGATGGTCTCGCTGGACATGATCACGCCGGCGGCGTGCACGCCCATCTGCCGGACCAGGCCCTCGACGCCCTTGGCGGTGTCGATGACCTTCTTCACGTCCGGCTCGTTCTCGTACATCGCCCGGATCTCGCCCGCCTCCGAATAGCGGGGGTGCTCGGGGTTGGTGATGCCGTCGAGGTTGATGCCCTTGCCGAGGACGTCGGCGGGCATGGCCTTGGTGAGGCGGTCGCCCATCGCGTACGGGTAGCCCAGGACGCGCGCGGAGTCCTTGATCGCGTTCTTGGCCTTGATGGTGCCGTAGGTGCCGATCATGGCGACCTTGTCGGCGCCGTACTTCTCCGTCACGTAGCGGATCACCTCGACGCGCCGGCGCTCGTCGAAGTCGATGTCGACATCGGGCATGGAGATGCGCTCGGGGTTGAGGAACCGCTCGAAGATCAGGCCGTGCGGGATGGGGTCGAGGTCGGTGATGCCGAGGGCGTAGGCGACGATCGAGCCGGCCGCGGAGCCTCGGCCGGGGCCGACCGCGATGCCCTGCTTCTTGGCCCACATGATGAAGTCGGCGACCACGAGGAAGTAGCCCGGGAAGCCCATCGAGATGATGGTGTCCATCTCGTACTCGACCTGCTTCATGCGGTCGTCCGGGATGCCGTCCGGGAAACGGCGGTGCATGCCGCGCAGGGTCTCCTCGCGGAACCAGCTGACCTCCGTGTACCCCTCGGGGATGTCGAACTTCGGCATGAGGTCGCGCTTCTCGAACATGCCCGTGGTGTCGACCATCTCGGCGATCAGGCGGGTGTTGGCGCAGCCCTCCTGCCAGGCGTCCGAGGAGTCGATGGCGTACATCTCGTCCGTGGACTTCAGGTAGTAGCCGGTGCCGTCGAAGCGGAAGCGGTCGGGGTCGGAGAGGTTCTTGCCGGTCTGGATGCACAGCAGGGCGTCGTGGGCGGTCGCCTCGTGCGAGTACGTGTAGTGCGAGTCGTTGGTGACCAGCGGGGGGATGCCGAGCTTCTTGCCGACCCGCAGCAGGTCCTCGCGCACCCGGTGCTCGATGTCGATGCCGTGGTCCATCAGCTCCAGGAAGTAGCGGTCCTTGCCGAAGATGTCCTGGTAGTCGGCGGCGGCCTTCACGGCCTCGTCGAAGTGTCCGAGGCGCAGCCGGGTCTGGACCTCGCCGGAGGGGCAGCCGGTGGAGGCGACGATCCCCTCGGACCACTGGGCGATGGTCTCCTTGTCCATCCGGGGCCACTTCTGCAGCCAGCCCTCGGCGTAGGCGTCGGAGGACAGCCGGAAGATGTTGTGCAGGCCGGTGCTGTTCACGGCCCACATCGTCTTGTGGGTGTAACCGCCGGAACCGGAGACGTCGTCGCGCTTCTGGTGCGGCTGGCCCCACTGGATCTTGCGCTTGTTGCGCCGGGACTCCGGCGCGACATAGGCCTCGATCCCGATGATCGGGGTCACACCGGACTTCTGGGCCGTGTGGAAGAAGTCGTACGCGCCGTGGAGGTTGCCGTGGTCGGACATGGCGATGTGCGTCATGCCCATCTCGTTGCACGCGTTGAACATGTCCTTCAGCCGCGCGGCACCGTCCAGCAGCGAGTACTGGGTGTGGACGTGCAGGTGCGTGAACGGCGGCTTTGACACGGCTGCGGCCTCCAGAGGAAACATACGACACATGGGGCCCGGCAGGCTGCGAACAGTCTGGGGGCAGCGTCGAAGTCTATGCCTCGGCAGTGACACCCGGAGGGCCGACCCGCGTACCTTCTGGCGAGGACCGTGGGCACTCCCGCGGGCCGCCGCACGTTAGCCATCGGGGCGGACCTGCCGCCCTGACACGCATGTACCAGGAGGCACCCAGCGATGTCGTTCCCGCAGCTCAGCGACGAGCACCGCGGTGAGGAGATCCTCGCCGTCTTCGACACCGCCTTCGGCCAGCTCCTGGCCGCCGACCCGGCCGCGTTCCGCGTGAAGTTCCGGAAGATGGCGGCCTCGGCCTTCGCGTTCTACCGCGGCACGGCCGGCCTCTTCTACCACGACCTCGACGAGGAGAACGCCGGGCGGGGTGCCGGGAGGACGCTCAGTGGCCCCTACCTGGACGAGCGCACCTCGCGCGTGTGGATCCACGGCGACCTGCACGCGGAGAACTTCGGCACGTACATGGACGCCAACGGCCGCCTGATCTTCAACGTCAACGACTTCGACGAGGCCTACGTCGGCCCCTTCACCTGGGACCTCAAGCGCCTGGCCGCCTCCCTCGCACTGATCGGCTACGCGAAGGCGCTCAGCGACGAGCAGATCTCCGAGCTGGTGACGATCTACGCGGTGGCCTACCGCGAGCGGATCCACGCCCTGGCGACGGGCGCGAAGAGCGACGAGGTGCCGCCGTTCACCCTGGACACGGCGCAGGGCCCGCTGCTGGACGCGCTGCGTGACGCCCGCTCGCTGACCCGCTTCGGCCTGCTGGACTCGATGACGGAGATCCGCGACTTCGAGCGGCGTTTCGCCGCAGGAGGCGGTTCGGTCGAGCTGGACGCGGCCACGCGCTACAAGGTGCTCGCCGCTTTCGACGGCTACCTGGAGACGCTGCCGGACAGCTCGCTGACCCGCCCCGACTCCTACCGCGTGAAGGACGTCGTCGGCCGGCGCGGCATCGGCATCGGCTCGGCGGGGCTGCCGTCATACAACATCCTGCTGGAGGGGCACAGCGACGCCCTGGAGAACGATGTCGTGATCTACGTCAAGCAGGCCCAGACCCCGGCGGTCTCCCGGCACATCACGGACCGGGCGATCCGCGACTACTTCCAGCACGAGGGGCACCGCACGGTCATCTCCCAGCGCGCCCTCCAGGCGCACGCCGACCCGTGGCTGGGCTGGACCGAGCTGGACGGCTCGGGCCAGCTGGTCGCCGAGGTCTCGCCGTACGCGGTCGACCTCGACTGGGGCGACATCGACGACCCGGAGGAGATCGCCCAGGTGGTGGCCGACCTCGGCCGCGCGACCGCCACCATGCACGCGGCGGCGGACGACCAGTCCGGTGAGTCCCTGGTGCCCTTCTCCACGGAGCGGGCCATCGACGCGGCGATCGCGGCCGACGAGGAGGGCTTCGCACCCCTGCTGGTCGACTTCGCACACGGCTACGGCGCCCGCGCGCGTGCCGACCACCAGACCTTCGTGGACCTGTTCCGCAACGGACGGATCCCGGGGCTGTGACGTAAGGCCTCTCACAGGCATCCTTTAGGGGTCCCTTACCGGCCCACGTGACACACTCTCCTATCGCTATGGACATATCCGGGATCCAGCTCAGAGCCGTACGCGCGGCGCTGTTCACGGCCGTGGTCGTGACGCTCAGCACCGCGTCGCACGTCCTGCTGTCCCGGGCCCCGCTGCCGATGGGCACGGTGGCGGCGGTCAGCACCGCCGTGTTCGTGATCGCCTTCGCTCTGGCGGGCCGCGAGCGCTCCTTCGGGAGGATCGCGGCCCTGCTGATCCCGCTGGAACTGGCCGCCGACACGGTGTTCACCACGGGCCAGCACGCCTGTTACGGCCGGGCGGGCGGTCCGGTCACCGGCCCGCTGCGCTCGGTCGGCCTGGACGTGCTGTGCGGCGGCGGCGAGGTCGGCACGCCGCTGGCCCGGATGGCCGGCGCCACCGGTACGGAGCGGCTCGCGGCCGCGGTCGCCCATGCCGACCCGACCACCGCCTGGCTGCTCCTCGGCGCGCACATCGGGGTCGGCCTCCTGGCCGCCGTGTGGCTGCGCCGCGGCGAGCGGGCCCTGGCCCAGCTGCTGCGGGCGGTGACGGCGACCACCTTCCGGCCGCTGCTGCTGGCGGTCGCCGCGGTCGCCGTGGAGCGGGCCCCGGCCGGGCGGCGCCTGCCGGCGCGAGCCGCCGACCGCACGCCCACCGCCCGCGACCGGATCCTCGCGTACTCCCTGGGACGGCGTGGACCGCCGTGCTCACCCGCCTTCGCGTAAGGCACCGGCCCTGCCCGTGAGGCACCCGCCTTCGGGTGAGGCACCGCCGACGCGGGAGGCACCTTCGCCCCCTGAGGCACTTTCGAGCACCAGCAGTCCCCCTACGTATCCCGCACACACAGATGTGCGCGTCCCCTACGGAGAACATCACCATGAGCAAGCGCAACAGCCAGTCGGCGAAGACGGCGGCCCGGGAGCGGCTGCGCATCGAGCGCGAGCGCGAGGCCAAGCGGGCGAAGACGAAGCGGCAGGTCATCGTCGCCTGCTCCATCGTCGGCGTCCTGGCGATAGCCGGCGGCATCGGGTACGCGGTCGTCCAGGCCAACAAGCCCACCCACTGGGAGGCGGTGAAGGACGAGAAGGTCGTCACCCCCGCCAACACCACGGGCACCGACGGCACCACGGTCGTCATCGGCAAGGCCTCGGCCAAGAAGACGCTGAAGATCTACGAGGACCCGCGCTGTCCCATCTGCGCCCAGTTCGAGCAGACCGTCGGTCCGACCGTGAAGAAGGACATCGACGACGGCAAGTTCAAGATGCAGTTCGTCGGCGCCACGTTCATCGACAACAAGGACAACGGCGAGGGCTCCAAGAACGCGCTGAGCGCCCTGGGCGCCGCGCTGAACGTGAGCGACCAGGCGTTCCTCGACTACAAGGCCGCGCTCTACTCGGCGAAGTACCACCCGGACGAGACGACCGACAAGTTCAAGGACGACAGCTACCTCATCAAGGTCGCGGACAGCGTCCCCGAGCTGAAGGGGAACAAGAAGTTCCAGGACGCGGTCGAGAAGGGCACCTACGACGCCTGGGCGATGGCCATGTCGAAGACCTTCGACGACAACAAGGAAGGCGTGCAGGGCACCCCGGGCTTCGTGATGGACGGCAAGGAGCTGAACGGCGGCAACCCGCTGATGACGGTGGACGACTTCAACAAGGTCGTGGGCGAGGCCCTCAAGAAGTGACGGCAGGTCAGGGGCCGGTCACCACATGAAGAGCGGGCGAACTTTCCGAGTTCGCCCGCTCTGGTGCATACCGATCAGTAACCTGATCGGTCGTGACCAGTCGATACAGATCATCGAAGACGTCAGAGGGCCTCAACTCCCTCACCCCGCGCCGCCGTACGGTCGTCAAGGCCGCGGCGGCGACCGCTGTCCTGGCCGGGCCGCTGGCGGCGACCCTGCCCGCGCGCGCCGTCGACCAGGCACCCGCCTTCCTGCACGGCGTCGCCTCCGGTGACCCGCTGCCGGACGGCATCCTGCTGTGGACCCGCCTCACTCCGGTGCCGGAGGCCATACCCGGCTCCGGAGTCGGCCCGGACACCGAGGTGAGCTGGGTCGTCGCCAGGGACAAGGCGTTCACCACCGTCGTCGCCAAGGGCTCCACGACCGCGACGGCGGCCTCCGACCACACCGTGAAGGCCGACATCCGCGGCCTGGAGCCGGGCACCGACTACTGGTTCCGCTTCTCCGCCGGCGGCACCGACTCCCCCGCGGCGCGCACCCGCACCGCACCCGCGCACGACGCGGCCGTCACGGGCCTGCGCTTCGGCGTGGTCTCCTGCGCCAACTGGGAGGCCGGCTGGTTCTCCTCGTACCGGCACCTCGCGGCCCGCGGCGACCTGGACGCCTGGCTGCACCTCGGCGACTACATCTACGAGTACGGCACCGGCGAGTACGCCACCCGCGGCACGGTCGTACGCCCGCACGCCCCGGCGCACGAGATCGTCACGCTCGCCGACTACCGCATCCGGCACGCGCGCTACAAGACCGACCCGGACCTCCAGGCGCTGCACGCGACGGCCCCGGTCGTGGCGATCTGGGACGACCACGAGTTCGCCAACGACACCTGGTCGGGCGGCGCCGAGAACCACACCGAGGGCGCGGAGGGCGCCTGGTCGGCCCGCCAGGCCGCCGCCAAGCAGGCCTACTTCGAGTGGATGCCGGTGCGCCCGGCGATCGCGGGCACCACCTACCGCCGGCTGCGCTTCGGCAAGCTGGTGGACCTCTCGCTGCTGGACCTGCGGTCCTTCCGCTCGCAGCAGGTGAAGGTCGGCAACGGCGAGGTCGACGACCCGGACCGCACGCTCACCGGCCGTGCGCAGCTGGACTGGCTCAAGGCGGGGCTGAAGTCCTCCGACACCACCTGGCGGTTGGTCGGCAACTCGGTGATGATCTCGCCGTTCGCGATCGGCTCGCTCTCCGCCGACCTGCTGAAGCCGCTGGCCAAGCTGCTGGGCCTGCCGCAGGAAGGCCTCGCCCTCAACACCGACCAGTGGGACGGCTACACCGACGACCGTCGCGAGATCCTGGCGCACCTGCGCACGAACGCGATCCGCAACACCGTCTTCCTCACCGGCGACATCCACATGGCCTGGGCCAACGACGTGCCGGTGGACGCCGGTACGTATCCGCTGTCCCCCTCGGCCGCCACGGAGTTCGTCGTCACGTCGGTCACCTCCGACAACCTCGACGACATCGTGAAGGTCCCGGAGGGCACGGTCTCCGCGGTCGCCTCACCGGTCATCCGGGCCGCCAACCGCCATGTCCACTGGGTCGACACCGACCGGCACGGCTTCGGGGTCCTGGACATCACGCCCGAGCGCGCGCAGATGGACTTCTACGTCGTCTCCGACCGCACGAAGCGCGACGCGACCGCCAAGTGGTCCCGCTCCTACCGCACCCGCAGCGGCACACAGAAGGTGGAGCGCACCTACGACCCGGTGTAACCGCCGCTACAGCGTGTCGAGGAAGCCGAGGGCCACCCGCCAGGTGGCCTCGGCAGCCTGCTCGTCGTAGTCCGGCAGGCCGGGGTCGGTGTAGAGGTGGCCGGCCCCGGCGTACCGGTACACCTCGACGTCGGCGCCGGTGCGGCCCATCTGGAGGTACCAGGCGCTCAGCCAGTCGTCCGTCTCGAACGGGTCCGGCTCCGCCACGTGCAACTGGACCGGCAGGTCCTGGGCCGTGACGTCCGGCGCGATGTCCGACGTGCCGTGCAGGAGGAGCAGGCCGCGCGCCTTCTCGTCGCCGAGGGCGAGGGTCTGTGCGACGGAGGCGCCGAGCGAGAACCCGGCGTACACCAGCCCGCGCTCGGAATAGGGCGCGGCGGCCAGCACGGCCCGCTTCAGCAGCTCCTCCTTGCCGATCTTCTCCTTGTGCTCCATGCCCTTCTCGACCTCCTCGAAGGTGCGTCCCCCGAAGAGGTCGGGCGTCCACACCTCGTGTCCGGCCGAGCGCAGTCGGTCAGCGGCCTGGAGCACCGCGGGCCGCAGCCCGAAGGTCGAGTGAAAGAGCATGATGTTCATGAGGCCATGGTGCCAGCCGGGTGTGACGAGCCGGGATCGCGGCACTACCCGGGACGCAGCGGAAGTCACATGTTCATGCCCCCCGTGAGCCGGTTAGGTTCGGTGGCATGGAGAACCTGCTACGACCGCTGATCGTGGTCGGTGGCTCGGTCGTGCTCACGCTGGTGATCGGCTGGGCGACCGACTTCCTGCTGCGCAAGGCCGACGCACGGCATCACGAGACCCCCCTGTGGGGGTCCCTCCGCCGTGGCCGCATCCCCTACCAGCTCGTGCTGTTCGCGGCCCTGCTGAGAGGGTCGTACGACGAGGCGCGACTGCTGGAGAACCACCGCGAGGGCATCGGTCAGACACTGACACTGCTGCTGATCGGTTCCGCCGCCTGGCTGGTCATCCGGATCGCCGCCGCGGTCGTCGAGACGTCCTACAGCCGCTACGCCAACGCGCACTCCCAGCGCGATCCGGCCCGGGTGCGCCGGGTGCGCACCCAGGTGACGCTCATCATGCGGGTGGTCTCCGCGATCGTCGCCGTGGTGGCCGCGGCCACGATGCTGCTGACGTTCCCGGCGTTCAAGGCCGCGGGCGCCTCGCTCCTGGCCTCGGCCGGCATCCTCGGCATCGTCGCCGGTGTCGCCGCCCAGTCCACGCTGGGCAACCTGTTCGCCGGGCTGCAGATCGCCTTCGGCGACATGGTGCGCATCGGCGACACCGTGGTCGTGGACGGTGAGTGGGGCACGGTCGAGGAGATCACGCTGACGTTCCTGACCGTCCGCACCTGGGACGAGCGCCGCATCACCATGCCGGTGTCGTACTTCACGTCCAAGCCGTTCGAGAACTGGTCGCGCGGCACACCGCAGATGACCGGCACCGTCTTCTGGCACGTCGATCACTCCGCTCCGCTGGAGGCGATGCGCGAGAAGCTGCGCGACATCCTGCGCGAGTGCCCGGCCTGGGACGGCCGCGCCTACAACCTGACCGTCACGGACAGCACCCCGAGCACCATGGAGGTGCGGGCCCTGGTGACGGGCAAGGACGCGGACGACATCTGGACGGTGCGGGTCACGGTCCGCGAGCAGATGATCGGCTGGCTGGCTGATGAGCACCCGTACGCGCTGCCCCGGGTCAACACGGCGGACGCGGTCCTCCCGCCGTCCTCCCGCAGCAACGGCCACCGCCCGGCCCCGGAGGCCGTCCCGGCCCAGCAGCGCCGCTACCACGGAAACGGCTCCGGACGACCGGGGCACTGACAGCACGCACCGACGCCCGTACGGACGACAGGGAGGGCTGCCCGCGACGCGGGCAGCCCTCCTGTCGTGCTGTCGGGTCAGTGGCCGCGCTCGGCACCGCCGTTGACCTGGATGATCTGGGAGGTGATGTGACCGGCGCCGCCGGAGGCCAGCCAGTGCAGGGTCGCGGCGACGTCCCCCGGGGTCCCGGCCCGCCCGTTCGACGTCTCGCCGATGCGCTGGTTGCGGCGGTCCTCGGTCATCGCGTCACCGAAGAACTCGGTGTCCTCGATGTACCCGGGCGCGACCACGTTCACGGTGACGCCGCGCGGCCCGAGCTGCCGGGCCAGATCATGGGCGTAGGGGTGCAGCCCCGCCTTGGCCGCCGCGTACGCCCCGCTTCCCGATCCGCGGTAGGCGGCGATGGAGCCGAGGAACAGCACCCGGCCGCCGGGCTCGGCGAGCCGCGGCTTCAGCGCCTCGGTGAGCAGGACCGCGGTCAGGGTGTTGATCCTGAAGTTCACGTTCCAGCTGTGCGCGACGGCCGCGAGCGGATCCTCACCCGGGGCGTCCGGTTCGAGCAGCCCGCTGCCCCCCGCGCTGTGCACGAGCACGTCCACGGTCCCCAACTCGCGCTCCACGAAGGCGGCGACGCCGTGTACGTCCGCCGGCTCGGCGAGATCGGCCGCGTACGTCAGCGCGCCGGGCACCCCGGCCTTCTCCAGTACGTCGGCCCGCCGCCCGAGCAGCACCACCTGGTCCCCGTCGGCGGCGAACACCCGGGCCGCCGCGAGCCCGATTCCCGTACCTCCACCACTGATCACCACGTTGCGTGCCATACGGACGACCCTACGGCGCCCCGGCCGCACGCCGTCAAACCGGCATGCCGGGCCGACGCCGCTTCACCGCAGGCTACGGACGTCGAGGTGCCGCAGAACCCGGTCGACCACCTCGGGATCCGCCCCGGGCTCACTGCGCGCCGCCAGCACCTCGTGCCGCGCCGCGCTCAGCATCTCCTGCTGGATGTACCGCACGCGCTTCACCCTCCGGGCCCCCTCCCGGTACGCCTCCCGGCGCTCGTCCTCGGCGAGTTCGGGGCTGATCCGCACGCCGATGTCGTAGGCCCGCCGCAGCATCTGCTCCGACAGCTCCTCCGACACTTCCTCGTTCCCCTCGATCTCCCGCAGCCGCTGCTTCGCCGCCTTGGACGCCCGGAGCGCGAGTGCCTTGGCGAACTCCTTCTCCCGGTCCGTGTCGGCCTTCACCCCGAGCCGCCGTACCAGCCACGGCAACGTCAGGCCCTGCAGCACCAGCGTCGCCATGATCACCCCGAACGCGATGAAGATGATCTCGTCCCGGCTGGGAAACGGCGCCCCCGCGTCGGTCTCCAGCGGAATGGCCAGCACCAGCGCGACCGAGGCCACCCCGCGCATCCCCGACCACCACATCACCACGGTCTCGCGCCAGCTCACCGGGATGTCCTCGTCGTAGTCCCGCCGCTCGTGCAGCCGCTTCGTCAGCCAGGTCGCCGGCAACAGCCACAGCAGCCGGGCGAACACGACGACGACCACCACCACCGCCGCCCACCAGAGCAGCTCTCCCCAACGCCCGGAGGCCGTGCGGATCGCGTTGTGCAGTTCCAGCCCGACCAGCCCGAACGCCACGCCGGTGACGAGGGTGTCGACGATGTTCCAGAAGGTGTGCCCGGCCAGCCGCGTCATGACGTCGTCGGCGTCGGAGCCGTACTCCGCGAGGAACAGCGCGGTGGTGAGCACGGCGAGCACCCCGGACCCGTGCAGTTCCTCGGCCATGACGTACGAGGCGTACGGCACCAGAAGGGTCAGCCCGACCTGGAGGGTCGCGTCGCCGAGCACTTCCATCAGCTTGTTGGCGCCCCAGCCCAGCGCGAGCCCCACCGCCACCGCCACCACGGCCGACAGCACCAGGTCGAGCCCGGCCTTCCAGGGCGAGAACGTCCCGCTGACGGCCGCGGCGATCGCCACGTGGTAGAGGACGATGGCCGTCACGTCGTTGAACAGCCCCTCGCCCTCCAGGATCGACACCAGCCGGCGCGGCAGCCCCAACTGCCCGGCCACGGCGGTCGCCGCGACCGGGTCCGGCGGTGCCACCAGGGCGCCCAGCGCGAACGCCGCCGCGAGCGGCAGGCCCGGCACGATCGCGTCGGCCACCGCGGCCACACAGGCCATGGTGACGAACACCAGCGCCACGGCGAGCAGGAAGATCGGCCTCCTGTTCGCCGCGAACTGCCGCCAGGACGTGCGCCGCACGGCGGCGTACAGCAGGGGCGGCAGCAGCAGCGGCAGGATCAGGTCCGGCGCGATCTCGACGTTCGGCACGAACGGCAGCAGCGCGAGGACTATCCCCAGCAGCGTCATCAGCACCGGGGCGGGCACCTTCAACCGGTCCCCCAAGGGGACGCTGATCACCGCCCCGAGCAGCAGCACGAACAGCAGGGCCAACTGATCCACGGTCAGCGCTCCGGAAAGGTCAAATGTTCACACGACTGACCTCAAGCCTGCCACGCAACTCCCGGGACAAACCGTTTCGGCACCCACCACGTGGTGTCAAAGCGAACGCCGCATCCCCTGGTGCGGAATGCCCGCCTCCCTGTACTCGGGCCCATAGGGCTCGTACCCGAGCCGCTCGTAGAAGCCCAGTGCGTGCGTCTGCGCGTGCAGGTCCACGGCAGCGAGCCCTCGCGCGCGAGCCGCGTCCTCGATGGCCCGCACCAGGGCGGCGCCGACACCGAGTCCGCGCGCCGGGCCCGCCACTGCGAGCCTGCCGAGGGAACCCACGGAGGGGTCCCCGCCGGTCTGCGCGACGGCCGCCTCCCCGTGCAGCAGCCGCCCCGTCCCGAGCGGCACGCCGTCCTCACGGACCGCCAGCACATGGATGGCGCCGGCGTCGTACGCGTCGTACTCGAGGTCCTCCGGCACGCCCTGCTCGCCGACGAAGACCTCCTTGCGCACCGCGAAGCACGCCTCGCGGTCTGCCGGGTCCTCGGCGATCCGCACCACGTACGGGGTGCTCACGCGTAAGTCTCCTCGCGGACCTGGTCCAGGGCCTTCTGCAGGTCCTCCGGGTAGTCGCAGGAGAACTCCACCCACTGCCCGTCCCCGGGGTGTTCGAAGCCGAGCCGCACCGCGTGCAGCCACTGCCGGGTCAGGCCGAGGCGCTTGGCGAGCGTCGGGTCGGCGCCGTAGGTGAGGTCGCCGACGCAGGGGTGCCGGTGTGCTGCCATGTGGACGCGGATCTGGTGCGTGCGGCCGGTCTCCAGCTTCACATCGAGCAGGGAGGCCGCGCGGAACGCCTCCATGAGGTCGTAGTGCGTGACGGACGGCTTGCCCTCGGCGGTGACGGCCCACTTGTAGTCGTGCTGGGGGTGCCGGCCGATGGGCGCGTCGATGGTGCCGCTGGTCGGGTCGGGGTGGCCCTGGACGAGCGTGTGGTACCGCTTGTCGACCGTGCGCTCCTTGAACTGGCGCTTGAGCGAGGTGTACGCCCGCTCCGACTTCGCCACGACCATCAGCCCCGAGGTGCCCACGTCGAGCCGGTGCACGATGCCCTGGCGCTCGGCGGCGCCGGAGGTCGAGATGCGGTACCCGGCGGCGGCGAGCCCGCCGATCACGGTCGTCCCGGTCCAGCCCGGGCTGGGATGCGCGGCGACACCGACCGGCTTGACGATCACGACCACGTCGTCGTCGTCGTGCACGATCTCCATGCCCTCGACCGGCTCGGCGACGATCTGCACCGGCGCGGGCGCCTGCGGCATCTCGACCTCCAGCCAGGCACCGCCGTGCACGCGCTCCGACTTGCCGACCACCGACCCGTCGACCGTGACCTTCCCCGCGGCGGCGAGCTCGGCCGCCTTGGTACGGGAGAAGCCGAACATGCGGGAGATGGCGGCGTCGACGCGCTCGCCCTCCAGGCCGTCGGGCACGGGCAGGGTACGGATCTCGGGAATCGTGCTCACCCGTCGAGTATGCCGGACGGCCACGACGGGGCCGTACGCGCGCTCAGTCCTTGTGGACGGTCCCGTCCGGGTCGAGACCGCGGAAGGACAGCAGCACGATCAGGATGCCACCGCACACGATCGCCGAGTCGGCCAGGTTGAAGACGGCGAAGTGCTTGGGCGCGATGAAGTCCACGACCGCACCCTCGAAGACGCCCGGTGCCCGGAAGATCCGGTCGGTGAGGTTGCCCAGCGCACCGCCGAGCAGCAGGCCGAGCGCGATCGCCCAGGGCAGGCTGTAGAGCTTGCGGGCGAGGCGCGCGATCACCACGATCACCGCTGCCGCGATCATGGTGAAGATCACGGTGAAGGCCTCGCCGAAGCCGAAGGCCGCGCCCGCGTTGCGGATCGCCTCGAACTTCAGCCAGTCCCCGACGATCTCGATGGGCGGGTGGTGCTCCAGCTTGGCGACCACGATCAACTTGCTGATCAGGTCGATCGCGTAGGCGAAGGCGGCGACGGCGAACAGCACCGCGATCCGGCGCCTGCCCCGGGGCCGCTCGGCGGTGGCCTCCGGCTCGCCGGTACCGGACGTTCCCGACCCGGCCGCCGGGTCGGTGCCGGGCCGCCCGGCGGGGGTGCCCTCGGCGTCGGGCCGCTCCTCGCCGCCCCCGGCCGCGTCCGGTGTGTCCGGCGTACCGATGATGCGCTCCGCCTCTGCCACGTGAGTCCCTCAACCTAGGTGCCGACTGAGGACGAGGGTACGACACGCCCCGCGCGTCCCACGTGCTCAGGAGGCATTCGGCTGCCGGTCAGTACCGGCGCTCCTGCTTCTGCTTGCACTCAACGCAGAGCGTGGCCCGCGGGAAGGCCTGCATCCGGGCCTTGCCGATGGGGTTGCCGCAGTTCTCGCACAGGCCGTAGGTGCCCGCGTGCAGGCGTTCCAGGGCGCGCTCGGTCTGGAGGAGCATCTCGCGCGCGTTGGCGGCCAGGGCCAGCTCGTGCTCACGGGTGATGTTCTTGGTGCCGGTGTCCGCCTGGTCGTCGCCCGCGCCGTCCCCGGAGTCCCGCATCAGGCCCGCGAGGGACCGCTCCGACGACGTGATCTCCTCACGCAGCCGGGTCTCCTCGGAGGTCAGCTCGGACCGCGCCTCCTCGACCTCCTCCGCCGTCCAGGGGTCCTCGCCGGGGCGTACCGCGAGCTCGCCGGGCTCCGCCGCGGCGACCCGTGCCTTGGGGACGGCGGTCTTCGCCGCCGTGGCCGGGCCAGGAGTCTTCTTCGCAACCACCGTCGTCGCTCCCGTCTGCTGCGCGGCCTCGGCCGCACCAGCCTTCTTGGCCGTGCTGGTCGCGGCCGTGTCCTGTGTGACCGCGCCGGTCCGGGCAGCGCCCTTCCCGGCCGCGCTCTTCGTGGTGGTGCTCTTGCCCCCGGCGACCTGCTCGCCCGCGGCCTTGTCGACGGCGGACTTCTTGGCGGCGGCCTTCCTCCCGGCCGCCTTGGCGCCTGCCGCCTTCCCGGTGCCGGTCGATTCACCGGCCGCCTTCGTACCCCCGGCCCTGCCCGCCGCCTTCCCTGCGGTGGTCTTCTCGGCCGAGGCCTTCTTCGCGCCCCCGGCCGCCCTCGCGGCGACCGGCTTCCTCCCTGCTGTCTTCTTCCCCGCCGTCTTCTTCCCCGCCGCCGTCTTGGCCACTGCCGTTCCGGCCGGTGCCTTCCTGGTCGCGGCTTGCGGAGCCACCGCTTCACCTGCCACGGCCTTCCCCGCCGTCGCCTTCGTCCCGGTCGCCTTCGTCCCGGTCGCCTTCGTCCCGGTCGCCCTCGTCCCCTCGGCCGCCTTCCCCGCGTCCTGCTTCGCCGCCCGCCCTGCCGCCCGCCCCGCCGAGCGCCCCTGCGTGGACTTCTTCCCGCCCACGTCCTTCGCAGCGCCGCCGGAGGCCTTCGCGGACCTCCCGGACGCCGGCTGCTGTACGGCGGTCTTCTTCGCCACCATGGCCGCGGCCCCTTCACATATTGTGATCTTGCTCGCGAATCGTGCTGGGACGATAAATCGACTCGAGTCCCGCGGCAACGGGGCACACCGCTCGATTCGCCCGCCTCGCGCACGCCGCGCGGCGAACATGCATCCGTTGTGCCCAGCTCCCCGCCCGGTAATCCGCCGAGCCGGACGTCCCAGGATCCGAACACCTATACCGTGTTATTCGGGTCATCAAACCCATATCGCACCCCACGCGGCACCCCGTCCCCGGCCGCCCCGAAAACCGGTCGGCCGCTGTCCGCGCGGCGCCGTACACTGGGCGGAGCGAAAAGCGTGGATGGGGACGAGTAGCGGCGTACGCAGCCCAGAGCGACCCGGGGACGGTGGAAGCCCGGGGGCGAGCGCGACGTGAAGATCACCCCGGAGCCGCCGGAAGAAAGCCGGAGCCAGTGAGCGACGGCCGGTAGACCCGGCATCGCGACCCCAATGAGGGGGCTCGCCGGCGCACACCCCGTGCCGGAGGGCCAAGGAGGGTGGTACCGCGGGAGCGCGCCGAAGGCGGCGCAGGCAGACGTAGCTCTCGTCCCTCCGGACGGAAGGCAGCAAGTCCGCCGGAGGAAGCCCGCTGATGACATCGCCGACGTACCGCCAGGTGCCCGCACAGGTCGACCTGCCCGCCCTCGAGCACGCCGTGCTCGACTTCTGGCGCGAGCAGAAGATCTTCGCCAAGAGCCTGGAGCAGTCCGAGGGCCGCCCCGAGTGGGTGTTCTACGAGGGCCCGCCCACCGCCAACGGCATGCCCGGTGCCCACCACATCGAGGCGCGCGTCTTCAAGGACGTCTTCCCCCGCTTCCGGACCATGCGCGGCTACCACGTCGCCCGCAAGGCCGGCTGGGACTGCCACGGCCTCCCGGTCGAGCTCGCCGTCGAGAAGGAGCTCGGCTTCTCCGGCAAGCAGGACATCGAGGCGTACGGCATCGCCGAGTTCAACGCGAAGTGCCGCGAGTCGGTGACCCGGCACACGGACGCCTTCGAAGAGCTCACGACCCGCATGGGCTACTGGACCGACCTCCAGGACCCGTACCGCACGATGGACCCCGAGTACATCGAGTCGGTCTGGTGGTCGCTGAAGGAGATCTTCGACAAGGGCCTGCTGGTCCAGGACCACCGCGTCGCCCCCTGGTGCCCCCGCTGCGGCACGGGCCTGTCCGACCACGAGCTGGCGCAGGGCTACGAGACGGTCGTCGACCCGTCGGTCTTCGTCCGCTTCCCGCTCACCTCCGGCCCGCTCGCCGACGAGGCCGCCCTCCTGGTGTGGACGACGACCCCGTGGACCCTGGTGTCCAACACCGCCGTCGCCGCGCACCCCGAGGTCACCTACGTCGTCGCGACGAACGGTGAGGAGAAGCTGGTCGTCGCCGAGCCGCTCGTCGCCAAGGCCCTCGGCGAGGGCTGGGAGGCCACCGGCCGGTCCTTCACCGGCGCCGAGATGGAGCGCTGGACGTACCAGCGCCCCTTCGAGCTGGTGGAGTTCCCGAGCGTCAGCGAGGGAACCAATGGTCACAGCCCCGGGGCGGCCCACTTCGTGGTCAACGCCGAGTACGTCACCACCGAGGACGGCACGGGTCTGGTCCACCAGTCCCCCGCCTTCGGTGAGGACGACCTCAAGGTCTGCCGCGCCTACGGCCTTCCGGTCGTGAACCCGGTCCGCCCGGACGGCACCTTCGAGGAGGACGTCCCCCTCGTCGGCGGCGTCTTCTTCAAGAAGGCCGACGAGAAGCTCACCGAGGACCTCGACAGCCGCGGCCTGCTCTTCAAGCACATCCCCTACGAGCACAGCTACCCGCACTGCTGGCGCTGCCACACCGCGCTCCTCTACTACGCGCAGCCCTCCTGGTACATCCGCACCACGGAGCTCAAGGACCGCCTCCTCGCGGAGAACGAGAGCACCAACTGGTTCCCGGAGACGGTCAAGCACGGCCGGTACGGCGACTGGCTGGACAACAACATCGACTGGGCGCTGTCCCGCAACCGCTACTGGGGCACCCCACTGCCCATCTGGCGCTGCGAGGACGACCACCTCACCTGCGCCGGATCCCTCGCGGAGCTGTCCGAGCTGACCGGCACCGACCAGTCGGGCCTGGACCCGCACCGCCCGTTCATCGACGAGGTCACCTTCGCCTGCCCGCAGGGCGGCTGCGGCAAGACGGCCACGCGCGTGCCCGAGGTGATCGACGCCTGGTACGACTCGGGCTCGATGCCGTTCGCGCAGTGGGGCTACCCGTACAAGAACAAGGAACTGTTCGAGGCCCGCTACCCGGCACAGTTCATCTGCGAGGCCATCGACCAGACCCGCGGCTGGTTCTACACGCTGATGGCCGTCGGCACGCTCGTCTTCGACAAGTCCTCGTACGAGAACGTGGTCTGCCTCGGGCACATCCTGGCCGAGGACGGCCGCAAGATGTCCAAGCACCTGGGCAACACCCTGGAACCGATCCCGCTGATGGACCGGCACGGCGCCGACGCGGTCCGCTGGTTCATGGCGGCCGGCGGCTCCCCGTGGGCGGCCCGCCGCGTGGGCCACGGCACGATCCAGGAGGTCGTCCGCAAGACGCTCCTGACGTACTGGAACACGGTCGCCTTCCAGGCCCTCTACGCCCGTACGACAGGCTGGGCCCCCTCCGGGGCCGACCCGGCGCCGGCCGACCGCCCGGTCCTGGACCGCTGGCTGCTGTCCGAACTGCACGCGCTCACCGACCAGGTCACCCAGGCACTGGACGCCTACGACACCCAGCGCGCCGGCAAGCTGCTGTCCGCGTTCGTCGACGACCTGTCCAACTGGTACGTGCGCCGCTCCCGTCGCCGCTTCTGGCAGGGCGACAAGGCGGCCCTGCGCACCCTGCACGAGGTCGTCGAGACGGTCACGCAGCTGATGGCGCCGCTGACCCCGTTCATCGCCGAGCGGGTCTGGCAGGACCTGATCGTCCCGGTCACCCCGGGCGCGCCCGAGTCGGTCCACCTGTCGTCCTGGCCGGAGGCGGACCTCGGCGCCATCGACCCGGAGCTGTCGAAGCAGATGGTGCTGGTGCGCCGACTGGTGGAACTGGGCCGTGCCACGCGTGCGGAGTCGGGCGTCAAGACACGTCAGCCGCTGTCCCGCGCGCTGATCGCGGCGACGGGCTTCGACGCGCTGGGCTCCGAACTGCGCACGCAGATCACGGAGGAGCTGAACGTCGAGTCCCTGGCGACGCTGAGCGAGGTCGGCGGCAGCCTGGTCGACACCACGGCGAAGGCCAACTTCCGCGCGCTGGGCAAGCGGTTCGGCAAGCGCGTCCAGGACGTGGCCAAGGCCGTCGCGAACGCGGACGCGGCCGCCCTGTCCCTGGCCCTGCGCGAGAGCACGGCGTCGGTCGAGGTCGACGGCGAGACGATCACGCTCGCTCCCGATGAGGTCATCATCACGGAGACGCCCCGCGAGGGCTGGTCCGTGGCCTCCGACTCGGGTGCGACGGTCGCCCTGGACCTGGAGATCACCGAGGAGCTGCGCCGGGCCGGCCTGGCACGGGACGCGATCCGCCTGATCCAGGAGGCCCGCAAGAACAGCGGTCTCGACGTGGCCGACCGCATCGCGCTGCGCTGGACGGCGACCGACCCGGCCGTCACCGAGGCCCTGGCCGAGCACGCCGGCCTGATCGCCGACGAGGTCCTGGCAACGGACTTCGCCCAGGGCGAGCCGGACGACTCCTACGGCGAGCCCTTCACCGACGAGGGCCTGTCCCTGACCTTCCGCCTGCGCAAGGCCTAGCACTCAGGCCGAACAGCCCGAAGGCCCGGGCCCGCCGAAGATCTTGGCGGGCCCGGGCCTTCGGCGTTGCGTACGCACGAACACCGGTGCGCGGTGCCGAACGCACGGAGCACAAAAGGGCGAGGCCCCGGGTGGGAACCCGGGGCCTCGCCCTGAACGCTGCCGACGTCTATGCCGTACTACTGGCCATCAGGCCGTCAGTTGTCATCCTCGTCGATCAGGAAGCCCCGCATCGGCGACGGCGCCTGACCCATCGGGGACGGGCCCTGCGGACGGACCGGCGCCATCGGCTGGGTCATCGCCGGCGACATCTGCTGCTGACCGCCATAGGACGGACCGGACGGCGAGGGTGCGCCGCCCATCGTCTGGTTGCCACCGCCGTAGGACGGGGCACTCGCGCCGGCCGGAGCCATGGAAGGCGCCGGGGACGGCGGGAGGGACGCGGCCGCCGGAGTACGCGGCGGGGCCAGCGAGTCGTCGGCCTGGGTCTCCAGCTGGCGCAGCTGCGACTCCAGGTACGACTTCAGGCGCGTGCGGTACTCGCGCTCGAAGCCGCGCAGGTCCTCGACCTTGCGCTCCAGCGTGGCGCGGGCGGACTCCAGGGAGCCCATCGCGACGCGGTGCTTCTCCTGCGCGTCCCGCTCCAGGGCGTCGGCCTTGGCACGGGCGTCACGCTCCAGACCCTCGGCACGCGAACGCGCCTCGCCGACGATCTTGTTGGCCTCGGAACGAGCCTCGGCGATCGCCTGGTCGGCGGTCTGCTGGGCCAGCGAGAGGACACGGGCGGCACTGTCGCCACCGGGGCCTTGCTGACCGGGGCCGCCCATCGGGCCACCCATCGGGCCGGGGCCGCCCATCGGGCCGCCCATCTGCTGCTGCATCGGGGGCTGGCCCATCGGACCCGGACCCTGGCCCATCGGACCGGGACCCTGGGGTCCACCCTGACCGCCGGGACCGGCGGGCAGCTGCGGGGCACCGCTCGGCAGCTGGGGCGGACCACCCATGGGGCCACCCATCTGCTGCTGCGGCGGGCCCGATATGCCGGCGGGGACAGGACCACCCGGACCGCGCATGCCCTGCTGCTGTTGCTGCTGATCCTGCTGCGGCTCCGGCGGCTTGCGCATGTTCTGCTGGTTCTGCGCAGCAGCGCGCGTGGCCGCGGCCAGTTTGGCGCGCAGGTCCTCGTTCTCGCGGAGCAGGCGGGTCAGTTCGGCTTCGACCTCATCGAGGAAGGCATCGACCTCGTCCTCGTCATAGCCTTCTCGGAGGCGGACGGTCGTGAACTGCTTGTTCCGCACGTCCTCGGGGGTCAACGGCATCTCTTCACCTCAACGTAGTCGTCGGCATTCGGCAAGACCGTAACTGTCACATCGCTCACATCGCGTTCCGCACGAGTGTGATCAGGATGTAGACGATGATCATCAGTACGAAGAAGGACAGGTCTAGCGCCACGCCCCCGAGACGCAGCGGCGGAATGACCCGCCGCAGAAGCTTGAGCGGTGGATCGGTGACAGTGTAGGTGGCCTCCAGAACGACCACCATCGCCTTGCCGGGTTGCCATGAGCGGGCGAACTGGAAGACATAGTCCATGACCAGTCGGAAGATCAGCACGATGAGAAAGCACATCAGCGCGATGTAGACGACATCCAAAACCACGCTCATGACCTCGTGCTTCCCTCTCCCCTGTGCCCTGCTCGGTACTGCTGTTCCGGTGGTGCGTCTCAGCTCTGGTTGAAGAACCCGCCCTCTGCGATGCGGGCCTTGTCCTCCGCCGTGACATCGACGTTAGCAGGCGACAACAGGAACACCTTCTGCGTCACCCGCTCGATACTGCCGTGAAGACCAAACACCAGACCTGCCGCAAAGTCGACAAGTCGCTTCGCATCTGTGTCGTCCATCTCAGTCAGATTCATGATCACCGGAGTGCCTTCACGGAAGTGTTCCCCGATGGTACGGGCCTCGTTGTAGGTCCGTGGGTGAAGCGTGGTGATCCGGTAAGGCTCTCGTTCGGACACGACCTTGGGCATGATCACCGGTGCGTTCTTCTCCAGACTTGCGCGTTCTTGTGTGATGGACGCCACGGGCGCGATGCGCGCCGGGCGACTGGATTCCGCGGGTAGCGAAGCGGAGCGGGCGGCCGGTTCGCGAGGCGCGGGCGGCTGCACGACTCGTACCTCTTCGTCCCTTTGGGGCTGATGTGAGACGTGCGGCTGATGGGACGGCTCGTGCCGTCGGTGGTCCCGCTCGGGCTCCGGGTCCAGTTCGGGTTCGAAGTCGTCGTCGGGGTCGAATCCGCGGCCGTCGTACCCATCGTCCTCCACGAGGCCGAGGTAGACCGCCATCTTGCGCATCGCGCCGGCCATGCTCTGAGTCCTCCGCTCTGTGGTGGATCGGCTGACGACTGCCAAGTGCCCGCGATCCACGTGGTCCTTGAATCCGCCTTTCGGCGGCAATGACCATATTTTCTGCTGTGGTCCGACTTCTTGGCGACGTTACCCGAGCCTGGGGCGGACTCCGAGTACCGCGCTGCCGACGCGCACATGTGTCGCTCCGGCCGCCACGGCCTGTTCGAGGTCCGTACTCATCCCTGCCGAGACCATGGTGGCAGCCGGATGACTCGTGCGCAGGTCGGTCGACAAAACCACCAGCCGCTCGAAGGCCTCCAGTTCGCGCCCGGCGTACTCGCCGGTGAGCGGCGCGACGGTCATCAGTCCGTCGAGCCGGAGCCCCGGTGCGCCGGCCACGAGGTCGGCCAACTCCCCGATCCCGCCGGGCGCGACACCGCCCCGCTCGCCGCGGGCGCTCTCACCGGCGTCGAGTGCGACCTGGAGGAGGCACCCCAGCTCCCGCCCGGTCCGGACGGCCTCCTTCGACAGAGCTGTGACGAGCTTGGGACGATCGACCGACTGCACGAAATTCGCGTAACCGACCACCGAACGCACCTTGTTGGTCTGGAGCTGACCCACGAAGTGCCAGGTGAGGGACAGATCCGAGCAGGCGGCGGCCTTGGGGGCCGCGTCCTGGTCGCGGTTCTCCGCGACGTGCCGCACACCGAGGTCCGCGAGGATCCGTACGTCGCTCGCGGGGTAGGTCTTGGTGACCACGATCAGGGTCACCTCGTCGCGTGCCCGCCCCGCGGCAGCGCACGCGTCCGCGATGCGCCGCTCCACTCTCGCCAGATTCGCGGCGAGTTCGTCCTTACGGTCCGTCATGTCCACTCAGTCCAGCCACACATAACCCGCGAGCCGACCCGTGGTGCGGTCGCGGCGGTACGAGAAGTGATCGTGCGACTCCAGCGTGCACACCGGCGACTGCTCCCGGTCGCGCACCCCGAGCCGTTCCAGCTGGGCGTGCACTCCGGCGCTCACGTCGACCGCCGGTGTGCCCCAACCGGTCTCGGCGTACGCCGCCGGCTCGACGGCGGACACCTCGGCGCGCATCGCCTCGGGCACTTCGTAACACCGGCCACAGACGGTGGGCCCGGTGCGGGCGACGATGCGGGAGGGCTCGGCACCCAGTTCCGTCATCGCGCGCAGGGCGGCCGGGACGACTCCGGCGATCATGCCGGGCCGGCCCGCGTGGGCCGCGGCGACGATTCCGGCCACGGGGTCGGCGAGCAGCACCGGCACGCAGTCTGCGGTGAGCACGGCGAGGGCGAGCCCCCGGCGCGTCGTGACGATCGCGTCGACCGACGAGATCTCGGCCGACGGTCCCCACGGCCCGTCCACCACCGCCACGTCGGCCCCGTGCACCTGGTTCATCCAGACGACCCGGTCCGGCTCGACACCCAGGTGCTTGGCGGCCAGGTCCCGGTTGGTGCGTACGGCGTCGGGGTCGTCACCGACCGCTCCGCCGAGGTTGAGCTCCTCATACGGAGCGGCGCTCACCCCGCCCCACCGGTCGGTGAAGCCGAAGTGCGCGCCGCTCGCGCTCTCGCGCTGTCCTATCACGACTGAAGGATCACTTGAGGAAGTCCGGTACGTCCAGTTCCTCGGCCGCGCTGTCCGAGTAGGTCCGCGGCGCCGGCGGCACCGGCGGGGCGACCGGGATGTCCTCGACCGGCTTCGGAGCGGGCTCCGGGTCCTCCTTCGGGGTCACACTGCCGAGCGATCCGAAGGACGGGCGGCTCTCGGTGTGCCGTGCCGGGGCCGGCTCCTCGCGCTGGGCCGAGGACGAGCCGAGGACGTTGTCCCGCTTGGCGGGCGGCTGGCCGCCGTCGAAGCCGGCCGCGATCACGGTGACCCGCACCTCGTCACCGAGGGCGTCGTCGATCACCGCGCCGAAGATGATGTTGGCCTCGGGGTGCGCGGCCTCGCTCACCAGCTGGGCGGCCTCGTTGATCTCGAACAGGCCGAGGTCGGAGCCGCCGGAGATGGAGAGCAGGACACCGCGGGCGCCGTCGATGGACGCCTCCAGCAGCGGCGAGGAGATCGCCATCTCGGCGGCGGCCACCGCGCGGTCGTCGCCGCGGGCCGAGCCGATGCCCATGAGGGCCGAGCCGGCCTCGGACATGACCGACTTGACGTCGGCGAAGTCGAGGTTGATGAGGCCGGGGGTGGTGATGAGGTCGGTGATGCCCTGGACACCGGAGAGCAGGACCTGGTCGGCCGACTTGAAGGCGTCCAGCACCGAGACCTGGCGGTCCGAGATGGACAGCAGCCGGTCGTTCGGGATGACGATGAGGGTGTCGACCTCTTCGCGGAGTTCGGCGATGCCGTCCTCGGCCTGGTTCGCGCGGCGCCGCCCCTCGAAGGTGAACGGGCGCGTGACCACACCGATGGTGAGGGCACCGAGCTTGCGGGCGATGTTGGCCACGACGGGCGCGCCGCCGGTGCCGGTGCCGCCGCCTTCACCGGCTGTCACGAAGACCATGTCGGCCCCCTTGAGGACCTCCTCGATCTCCTCGCGGTGGTCCTCGGCGGCCTTGCGGCCCACGTCCGGGTTGGCTCCGGCGCCGAGTCCGCGGGTGAGTTCACGGCCGACGTCCAGCTTGACGTCGGCGTCGCTCATCAACAGAGCTTGCGCGTCGGTGTTGATGGCGATGAACTCGACGCCCTTGAGACCGACCTCGATCATCCGGTTGATGGCATTGACACCACCGCCGCCGACACCGATGACTTTGATGACTGCGAGGTAGTTCTGCGGTGCTGCCACGTCGAAGGCCTCTCGCCTCGAGTTACGTGTCGCCGGATCAGCGTGACGCCCTGCGCCCCGCGACCCGACGACTGATGCCGAATGGGACGGTCCGTATCGCCGACCCGAACCCTAACCCTGAAGTTTAGGGTTACCAGTGTGTCCGTTCCTTGGAGTCTTCTGAACAGGACACTAAGTCGACAAGTGGCGCGCGTTCAACGAACACGCCGAACCTCCCGTTTTTCTTTTCACCCTATGTGATCAGCCGTAGCACTGCCCAACCAGGGTGCTGGCCTGCGCGGATGTGCGTCAACTCCCTGATGACGCGGGAGCGGTGGGCACACTCACGTCGAAGTACCCCGCACCGGGCGAGGCTTTCATCAGAGCGGTGAGCGTACGGGCCTTCGCGGCGCCCTTCTCGCTGCTTCCCCAGACGACCGTGCGGCCGTCCCGCAACTCCAGCGAGATGGCGTCGTAGGAACGGACCTTGACGGTTTGCGTCTCGCGTGCGACGGCGGCCGGGAGCGCGCGGGCGACACCGACGGCCTCGCGCACCAGCCTGGGCTCGCCGAAGCGGCGCAGGCTCGCGGCGGCGGATCCGGACCGGGCGAGCGTCAATTCCAGCGCCGGGACGCCTTTCGGGGCCTCGGAAACCGTGGCGTAGCGGACACCGTCGTCGTCCACTTCGACGAACTTTCCGCCCTTTTGGACAATCAGAACCGGAGTCCGCTCAACCACTTTCAGGTCGATTCCATGAGGCCAGGAGCGGACCGCGTCAACCGAGTCAATTCGGGGCAATTTTCGGCGCAGTCGCGTCTCGATCGCATCGGTGTCGACCGAAATCAGCGGCTTGCCGAACGGAACATCGGCCGCCGCTTCGACCTGAGCCGGCGTCAGGACCCGGGTCCCGGAGACCGAGACATGCTCGGCGCGCAGCCAGTCGGAGCCGTAGAACAGCCAGACGGTCGGGATGCCGAGGAAGACCAGGGCGAGGCCCAGGAGGACGAGTGCGCGCAGCCGGGCGCGCCTGGACCGCAGGCGGGGCGGCGGGCCGGACGACTCCTGCTGGCGTTCACCGCGTTCGGCGGTGGTCGATCCGGCCACGCTCCCCTGCCTTCCGTCATACAGTCCTATCGGTGTGCACGACTGGCGGCGATCGCCTCGTACACCATGCCGACGAGCAGGTCGTCGGCGTCCCGGCGGCCGAACTCGGCGGCGCTGCGGGACATCTGGTACAGCCGGTGCGGGTCGGCGAGCACGGGCAGGACGTTCTGCTGGACCCACTCGGGAGTCAGCTCCGCGTCGTCGACCAGCAGTCCGCCACCGGCCTTGACCACCGGCTGGGCGTTGAGCCGCTGTTCGCCGTTGCCGATGGGCAGCGGGACGTAGGCGGCCGGGAGCCCGACGGCGGAGAGTTCGGCGACGGTCATCGCGCCCGCGCGGCAGAGCATCATGTCGGCCGCGGCGTACGCGAGGTCCATCCGGTCCAGGTAACTTACCGGGACATAGGGGGGCATCCCCGGCATCTGCTGGACGTGCGGCAGTTCATTCTTCGGGCCGACCGCGTGCAGGATCTGGATACCGGCCTGCTGGAGCCAGGGCGCGACCTGCTGGACGACCTCGTTCAGGCGGCGGGCGCCCTGGGAGCCACCGGTGACCAGCAGCGTGGGCAGGTTCGGGTCGAGCCCGAACGCGGCCCGGGCCTCCGGGCGTACGGCGGCCCGGTCCAGGGTGGCGATGGAGCGGCGCAGCGGGATGCCGATGTAGCGGGCGCCCCGCAGCTTGCTGTCGGGCGTGGAGACGGCGACCTGGCTGGCGTAGCGCGAGCCGATCTTGTTGGCCAGGCCCGGGCGGGCGTTGGCCTCGTGGATCACGATCGGCACGCCCAGGCGCTTGGCCGCGAGGTAGCCGGGCAGGGCGACGTAGCCGCCGAAGCCGACCACGGCGTCCGCCCTGGTGCGCTCCAGGATCTGCTCGGTCGCCTTGATGGTGCCGCGCAGCCGGCCGGGCACCGTGATCAGCTCGGGGGTGGGCTTGCGCGGCAGTGGAACGGCGGGGATCAGCGCGAGTTCGTACCCGCGCTCGGGTACGAGACGGGTCTCGAGGCCGCGCTCCGTGCCCAGGGCCGTGATGCCCACGCTCGGGTCCTGCCTGCGCAGGGCGTCCGCGAGGGCGAGCGCGGGCTCGATGTGGCCCGCGGTTCCTCCGCCGGCGAGTACGACATGCACCGAAATTCACCGCTCTCCGGACGAGCGCGCCGCCGAGGCACGCCGTCGCATCGTGTTCCATCTCCGGGGACTCCGACCGGAACCGGTGCCCCCCGCCCCCCGCTTTCTACCAAAGCGGGGTTGCCGCATCGCAAGCGCCATCCGCGCAGCGGGGTCCTGACGCGCGAAGGCGATCAGCAGCCCGATGGCGAACATGGTCGGCAGCAGGGCGGATCCCCCGTAGGAGAACAGCGGGAGGGGGACGCCGGCGATCGGCAGCAGACCGAGCACCGCACCGATGTTGATCACGGCCTGGGCCGTGATCCAGGTGGTCACGCCTCCCGCGGCATACCTGACGAAGGGGTCCTCCGTGCGTCCGGCCACGCGGATACCCGCATAGCCTAGAGCCGCGAAGAGGGCGAGTACCGACAGCGTCCCCGCCAGGCCCAGTTCCTCACCGGTGACGGCGAAGATGAAGTCGGTGTGGGCTTCGGGGAGTTGGCCCCATTTCTCCACACTGGCGCCCAGACCGGAACCGAAGATTCCGCCGGAGGCCAGGGCGTAGATCCCGTGCACGGCCTGCCAGCAGTCGACGGGCCCCGACTGGGGTTCGGTGGCGCCCAGGCACTGCAGGCGGGCCATGCGGTTGGGGCTGGTCTTGATGAGGATCAGGCCGAGCACGGCGGCGATCGACAGCACCCCGGCGAACAGCCGCGTGGGGGCGCCGGCCAGCCAGAGCAGGCCGAACAGGATGGCCGTGAGGATGATGGCGGTGCCCATGTCGCCGCCGATCATGATCAGACCGAGCAGCATGAAGGCGGCCGGCACCAGGGGCACGAGCATGTGCTTCCACTGGTTGAGCAGCCTCTTGTCCTGCTTGCGGGCGAGCAGGTCGGCGCCCCACAGCACCAGGGCGAGCTTGCCGAACTCGCTGGGCTGGATCTGGAAGGAGCCGCCGAGGGAGATCCAGTTCTGGTTGCCGTTGACCGACACCCCTATCCCCGGGACCTGTACCAGGGCCATGAGGAAGACGGCGCCCGCGAGGATGGGGTAGGCGAGCGCCCGGTGGAGTCTCACCGGCATCCGCGAGGCCGCGAACAGCAGTCCGGTGCCGATGCCCGCCGCGAGCAGCTGCTTGCGGAAGAAGTACGAACCCGGCAGCGACATCTGCAGTGCGGTGATCTGGGAGGCCGAGTAGACCATCACCAGCCCCAGCACGGTGATCAGCAGACTGCCCCCGAGGATCAGGTAGTAGGCGGTCAGCGGCCGGTCCCAGCCCTTGCGGGCGCGGGTGTAGAGGCCGAGGACGCCGTTCTCACGCGCGGGCCGTGGCGCGACGGGGCGTTTGGGGGCACGGGGGGTCGGCGGCCGTCCGGTGCGGCTGGTGGGCATCGCGGCTCACCCTGCCGTACCGGAGGGGGACGGTGCGCGGTGCACGCCCCCAGGCCGCTCGGGCACCAGCCACATCCGTGTCACGCGTCCCTCCCAGGTACGCCCGGCGCCGCCGCCGGGCGAGGCGGACCCGGGTCAGCCGTCGGCGGAGCCGAGCTCACGGACGGCGTCCGCGAAGGCGTCCCCGCGCTTGTTGTAGTTGGCGAACATGTCCATGGAGGCACAGGCCGGAGCCAGCAGCACCGTGTCACCCGGCGACGCGAGTTTCCGCGCCTCCTGGACCGCCGCGCGCATCGCCCCAGTGTCGGTCCGGTCGAGGTCGACGACGGGTACCTCCGGGGCGTGTCGCGCCAGGGCTTCGCGGATGAGCGCCCGGTCCGCGCCGATCAGTACGGCGGCCCGCAGCCGCTTCGCCGACTTGGCGACCAGCTCGTCGAAGGTGGCGCCCTTCGCGAGCCCGCCGGCGATCCACACGATCGGTTCGTACGCCGCCAACGAGGCTTCCGCGGCATGGGTGTTGGTCGCCTTGGAGTCGTCGATGTACGCGACGCCGTCCACGTCCGCGACGTGCGCGATGCGGTGCGCGTCCGGGGTGAACGCCCGCAGGCCGTCCCGTACGGCCTTGGCGGGCACGCCGTAGGCGCGGGCGAGGGCCGCGGCCGCGAGGGCGTTGGCGATGTTGTGCGGGGCCGGCGGGTTGACGTCGGCGACCTCGGCGAGCTCCTGGGCGTTCTTCTGCCGGTTCTCGACGAAGGCCCGGTCGACCAGGATGCCCTCCACCACGCCGAGTTGGGAGGGCGCGGGCGTACCGAGGGTGAAGCCGACGGCGCGGCAGCCCTCCTCGACGTCGGCCCCGCGGACCAGGTCCTCGGTGGCCTTGTCGGCGACGTTGTAGACGCAGGCGACGCGGTTGCCCTCGTAGATGCGGCCCTTGTCGGCGGCGTACGCCTCCATGGAGCCGTGCCAGTCGAGGTGGTCGGGGGCGAGGTTCAGCACGGCGGCCGAGTGGGCGCGAAGAGAGGGCGCCCAATGGAGCTGGTAGCTGGACAGTTCCACGGCCAGGACGTCGTACCGCTCCTCGCCGAGCACCGCGTCCAGCAGGGAGACACCGATGTTGCCGACGGCCGCGGTGCGCAGGCCCGCCGCCCTCAGGATCGACGCCAGCATCTGGACGGTGGTGGTCTTGCCGTTGGTGCCGGTGACGGCGAGCCAGTCGGCGGCGTCGGGGCCGCGCAGGCGCCAGGCCAGTTCGACGTCGCCCCAGACCGGGACGCCCGCCTGCTCCGCCGCCGCGAACAGCGGCTTGTCAGGCTGCCAGCCGGGCGCGGTGACGATCAGGTCGGTGCCCTCCGGCAGAGTCTCTCCGTCGCCGAGGCGCACGGTGACGCCGAGCGCCTCCAGGTCGGCCGCCTGCGCCCGCGCGCGCTCGTCGGCGCCGTCGTTGACGACCGTGACGATCGCGCCGAGGCCGTGCAGCACCTTGGCCGCCGGGACTCCGGAGACGCCGAGCCCGGCGACGGTGACGTGCTTGCCCTGGAATTCGAAGGGCTCCGAGGAGGTCACTTGTCCGCTGCCCATCCCGCGTAGAAGAGGCCGAGTCCGACGATGACACAAATGCCCTGAATGATCCAGAAGCGGACCACGACGAGCACTTCGGACCAGCCCTTGAGTTCGAAGTGGTGCTGAAGTGGCGCCATCCGGAAGACGCGCTTGCCGGTGAGCTTGAAGGAGCCGACCTGGATGACCACCGACATGGTGATCAGGACGAACAGGCCGCCGAGGAGGGCGATCAGCAGCTCGGTGCGCGAGCAGATGGCGAGGCCGGCGAGCACACCGCCGAGCGCGAGCGAACCGGTGTCGCCCATGAAGATCTTGGCCGGCGAGGTGTTCCACCACAGGAAGCCGAGACACGCGCCCATCAGCGCGGAGGCCACCACCGCGAGGTCGAGGGGATCACGCACCTCGTAGCAGGCGCCCGGGTTGGTCAGCGTCTTCGCGTTGGCGCAGGACTCCTGGAACTGCCAGACGCCGATGAAGGTGTAGGCGCCGAAGACCAGGACCGAGGCGCCGGTGGCCAGGCCGTCCAGACCGTCGGTCAGGTTCACGCCGTTCGACATGGCGAGGATCATGAACAGCGCCCAGACCACGAACAGCACCGGGCCGATCGTCCAGCCGAAGTCCGTGATGAAGGACAGCTTCGTGGAGGCCGGGGTGTTGCCGCGGTTGTCCGCGAACTGCAGCGACAGCACGGCGAAGCTGATGCCGACGATCAGCTGGCCGGCCATCTTCGCCTTGGCCCGCAGACCGAGCGAACGCCGCTTGACGATCTTGATGTAGTCGTCGAGGAAGCCGACCAGGCCCATGCCGACCATCAGGCCCAGCACCAGCAGGCCCGAGAAGGTCGGCGCCGCGTCGACGTCCGGGTCCAGATAGCCCGTGATCACCTTGGCCAGGAAGTACGCGGCGACCGTGGCCAGGATGAAGGCGATGCCGCCCATGGTCGGCGTACCGCGCTTGCTGGCGTGCTCGCGCGGGCCGTCGTCGCGGATGTACTGGCCGTAGCCCTTGCGGGCGAGCAGCTTGATCAGCAGCGGGGTTCCGACCAGTGTCAGGAACAGGCCAATGACTCCTGCGAACAGGATCTGCTTCATCATCGGGCGGAAACCTCACCCTCGGCACCGGTCTCGACGAGCGCCTGCGCCACGCTCTCCAGACCGACCGAACGGGACGCCTTCACGAGTACGACGTCCCCCGGGCGCAGCTCGCTGCGCAACAGGTCGACCGCCGCCTGTGCGTCGGACACGTGCACCGACTCCTCACCCCACGAACCCTCGTTATATGCGCCCAGTTGCAGCCAGGCGGCTTCCCTGCCACCGACCGCGACGAGCTTGCTGACGTTGAGCCGGACGGCGAGCCGCCCGACCGCGTCGTGCTCGGCGAGAGCCTCGTCCCCGAGCTCGGCCATCTTGCCGAGCACCGCCCACGTACGACGCCCCTTGCCCATGGCCGCGAGCGCGCGCAGCGCGGCCTTCATCGACTCGGGGTTCGCGTTGTAGGCGTCGTTGACGACCGTCACGCCGTCCGGGCGCTCGGTGACCTCCATCCGCCAGCGGGAGAGGGAGCCCGCCTCGGAGAGCGCCACGGCGATCTCGTCAGCGGACATGCCCAACTCGTGGGCGACGGCGGCCGCGGCGAGCGCGTTCGACACGTGGTGCTCACCGTACAGGCGCATGGTCACATCGCTTGCACCGGAGGGTGTGTGAAGCCTGAACGAAGGCTGTCCGGTGTCCGTGAGTCGCACGTTCTCGGCGGAGACGTCCGCTTCGCCGGACTCTCCGAAATAGACCACCTTCGCCTTCGTACGGGAGGCCATGGCCCGTACGTAGGGATCGTCCGCGTTGAGGATCGCGGTGCCGCCCTCGGCCTCGGAGGGCAGGGCCTCGACGAGTTCGCCCTTGGCCTGCGCGATCTGCTCGCGGCCGCCGAACTCGCCGATGTGGGCGCTGCCCACGTTGAGGACGAGACCGACCTTCGGGGGTGTCAGGCCGGCGAGGTAGCGGATGTGCCCGATGCCGCGGGCGCCCATCTCCAGCACGAGGAACTTCGTCTCCTCGGTGGCGCTGAGCGCGGTCAGGGGCAGTCCGATCTCGTTGTTGAGCGAGCCGGGCGTGAAGACCGTCGGCGCCTTGCGCCGCAGCACCTGCGCGATGAGGTCCTTGGTGCTGGTCTTGCCGGCCGAGCCGGTGAGGGCGACGAGGGTCGCGCCGAGCCGCCGTACGACGTGCCGGGCGAGGGCGCCGAGGGCGCTCTGGACGTCGTCCACGACGATGGCGGGGACGCCGACGGGCCGGGTGCCGAGCACGGCCACCGCTCCCGCCTCGACGACCGCCGCCGCGAAGTCGTGGCCGTCCACGCGTTCCCCGGCGAAGGCCACGAACAGGCTGCCCGGCCCCGCCTCCCGGGAGTCCCGGACCACCGGGCCGGTGACCTGGACGGACGGATCCGGTATGTCGTGCGTCTGCCCGCCGACGACTTCTGCGATCTCGGCGAGGGAGAGGGCGATCACAAGTTCATCCCCTGGGTCTTCTGGATTTTCATCCCTGGGTCTTCTGGATGGCTTCGCGGAGCACCTGGCGGTCGTCGAAGGGACGGACCACCCCGGCGATGTCCTGGCCCTGCTCGTGGCCCTTGCCCGCGACCAGCACGGTGTCGCCGGGCTCGGCGCGGGCCACGGCGGCGGCGATCGCCGCGGCCCGGTCCTCGAAGACCTGCACCTCGCCGCGCTCGTGCGCGGGCACGGACGCCGCGCCCTGGAGCATCGTGGCGAGGATCGCGAGGGGGTCCTCGCCGCGAGGGTTGTCGGAGGTCAGTACGGCGGTGTCGGCGAGCCGCGCCGCGGCGGCGCCCATGGGCTCGCGCTTGGTCCTGTCCCGGTCGCCACCGCAGCCGAGGACGATGTGCAGCCTGCCCTCGGTGACCTTGCGCAGGGCGCGCAGCACGGACTCGACGGCGTCGGTCTTGTGGGCGTAGTCGACGACCGCGAGGTAGGGCTGCCCGGCGTCCACGCGCTCCAGGCGGCCCGGGACGCCCGGGACGGCGGCGACACCGTCGGCGGCGGCCTGCGGGTCGAGGCCGGCGACGGCGAGGGCGACGATGGCGGCCAGGGTGTTGGCCACGTTGAAGGGACCCGGCAGCGGCGACTTGGCGCTGATCCGCTCGCCCTTCGGACCGACGACGGTGAACGTCGAGTCCAGCCGGCCGACCTCGACGTCCTCGGCGCGCCAGTCGGCGTCGGGGTGGCCCTCGGCGGAGTAGGTGACGACCGGGACGGTGGCCTCGTTCGCCAGCCGGCGGCCGTATTCGTCGTCGACGTTGACCACGCCGAGTTTGCCGCGTTCCGGCGTGAACAGCTGCGCCTTGGCCTGGAAGTAGTCCTCCATGCCCGAGTGGAACTCCATGTGTTCCGGGCTGAGGTTGGTGAAGACGCCGATGTCGAAGACGCAGCCGTCGACCCGGCCGAGGACCAGGGCGTGGCTGGAGACCTCCATGGCGACCGCGTCCACACCGCGTTCGCGCATGACGGCGAACAGGGCCTGGAGGTCGGTGGCTTCGGGGGTGGTGCGCTCGGACTTGATGCGCTCGTCGCCGATGCGCATCTCGACCGTGCCGATCAGGCCGGTGGACCGAACCGTCTTCAGGCCGCCTTCGACGAGGTAGGCGGTGGTGGTCTTGCCGGAGGTGCCGGTGATGCCGATCTGGAGCAGGTCCCGGCCGGGGTGGCCGTAGATCGTGGCGGCCAGCTCGCCCATCTGTGCGCGCGGGTCGTCGACGACCAGGACCGGCAGGCCGGACGCGGCGGCGCGCTCGGCGCCCGTCGGGTCGGTCAGCACGGCGGCGGCACCGAGACCCGCGGCCTGGTTGACGAAGTCGGCGCCGTGCACCCGGGCCCCCGGGAGGGCGGCGTACAGGTCGCCGGGACGCACGGCACGCGAGTCGTGGGTGATGCCCGTGACCTCGGCGGCGCTCTCCGGCGCGGTGGCACCCAGCTGACCGGCGAGTTCCGCGAGGGGTGTGGCGGAGACCTGAACCGGCCTGGGCGGCCCGGGGTATGTCACGGGATGGCCCTTCTGGGTGGTTTGGGACTGATCAGCGTGTGGCACGGCGGTGAGCGTACCGGGCGTACCCGCCTCCGGGCGAAGTGAGGGGCCGGTGCTGCTCCGGTTGCCGGGGTCGGGGGTGATCGTTGTCACGGAGGCGGTCCTGGTGGCTCGGTGGGGCTGAGTGCTGATCAGGGCGGGTCGGCCCTGGTCACTGTTTGAAGGAGACGGGCAGCTTCGCGGCCTTGGCGCCGGTCGGCGGGACCTGGAGGGACTTCAGTGCGAACTCCATGACCTTCTTGTAGACGGGTCCGCAGATCTGCCCGCCGAAGTAGCTGCCCCGGGTTGCGTTCTGGATGGCGCAGTAGACGGTGATGCGGGGCTTGTCGGCGGGCGCGAACCCGGCGAACGAGGAGGTGTAGCCGTGGTACTTGCCGGTGGCCGGATCCACTCGGTTGGCGGTACCCGTCTTGCCCGCGACGCGGTAGCCGGGGATGCGTGCCTTGGTGCCGGTGCCCTCCTCGTCGTCCACGACGGACTCCAGCATGTGGGCGAGGGTCTTCGCCGTCGCTTCGCTGACGACCCGGCTCTTCTCGGGCTTCGGGGCGGGCGTGAACTGGCCGTCGGGGCCTCTGGTGCCGCTCACGAGGGTGGGCTGGACGCGGACGCCGCCGTTGGCGATGGTCGAGTACACCGAGGCCGCCTGCATGGCGTTGATGGAGACGCCCTGGCCGAAAGGGATCGTGTACTGCTGCGAGGTCGACCACTTGCCGGGCGGGGCGAGGATGCCCTTGGTCTCGCCGGGGAAGCCGAGCCCGGTGTAGCTGCCGAGGCCGAACCTGCGCAGATAGTCGTAGAGGACCTGGTTGGCCTGGGCCTGGGTCTTTCCGAGCTGCCCGGTGGCGAGGATCGTGCCGATGTTGCTGGACTTGGCGAGGACGCCGTTGAGCGTGAGGTACCAGGTCGGGTGGTCGATGTCGTCCTTGAAGAGCCGGTCGCCGCGGTGCAGCCGGTTGGGCACGACCACATGGGTCCCGGGCGTGGCCACCTTCTGCTGGAGGACGGCCGCCATCGACATGACCTTGGCGGTGGACCCGGGCTCGAAGGCGTCCTGGACGGCGGCGTTGCCCAGGGCGGCCGGGTCGGCGTCGGACAGGTCGTTCGGGTCGAAGCCGGGCGAGTTGGCCATGGCCAGGACCTGCCCGGTGCGGGTGTCCTGGACGATGACGTAGCCGCGGTCGGCCGCGGACTCCTTCACCTGCTCGCTGATGGCGTTCTGGGCGGCCCACTGGATGTCGCGGTCGATGGTGAGCTCGACGTCGCTGCCGGGGACGGCGGGTGTCTCGGTGGAGCCCGCGGTGGGCACGAGACGGCCGCCGGACTGGGCGTAGCGGATCTTGCCGTCCTTGCCGGCGAGCTGCTTGTTCAGCTGCAGTTCGATGCCGCCGCCGGGCTTGCCCTCGCTGTTGACCCAGCCCAGTATCCCGGCGGCCAGGTCGCCGCCGGGGTACACGCGCTTGCTGGTGGCGACGGAGAAGACGCCGGCCAGGACGTTGGGCGAGGACTTGTCGGTCTCGGCCTTCTCGGCGAGTGCGGACTTCAGGTCCTTGATCTGCTTCCAGACCTGCGGGGTCCGGCGGGAGGCCAGCTTGACGTAGCGCAGGGCGGTGTTCTTCGGCCGCAGCTTCTTGACCAGGTCCTCCTGCTCCTGGCCGAGGATCGGGGCCAGGAGTGCGGCCGCCTGCTCGGGGCCGTCCGCGATCTTCAGCATGCCGGGGGCGAACATCGTGGGGTCGGCGGTGATGTCGTAGGCGTCCTCGCTGGTCGCGAGGGCCACACCGGACCGGTCGGTGATCTCGCCCCGGTCCGCGGCCAGCACCTGCCCGACGTACCGGTTCTGCTCGGCCTTGGCGGCGTACGTGCTCGCGTCGACGGCCTGCACCTGGAACAGCCGTACGACGAAGGCGGCCAGGACCAGGGTCAGCGCGAGCCCCACCAGCCGCAGGCGGGGGCGGGGGCTGCCCAGCCGCAGCGGCTTGGACACCGCGGGGCGCCCCTGTCCCGGGCGGGGCCGGGCCGGACGGGCCCCGGGGGCGGGGCGGCGCCGGGCGTCGGGACGGGCGGGCCTTGCGGGGCCGGGCACGCGGCGGCGCGGCGGTTGCCTGTCGGACACTTCCGTCACCTGCCGGGGGTCGGGGCGAGGCCGTTGGGCATGGCCTCGGGAGCGAGGACCAGAGGGGTGTGCGCGGCGGGCTGCCGGACGCCGGGAGCGGCGCTGGGGACGCCCTTGACGGTGCCGTCGGGGTCGAGGAAGGCGGGGTCGCCGCCGGGCACCATGCCGAGCTCGCGGGCGCGGCGCTGCAGGGCGTCGGGCGCGGAGTAGGCGTCGATGTCCCGTTGGAGGGCCTGCTCCTCGTCGGTGAGGTTCTTGGTTCCGCGCTGGAGGTCGTCCAGCTGGAACGCGCCCTCACTGAGGGCCGAGTTCAGCACCAGGAGGCAGATGAGACCGCCGCCGAGGAGGAGGACGACCAGGAGGACGAAAGGCGTGCGGGCCGCCTGCCCGGGGCCGGTCGGCAGGAGCCGGGCGAGCCGGGCCGCCCTCCCCTTCAGTTCGGGTTTGCCGCTCACGCACGCTCCCTCGGTCCGGCCTGCACACGCCTCACTCGACGTCCTCCCTGATGCGCTGGGCCCCGCGCAGTCGCGCCGGTGCCGCCCGCCGGTTCTCGGCGATCTCCTCTTCGGTGGGGAGTTCGGCACCACGGGTGAGCAGCTTGAGCCGCGGCTGGTAGCGCTCGGGGACTACGGGCAGCCCGGGGGGCGCGGTGGTGGCGGCGCCCGCCGCGAAGACCTGCTTGACCAGCCGGTCCTCCAGCGAGTGGTACGACAGCACGGCGATCCGTCCGCCCACGCCGAGTGCCTTCACGGCGGCGGGGATCGCGCGTTCCAGCACGGAGAGCTCGCCGTTGACCTCGATGCGCAGGGCCTGGAAGGTGCGCTTGGCCGGGTTGCCGCCGGTGCGCTTGGCGGCCTGCGGCAGGGCGTCCCGGATCAGCTCGACGAGCCGCGCGCTGTTGCTGAACGGCTCCTTCTCCCGCTCGCGCACGATCGCGCTGACGATCCGCTTGGCCTGCTTCTCCTCGCCGTAGGCCCGCAGGATGCGCACGAGTTCGCCCGGTGGGTAGGTGTTGAGGACCTCGGCGGCGCTGACGCCGGTCGTCTGGTCCATCCGCATGTCGAGCGGGGCGTCCTGGGCGTAGGCGAAGCCGCGGCCGGCCTCGTCGAGCTGCATGGAGGAGACGCCCAGGTCGAACAGGACGCCCCGCACGCGCGCGATGCCGAGCCGGTCGAGCACCTCGGGGAGCTCGTCGTAGACGGCGTGGACGAGGGTGGCCCGCTCGCCGTAGGGGGCGAGGCGCTCGCCGGACAGGCGCAGGGCCTCCTTGTCGCGGTCGAGGGCGACGAGCCGGGCGTCGGGGAACCTGGCGAGCAGCGCCTCGCTGTGGCCGCCGAGGCCGAGGGTGCAGTCGACGACCACGGCGTCCGGGTCCTCCAGGGCGGGTGCCAGCAGATCCAGGCACCGCTGGAGCATCACCGGGACGTGTCGACTGTCGCTCAAGGGGCCCTCTCAGATCCGGCGCGGCCGTACGCACCGCCGGGTCCCGCCCGCTCGTGGACATGAGACCTGCCGGCGCCGGAAGCGTCAGCCGACCGGGAGCGGGAGGAGGCAGAGCCGTACGTACGCGCCGCGCACGCGGGGAGATCTCCGGTCGTCGCCGGGGTCTCCGAAGTAATCAGTCCAGCGGGGAGAGTCTCGCCTCCCGCTTCGCGTCACTTTAGTCCACGGTGTCGCCCGGTCAATCAACCGGCCTGCGCGTCGCCGCCGTTCGCCCGCCGACGAGGACACCACCCTTGTGGGGTACCTCACAACCACCCCTCGGCGGCATTCTTTGTGCACTTCCACAGGAGGCCTGGACCGTGCGTGACCAGTAACGTCATGCCTATGACGACTTCTGCATCGGTACCCACGGGTTCGGAGAGCGCCATAGCAACCGAGGGCACGGTCACCGACCGTATCGTCGAGGCGAACGCCCGGTACGCCGAGGCCTTCGGGCACGCCGGACTGGACGGCGCGCCTGCCCTGCACGTGGCCGTCGTGGCCTGCATGGACGCCCGCCTCGACCCGCTCGGCGCACTGGGCCTGGAGCTCGGCGACTGCCACACCATCCGCAACGCGGGCGGCGTGGTCACCGACGACGTGATCCGCTCCCTCACCATCAGCCAGCGCAAGCTGGGCACGCGCAGCGTGGTCCTCGTCCACCACACCGGCTGCGGCATGGAGACCCTCACCGAGGACTTCCGCGGCGACCTGGAGGCCGAGGTCGGGCAGCGTCCGTCGTGGGCGGTGGAGTCCTTCCAGGACGCCGACCAGGACGTACGGCAGTCCATGCAGCGGGTGCGTACCTCGCCCTTCCTGCCGCACACCGACGACGTGCGCGGATTCGTCTACGACGTGCGGACCGGCCTGCTGCGCGAGGTCGACCCGGCCTCCTGACCTGCGCGACGGGACGCGACCACCCCGGCCCGCCACCCGTGGCGGCTGTCGAAATCCTGTCAGTCACGCGTTCGAATGGCCGCAAGACCGACATATCGCGGCCAGTTGTCCACAGTCGAGTGACACGAAACGGTAACGGCAGCAAGAATGCGGGAGTGACGTCACGCGGAACCTTTCGCGCGTGGTGTCCGTGGTTCGGGGTGGGCCGGTCCGCGTCATGCGGCGTCGGCCCGGGAAAATGGGGTATTCCGTGCTTCCTGAGAGCACGGGAAAGGCCGAGGAGCGCCGGGTGACGACCTATGACGATCGAGCGAGCCATGGGGGTCCCCCAGCCCGGGATTTCTCGCGGGTGGGGGACGATCTGACCGCCGTGGTGGAGCGCGTGCGGCAGTCGGTGGAAGGCGTGATCGAGGGCAAGCCCGAGGTCGTACGGCTCTCGCTGACCGTACTGCTCGCCGAGGGACACCTGCTGATCGAGGACGTCCCGGGTGTCGGCAAGACGATGCTGGCCAAGGCGCTGGCGCGGTCCATCGACTGCTCGGTGCGGCGCATCCAGTTCACGCCCGACCTGCTGCCGTCGGACATCACCGGTGTGTCCATCTGGGACCAGCAGCGCCGTGACTTCGAGTTCAAGCCGGGCGCGATCTTCGCGCAGGTGGTGATCGGCGACGAGATCAACCGCGCCTCGCCCAAGACGCAGTCCGCGCTCCTGGAGTCGATGGAGGAGCGTCAGGTCACCATCGACGGCAAGACCTACGAGCTGCCCAGCCCTTTCATGGTGGTGGCGACGCAGAACCCGGTCGAGATGGAGGGCACCTACCCGCTGCCGGAGGCCCAGCGCGACCGCTTCATGGCCCGGGTCTCGGTCGGTTACCCGAGCGCGGAGGCCGAGCTGCAGATGCTGGACGTGCACGGCGGCGTCTCGCCGCTGCAGGACCTCCAGCCCGTGGCCCACGCGGACGAGATCCTCAAGCTCATCGAGGCGGTGCGCGGGGTGCACGTCGCCGAGCCGGTCCGGCGCTACGCCGTCGACCTGGTCGGCGCCACCCGCACGCACCCCGATCTGAGACTCGGCGCCTCCCCGCGCGCGACGCTGCACCTGCTGCGCGCGGCGAAGGCGTCCGCGGCCCTCAGCGGCCGGGAGTACGCGCTGCCGGACGACGTGCAGGCCCTCGCCGTCGCCGTCCTGGCCCACCGCCTGCTGCCCACCGCCCAGGCCCAGCTCAACCGGCGCACCGCCGAACAGGTCGTCGAGGAGATCCTGCAGCGCACCCCGGTGCCGGCGGGGCCGCAGCAGCAGAGCGGCTTGGGCGGCCTGGGCCGCACGGCTCCGGCGTATCCCCAGCAGCCGCCGCGGAGGCTGTGATGACCACCGCGGGGGCGGGCCGGGCGGAAGCCGACCGGGGCGAGAAGGGCGGCGTCCGCACCGCTCTGGCCGGTCTGACCACCCGCGGACGTTCCTTTCTGGCCGCCGGCGTCGCGGCCGCGATCTGCAGTTACGTGCTCGGCCAGAGCGACCTGCTGCGCGTGGGCCTGCTGCTGGCGGTGCTGCCGCTGGTGTGCGCGGCGGTGCTGTACCGCACCCGCTACCGGGTCGCGGGCAGCCGCCGGCTCTCCCCCGCGCGCGTGCCGGCGGGCAGCGAGGCCCGGGTCCACCTGCGGATGGACAACGTCTCGCGGCTGCCCACGGGCCTGCTGATGCTCCAGGACAAGGTGCCGTACGTGCTCGGTCCGCGACCCCGCTTCGTGCTCGACCGGGTCGAGGCGGGCGGCCGGCGCGAGGTGTCCTACCGGGTGCGCTCCGATCTGCGCGGGCGCTATCCGCTGGGGCCGCTCCAGCTGCGCCTGACCGACCCGTTCGGCATGTGCGAGCTGACCCGGTCCTTCTCGACGTACGACACCCTCACGGTCATCCCGCGCGTGGAGCCGCTGGCGCCGGTGCGCCTGGGCGGCGAGGCGAAGGGGTACGGCGACGGGCGGCAGCGTTCGCTCGCACTGGCCGGCGAGGACGACGTCATCCCGCGCGGCTACCGCTACGGCGACGACCTGCGACGCGTGCACTGGCGTTCCACCGCCCGCTACGGCGAGCTGATGGTGCGCCGCGAGGAGCAGCCGCAACGCGCCCGCTGCACGGTGCTGCTGGACACCCGCGCCATCGCCTACCAGGGCGCGGGGCCCGACTCGCCCTTCGAGTGGGCCGTGTCGGGCGCCGCGTCGGTCCTGGTGCACATGCTCGAACGCGGCTACTCGGTACGGCTGCTGACGGACACCGGCAACGCGGTGCCCGGCGAGGGCGGCGACGGCTTCGCGGGCGCGAGCCAGGAGTCGGCGGACGCGGCCGGCCTGATGATGGACACCCTCGCGGTGATCGACCATTCCGACGGCGCGGGCCTGTCCCGCGCCTACGACGTGCTGCGCGGCGGGAACGAGGGGCTGCTGGTGGCCTTCCTCGGCGACCTGGACGAGGAGCAGGCGGCCGTGCTGGGCCGGATGCGGCAGCGCAGCCCGGGGGCGGTCGCCTTCGTGCTGGACAGTGACACCTGGGTGCGGGAACCGAGCGATGTGCCCGGCCCGTCGGACAGGAGCGGAGACCGGCTGCGCATGCTGCGCGAGGCGGGGTGGACGGCCCTGCGCGTGCCGCGGGGCGCCTCGATGGACGAGTTGTGGCGGCTTGCGGACCGGGAGCGCAGGGGCGTGGCGGCCGCGAGCGGCGGGGAGGGACCGTGATGAGCGGGCGGGTACGACTGACGCTGGGCGCCTGGGCGGCCACGCTGATGGCCGCGTGCGCCCTGCTGCCCCTCGTCCGGCCGGCCACGTGGATCGTGCAGGCGGCATTCCTGCTGGCGCTGCAGGCGGGCGTGGGAGCCGCTGCCCGCCGGGTGCCGCTGGCCCGGCCGCTGACGGTGGCGGCGCAGGCGGTGGTCACCGTGATGCTGCTGACCTTCCTCTTCGCCCGGGAGCAGGCCCTGGCCGGGCTGATCCCGGGGCCGCGGGCCTTCGACCGCTTCGCGCTCCTGCTCCAGCAGGGCGGTGACGACATCGCGCGGTACGCGATCCCGGCGCCCCTGGAGTCCGACGGCATACGTCTGATGCTCCTGGGCGGGGTTCTGATCATCGGGCTGCTGGTGGACACCCTCGCGGTGACCTTCCGCAGCGCCGCTCCGGCCGGACTGCCCCTGCTCGCCCTGTACTCCGTGGCGGCGGGGCTGTCCGACGGGGGCTCGGACTGGCTGTGGTTCCTGGTGGCGGCGGCCGGCTATCTGATGCTGCTGCTGGCCGAGGGACGGGACCGGCTCTCGCAGTGGGGGCGGGTCTTCGGCGGTGCCCCGCGCACGGCGGGCGGGGAGTCGAGCGGCGCGATCGCCCCGGTCCGCACCGGCCGGCGCATCGGCGTGGTCACGCTGGGCATAGCCCTGGTGGTGCCGCTCGGCCTGCCCGCGATGAACGGCGGGCTGCTGGACACCGTGGGAGCGGGGGCGGGCGGCGGATCCGGCGGCGGGGGCACGATCTCAGCCGTGAATCCGCTGGTGTCGCTGAGGGACAGCCTCAACGCGGACGAGGACCAGCAGGTCCTGTCCGTGCGGACCAAGACGGCGGACGTCTCGGACCTGTATCTGCGGATCGTGTCCCTGGACGACTTCGACGGCACCACGTGGAAGCCGTCCCGGCGGTCCATCACCGCCGTCCCCGACGGTGCCTTCCCGGCCCCGGTGGGCCTCAGCCCGGACGTCAAGCGCACGGAGTTCGACACCACGATCACCGCGGCCGGCTGGTACGCCCAGGACTGGCTGCCCATGCCGTACCCGCCGAGCGGCGTGCGCATCAGCGGCAACTGGCGGTACGAGCCGCAGGGCATGACGCTGGTCGGCGACCACGGGCAGAACACGCGCGGCCTGACGTACCAGGTCACGAGCCTGGACGTGCAGCCGACGGCGGAGCAGCTCGCCTCGGCGGGACCGGCGCCCGGGGACATCGAGCGTGACTTCACCAAGCTGCCCGACTCGCTGCCGTCGGTGGTGGCCCGCACCGCCCGCAAGGTCACCGCGGGCGCGACCGACCCGTACGACCAGGCGGTCAAGCTCCAGGACTGGTTCGCCGTGACCGGCGGCTTCGAGTACGACACGCAGGTGCAGGTCGGCAGCGGCTCGCAGGCGATCGCCCGCTTCCTGAAGGACAAGCAGGGTTTCTGCGTGCACTTCTCCTTCGCGATGGCGGCGATGGCCCGTTCCCTGGGCATACCGGCCCGGGTGGCGGTGGGCTTCGCGCCCGGTTCCCCGCAGGCGGACGGCTCGGTGTCGGTGGGGCTGCGGGACGCGCACGCCTGGCCCGAGCTGTACTTCGAGGGCGTGGGGTGGACCCGCTTCGAGCCGACTCCCAACCGTGGCTCGATACCGTCGTACACCCTGCCCGACAACCCCGGCAGTTCGGTGCCGGACCCGTCGCGTCCCTCCCGGTCGGCGTCGGCCGCGCCGTCCGCGGCGCCCTCGTCGAGTGAGAGCTGCACGCCGGAGCAGAAGAAGCTGGACGGCGGCTGCGCGAGCGAATCACCGCAGGCGGCGCTGCCCACGGACGACGACGGCCCGAAGTGGTACGCGTTCCTGGTGTGGGCCCTGGCCGGTCTCGCCGTCCTCGCGCTCCCCCTGGCACCGATGCTGTGGCGGCTGCGGACCCGGTCGGCACGGCTCGGGGCGCACGGCCGCGGTGAGGCGGACACGGCGCCGCACACCCTGGCCGTCTGGCAGGAGCTGACCGACACGGCGTGGGACTTCGGCATCACGCCGGACGAGTCACTGACCCCGCGCAAGGCGGCCGACCGTATGGTCCGCCTCGGCGATCTCGACGCGACGGCCGCGGCTTCGGTGCACCGGGTGGCCAACGCGGTGGAGCAGGTGCTGTACGCACCGCACCCGCGCCCCGTGGCGGGCCTCTCGGACGACGTCCGCCGGGCCACGGCGGGCCTCGGCGCGGCGTCCGGCCGGGCGGCAAGGCTCCGCGCGCTTGTGGCCCCCCGCTCCACCGCGCGGGTGGTGTGGGCGGCCTCGGCCTGGTGGACAAGGGTCCGGGAGCGCGCCCTGGCGCTGCGGCCGACGTGGCGGAAGACCTCGGGGCAGCAGGGCTGAGGATGCGGCGGGACTGAGGGCAGCGGCACTCGGGCCGGTCGGTGCGGATGCGCCGGCCGGCCTTGCCGTGGCCGGTGTCCGCCGGTCGTCCGACGGCACACGCGCAAACGTCAGGGGGTGACCACCGGGTCGGTGGTCACCCCCTGACCTACGTGTTCACGTGGTTCTGGATCGGCTGTGCGGGGGCTAATGGCCACCCTGTTCGTCGCGGCGCTTCTGCCAGCGCTGCTCGATGCGGTCCATCACCGAGCGGCGCTGCCGGCCCTGTGGGCGGGCCTGGTGTCCGGTGGCACCGGACGCCTGCTCACCCGGCTTGGGGGCCTTGCGCCAGCCGGTCACGGCGAGCACCGCACAGCCCAGCATGACGAGGAAGCCCACGACACTGAGCCAGACCTGCTTGGCGACCATTCCAGCCATGAGGAGCGCGATACCTACGAGGAAGCCCGCGACCGCCTGGTAGACCCGTCGCCGGGTGTACGTGCGCAGCCCGCTTCCCTCAAGCGCTGTCGCGAACTTGGGATCTTCGGCGTACAGCGCTCGCTCCATTTGCTCGAGCATGCGCTGCTCGTGCTCCGAGAGCGGCACGGAGTCCTCCTCATCGTGCAGTCGCCGGGGCGACCCGGGGGGTCCCTTCAGGATAGGCAGGGAATCGCCCCCGTGAAACCCGCCCCTCTGCGCCAATTGACCAACCGGAACCCGCCATGGGGGTCCGGCTCGCTGAGGCTTCCATTCCCCAGCGGCCGACCCGTCATGCCGGAACGGTCTCCCTCGATCATACGGCGCGCCGTCCCCGTTCGGGGGGCCTGTGGCGTACTCCATGCGCAGACGAGGCCCTGATCAGCGGTGGTGCCCCACGAGGAGGCTCAGGCCTCGACCGCCCCATCGGTCTCGTCCGTCCCACCGGCCCCACCGCTTTCGGTGGCCCCACCGGTCTCACCCAGGACGTGCAGCTGTGTGGCCACCGAGTGGAACGCGGGGAGCTCGGCGGCGGCCTCCTCCAGCTTCAGCAGCGCTTCCACGGCTCCGGGCTCGGTGTCCACGAGGACGCCGGGCACGAGGTCGGCGAAGACCCGGACGCCGTGCACGGCACCGACGCGCAGGCCCGCCCCCTCGACCAGTCCCGTGAGCTGCTCGGTGGTGAAGCGGCGCGGCACCGGGTCACCCGCGCCCCATCGTCCGTTCGGGTCGTCGAGCGCCTGCCGGGCCTCCTTGAAGTGCCCGGCGAGGGCGCGGGAGAGCACGGCACCGCCGAGTCCGGCGGCGAGCAGGCTGAGGACGCCCTCCGGGCGCAGGGCCGCCACCGCGTTGCGGACGCCCTCGGCCGGGTCGTCCACGTACTCCAGGACGCCGTGGCACAGCACCACGTCGTAGCCACCGCGCTCGGCCACGTCGAAGAGGCCGTGGGCATCGCCCTGGACGCCCTTGACCCGGTCGGCCACGCCGGCTTCGGCGGCCCGGCGCTCCAGGGCGAACAGGGCGTTGGGGCTGGGGTCGACGACGGTGACCCGGTGGCCGAGACGGGCGACGGGCACCGCGAAGTTGCCGCTGCCGCCCCCGGTGTCGAGGACGTCCAGCGACTCCCGACCCGCGGCCTTGACCCGGCGGTCCAGGGCGTCCTGGAGGACCTCCCAGACCACGGCGGTACGGAGTGAGGCGCGGGGGCGCATCGGGTCCGACACGTCAGTTGACTCCTCGGCGCGGCACCGCCTCTTGCACGGCGGCGCGAACGGGGCGTCTCCCCCGGCCCCGGCCTCGGGGAGGGAAGACTTCAGGCGTCCCCCACCCTATTGCCTAGGCCGCGGCGTGCGGATGACCCGGTCCCGGGATGCCCGCGGGTCAGGCGGGCCCGGGCCGCGCTCGACCCGCGTCCGGCCCCTCGGGTCAGGCGGGCCCGGGCCGGGCTCAGCCCGCGTCCGGCATGTCACTCCCCGCGCCGGTGCCCTCCGGCCGGTCGAGGTCCGGGCGGGGTTGTGGGAGGACCGGCTGGAGGACCAGCATCCGCTCGACGAGGCGCAGGAACATCGCCACGTCGCGTATCAGGTCGTCGGCGTCCCGGCCGGTGGCCGCGCCCTCGATGCCGGCTTCGGCGCGGGCGCGACGCCTGGCACCGGAGGCGAACAGCGCGCTCCACTCGGTCAGTTCGGGTGCGATCTCGGGGAGCACTTCCCACGCGCTCCGGATCTTGGCCCGGGCCCGGGGCGAGGTCTCCGGGCGGCCCCGGGCCGCGAGCACCGCCGCGGCGGTGCGCAGAGCGGCGAGGTGGGCCCTCGAGTAGCGCTCGTTCGGTGTCTCCAGGGATGTGGCCTCGTCGAGGCTGGCGCGGGCCTGGGCGAGCAGGTCGAGGGCGGCGGGCGGGGCCGTGGCCCGGCGGAGCACGGGGTGCACGTCGCTCGCCGGGCCGGTCAGTGAGGGTGCAGGGCCGGTGGCGCGGCGCCGGCGGGCGGCTGCTGCGTGATAGCTGGCCATGACGAACCTCCTGTCGTCTGGGTGACGGCACGTCCGGTCACGGAGTGCCGTATGTGACCCATCGTGAGGTATGGCACTGACAATCCGTTCTGACCTGCGATTTTGCTTCGCTCGTAGGTTCGGAGTAGTTTTTGCACTGACCAGTCAGTTCAAATTCAGGGGAGACTCGTGGGGGAACAGGCGGGAGGGGTGCGGATCGTCGCCGACGGCCTCGGGATCAAGGGGCCACGGGGGTGGGCGGTCCGCGGGATCTCCGTCGATGCCGAGCCGGGCGCGCTCGTCGCGGTCGAGGGCCCGTCCGGGTCCGGCCGGACGTGCCTGTTGCTGGCGCTGACGGGGCGGATGAAGGTCTCGGAGGGCACGGCCGCCGTGGGCGACGCGAGGCTGCCGAAGCAGATGGCGGCCGTGCGCGGCATGAGCGCGCTGGCGCACGTCCCGGGGGTCACCGACCTCGACCCGGCGCTGACCGTCGGCGAGCACCTGCGGGAACGGGCGCTGCTCCAGCGGCGGTTCGGCGCATCGCTGCGCGGACTGCTGCGACCCCGCGGCGAGCGGGCGGCCGAGGCCGAACGGCGCGTCGAGGCCGCTCTGGAGGCGGCCGGGCTGGACCTGGAGGCCCTGCCCAAGGGGCCGCGCACGGCCGTACGGGATCTGGAGCGCCTGGAGGCGCTGCGGTTGTCTATCGCGCTCGCGCTCGTCGGCGGGCCGCGGCTGCTCGGCGTCGACGACGCCGACCTCAAGCTCTCGGACGCCGAGCGGGAGGAGGTCCGGGCGCTGCTCAGGTCCCTGGCCGACGCCGGGACGACGGTCGTGGCGGTGTTCGGCGAGGCCCCCGAGGGTGCCGTCAGGGTCTCCACAGCGGACAGCCGTGAAGAGCCGCACGCCGAGGACGAGACCGACCGGGCCGACGAGACCGACGAGACCGACGAGGCGATCCGGACGGACCGGGCGGACCGGGCGGACCGGGGAGAGGAGAAGGGCGATGCGATCGCCGAGACTGGCCGCGCTTGAGCTGCGCCGCTTCGGGCGGGGGAAGCTGCCGCGTGCCGCCCTGGTCGCTCTGCTGGTGCTGCCGCTGCTGTACGGCGCGCTGTACCTGTGGTCGTTCTGGGACCCGTACGGCCGTCTGGACAAGATCCCGGTCGCGCTGGTGAACGACGACAAGGGGGCGACCGCCGACGGGAAGAAGATCACGGCGGGGGACGACATCACGAAGGGCCTGCACGACAGCAAGACCTTCGACTGGCAGGAGGTGAGCGCCGCCGAGGCCCGCAGGGGCGTCGAGGACGGCAGCTTCTACCTGTCGCTCACCCTGCCCGCCGACTTCAGCGAGCGGATCGCCTCCAGCTCCGGGAACACCCCCGAGACCGGCGCCCTCCAGGTGCGCACCAACGACGCCAACAACTACATCGTCGGCCAGATCTCCCGCACCGTCTTCAGCGAGGTGCGGCAGGCGGCGTCCACCAAGACCTCCCGGTCCTTCCTGGACAAGATCTTCGTGTCGTTCTCCGACATCCACGGCAAGACCGTGAAGGCGGCGAAGGGCGCCGACCGGCTCAACGGCGGGATCGACAAGGCCGAGAAGGGCTCCAAGGACCTCGCCGACGGCCTGAAGAACGCCAAGGGCGGCAGCGGCAAGCTCGCCACCGGCCTGAAGAAGCTCCACACCGGCGCGGGCGACCTGGAGGACGGCTCCGAACGGGTCGCGGAGGGCACGCAGAAGCTGGCCGACAAGGTCAACGGCACCGCCGGCAAGGTCGGCCCCTTCCTCAAGGGCAACGAGAAGACCATCGGGGACACCGCCCAGCTGGTCGCCGACTCCTCCGGGGTGATCCGCAAACACCTGGACACCATGGTGAAGACGGCCCCGGCCGCCGCCAAGGGCGCCCGGGCGGCCTCCGGCACGCTGAACGACGTCTACGCCAGGCGCTGCGACGATCCCGTCCTGCCCGACCCGGCCTGCTCCGACCTGAAGAAGGCCAAGGACGCGGCCGCCGACGTGACCTTGATCGCGGACGACGTCAACACGCTGATCGCGGACCAGGACGGCGACCTCGACAAGCTCGACAAGAACCTCGCCACCCTCCAGAAGCAGTCCCAGGCCCTCGCGAACCGCGCACCGCACCTCTCCGAGGACCTCACCGACGCCGTCAAGAAGATCAACGCTCTGAACGACGGGGCGGCCGAGGTCGCCGCGGGCGCGAAGAAGCTGCACAAGGGGATCGGCACGGCCAAGACCGGGGCCGTCGCCCTGGACAAGGGCGTCGGCAAACTCAAGACCGGCGCGGACGACCTCAACGGCGGCATCTTCAAGCTCGTCGACGGCTCCGGGAAGCTCGCCGGCGGCCTGCACGACGGGGCGGGGAAGATTCCCGACTACGACGAGCAGGACCGCGACCGGCGCACCGAGGTCATGGCCGACCCCGTGCGGCTCGCGTCGCACGACATGCACAAGGCACCCAACTACGGCACCGGCTTCGCCCCGTACTTCATCCCGCTGTCCCTGTGGGTGGGCGCGATGGTGGCGTACATGCTGATCGCGCCCATGAACCGGCGCGCGCTCGCCGCGGGCGCCCCGGCATGGCGGATCGCGCTGTCGGGCTGGCTGCCGGTGGTGGCGATCGGGGTGCTGCAGACGGTGGCGCTGATGTCGGTGCTGCACTGGGCGGTCGGCCTGGAGATGGTCCGGGCGGCCGGGACGGTGGGCTTCCTGTTCCTGGTGACGGCGTGCTTCGCGGCGATCGTGCAGTGGCTGAACGCCCGCTTCGGGGCGGCGGGGCGGATCCTCGTCCTCGCACTGCTGATGCTCCAGCTGACCTCGGCGGGCGGCACGTACCCCGTGCAGACCAGTCCCGGCTTCTTCAACGCGCTCCACCCGTTCCTCCCGATGAGCTACGTCGTCGAGGCCCTCAGGCGGCTCATCACCGGCGGTGGACTCGAACCGGTGTGGCACGCGTGCGTGGTGCTGACGGCGTTCACCGCGGGCGCCCTCGCGCTGACCGCCGTGGCGGCCCGCCGGCGCCAGGTGTGGACGCTGGACCGGCTGCACCCGGAGCTGAGCCTGTGAGCCCCACCGTCGCTTCCCCCGGAAAGGTTCCTGTGACAATCAGGGCCATGGAAAGCAGCAGTGCCGCGTCGGGCGGCAGCACGCGCCGCGAGGCCACCCGGCAAAAGCTCTACGAGGCGGCCGTCACGCTCATCGCCGAGCAGGGGTTCTCCGCCACGACCGTGGACGAGATCGCCGAGCGTGCGGGGGTCGCGAAGGGCACGGTCTACTACAACTTCGCGAGCAAGTCCGTCCTCTTCGAGGAACTGCTGCGGCACGGAGTGGGTCTGCTGACCGCCTCCCTGCGGGAAGCGGCCGAGCGGACCGAGCGGGAGGGCGGCGGCAAGGTCGACGCCCTGGACGCGATGATCCGGGCGGGGCTGGTCTTCATCGACCGCTACCCGGCCTTCACGCAGCTGTACGTGGCCGAGTTGTGGCGCACCAACCGGACCTGGCAGTCGACGCTGATGGTGGTCCGGCAGCAGGCTGTCGCGGTCGTGGAGGACGTGCTGCGCGACGGCGTCGCGGCCGGTGAGTTCAGCGAGGAGATCGACATCTCGCTGACGGCGTCCGCGCTGGTCGGCATGGTGCTGGTGGCCGCGCTGGACTGGAAGTCCTTCCAGGCGGAACGCTCCCTGGACGACGTGCACGCGGCGCTGTCCCGGCTGCTCCAGGGCCGGGTGAGCGGCTGCCGCTGACCCACCGTCGCGTGCGCATGTGAAGGCGCCGGTCCGGTGTGGCCGCGTCCCCCGCGGGCCACCTCGAACCGGCGCCTTCCCCACTCCCCCGTTTTCCTTCTCCTGCTCCCCCGTGCGTCCCCCCGCAGGACCCCCGTTCGGTCGTCCCCCGGTTTCCTCCGGTTCCCCCGGTTCTCCCCCGTGTCTCGCTCCCGCCGACACCGCCGGCGGAAGGAGCGGATCGCGGGCCGGCTCCGTTCCGGCGCCCCGTGTCGCCGGTGCCGGAGCCGTGCCCCTCTCCGTGTCTCCACTCTCTCGTCCGCGCAGGTCGTCCCCCATCCGCGCACGTACTCAACTCCCCGGCTAGGTATACGTACTCAGTCCTGCGCACAGGGGCCCACCCGGCCCCGGCGCCGCCTGCCGGCGACCGCCTGCCCGCCCGTGCTCGCAGGTGGTCGAAGAGTGCCGCCTGTGAGGGTTGTCGGTGGGGGCCGATAAAGTCCCTGGCATGGCACGGATTGCGGTGATCGGCGCAGGGATGGGCGCGCTGGCGGCTGCCGCCCGGCTGGCCGTCGCGGGCCACCGGGTGGCGGTGTACGAGCGGACGGACACCTACGGCGGAGCCCTGCGCCGCTTCGAGCGCGACGGGTTCTCCTTCGACACGGGCCCGGCCCTGCTGCCGCTGCCCGCCGTCTACCGCGACCTGTTCGTGAAGACCGGCAAGGAGCCGCTGGAGTCCTGTGTCGAGCTGGTCCAGGTCGACCCGTCGACCCGGCACGTGTTCGCGGACGGCATCGAGGTCTCGCTGCCGAACGCCTCGCGCGCGGGCGTGGTCACCGCCCTGGACGAGGGGCTCGGCGCCGACGCGGGCAAGCGCTGGGGCGACTTCCTGGTGCGGGCCCGCGAGGCCTGGGACCGGACCCGCCGGCCGCTGCTGGAGGAGCCGCTCTGGCCGAACTGGCAGGTGCTCGCCGAGCGCGAGCCCTACCCGGCCGTGCCCCACAAGCGGCTGCTGCGCACCCGCCGGGCCGGCACCCTCGCCGAGATCGGCGCCTGGGAGCTGCGCGACCCCCGGCTCGCGGCCCTGCTGGAGAGTCATGCCATCGGCCACGGTCTGGACCCCCGGACCACCCCGGCGAGCGCGGCCGTCCTGCCGTACCTGGAGCACGCCTTCGGCACCTGGTACGTGCGCGGGGGCCTGCGCGAGCTGGCGCGGGCGGTGTACGAGCGGTGCCTGGTCCGGAAGGTCGAGTTCCACTTCGGCGCCGACGTCACCGGTGTGCTCGAGAAGGACGGCCGGGCGTCGGGGGTGGAGCTGGCCGACGGGTCGGTCGCGGAGGCGGACTTCGTGGTGGCCGGTGCAGCGCCCGGCGCACTGGCCCGGCTGACGGCGGGCACCGTCGTACGGGGCGACGGGGAGGTGCCGCCGCAGCCGGCCGCGGCGTCCCGGCTGACCCTCCTGCTGGCCCTGCGCGGCGCCCGCCCCGAGGGCACGGCGCACCGCACGGTGGTGCACACCCAGGACCGCGAGGCCGAGCTGGACGCCCTCTTCGGCACGGCGGCCGGAGATTCCCGTCCCGGTCCCACGGTCACGGTGCTACAGCCCGACGACCCTCGCACCGCCCCGGCGGACCACGAGGCCGTCACGCTCACGACGGTGGTGCCCGCGCGGCCCGGCCTGGCTCACGACACCCTCGCCGATCACATGATCACCGCCGCCGAACGCGCCGTACCGGGCCTGCGCGAGCGCCTCCTCTGGCATGAGGTGCGCACCCCGGCCGACATCGCGGACCAGACGGGCGCGGAGGGGGGCGCGGTGCCCGTGCCGGCCCTGGCTGCGAGCGGCGGGCGGCTGCTGCATCCGTCCAACACCACGCGGGTGCCCGGTCTGTTCACGGTGGGCGGCTGGACCCATCCCGGCGGTGGGCTGCCGCACGCGGGCATGTCGGGCGCGCTGGTGGCGGGACTGATCGTGGAGGGGCCGGAGTTCCGCGGCTCACAGTGAGCACGGCACCCCGGCAGGGCTCGGGCTCGGGCCGGGGCTCGGCCTGATGATCAGGCTCCAGAAACGGTACTGCTCTCAGAAGCGGTACTGCTCGTCGTACCCGTTCCCCTGCGGCTGCTGCCCGCCGCCCTGGTACGGGTACGGCTGCTCCGGCGGCAGTTCCTGCCCGTACTCGTCGGTGTTGCGCTGCTGCGGGACCCACGCACCGCCGGGCTGGCTGTCGCCGCCGTAGGTGCCGGAGTACTGGTCCTGGGCGTAGTCCTGCTGGCCGTAGTACTGCTGGTCGCCGTACGTGCTGTCGTAGGTGCCCTGGCCGTAGTTCGACGAGCCGATGTACGGGTCGGAGTAGGCCGCGTACTGCTGCTGACCGGTGGCGTCGTAGCCCTGCTGCTGCCCGTAGCCGGAGTAGTCGTAGGCGTAGGACTGGTCGGTGGCCTGGGACGCGTACTGGTCGTGGGACTGCTGTCCTCCCGACTGGTACCCGTGGTCGTAGACGCCGTAGGAGCCGGTGTCGTCGGGCATGGGCTGCGGCTCGTAGACGGCGGTGGTCTCGGCGGACGTCGGCTGGTGGACGGGGCGGGCCGGGGTGAAGACGTCGTCCCGGTCGTAGTCGTCGTCCCCGTCGTGGGGGACGGGGTCGCGCCGGTAGGCGCCCGCCTCGTCGTCGTGGCCGCCCTCGGCCTCCAGGCCGGAGACCTCCAGCGTGGGCTCCTGGCGGCCGCGCTCACGGGGGCGGCGCTTGCCACCGCCCAGCGCGGGCGCGTTCATCGCCCAGCCGGCGGCGAAGCCGCTGCGGAACGACAGGGTGACGTAGGTCTGCCCGACCGCGAAGGCAGCGGCCCCCAGGCCGATCACGACGACCGACGGGATGAGGACACCGACGACGACACCGAGGAACCCGGCGAAGGCCAGCAGCCGCCAGCGCAGTCGCGCCTTGTACTGCAGGAGCACCTCGCCCAGCAGCCACAGCGCGACGATGCCGAACGCGATGTAGAGGACCGCCCAGCCCATGTACGCCCCTCTCCCAGTGGCCGCTACGCAGTGTGTCGTATATCGGTGCGAACGGTCTAGGCCTGCGGTGAGTGGTGCAGGCCCAGGTTCTCGTAGATCTCCAGTGTCGCGGTGGAGTTGTTGAGCGTGATGAAGTGCAAGCCGGGCACGCCCTCGGCGAGCAGCCGCGCACAGAACTCCGTGGCGAATTCGATCCCAATGGAGCGTACAGCGGCCGGATCGTCTTTTGCTGTGAGGATCCGCTCTTTCAGGGCGTCCGGGAACGTGGCGTTGGTGAGGGATCCGATCCGTTCCAGCGTCTTCACGCTCGCGATCGGCATGACCTCGGGAATGATCGGGGTGTCGCAGCCGGCGGCCGAGACCCGGTCACGCAGCCGGAGGTAGTCCTCGGGCTGGAAGAACATCTGCGTGATGGCGTAGTCCGCGCCCGCCCGGCACTTGTCGACGAAGTGACGGACGTCGGTGTCCCAGTCGCACGAGCGGGGATGCATCGCCGGGAAGGCGGCGACGCCGACGCAGAAGTCGCCGGAGGCCTTGATCAGCTCGACGAGTTCGGCGGCGTAGGCAAGGCCCCGGGGATGCGGCACCCAGTCACCCATCGGGTCGCCGGGCGGGTCACCGCGCAGGGCGAGCATGTTGCGGATCCCGGCGTCGGCGTACTGGCCGATGATGTTGCGCAGGTCGGCCACCGAGTGGTCGACCGCGGTGAGGTGGGCGATCGGGGTGAGGGTGGTGTCGGAGGCGATCGCCTCGGTCGCCTTGACCGTGCCCGCGCGGGTGGAACCGCCCGCGCCGTAGGTCACGGAGACGAAGTCGGGCGCCACGGCCTCGACCCGGCGCAGCGCGTTCCACAGGTTCCGCTCGCCCTTCGGGGTCTTGGGGGCGTAGAACTCGAAGGAGTACGTCGTCTTGCCGGCCGCGAGCATGTCGCGGACGGTGCGGGCGTGGTCCGACCTGATGGATGCGGTGCCGAGGGCCATACCGGCAGGTTAGCCAGGGGCGGTCGGTCCCCCAACCGGGAGCCGGCTTTTGCCCTGATTGTCCACTTGTTGTCCATCCCTTGGACAGGCCGTACGGACTACGCCTCCCGCAGCCGCTTCGCGAACCCGGCCGCCGCGGCCCCGGGGTCGTCCGCCTCGGTGATCGCCCGGACGACGACGACCCGCCGGGCGCCCGCCTCCAGGACCTGGTCGAGATTGCCGAGGTCGATGCCGCCGATGGCGAACCAGGGCCGGTCGGTGACGAGGGCGGCGGTGTGGCGGACGAGGTCCAGGCCGGGCGCGTGGCGGCCGGGCTTGGTCGGCGTCGGCCAGCACGGGCCGGTGCAGAAGTAGTCCACGCCCTGCTGGACGGCGGCCGCGGCGGCCTCGGACTCGGCGTGGGTGGAACGGCCGATCAGGACGTCGTCGCCGAGGAGCGCGCGGGCCGCGGGGACCGGGAGGTCGCCCTGGCCGAGGTGCAGGACGTCGGAGCCGGCGGCGTGGGCGACGTCCGCACGGTCGTTGACCGCGAGCAGCTTGCCGTGCCGGGCGCAGGCGTCGGCGAAGACGGCCAGGTGCTCCAGTTCCTCGGCGGCCTCCATGCCCTTGTCCCGCAGCTGGACGATGTCGACGCCGCCGGTCAGCACGGCGTCGAGGAAGTCCCCGAGGTCGCCCTGCCGCTTGCGCGCGTCGGTGCAGAGGTAGACCCGGGCGTCGGCGAGCTGGGCCCGTGCGGTGGCGGCGGCGGTGCCGGTCATGCGTGTCCCCCTGGGTGTCGGTGGTGGGCGGGCGGGCCGCGTGGGCATGCGGGTGGGCCCGCGTGGGCGGCGGGCGGCGCGGGACGCACCTGCCCCGCCACGAACGCCTCGGGCACCTTACGCCCGCTCCGGCCCGCAGCAGCCTGCCGGCCGTGCCGGTGGCGTCCGCAGCCCCGGCGATGACGTTCGGAACCCGGGGTGGCGAGTCCGCGCAGCCATGGGGTGACATCCGCGGCCTGCCGCGAGGCTCGCGGCCGCGCCGGCCAGGTCCGCAGCGACCCCGGGACGTCCGCAGACCGTGCCGGAGACGCTCGTGGTCCCACAGGGCGCAGGCCATCCCCGGGCCGTGATCCCTCGGGTCACGGCCCTCACGTCGGGCGGTTGTTCAGGTCCGGTCCCGCTCGCACGGCACCGGACGGTTGTCCCGTCGCGGCCGGGTCAGACCGCGAGCGCCTGGGCGCGGCGCTTCACCTCCGTGCCGCGGTTCTCGCTGAGCGCCTGCGCGGGGGTGCCGGGCAGGCTGGGGTCCGGGGTGAAGAGCCACTCCAGCATCTCTTCGTCCGTGAAGCCGTCGTCCCGCAGGAGCGTCAGGGTCCCGGACAGACCCTTGACGACCTTGTCCCCGTCGATGAAGGCGGCAGGGACGTGCAGCGCGCGGTTCTCACCTCGGCGTACGGCGATGAGCTGGCCCTCCTTGACCAGCTGCCGCACACGCGTCACCTCGACGCCGAACTGTTCGGCGATGTCGGGGAGGGTGAGCCAGGCGGGGACGAGAGCATCGATCTTTGCGTCAATCTCGGTCACGGGAACCAGCCTGCCATTTGCCACTGACAGTCGGAAGTCGGACCCGTCCACCCGGGCGGGCGCGCCGCGCCCGGCAGCGCCGCTCCGAGGCCCTCACCGGGGCGGTGGCGTCCGGGGCCGGTCACGCCGGTGACGCCGCACGGCAGGCGCCACTGCCGCAACCGCCCCTCAGGCCGTCGCCGCTTTCATGGGCCTGGCCGGATCCGCCAGCAGCACCGGGTTCATGGGGGCGCCGGACTCGATCAGGCGGCGGCCCTGCGCCAGGTCCCGGGGCCGGCCCACCGCCAGCAGCGCGACCAGCCGCTCGCCCCGCAGCCAGCAGACCGTCCAGGCCGGGCCGGAGGGGTCGCCCCGCCACAGGGTGGTGTCCGCGGAGGCGTGGTGCCCGGCGTACTGGACGAACCGACCGAACTGCTCGGACCAGAAGTACGGCACCGGGTCGTACACCGCCGGCGGTTCCCCGGTGGCCACGCCGACGATGTTCACGGCGACCGTGCGCGGCCCCTGGAGGGCGTTGTCCCAGTGGTGGATCAGCAGGCGCTCGCCGTAGCGCCCCGAGGGGAAGGAGGCGCAGTCGCCGACCGTGTACACGTCCGGCACGGTCGTGCGCAGGTGCTCGTCGGCCACGATCTCGCCGTGGGGGCCCAGCTCGATCCCGGAGCCGGCCAGCCAGGCCGTGGCGGGGCGGGCGCCGATGCCGACGACCACCGCGCCCGCGGGCAGCCATGAGCCGTCGTCGAGGACGACGACACCGGGTTCGACGCGCTCCACGCGCGCGTGCGTCCGCAGAACCGCGCCCGCGTCGGCGTACCAGCCGGCCATGGCAGCGGCGACCTCGGCGGGAAGCGCCCCGGCGAGCGGACGTTCGGCGGCCTCGACGACGGTCACCGCGCAGCCCGCCTCGCGCGCGGCGGTGGCGAACTCCGCGCCGATCCAGCCGGCGCCGACGACCACGATGTCGTGCTGGCGGGCCAGCACCGGCCGCAGCCGCTCGGCGTCGTCCAGGGTGCGCAGCAGATGCACTCCCGGCACGCCCTCGGTGCCGGGCAGCCGGACGGGTTCCGCGCCGGTCGCGACGACGAGGACGTCGTACGGCACGGGCCCGTCCTCGGTGTCCAGCTCGTGGTCGGCGGGGCGCAGGCCCAGCACCTCACAGCCGAGCCGCAGTTCGATGCCGAGGGCCTCGAAGTCCACGTCGAAGGCGGAGCCCTCGGACTTGCCGAGCAGGACGGCTTTGGACAACGGGGGCCGGTCGTAGGGCTGGTGGGGCTCGGCGCCGATGAGGATCACGTCGCCGGTGAAGCCCTGCTCGCGCAGGGCGACGGCGGTCTGCACCCCGGCCATGCCCGCGCCCGCCACGACGACGCGCCGCGGCGCGGACGGACCTGGTTGCTGCGTCTGCTCGCTCACCTGATCACCATAGACACCTGACGTTTTGTCAGTCAGTGCTCATGCACCGTGACCTGCTCCACAACGCTCGTGCCGTTGCCCCGCTGGGACTCCCACTCCCAGGTCTCCTCCAGCCGCACCCGCCCGTCGGGCAGCTCCACCACCGCCGAGACGCAGTGCCCCGAGGAAGTGGTCCCGTCCCGCTTGAGCTGGACGTACCGGAAGTCCAGCCGGTCACCTTCCCGGGTACCCACGAGGTGCCCGCGTACGACGTCGCCACCCCTGTACTCGGCCCAGATCTCGCCCTCCCGCTCGTGGTACGTGAACCGGGTACGGGTGCCCACCTGGCCCGGTGCCTGGTCGGCGACCGGAGCGAGTACGAGACCGTCGAGGGATCGGGCCATGGACTGAGGCTCCCTTACTGCGGGACCGGACAACGGGCTAGGGTGGCCAACGTAAAGCACTCGCGGGAGCCCGGACGCACCGGGCTGAGAGGGAGGCTGGCGGCCTCCGACCGTACGAACCTGATCCGGGTCATGCCGGCGAAGGGAGGGGCTGGACGCCCATGTCGCCTACGTGCACATCCACGTCCGTATCGTCGGACGTCCTGGTCGTCGGGGGCGGGATCGTCGGCCTGGTCACGGCCTGGCGGGCCGCGCAGCGCGGATTCGCCACGGCCGTCGTGGACCCCGAGCCGGGCGGCGGCGCCGCGCAGGTGGCCGCCGGCATGCTGGCCGCCGTCACGGAGCTGCACTACGGCGAGCAGACCCTGCTCGGCCTGAACCTCGCCTCCGCGCGGCGCTACCCGGACTTCGCCGCCGAGCTCACCGACGTGACCGGCCAGGACCTCGGCTACCGCCGCTGCGGCACGCTCGCCGTGGCTCTTGACGCCGACGACCGGACCCACCTGCGCGAACTGCACGTCCTGCAGCAGCAGTCGGGGCTGGAGTCGCAGTGGCTGTCCGGGCGCGAGTGCCGGCGTCTGGAGCCGATGCTCGCGCCGGGCGTGCGCGGCGGGCTGCGGGTCGACGGCGATCACCAGATCGACCCCCGGCGGCTGGCCGGGGCCCTTCTCGCCGCGTGCGAGCGGGCGGGCGTGGTCTTCCACCGGGCGTGGGCGCAGCGGCTGACCGTCGCCCGGGACCGGGCCACGGGTGCTGTCCTGGCCGACGGGACCGAGGCGGCCGCCGGGCAGGTGGTACTGGCCGGGGGCAGTCTCAGCGGGCGGCTCGCGGGCGTCCCGGAGGACCTGCTGCCTCCGGTGCGGCCGGTGAAGGGCCAGGTCCTGCGGCTGACGATGCCGCAGCGGCACGGGCCGTTCCTGAGCCGGACCGTGCGCGCGGTCGTGCGCGGCAGCCACGTCTACCTGGTGCCGCGCGCGAGCGGCGAGCTCGTCGTCGGGGCGACCAGCGAGGAGCTGGGCTGGGACACCACCGTGACCGCGGGCGGCGTCTACGAGCTGCTGCGGGACGCGCACGAGCTGGTCCCGGGCATCACCGAGCTGCCGCTGACCGAGACCAGGGCCGGGCTGCGGCCCGGATCCCCCGACAACGCGCCGCTGCTCGGCCCCACCGGTCTGGACGGGCTGCTGCTGGCCACCGGGCACTACCGCAACGGCGTCCTGCTCACACCGGTGACCGGTGACGCCATGGCGCACGTCCTGGCGACAGGCGAACTCCCCGAGGAGGCCCGCCCCTTCACCCCGAAACGCTTCAGCCCCGCCACCGCACTCACGGAGCAGCCCGCATGAACATCTCCGTCAACGGCGAGCCCCGGGACGTCGGGCCCGGCACAGCTCTGGACACCGTCGTGAGGTCGCTCACGGCCTCGCCCTCGGGTGTGGCCGCCGCCCTCAACGAAACCGTCGTACCGCGCACCCAGTGGCCCGCCACGCCCCTGTCCGAGGGGGACCGCGTGGAAGTCCTCACCGCCGTCCAGGGAGGCTGACCATGGCCGACGATCCGTTCGCCCTCGGTGGTACGTCGTTCACGTCCCGTCTGATCATGGGCACGGGCGGGGCACCCAGCCTGGACGTGCTGGAGCGGTCGCTCGTCGCCTCGGGGACGGAGCTGACGACCGTCGCGATGCGCCGGGTGAACGCCTCGGTGCACGGTTCGGTGCTGTCCGTCCTGGACAGGCTCGGCATCCGGGTGCTGCCGAACACGGCGGGCTGCTTCACCGCCGGCGAGGCCGTCCTCACGGCCCGCCTCGCGCGCGAGGCCCTCGGCACCGACCTGGTCAAGCTGGAGGTCATCGCCGACGAGCGCACGCTGCTGCCGGACCCGATCGAGACGCTGGAGGCGGCCGAGACCCTGGTCGACGACGGGTTCACGGTGCTGCCGTACACCAACGACGACCCGGTGCTGGCCCGGAAGCTGGAGGACGCGGGCTGCGCGGCGATCATGCCGCTCGGCTCGCCGATCGGCTCCGGGCTCGGCATCCGCAACCCGCACAACTTCCAGCTGATCGTGGAGCACGCGCGCGTGCCGGTGATCCTGGACGCGGGCGCCGGAACGGCGTCGGACGCGGCGCTGGCGATGGAGCTGGGATGTGCGGGCGTGATGCTCGCCTCGGCGGTGACACGGGCGCAGGAACCCGTGCTGATGGCCGACGCCATGCGGCATGCGGTGGAGGCGGGGCGGCTGGCGTACCGGGCCGGACGGATCCCCCGGCGGCATTTCGCCGAGGCGTCGTCGCCCACGGAGGGCATGGCCGCGCTGGACCCGGAGCGTCCCGCTTTCCAGTAGGGGCCACACGTCACAGGTCGGCTGCAGTCCCGCCCCGGAAACAACCGGGGGGACGGGGCTGTCGGTCGTGGCTCGTACACTCGCCTGCGTGGACACGACCCTTCAGGACCCCTTGGCCGGGCAGGTGCTCGACGGCCGGTATCGCATCGACGCGCGGATCGCGGTCGGCGGGATGGCCACGGTCTACCGGGCCGTGGACACCCGGCTCGACCGGGTCCTCGCGCTCAAGGTGATGCACCCCTCGCTCGCGGTCGACGGCTCGTTCGTCGAGCGGTTCATCCGCGAGGCGAAGTCGGTGGCCCGGCTGGCCCATCCGAACGTGGTGCAGGTCTTCGACCAGGGCACCGACGGCTCGTACGTGTACCTGGCGATGGAGTACGTGGCGGGCTGCACCCTGCGGGACGTGCTGCGCGAGCGCGGCGCCCTGCAGCCGCGTGCGGCCCTGGACATCCTGGAGCCGGTGCTGGCCGCCCTGGGCGCGGCGCACCGCGCCGGGTTCGTGCACCGCGACATGAAGCCCGAGAACGTGCTGATCGGGGACGACGGGCGGGTCAAGGTCGCCGACTTCGGCCTGGTCCGGGCCGTGGACACGGTGACGAACACCACCGGCACCGTGCTCGGAACGGTCTCGTACCTCGCCCCGGAGCAGATAGAGGACGGCACCGCCGATCCCCGCGTCGACGTGTACGCGTGCGGCGTGATGCTGTACGAGATGCTGACCGGCGACAAGCCGCACGACGGGGACTCCCCCGCCGTGATCCTCTACAAGCACCTGCACGAGGACGTGCCCCCGCCCTCGGCCGCCGTGCCCGGCATGGCGTACGAGCTGGACGCGATGGTGGCCTCGGCGACGGCCCGCACCCCGGCCATCCGCCCGCACGACGCGGTGGCGCTGCTCGCGCAGGTCCGGGACGGACGCGGCCGGCTGGACGAGGAGCAGCTGGACGCGGTGCCGCCGCAGGCGCTCGCCGTGGACCACGACAACGGCGACGACCGGACGACCGTGATCCCGCGTGCCCTCACCACGCCCCGCCCGCTGCCGGCCGACGAGGGCGAGGAGCCCTCCGGGGCCGCCCTCAACCGCACCAGTCGCCTGGCCTCCCCGCCGCCGCCCCCACCGACCCGACGGCGCCGGGGACCCCTGCGCGGCCCGGCGGCGATCATCGTCGCCGTCCTGCTCGCCCTGGGCGTCGGTGTCGGCGTCTGGTACATCAACTCCGGCCAGTTCACCGAGGTCCCGCCGCTGCTGGCGAAGACCCAGGAGCAGGCCGAGGACCGGCTGCGGGACGCCGGTCTCGAGCTCGGCAAGGTGGAGCACGCCTACAGCGACACCGTGGAGCGCGGCCAGATCATCAGCAGCGATCCCAAGGCCGGGGCGCGCATCCGCGGCAACGACTCGGTGGGCATCACCGTCTCCGACGGCCCCGAGACCGTGCGGGTGCCCGCCCTGGCGGGCCGGAAGCTCGGCGAGGCGCGGGACCTGCTGAAGGACGACGGGCTGGCGCCGGGCATGGTCACCCGGGAGTTCAACGAGGACGTGCCGCGCGGTTCGGTGGTCTCCGCACGCCCTGCCGACGGCACGAAGGTGCGCGCGGGCACGGCCGTCGCGCTGGTCGTCAGCAAGGGCGCCGCCATCGACATCCCCGACGTCACCGGCTCGGACGAGGCCGGCGCGCGGTCCGAGCTGACGGAGGCCGGCCTCAAGGTGAAGATCGCCACCGAGCGGGTCACCTCCTCCGAGTACGACAAGGGCCAGGTGGTCCGGCAGTCACCGGGCTCCGGCACCGCGGCCGAGGGCGACACGGTGACGCTGACGCTGTCGAAGGGCCCCGAGATGATCGAGGTCCCGGACGTGGTCGGCGACAGCGTCGACGACGCCAAGCAGGCGCTGGAGGGCGCCGGGTTCGAGGTCGACGAGGACCGCGGGCTGTTCGGCATCTTCGGGGACACCGTCAAGGGTCAGTCCGTCGAGGGCGGCGAGACCGCGCCCAAGGGCTCGACGATCACCATCAAGATCAGGTGAGGGCCGCGGGCGGGGCGGGGCCGGACGCATGACACCCTGAACGGGTGAACAGTCAGCTGTCCGGCCCCTCCCGCAACCCCGTGGGCGGCCATGTCCCCGTGGCCGGTGGCCTCCACTCCGTCGGCCTGTCCTACGCCCGTGATCTTCAGGCGGAGGCCGTCCAGGTCTTCGTCGCCAACCCCCGCGGCTGGGCCACCCCGACCGGGAACCCCCAGCAGGACGAGGCGTTCCGCGCGGCGTGCGCGGAAGAGTCGATCCCGGCTTATGTGCACGCCCCCTACCTGATCAACTTCGGTTCGCACACCGAGGCGACCGTGGAGCGGTCGGTGGAGTCGCTGCGGCACTCATTGCGGCGCGGGCGGGAGATCGGGGCGCTGGGTGTGGTCGTGCACACCGGCAGCGCGACCGGCGGCCGGGAGCGGTCGGTGGCGCTGCAGCAGGTGCGGGAACACCTGCTGCCGCTGCTGGACGAGCTGACCCACGACGACGACCCTCTCCTGCTGCTGGAGTCGACGGCCGGGCAGGGCGCCTCGCTGTGCTCACGGACGTGGGACTTCGGCCCGTACTTCGAGGCGCTGGACGCCCATCCGAAGCTCGGCGTGTGCCTGGACACCTGCCACATCTACGCCGCCGGGCACGACCTGACCGGTCCGAGCGGTATGCACCAGACGCTGGACCTGCTGGTGGACACGGTCGGCGAGGGCCGGCTGAAGCTGATCCACGCCAACGACTCCAAGGACGTGGTGGGCGCGCACAAGGACCGGCACGAGAACATCGGCGTCGGCCACATCGGCGAGGATCCGTTCCGGGCGCTGATGACGCACCCCGCGACCGCGGGCGTGCCGCTGATCATCGAGACGCCGGGCGGCAAGCAGGGGCACGCGGCCGACGTGGAGCGGCTGAAGAAGCTGCGCGACGGCTGACGCCCCAGAGGCCGGGGCTCAGAGGCCGGGGCTCAGAGGCCGGGGCCGTCCCCCGGCAGCTCCTGGTATGAGTAGCGCTGTTCCTGCCAGGGATCGCCGATGTTGTGGTAGCCGCGCTCCTCCCAGAAGCCCCGGCGGTCGGCGGTCATGTACTCCACGCCGCGCACCCACTTGGGGCCCTTCCAGGCGTAGAGGTGGGGGACGATCAGGCGGAGCGGGAAGCCGTGCTCGGCGGTGAGCAGCTCGCCGTCCTTGTGGGTGGCGAACAGGACCTGCTCGTCGGCGAAGTCGGACAGCCGGAGGTTGGAGCTGAACCCGTACTCGGCCCACACCATCACATGGGTGACGTCGTCCGCGGGCGCGGCGAGGTCGAGGAGCGTGCGGGCGGGAATGCCGCCCCACTCGGCGCCCAGCATGCTGAACTTCGTGACGCAGTGCAGATCGGCCACGACGGTGGTGTGGGGCAGGGCCGTGAACTCCTCGTGCGTCCAGCAGTGCTTGCCGCCGCCGGCGGTGGCCCCGAAGACCCGGAACTCCCAGCGCTCGGGCCGGAACTTGGGGACGGGCCCGTAGTGCGTGACCGGCCAGCCGCGTTGCAGCCGCTGGCCCGGGGGCAGCTCCGGCTGCGCCGCTCCTGCTGGATCGCGCCCTTCTCCCGATTCGTGTTCCAGCGGCTGACCCATGACTCCATCCTGACAGACCCCGGGTGGTGCCCCTGACCGAGGCCATCCCGAAAGGGACAAAGTCGACTAAGCATGCCCTTACTTACTAAGTGCAGACTTACTGGACGATCTTCTTCGGCAGTGGAATCATGCGGCGCAACCTGCCTGTTCCCCCCGCGCGGAAGGAGCCTCTGCGATGCAGGGCGACCCCGAGGTCCTCGAATTCCTCAACGAGCAGCTGACCGGCGAGCTGACGGCGATCAACCAGTACTGGCTGCACTACCGGATCCAGGACAACAACGGCTGGACCAAACTCGCCAAGTACACGCGTGAAGAATCCATCGACGAGATGAAGCACGCGGACAAGATCACCGAGCGCATTCTCATGCTGGACGGCCTGCCCAATTACCAGCGGCTCTTCCATGTACGGGTCGGCCAGACGGTCACCGAGATGTTCCAGGCGGACCGGCAGGTCGAGGTCGAGGCGATCGACCGGCTCAGGCGCGGTATCGAGGTGATGCGCAGCAAGGGCGACGTCACGTCCGCGAACCTCTTCGAGTCCATCCTCGAGGACGAGGAGCACCACATCGACTACCTGGACACGCAGCTGGAGCTGATCGACAAGCTCGGTGAGGCGCTGTACATCGCGCAGCAGATCGAGCAGCCGAGCTAGGACCTGCCGTTCGGACCATGTCGGCGGCGCGGGGCCCGGGGCCTGCCGTCAGGCGGCGTCCCTCAGTTCCGTGAGCACCGGCTCACCCCGGTCGGCCAGGTCGCGGCGGGGGCAGGACCCCCTGCCCAGGATCGCCTGGATGCGGCGTACGCAGGACCCGCAGTCGGTGCCCGCCTTGCAGGCGGAGGCTATCTGGCGGGGGGTGCAGGCGCCGCCGTCCGCGTGCTGCTTGACCTGCTGCTCTGTGATGCCGAAGCAACTGCAGACGTACACGCGGTCCACCTCCCGACGGGTCGTTCCCGGATCTGCCGTCCCCGTTGATCGGTGAGGCTAACCTAACCTTACCCGTCGGGTCGGGAGCGGAAAAGCGGAGTGGGGCGCGGATCGTGTGATCCGCGCCCCAGTCCGTGCCCGGGTAACAGGCGGACCTGCTACTGGTCCCTGTACATCTCGGCCACGAGGAACGCCAGGTCGAGCGACTGGCTGCGGTTCAGGCGCGGGTCGCAGGCCGTCTCGTAGCGCTGGTGCAGATCGTCGACGAAGATCTCGTCGCCGCCGCCCACGCACTCCGTGACGTCGTCGCCGGTGAGCTCCACGTGGATGCCGCCCGGGTGGGTGCCGAGGGCCTTGTGGACCTCGAAGAAGCCCTTGACCTCGTCGAGCACGTCGTCGAAGCGGCGGGTCTTGTGCCCGGAGGCGGCCTCGAAGGTGTTGCCGTGCATCGGGTCGGTCACCCAGGCGACGGTCGCGCCGGAGGCGGTGACCTTCTCCACCAGCTCGGGGAGCTTGTCGCGGACCTTGTCGGCGCCCATGCGGACGATGAAGGTCAGCCGGCCCGGCTCCCGCTCGGGGTCGAGGCGCTCGATGTACTGCAGCGCGTCCTCGGCCGTCGTCGTCGGGCCCAGCTTGATGCCGATCGGGTTGCGGATCTTCGAGGCGAACTCGATGTGCGCGTGGTCGAGCTGCCGGGTGCGCTCACCGATCCACACCATGTGCCCGGAGACGTCGTACAGCTGCCCGGTGCGCGAGTCGACCCTGGTCAGCGCGGACTCGTAGTCGAGCAGCAGCGCCTCGTGCGAGGCGTAGAACTCGACCGTCTTGAACTCCTCCGGGTCGGTCCCGCAGGCGTGCATGAAGTTCAGCGCGTTGTCGATCTCGCGCGCCAGCTGCTCGTAGCGCTGCCCCGACGGGGACGACTTCACGAAGTCCTGGTTCCAGGCGTGCACCTGGCGCAGGTCGGCGTAGCCGCCGGTGGTGAAGGCGCGCACCAGGTTCAGCGTGGAGGCGGACGCGTGGTACATCCGCTTCAGCCGCTCGGGGTCCGGGACACGGGCCTCTTCGGTGAAGTCGAAGCCGTTGACGGAGTCGCCGCGGTAGGTCGGCAGCGTCACGCCGTCGCGGGTCTCGGTGGGCTTGGAGCGCGGCTTGGAGTACTGCCCGGCGATCCGGCCGACCTTCACGACCGGCACGGACGCGGCGTACGTGAGCACGGCGCCCATCTGGAGCAGCGTCTTCAGCTTGTTGCGGATGTGGTCGGCCGACACCGCGTCGAAGGCTTCGGCGCAGTCGCCGCCCTGGAGGAGGAACGCCTCTCCCTTGGCGACGGCCGCCATCCGGGCGCGCAGCTGGTCGCACTCGCCCGCGAAGACGAGCGGCGGATACGACTCGAGGTCCGCAACGACTGCGCGCAGAGCCTCGGTGTCGGGGTACTCGGGCTGCTGCGCCGCGGGCAGGTTTCGCCAGGTGTTGCCAGCACTCGCGCTGGTCTTAGCGTTCACGGTCACGTCACCAACATTACGGGGTCGTGTCCGGCGTCCTGACCCATGCCCAGGAAGTGAGACACCCCGAACACCCCTCGGACATGCGATAGGGTGCGTCGCATGTTCGCGCACTCGACCCAGACCTGGTGGTGGACCGCTCATCCGGCGGCCCGCTGACTGCGCGTACTCAAGACTTCGCGAAGGCCGCCCGAGGGGCGGCCTTCGGTGTTTCCCGGGGTCCGTTCCTCTCTCTCACCGAGACTCACCGAGATGGAGCACGGACCATGAACCTGCTCGGCTTGCCGGACGACTCCCGTCCGTTCGCCCTGCTGCGCCGCCGCACCCCGGGCCACGACCACGATCTGGTCGAGGTCCTGACCGGCCCGGTCGCCCCGTACGACCGGCTCGCCGACCTCCCCGACCGCAGCCTCGCGCTGGTGCCCTTCCGGCAGATCCGCGAGCGTGGCTTCGACGTCCACGACGACGGCACGCCCCTGCTGGCGCTGACACCCGAGGAGTCGTACGCCGTCCCGCTGGCTGACGCCCTTCGGCAGCTCCCGTCGCACGACGTGCGCGTCGAGGGCGGCGGCTTCGACGTCGCCGACGAGGAGTACGGCGAGATCGTCGGACGTGTGCTGCGGGAGGAGATCGGACGCGGCGAGGGCGCGAACTTCGTGATCCGGCGGACGTACGAGGGCGAGATCCCCGGCTTCGGCCGGGCCGACGCGCTGGCGCTGTTCCGGCGGCTGCTGGAGGGTGAGCGCGGGGCGTACTGGACGTTCGTCGTGCACACCGGGGACCGCACCCTGGTCGGGGCCAGCCCCGAGGTGCACGTCCGGATGTCCGGCGGCACGGTCGTCATGAACCCGATCAGCGGCACCTACCGCTACCCCGCCGAGGGGCCGACGCCGGAGCACCTGCTGGACTTCCTCGCCGACGTCAAGGAGATCGAGGAGCTGTCGATGGTCGTCGACGAGGAGCTCAAGATGATGTGCACCGTCGGCGACATGGGCGGAGTGGTCGTCGGGCCCCGGCTGAAGGAGATGGCACACCTCGCGCACACCGAGTACGAGCTGCGCGGCAAATCCACGCTGGACGTGCGGGAGGTACTGAAGGAGACCATGTTCGCGGCGACCGTCACCGGCTCGCCGGTGCAGAACGCCTGCCGGGTGATCGAACGGCACGAGAGCGGGGGGCGGGGGTACTACGCGGGTGCCCTGGCCCTCATCGGCCGGGACGCGGGCGGGGTCCAGACCCTCGACTCCCCCATCCTGATCCGCACCGCCGACATCGACGCGGGCGGGCGGCTGCGGGTGCCGGTCGGCGCGACCCTCGTGCGCGGCTCGGACCCGGCGAGCGAGGTGGCCGAGACGCACGCCAAGGCGGCGGGCGTGCTGGCGGCCCTGGGAGTACGGCCGTCCCGGCCGCGTGCCGAGCACACCCGGCCGTGCCTCGCCGACGACCCTCGTGTGCGGGCCGCGCTGGACGGGCGCCGGGCCTCGCTCGCGCCCTTCTGGCTGCGGATGCAGGAGCGCTCGCCGGAACCGGCCGGGCACGCCCTGGTCGTCGACGGCGAGGACACCTTCACGGCGATGCTCGCGCACCTGCTGCGGGCAGGAGGCCTGGAGGTGAGCGTGCGGCGGTACGACGAGCCGGGACTGCGGGAGGCGGTGCTCGGGCACGAGGGCCCGGTCGTGCTGGGGCCCGGGCCGGGGGACCCGTCCGACCTGGCGGATCCGAAGATGCGGTTCCTGCGTTCCCTCACCGCCGAGGTGATCAGGGGCGAACGGCACGGCGTGCTGGGCGTCTGCCTCGGGCACGAGCTGATCGCGGCCGAGCTGGGCCTGGACATCGTGCGCAAGGACGTGCCCTTCCAGGGGGCGCAGACGGAGATCGAGCTGTTCGGGCGGCGGGAGACCGTCGGGTTCTACAACAGCTTCGTGGCGCGCTGCGACGACGAGGCGGCGGCCGAGCTGTCGGCCCACGGGGTCGAGGTCGCGCGCGCCGCCGACGGTGAGGTGCACGCCCTGCGCGGCGCGCGCTTCGCCGGGGTCCAGTTCCACCCGGAGTCGGTGCTGACGCTGAACGGGGCCGCGATCGTGCGGGAGCTGGTGGGGCAGCTGCGGGAGACGGGCGCGCCCTCGCTGTAGTGCGGACCCGGTCGGGGCCGAGCCCGGCCCCGACCGGCACGGGGAACCGGGCTCAGCCGAAGAACACGCCGACCCGCACGGGGACCGGACCGCCGGCCGAAGAACACGCCGACCCGCACGGGGACCGGACCGCCGGCCGAAGAACACGCCGACCCGCACGGGGACCGGACCGCCGGCCGAAGAAGACCCCGGCCCGAACGGGGACCGGGTCGTCAGCCGAAGAAGACCCCGACCTCCTCGTACAGCGCTGGGTCGACCGTCTTCAGGCGGGCCGTGGCGTCCGCGAGGGGGACGCGGACGATGTCGGTGCCGCGCAGGGCGACCATCCGGCCGAAGTCGCGGTCGCGGACGCAGTCGATGGCGTGCAGCCCGAAGCGGGTGGCGAGCCAGCGGTCGAAGGCGCTGGGGGTGCCGCCGCGCTGGACGTGCCCGAGGACCGTCGTGCGGGCCTCGTTGCCCGTGCGCTTCTCGATCTCCTTGGCGAGCCACTCCCCCACCCCGGACAGCCGCACGTGCCCGAAGGAGTCCAGCGACTGGTCCTTGAGGACCATGTCGCCGTCTTTCGGCATCGCCCCCTCGGCGACGACGACGATCGGCGCGTACGAAGCCCGGAAGCGGGAGGTCACCCAGGCGCACACCTGCTCGACATCGAAGCGCTGCTCGGGGATGAGGATGACGTTGGCGCCGCCGGCCAGGCCGGAGTGGAGGGCGATCCAGCCCGCGTGGCGGCCCATCACCTCGACGACCAGGACCCGCATGTGGGACTCGGCGGTGGTGTGCAGCCGGTCGATGGCCTCGGTCGCGATGCCGACGGCGGTGTCGAAGCCGAAGGTGTAGTCGGTGGCGGACAGGTCGTTGTCGATGGTCTTGGGAACGCCCACGCAGGGCACGCCGTGCTCGCCGGACAGTCGGGCGGCCACGCCCAGGGTGTCCTCGCCGCCGATCGCGATGAGCGCCTCCACCTCCAGTGCGGCGAGGGTCTGCTCGATCCGGCGGATGCCGTTCTCCACCTTCAGCGGGTTGGTCCGCGAGGATCCGAGGATCGTGCCGCCGCGGGGCAGGATGCCGCGCACCGCGGGGATGTCGAGCCGGACGGTGTCGCCTTCCATGGGCCCTCGCCAGCCGTCCCGGAAGCCGGTGAAGTCATAGCCGTACTCCTGTACGCCCTTGCGGACGACGGCCCGGATGACGGCGTTGAGGCCGGGGCAGTCGCCGCCTCCGGTCAGTACTCCGACGCGCATGGAACAGTCCCTTCGCCGCAGGCACCTGACGAAAGGTCAGTGTGACGTGCGCCTCACTCGTCGTCGAGGCCGCGCTCTATCGCGTACCTGACGAGCTCCACGCGGTTGTGCAGCTGGAGCTTGCCGAGGGTGTTCTGGACGTGGTTCTGCACCGTGCGGTGGGAGATGACCAGGCGTTCGGCGATCTGCTTGTAGCTGAGCCCCTTGGCGACCAGGCGCAGCACCTCGGTCTCACGGTCGGTGAGCCGGGGCGCCTTGGGTTCGTCGGTGTCGGCGGCGGGGGCCGGTTCGGCGGCCAGACGGCGGTACTCGCCGAGGACCAGTCCGGCGAGGCCGGGCGTGAAGACCGGGTCGCCGAGTGCGGTGCGGCGGACCGCGTCCTGCAGTTCCCCGGTGGAGGCGGACTTCAGCAGATAGCCGGTCGCGCCGGACTTCACGGCCTCCAGGACGTCGGCGTGCTCGCCGCTCGCGGACAGCACGAGCACCCGCAGGGCGGGGTTCGCGGCGACGACCTCCTTGCAGACCTGCACGCCGGGCTTGGCCGGCAGGTTCAGGTCGAGCACGAGGACGTCGGGTGCGGCGGCCTTGGCGCGGCGTACGGCCTGGTCGCCGTCGCCCGCGGTGGCGACCACCTCGAAACCCGACTCGGCCAGGTCGCGGGCGACCGCGTCGCGCCACATGGGGTGGTCGTCGACGACCATGACCTTGATCGGCTCCTGCGGGTCCTGCCGGTCCGGGGTGGTCTCCGTCATCGCTGCTCCGCCTTCCCCCGTGAGTTCGTCACGTCCTTCGGTACCTTCAGTTCGACCTCCGTGCCCTGGCCCGGCACCGAGATCAGCTCCGCGCTGCCGCCGAGGTCGCGCAGCCGGCCGCGGATCGACAGGGCGACACCGAGCCGCCCCTCGCCCTCGGCCTGGTCGAGCCGTCCCTCCGGGATGCCGGGCCCGTCGTCCCGTACGGTGACGATCACCTCGTCCGGCTCGTCCTCGACCAGGATCCACGCGCGTGCGTCCTGGCCGGCATGCCGGCGGACGTTGTCCAGGGCGGCTCCCACGGCGGCGGCCACCTCCCGGGCGGCGGCCGGCGCCAGCGGCACGGGCGCGCCGGGCTCGGCGAGGCTGACCAGGGCGCCCGCGTACGGTGCGAGCAGGGCGCGCAGGTCGACGGGTCCGCTCTCCTGAGGTTCCTCGTCGACGGCCCGTACGACCGCTCCCTGCGCGGCGTCCTCCGACACGCGGGAGACGGGCAGGAGGCCTCCGGAGACCAGGGTGCGCAGCGCGACCTCCTGCTCACCGGCCATCCGGCCCAGCTCGGCCGCCTCTCCCCCGATCACGGCCCCGCGGCGCTGCACCATCGCCAGCACCTGGAGCACGCTGTCGTGGATGTCCCGGGCCAGACGCTCGCGCTCGCGGGTGGCGGCCTCGATCTCCAGGGCGCGGGCGAGGGTGCGCTCGGAGGCGCGGGCGACCTCGACGACGTAGCCGATCGCGACGGAGGCGATGCAGACCAGGATGACGTTGTGGACCGTGTCGCGGGCCGGGCTGCCGCGCTCGACGAGGTTGGCGACGGCCACCAGGCCGGAGGCGAGGGCCGCCCAGCGCCAGCCGCCCTTGACGGCGAAGGCGAGGACGGCGCCGGCGGTCCATATCGACGGCAGGGTCGGGCCGCCCGACTGGACCCGCTCGTGCGCGTCGGCGACGGGGGTCAGCAGGATGCCGGTCAGGGCGATGGTGAGGTCGGCGGCGAGGAAGCCCTTGGTGCAGCGGGCCGCGTTGGCGACCCGGGGCAGGGTGGCCAGGGTCCAGCCGCACAGCACGGCGTAGTAGGCGACGGCGATCCAGGGGCGGGGGAACTCCTCGTAGGCGGTGGCGAACAGGCCGACCGCGTACAGCATCGTGAGCACCCGGTAGCCGGTGAGCGCACGCCACAGGGGCTGCTCGACCGACATCCTCATGACCCGCTCGCGCTCGGCCATCTCCCCCGCCCCCCGACCGAAGCCCCGGCTAGGGCCCGGTCCGCCGCTGATCCGTCTGCTGCTCCGTCTGCTGCTGCTTCTCGGCCTGTTCCGGCCCGGCCTGTTGCTTCGCGGCCTGTTCCCGCTCGGCCTTCTCCTTCTCGGCCTGTTCCTTCTCCGCGCGGGCGAGGGCGGCCTTGGCCGCCTTCTCGGCTTCCTTGTCCGCCTTGGCGGCTTCCGTGAGCTGCCGCTTCATGGCCGTGGCGTACATGTCGACGTATTCCTGGCCGGAGAGGTTCATGATCTCGTACATGACCTCGTCGGTCACGGCGCGCAGCACGAACCGGTCGTGCTCCATGCCCTGGTAGCGGCTGAAGTCCAGGGGCTTGCCGATCCGGATGCCGGGCCGCATCAGCTTCGGCATGACCTTCCCGGGCGGCTGGATCTTCTCCGTGTCGATCATGGCGACGGGGATGACGGGCGCGCCGGTGGCGAGCGCCACGCGCGCGAGGCCGCCGGGCTTGCCCCGGTAGAGCCGTCCGTCGGGCGAGCGCGTGCCCTCCGGGTAGATCCCGAACAGCTCACCGCGCTCCAGCACCTCTATGCCGCTCTTGATGGCGGCCTCACCCGCGCCGCGCGCACCCGAGCGGTCCACGGGGAGCTGCCCGACCCCCTTGAAGAAGGCGGCCGTCATCCGGCCCTTCACGCCGGGCGTCGTGAAGTACTCGGCCTTCGCGATGAAGGTGACCTTGCGGTCGAGGACGGCGGGCAGGAAGAACGAGTCGGAGAACGACAGGTGATTGCTCGCCAGGATCGCAGCGCCCTCGGCGGGTACGTTCTCCAGGCCCTCCACCCAGGGCCTGAAGGCGAGCTTCAGCGGACCCCCGATGGTGACCTTCATCGCGCCGTACAACAACCGAGTGCCTCCTGTGTGTGTCGATCAGACCTTAACCCGGAGCGCTGTCAAAGGCGCCGACGGCCCTGGTCGGTGTCAGTGCGGTCGCGTACGGTGAAGGTCCCGCGAACGCCGTGCGACCCCTTCCATGACGTTCCGTGACATTCCGTGATCGTGCCAGTCCCTTCTCACCGACCAGGAGGCCGAAGGTGCCGGTCCTTGCCGGAGCCGAGCCGTTTCACCACGAGGGCGGAGAGGTCGCCGTCCTCCTCTGCCACGGCTTCACCGGATCACCGCAGTCGCTGCGCCCCTGGGCGGAGCACCTCGCCGAGCACGGCATGACCGTCTCCCTGCCGCTGCTGCCCGGGCACGGCACGCGCTGGGAGGACCTGCGGATCACCGGCTGGCAGGACTGGTACGCGGAGGTGGACCGCGAGCTGCGCCTGCTGTGCGAGCGCCGTGAGACGGTTTTCGTGGCCGGTCTGTCGATGGGCGGCGCTCTGGCCCTGCGGCTGGCCGCGAAGCACGGCGACGCCGTCCGCGGTGTCATGGTCGTCAACCCCGCGAACAAGGTGCACGGCCTGGCCGCGCACGCCCTCCCCGTGGTGCGCCACCTCGTCCCCGCGACGAAGGGCATCGCCAGCGACATCGCCAAGCCGGACGGCAGGGAGCTCGGCTACGACCGGGTGCCGCTGCACGCGGCGCACTCGCTGCGGCAGTTCTTCCAGGCCACCGATCGCGAGCTGCCGCAGGTCACCCAGCCCGTGCTGCTGATGCGAAGCCCGCAGGACCACGTGGTGCCGCCCGTCGACTCCGCCCGGATCCTCAGCCGCATCTCGTCGACGGACGTGAAAGAGGTCATCCTGGAACAGAGTTACCACGTCGCCACGTTGGACCATGACGCGGACCGGATCCACGAGGAGAGCCTCGCGTTCATCGGCCGCATCGCGTCCGGCCTCGGCGAGGAGCCCGGGCTCGGCAAGGAAGGGACGACCGCAGGTGGCTGAGCACGACTCCGACCGCGAGGGCCGGGAGCCGGACGACAAGGGCGTGCCCTTCGACGAGGAGGCCGCCTGGGCGGCGATCGTCGCCGGGTACGGCGAGGAGCCGCCGGACCCGCCGGGCGCCAAGCCGTTCAAGTCCATCGAGGACCTGGCCCTGCCGCCGACCGGGACCAACGACACCCTGCCGGCCGGCGACCGGGGCGACACGGCCGTGAAGTCCGGGGACGCCGTGAAGCGGGCCGAGTCCGAGGAGACCGAGGGGCCGGGTGCCGGGGAGGAGCCCGTGAAGCCACTGGGCGGCTCGGTCTCCTTCGCGCCCGGCGTCGGCCCGCGTGACTACACCACGCCCGAGCCCGCCGAGGACGACTTCGACGAGGACGACGAAGGCCACTTCGTGCCCCCGGAGCCGCCCCCGCTGCCCACCGCCGACCCGACCTCGAAGTTCGCCTGGCTCGGTGTGCTCGGCGGGCCGGTGCTGCTTCTGCTTGCCGTGCTGCTCGGCTGGGACATGACCTGGTGGCTGGCCACGCTGGGGATCGGCGGGTTCCTCGGCGGGTTCGCCACGCTGGTGATGCGGATGCGCACGGACGACGAGGAGGACGACGACCCCGGACGGGGCGCGGTCGTCTAGGAAGCCGGGACTCTGAGGGCGGCCAGGACCGGGAGGTGGTCCGTGGCCGCCCTCAGGTCTGCTTCGGACACCCCCGGCTGCCCGGCCGGCACGCCGCAGCCCAGCACCTCGATGCCCTTCGTCGCGAAGATCGCGTCGATGCGCTGGTAGGGGTCGGTGGGGGTCCAGGTGTGCTCGCCGCCCCAGGGGGCCGCGGCCCGGCAGTCGGTCAGGCAGTCGGCCAGTCGGCGGAAGGCCGGGCCCTCGGGGCGTTCGTTGAGGTCGCCGCCGGCGATCGCGTGCCGCACGTCCATGCCGGCGAGCCGGTCCAGCAGCATGCCGGACTGCTCGTGGCGCTCGTCCTTCTGCAGGGACAGGTGGCAGCTGAGGACGCCGAGGCGGGCACCGGCGAAGCGGACGACCGCGGTGGCGAAGCCGCGGCGGTGCAGGCCCGGGGTGGGGGGCAGGAGGATGTCCTCGGTGCGTTCGATGCCCGCCCGGAGCGAGCTGAGGATGGCCGGTCCTGTGGTGGTGGCGCCGCCGGTGACGATCACCAGGTCGGAGGCGAGGGCCAGACGGGCGAGTTTCTTGCGCCAGCGGAAGAAACGGGGGGCTTCCTGGACGAGGACGAGGTCGGGTGCGCAGGCCTTGATGACGCGGGCCAGGGCGTCTGTGTCGTCGCGCATGGAGCGGATGTTGTAGCTGAGGACCCTGATGACTGCGGAACCGTCGGGTTCTGTACGCGAGTTGGGGAGCAGCGACATGTGATCAATTTACGCCCGACGGGGCGGGGCGCGGGGTATGTGCGCGAGTGCCGGTCGATCGTGGCTTGTCGCGCAGTTCCCCGCGCCCCTGGCGCCAGTCGCGTGTGGCTTGTCGCGCCCACGCGGCGGAGCCGCAGAATGATACGGCCCCGCGCCCCTGAGGTGCGTCCCCTGAGGGCGTCTGCATGAACAGGTCGTCTACATGATCGGGTCGGGTTCCCTTGCCAGGTCCGCCGCGCCGACCAGGCCCGCCTTGTTGCCCAGTTCCGCCGCTCTGACCTCCGCGACGGGGCGCCAGTTGCCGCCGACCAGCCAGCGCTTGTAGGACTTGCGGATCGGGCCCAGGACCAGTTCGCCCTCGTCGGAGAGGCCGCCGCCGACGATGAACGCGGAGGGGTCGAAGAGCGAGGCCAGGTCGGCGAGGCCCGCGCCGACCCAGCGGGCCAGTTCGCGGTAGGAGTCGACGGCCACCCGGTCGCCCTGGCGGGCGGCCATGGAGATGTGCTTGCCCTCGATGCCCTCGGGCGTGCCGTTGCCGAGGCCGAGCAGGGTCTCGGCGTTCTCGGGGGTGGCGTTGGCGCGCTGCTTGGCGTACCGGACGAGGGCGCGGCCGGAGGCGTACTGCTCCCAGCAGCCCTGCGAGCCGCAGCCGCACAGCAGGCCGTCCGGCACCATGCGGATGTGGCCGAACTCGGCGGCCACACCGAAGTGCCCGCGGCGCAGCTTGTTGCCGATGATGATGCCGCCGCCGAGGCCGGTGCCCAGCGTGATGCAGATGACGTTGCGGTGGCCCTTGCCGGCCCCGAACTTGTACTCGCCCCACGCCGCGGCGTTCGCGTCGTTCTCCACGACCACCGGGAGGCCCACGCGGGCCTCGACCTTGTTCTTGAGCGGTTCGTTGCGCCAGTGGATGTTGGGCGCGAAGTAGACCTCGGAGCGCTGCCGGTTCACGTAGCCGGCGGCACCGATGCCCACGCCGACGATGTCGTGACCGACGCGTGCGCCGTCCACCGCCGAAGCGATGGCGTCCACGATGCCCTCAGCCGTGCCCGGGGTCGGCACCTTGTGGGTCGAGAGGATGTTGCCGTCCTCATCGACCACGCCGGCCGCGATCTTCGTGCCGCCGATGTCGACGCCGATGGTGAGTCCCATGAATCCCTCAGTTTCGGTCGAGCCCCGCTACGGCCAACGGTACCCGAGGCATGCCGCCGGGTTCGCTGTCGTCCGCACGCCGGGCGCCCCGGGATGCCGCTGCGGGGCCGCCTCTCGGCCGGGCGGGGACTCAGTCCAGGTCGATGCGCTCCCCGGGGCCGGCGTCGTCGCCGCCGTCCCGGCGTGAGCCCCCGTCGCGGGGGTCGTGCTGGTCGTCGCGGCCGGTCCAGCGGCGTTCCTGGGCCTGGACGGCGGAGCGGTAGGCGGCGAGCAGTTCGTTCCCGGCCGCGGCCAGGTGGTCGAAGACGTCCGGGTTGCGCTCGATGACGGGTTCCACGGCGTCCTTGGCCTGCTGCACGACCTGTCGTACGACCTGCTGGGCGGCGGGTCCCGCGACCGCGCCGAGCAGCGGGGACCGGGCGCCGGACAGCTTCTCGGCGACGGCGTCGACGAGTTTCTTCAGTTCCTCGGCCGCGGAGCCGGGGGGCGTGCCGTACTCGGCGCGGCGGCGGGCCTTCTCCGCCTGGAGGTCCTCGGCGCACGCGGTCGCCCAGGCGTCGGCGTCGGTCGCCCGCACGTCGTCCGCGGCCTCGTCCCGGGCGGCGCCGGACGGAGGGAGATCTTCGCTCATCACGGACTCCTGACTACGTTTCGTCCCTACGACGTTACCCGAACGGGCGTACCGGGTTCACGGGCCGTGCCGGCCACTGTTCTCCCCGGTTCGGCCCGCTGTCTCACCGGCCCTGCGGCCACAGCTTCGGGTCGGGCGCGAAGCGGATCCGCAGCTCGTCCTCGCGCAGGGCGGCCCCGTCGACGGTGCAGCGGCGCAGTACGGAGGGCAGCGGGACGATCCGGCGGAACGTCCCCGCCGTGACGACGAGTTCGTCACCGCGCCGGACGAGGTCGAGTTCGTCGCGTATGGCGCCGGGCAGCGGGATCCGCCAGACGAGCACGCCGTCCTCGCCGAGCCGGTCGGTCACGGGCCAGTCCACCGCGGGGGCCGCCTGCCCGGTGCCGGGCACGGCCAGGGAGGCGAGGTCGTCGGCGCCGCGCGGGTCGCGTCCGAGGTGGGCGACGGTGCGGACGTCGTAGGTCTCGCGCCACTGCTCCAGCGTCTTGCGCTGCTGGGCGACCGGACCGGCGAGCCAGGTGTCCGGGGAGGCCTCGGGCAGGACCCGGTTGGCTACCACGACGTCGGTGCGCAGACCGCGCAGGGCGAGACCGAGCCGGGTGGTGCGCAGCATGTCGTCGCCGGCCGGGCCGGGCTCGGCGACCAGGCGCACGACGGTGCCGCGGTCGGCGACGACCGCTTCGACGGCGGCCAGTTCCAGGTCCCAGCGTGCCGCCGTCTCGTAGAGCCGTTCGGCCGGCATGGGGACGCCCGCGAGGCGGCCCAGGACGGGGCGCAGGGCGCGGGCGGCCTGCCGTTCGGGCGGGAGTAGACGGCGCAGGTAGCGGCGGAGTTCCTCGGGCAGGGCGAGCAGGGCGAGGGCCTCGGGGGCCGGGGGGAGGTCGACGACGAGGGTGTCGTACTTCTCCGAGAGCGCGGCGTCGCGCAGGGCGCGCAGCAGGGCGAGTTCCCCGGCACCGGGCAGGGGGGTGAGCTCCTCGGGGTCGAGGCGGGAGGCGCCGAGGAGGTCGAGGGCGGAGGAGGCACGGTCCTGGAGGGCGGTGAGGTCCTCGCGGAAGTCCTGGGCGGGGTCGGGGCGCCAGGCGGTGAGGCGGGGTGCGACCTCGACCGGCTTCGGCCCCGTGACCACGCCCAGTGCGGCACCGAGGGTGTCGGTGCGGTCGGTGCCGAGGAGGAGGGTGCGGGTGCCCTCGGCTGCGGCGGCCAGGGCGGTCGCGGCCGCGAGGGTGGTACGACCGCTGCCGCCGGGGCCGGTGATCAGGATGGTGCGCATGAGATCGAACGGTACCCGGGGCTCGCCGGCCCGGGGGCGCGTGGCCGTGTTGAACATGCGGCTCCGCCGCGTGGGCGCGACCAGCCGCAACGCACCTGCACCCGGCACTCCGCGGGAACCCCCGCGGCGGCGGTCAGGCCGACTCGACCCGCTTCTTCAGCCCCGCCAGCGCCCGGTCGATGATGACCTTCTCCGCCTTGCGCTTGATCATGCCGAGCATGGGGATCTTGACGTCCACGGTCAGCAGGTACGTGACCTCCGTGCCGCCCGCGCCGGACGGCTTGAGGATGTACGAGCCGTCCAGGGAACGCAGCATCTGGGACTTCACCAGCGTCCAGGACACCTCGTTCTCGCCGGTCCAGGTGTATCCGAGGACCTGGTCGTCCTTGATCGCGCCCGCGTCCATGACGAGGCGGACCTGCTCGGCGCGGCCCTGGGCGTCGGTCTTGAGGACCTCGGCCTCCTTCACCTCGCCGGTCCAGTCCGGGTAGCGGGCGAAATCGGAGATGACCGCCATGACGTCGGCCGGGGCCGCCTCGATGGTGATGCTCGAGCTGGTGTGTTCCGCCATCGCCGTGGCTCCTCCAGATGCGGGCCGGTGTGAGGTCGTGCGCACGTGCGTGCAGCGTGAAGGCTACCGCGCACGGGACCCACGGATCTCACCCGACCTGGGGCGTCCTCACCACTCCAGTGCCCAGGGCGTCCCGCTGCCCGCGAAGTGCCCCACGTTCACGCACTCGGTCGCCCCGATCCGCATCCTGTTCACCAGCGGCTGGTGGACGTGCCCGAAGAGGGAGTAGCGGGGCCGGGTGCGGCGGATGGCGTCCAGCAGGGCCCGGCTGCCGCGTTCGAAGCGGCGGGCGACGGTGTCGTAGACCAGCTCGGGGACCTCGGGCGGGATGTGGGTGCAGAGCACGTCGACCTCGCCCACGGCCTCGATCTTCGCCGCGTACTCCTCGTCGCTGATCTCGTACGGCGTCCGCATCGGTGTGCGCAGGCCGCCGCCGACGAAGCCGAAGACCCGGCCGCCGATCTCGACGCGCTCACCGTCGAGGACGGTCGTGCCGGGACCCGCGTACTCCCGCCACAGGGGCGGCATGTCGACGTTGCCGTAGGTGGCGTACGTAGGAGTGGGGAAGGCGGCGAACAGCTCGGCGTACTGCTTGCGCACCGCCTTCTCGATCACCGTGGCGCGGTCCCCGGGGAGACCGGCCCACAGCCCGGCCCCGAACACCCGGGCCTCCTCGAAGCGGCGGGCGGTGCGCAGCGCGACGATGCGGTCGGCGTTCTCGACGCCGAACAGGTCGGGGAAGATGCCGCGCGAGTGGTCGGCGTAGTCGAGGAAGAGGACGAGGTCGCCCAGGCAGATCAGGGCGTCGGCGCCCTCGCCCGCGCGGGCCAGGTCGCGGGCGTTGCCGTGCACGTCGCTCACCACGTGGACGCGGGTCCGGTGGTTCTCGGCTGGTGTGGGTGCCATGACGATCAAGCGTAGGTCGCGCGCCGCGGTTGTGAACAGTGGCGGTCCTACCTGCGGTTACTGGCCAGTCAGTTAGCAGGTGGACTACTGTGCGCAAAGGAATACCCAACTGTGTGACGCAGCGAACATCTCGACGGGACCCCCTGTCGTAGAAGCCATACCGACGGGTAACGTCCGGCCAGTCCAGTCGTGCTCTGCATTTCAACAAGTGAATGCGCGAGCACTTCCCCGAGCCTTGGACCGCACCGTCGCAGCACACACCGTCGTGGCGCCGGCGCCCTATGAGGAGCAGCAGTCTTGCGCGAGTTCAGCCTTCCGGCTTTGTACGAGGTCCCTGCGGACGGAAATCTGACCGACATCGTCCGCAGAAACGCCGCGCAGCACCCGGACGTCGCCGTCATCGCCCGCAAGGTCGGCGGCAGCTGGCAGGACGTCACGGCCACCACGTTCCTGGCCGAGGTGCACACGGCGGCGAAGGGGCTGATCGCCGCCGGGGTGCAGCCGGGCGACCGGGTGGGTCTGATGTCCCGCACCCGTTACGAGTGGACGCTGCTGGACTTCGCGATCTGGAGCGCGGGCGCGGTGACCGTGCCGGTGTACGAGACCAGTTCGGCGGAGCAGGTGCAGTGGATCCTCGGCGACTCGGGCGCGACCGCCTGTGTCGTGGAGTCGGACGCCCATGCTGCCGCGATCGAGTCGGTGCGCGACTCGCTGCCGGCGCTCAAGCACGTGTGGCAGATCGACGGCGGCGGCATCGACGAGCTGGGCCGGCTCGGCCAGGACGTCACCGACGAGACGGTCGAGGAGCGCGGCTCGTTCGCCAAGGCCGACGACCCGGCGACCATCGTCTACACCTCCGGCACCACCGGCCGTCCCAAGGGCTGTGTGCTCACCCACCGCAGCTTCTTCGCCGAGTGCGGCAACATCGTCGAGCGGCTGCGTCCGCTGTTCCGCACGGGCGAGTGCTCGGTGCTGCTCTTCCTGCCGCTCGCGCACGTCTTCGGCCGGCTGGTGCAGATCGCGCCCATGATGGCGCCGATCAAGCTGGGCACGGTCCCGGACATCAAGGACCTCACCGACGAGCTGGCCGCGTTCCGTCCGACGCTGATCCTCGGGGTGCCGCGCGTCTTCGAGAAGGTCTACAACTCGGCGCGCGCCAAGGCCCAGGCCGACGGCAAGGGCAAGATCTTCGACAAGGCCGCCGACACCGCGATCGCCTACAGCAAGGCGCTGGACACCCCCTCGGGCCCGTCGCTCGGCCTGAAGATCAAGTACAAGACGTTCGACAAGCTCGTCTACAGCAAACTCCGCGCGGTCCTCGGCGGCCGGGGCGAGTACGCCATCTCCGGCGGCGCCCCGCTCGGCGAGCGTCTCGGCCACTTCTTCCGCGGCATCGGCTTCACGGTGCTGGAGGGCTACGGCCTGACGGAGTCCTGTGCGGCCACCGCGTTCAACCCCTGGGACCGGCAGAAGATCGGCACGGTCGGCCAGCCGCTGCCCGGCTCGGTGGTACGCATCGCCGACGACGGCGAGGTGCTGCTGCACGGCGAGCACCTGTTCAAGGAGTACTGGAACAACCCCGGCGCGACCGCCGAGGCGCTGGCCGACGGCTGGTTCCACACCGGTGACATCGGCACCCTCGACGAGGACGGCTACCTCAGGATCACCGGCCGCAAGAAGGAGATCATCGTCACAGCGGGCGGCAAGAACGTCGCCCCGGCCGTGATCGAGGACCGCATCCGGGCGCACGCCCTGGTCGCGGAGTGCATGGTGGTGGGCGACGGGCGGCCGTTCGTGGGCGCGCTGATCACCATCGACGAGGAGTTCCTGGGCCGTTGGTGCTCCGACCACGGCAAGCCGGCGGGTGCCACCGCGGCGTCGCTGAGCGAGGACCCGGACCTGCTGGCCGCGATCCAGGCGGCGATCGACGACGGCAACGCCGCGGTGTCGAAGGCGGAATCGGTGCGGAAGTTCCGCATTCTGAACTCCCAGTTCACGGAGGAGTCGGGCCACCTGACGCCGTCGCTGAAGCTGAAGCGCAACGTGGTGGCGAAGGACTACGCACACGAGATCGAGGCGATCTACGCGAAGTGACCTCCCGGTCCCCCTATGGCGCGGTGTCCTCGGCGAGGACCCGCGCCATCGTGCGTTCGGCGAGCGCGGTGATGGTCACGAACGGGTTGACCCCGAGCGACCCGGGCACGAGCGAGCCGTCGGTGACGTAGAGCCGGGGATATCCCCTGACCCGCCCGTAGTCGTCGGTCGCCCTGCCCAGCACGCAGCCGCCGAGCGGGTGGTAGGTGAAGTCGTCGGCGAAGACCTTGCTCTTCGAGCCGAACAGGTCGTACCGGTAGATCGTCGCGTTGGCCGCGTTGATGCGGTCGAAGAGCTTCTTGGCCATGGCGACGGAGACCGCGCTGTGGGCGGCCGTCCAGCCGAGCCGCAGCCGGTCCGAACCGGCGTCGTAGGAGAAGGACGCCCGCTCCGGGTTCCTGGTGATCGCCAGGTAGAGGCTCACCCAGTGCTCCAGGCCCGTCGGCAGCGGGGCGATCTCGGCGAACACCGGGTTCTCGGTGTTCGCCCAGTCGTCGATGCCCATGACCGGCATGGTCGACTGGTTCGCCCCGACGGTGTCCCACAGGTGGTTGGCCCGGCCCAGCATCACGTTGCCGTTGGTGCCCCAGCCGGCGCCGACACTGGCGTCGAGGGCGGGCAGCGTGCCCGTCTCCCGGGCGCGCAGCAGCAGTTCGGTGGTGCCGAGGCTGCCGCCGCCGAGGAAGAGGTACCTGCAGCCGTACTCCCTGGTCTCGACGGCCTTGCCGGTCTCGTCGATGCGGTCGGCGGTCAGGACCCAGGTCCCGTCCGGCGCGCGGCTGATGGCGCGCACCTTCTCCAGCGTGTGGAGGGTGACGTTGCCGGTGCCGAGCGCGGCGGCGAGGTAGGTCTTGTCGAGGCTGCGCTTGCCGTGGTTGTTGCCGTAGACGACCTCGCCGCCGAGGGCCGACTTCGGGGCGGTGCCGGCCGCCTCGCGCTCCATGTGGCCGAAGTCGTAGACGCTCGGCACGAAGGTGGTCCGCAGGCCGGTCTTCTCGGCGTGTTTGCGGGAGACGCGGGCGAAGCGGTACCACTCCGTCGACTCGAACCAGGCCGGGTCGACGGTGTTCACACCGAGGGCGGCGCGGGCGCGCGGGAAGTACGTGCCGTACATCTCGTCGGCGTCGACGGTGGGGAACTGCTCGGCGAAGTACGGCCGGGGCGGGGTGACCGCCATGCTCCCGTTGACCAGGGAGCCGCCGCCGACGCCCCGGCCGACGTACACGGACATCTGGTCGAAGTGCACGCGGTCCAGGACACCCGGGTAGCTGCCGATGTCCCGGTTGACGACGTCCAGCCAGAGGAAGCTGCCGAGGGGGGCTTCGGTGCGGGTGCGGAACCACATGGAGCGGTGGTCGGGGGCGCTGGTGGTGCAGAAGACCTTGCCGTCGGGGCCCGTGGTGTTCCAGAGGCGGCCCATCTCCAGGACGATCGTGCGGATGCCGGCCTGGGCGAGGCGGAGGGCGGCGACTGCTCCGCCGTAGCCGGAGCCGACGACGATCGCCGGGGCGGTGTCGACGGTGTCGGGCTGGGCGGCTCGGGCGCTTTGGAGGCCGATGCGGGTGAAGCCGAGGGTGGCTGCGGTCTGGAGGGCCGCCATGCCCAGGATCTGACGTCTTGTCAGCTGACGCTGCATCAGTTTTACTGTCATGCGCGCAGCATCGGCGGAATTTGCGGTTCCGCCTAGTGGGGTGCGTCTAGATCCTTGACGGCGGGTGCAGGTGGTCCGTGGTTGTTCGCGCCGTTCCCCGCGCCCCCAAGAAGGCAAACTGCACTACAGCAAGTCCTTGAGGTACTCCGCCAGCAGGTCCCAGCGCCACTTCTCCTCGACCCACTGCCTGCCCCGCTCGCCCATCCTGCGGCGCAGCTCGGCGTCGCCGAGGAGGACGGAGATGCGGTCGGCGGCCTCCTCGGGGGAGCCGCCCCTCACCACCCAGCCCGTCTCGCCGTCGAGGACCGCGTCCGGGGCGCCGCCCGAGTCACCGGCGACGACCGGGAGGCCCGTCGCCGAGGCCTCCAGGTAGACGATGCCGAGGCCCTCGACGTCGAGACCGCCGCGGCGGGTGCGGCACGGCATCGCGAAGACGTCGCCGGCGCCGTAGTGGGCGGGCAGCTCCGACCAGGGCACGGCACCGGTGAAGCACACGGAGGAGGAGACCCCCGTCTCGCGCGCGAGCCGCCGCAGATCGTTCTCGTACGGGCCGCCGCCGACGATCAGCAGGACGGTGTCCGGCTCGGCCGCGAGGATGCGGGGCATGGCCCGGATCAGGGTGTCCTGGCCCTTGCGCCGCACCAGCCGGGAGACGCACACCACCACCGGGCGGTCCGTCAGGCCCAGCCGGGCCCGGACCTCGTCGCCGCCCGAGCCGGGGTGGAAGGTCTTCTCGTCGACCCCGGGCGGCAGCTGCGCCATCCGGGCGGCCGCCTCGGGGGTCAGCGCGGAGGCGATGCGCGAGCGGGTGTACTCGCCGAGGTAGGTGATCGTGTCCGTGGCGTCGCCGATCCGGCGCAGCAGCTGCCGGGCGGCCGGCAGCTGCGCCCAGCCGGCCTCGTGGCCGTGCGTGGTGGCGACCAGCCGCTCGGCGCCCGCGGCGCGCAGCGCCGGGGCCATCAGGCCGAGCGGGGCCGCCGCCCCGAACCACACCGAGGCGCACCCGTGCTCCCGCAGCAGGCCGACGGCCCGCCGGGTGGCGCCGGGCGTCGGCAGCAACATGGTCGTACGGTCCCGTACGACGGTGAAGGGCTGCTCGGCGTCGAAGGCGCGGGTCGCCTCGACGCCCTCCCGGGTCCGCTTCCAGGTCGAGGCGTAGACGACCAGCCGCTGCGGGTCCAGCCGCAGCGCCATGTTGTGCAGAAACGCCTGGATGCCCCCGGGCCTGGGCGGAAAGTCGTTCGTCACGATCAGGGTCTTGCGCACGCCGCCGACCCTACCGAACCGCCCTCACCGCCCTGTGCGCGAGCGCATATGGCACGCTCACAGCCTGCGGGACCATCATGGCCCCATCAACATCGCATGCGAACGGGCAGGGATCACGTGGAGACGACGGGCACGAGGCGGTCCCTGGCATGGCTGCCGGTGGTCTGGGGTCTCACGAGGCTGGTGCTGCTGCTGTTCGTGCTGAAGGTGTTCGTCTTCCCGGGGCCGGATGTCACGAGCGACGTCCACGTGATCTACCAGGGCTGGTACCACGTCCTGAGCACCGGCACCTTCCCGCTGGCCGACGTCACCTGGCAGTACCCGCCCGCCGCCGCGCTGGCGATCCTCTCCCCCGGCCTGCTGCCCTTCCTGGACTACGCGACGGCCTTCTTCGTGCTGGTCTGCGTCACCGACCTGGCCGTGCTGGCCCTCATGGCGTACGCGGGACGCCGCCCGGGCCGTTCGCTGCGCGGCGCCTGGGTGTGGGTGGTCGGCGTACCGCTGCTCGGGCCGACGGTGTACGCCCGTTACGACGTGATGGTCACGGCGGTGGCCATGGCCGCGCTGCTCGCGGGCGCCCGGCATCCGAGGGCCATGGGTGCCCTGGCCGCGTTCGGCGCGCTGCTGAAGGTCTGGCCGGCGATGCTGCTCCTGGCCGCCCGCAGCCGCAGCGCCTGGGTGTCGGTCCTGCTGACCGGCATCGCGGTGACCGGCGCGTTCGCCCTGACCATGCCCGGCGCGTTCGCCTTCCTGACGTTCCAGCGCGACCGGGGCACCGAGGTCGAGTCACTGGGCGCGCTGGTCTTCCATGTCGCCCGGCACTTCGGCTGGAAGGGCGCGGTGCTGCTGAACTACGGCTCGATCGAGTTCCTCGGACCGTATGTGAGCGAGGTGAGCACCGGAGCGCTGTTCCTGACGGGAGCGGCCTTCGGCTGGCTGGTGCTGTGGCGGCTGCTGGCACGGCGCTTCGAGGAGCACACGCTCGCCGACGCGGCCTTCGTGGCGGTGCTGATGTTCACCACCACCAGCCGGGTGATCAGCCCCCAGTACATGGTGTGGCTGGTGGGGCTCGCCGCGGTGTGCCTGTACTTCCCGGGCAGCCGGATGCGGCTGCCGGTGGCCCTGGTGCTGGTCGCGTGCTTCGTGACGGTGCTGGAGTTCCCGTTCTACTTCGCCGACGTCGTGGCCAGCAACGGCCTCGGGATCACCTTGCTGTTCCTGCGCAACGGTCTGCTGGTGGCAGCCGCGCTGATCGCGGCCCGGGCCCTGTGGCGGCAGACCGTACCGACCGTCACCCCGCCGGCCCCCGTACCGCCTCAGCCGACCCGGACAGACGAGACCCCCGTCTCCCCCTGAACCGGGACCCGCCGGAACAGCAGCCCGTCAGCCGGTCGAGAGCTCCGGCTCAGCCCAGTTGGTCCCGCAGATATGCCCGCCAGTCCTCCGTGAAGGCGTCCGGCGTGGTCCCGAGGACCTTGCGCAGCGCGTCCTGCACCGCCCCGGCCCGCTGCCGGTGCTCTCCGACGGCCCGGTAGAACTCGCCGAGCCGGGACTCGCCCCAGCGGTCGGCGATCAGCCGGCACGCCGTCCAGCCGCTCTCGTAGGAGCGGGCCAGGCGGCTCGCGTCGCCGGTGAAGCCGAAGTCCTCGTCGTCGGGGAGCGCGGTGGGCAGCCGGTCCTCGCGGACGGCCCGGGACAGTTCCGGCGCGGCCTCGACGGGAGTGCGGCCGGCGGCGCGGTAGCCGACCCAGTCGGCGTACCCCTCGGACAGCCACAGCGGCGTGGCGGCCGTGGTGCGGGCGCGGGTGGCGACATGGGTGGTCTCGTGGGTGATGACGACCTGCTCGCCGAGACCGCCGAGGAGCGCGAACGCGTCCGGGTTGACGATGATCCGGTCCGCCGGTGCCCGGGCCGGTGCCCCCGTCTCGCCGGTGGTGACCGCCGCGATCCCGCGGTAGGAGGAGACGGGCGAGCCGAGCAGCCCCGCCATCCCCTCCACCGACTTCGGCACGAGTACGACGACCCGCCGGCTCCAGTCCGTGCCCCACGCGTCCGACACGGACGGTACGGCGCGGTCGGCCAGGTCCGCGAAGTCCCGCAGCGCCTGCCCGGACTGCCCGGCGCCCAGCACGAGAGCGTGCCGTCCCCGGACCAGTTGCACCACCCCCTGGTCCCACAGCTGCTGTGTGGCCCTCCTCGCCGGCCGGTCGGTTTCGACGGACCACCGCCCGTCCGCGTCGCGGCCCAGCCGGAGGGTGCGCCCCGCGGTCACCGGCGCCCGGTCGTACCCGGCGACGCGGTAGCGCAGTTCGGCGTCGGCGATGGCCGTGTCCCCGGTGCGGCGCACCGAGGTCACCCGGTACGACCACGCGGCCACGGGCACCGCACGCAGCTCGGCGAAGTCCGTCCCCCCGCCCGTGCGTTCATAGGCCCGCTCGTCGCGGTCCAGGACGGCGGCGGCCCGCCGGTCCAGGAGGCGCTGGACGTCGGCCGTGGCGCTGTCGGCTGCTGACCGCCCGCCGCACCCGGTCAGGAAGGCGAGCAGCACGACGAGCGCCATCAGCGCACGCCCCGACCTTCGACCAGCCACGTCCCCGATCGTACGGGCGGCGGGCCGCTCCGGTCAGACCCTGGTGACCGAGGAGACGGGCATCATCCCGACCGGGTCGTAGCGCACGGGCGCGCCGGGGTAGGGCGCGTGGATGACCTGGCCGTCGCCCATGTACATCCCGACATGGCTGGCGTCGCCCCGGTAGAGGACCAGGTCTCCCGGGCGCGCCTCGGACAGCGGGACCTGCCGGCCGGCGTACCGCTGGCCCTGCGAGGTGCGCGGCAGGGAGACCCCGGCCTGCGCGTACGACCACTGCATCAGGCCCGAACAGTCGAAGCCCGAGGGCCCGTTGGCGCCCCAGATGTAGGGCTTGCCGAGCGCGCTGCGGGCGGCGGCGACGGCGGCGGACCCGCGTCCCGAGGCGGCACTGGCGCCGCCGGGGCCGGGCATGCCCGGGCGGCCGGAGCGGGAGGCGCGGCCGTAGGCGTCGCGCTCGGCGTCCGGCAGGGAGTTGAGCAGTCGCCGGGCCGTGGCGAGTTTCCGCTCCACGGTCTTCTTGTGGGCGGCGACGGCCGTGCGGCTCTTCTCCAGTTCGCGGAGCTTGCCGGCGGCCTCCTCGCGCTCCTGGGCGAGTTCACGCAGGGCGTCCTGGAGCTTCTTCAGCTCACCGGCCTGACGGGCGGTGAGGCGGTCGAGCCGGGACGCGTGGTCCAGGTAGTCGTCCGGGTCGTCGGAGAGCAGCAGGGCCAGGGACGGGTCGATGCCGCCCGAGCGGTACTGGGCGCCGGCGAGCGAACCGAGGGATTCGCGCAGGTTGTTGACGCGCTGCTGCTGCCGGGCGACGCGGTCCCGGGCGGTGCCGGCCTGCTCGCGCAGTGCGTCGGCACGTTCGTCGGCCTCGTTGTACGCCTCGGTCGCCTTCTCGGCCTGCTCGTAGAGCCGGTCCACCGAGGCCCGGGTGTCGTCGTGCGGTGCGGCGCCGGCGGGTACCGCGCTCAGGGCGGCGGCCGCGACGGACAGGATGCTGACGGCGGCACCGGCGCCCCGGTCGAACCCGGACGGTGCAAGGCGGCGATGGGACCCCACGGGAAGCCGCTCTCCTTCCGCTGGCGGACTTGGAACGCGGCAGACAGTAGCCCCGTGGCAGGGGACCGCCAACGACCATCCGTGGGTATGAAGTGGGCATGAAGCACTGCGCCCCGCCGCTGACGCAGGTCAATGGCGGGGCGTGGGCTCACTCGGGTCGGTCGTGATTCGCCCGAACGGCGGACAGGGTGTCCTGATCTTGAAGGCGCCGAGGGGCTCCCCCGCCGGCCTCGGGACGAACTCGCGAGCTTCGAGGGCCGGGGTCAGACCCGGACGCCGAACATGAACGGGCCGCCGATGGTGCTCATCGACTCGTAGCGGACGACCGTGCCGGTGCGCGGGGCGTGGATGATCTGCCCGTTGCCGGCGTAGAGGCCGACGTGGTGCAGGTCGTTGAAGAAGAACACCAGGTCGCCGACCTTGAGCTGGCTGGTCGAGTAGATCTTGGTGCCGATCTGCGCCTGGGCCTCGGAGGTGCGCGGGATCTGGATGCCGGCGGATGCGTAGGCCCGGGAGGTGAGGCCGGAGCAGTCGAAGGAGCTCATGCCGGTGGCGCCGTAGACGTAGGGCTTGCCGAGCTGGCTCTGGGCGAAGGCGAACGCGGCGGCGGCGCGGCCCGAGCCGGGCGGGACGTCGACGTCGAGGGCGTCGCGCTCGCTGGCCCGGCTGGCACGGCTCTGCTCGGCGGCGAGTGCGGCCTTCTCGGCGGCGGTGAGGCTGTTGAGCAGCTTCTGCGCGGAGGCGAGCTTGCCCTGGACTTCCTTCTTCTTGTTGCCGAGTTCGGTCCGGGTGGAGGCGAGGTCCTTGAGCTTCTCGGAGGCCTCGGCGCGCTCCTGGGCGAGTTCGCGCTGCTTCTCCTGGACCTTCTTCAGCGCCTCGACCTGCTGGCTGCTCAACTGGTCGAGCGTGGAGGCCTTGTCGAGGTAGTCCTCGGGGTCGGCGGAGAGGAACAGCTGAACGGAGGGGTCGATGGAGCCGGTGCGGTACTGCGAGGCGGCGGCGAGACCCAGACTGTCGCGGAGCTCGTTCAGCTCCTCCTGGCCGCGGGCCACGTTGTCCTGGATGGTGGAGATCTCCTTCTGGAGCTTCTCCTGCTTCTCCTTGGCCCCGTTGTACTTCTCGGTGGCCTGCTCGGCCTCCTCGTAGAGCTTGTCGACCTTGGCCTTGACCTCGTCCTTGCTCGGCTTCTCACTGGGGGCCGCGTTGGCGGCCTGTGCGCTGAAGGCGACGGCAGCGGCGGCGGCTGTGGTCAGCACGGTCACACGTGCGCGGCTCGGCTGCTTCGGACGACGGTGGGACGCCACGGGTGAAAAGCTCCTTCTGGCCCCTCCGCCGTCTCTCCCGATGAGTGATCACCCGAGCGGAGGTTCGGCCCGACCCTAGTGACCTTCCTGTGATCAGTTCAAATCCTCAGATGAAAAATTGCGTCACGGTAGGCCATCTTTTCCCCTGGACTCACAGGCGGTGAGACCCATTTGACTCACCGTGGCTCATCGCCGTCACCAATTCGGGCATCACGCCCGGACGTCACACAGCGGGCGTACGCCCCCTAGGCGCGCGAAAGGCGCTTGAGCAGCATGGCCGAGGCCACCGGGCGGGCACCGGCCCGGGCCACGCCGTCGGCGACCTCGCGGTCGGTGGACGCCACGATGACCGGACGCCCCGGCGGTTCGGCGCGCACCAGCTGGCGGATCAGCTCGTCGGCGGTGACGCCCGGCTTCGAGAACAGCACGCGTACGCCGCGCGGCGGGGCCAGCAGCACCGGAGCTGCGAGCTCGGCGCCGTCGAAGACGCAGGTCACCTCGGCGCCGCTCTGCGCGGCCAGTTGGGAGAGCTGCCCGAGCAGCCTCAGGCGCTGCTTCTCCAGCGGCATCTGCGGATAGCCGGTCTTGGTGACGTTGTAGCCGTCGACGACCAGATGGGCCTGCGGCAGCGCCAGCAGCTGGTCGAGGACCTGCGGGTCGTTCTCGGACAGGGCGCGGGCGGCGATGTCCTTCGGGCTCATCCGGCCCGGCTCGACGGCGTCCACGGTCTCGGCGGGCCGCACCGACACCGGCGGCAGGGCCAGTTCACGGCGGAGCCCCTGAGTGGCGTCCAGGAGGGTGTCCAGCAGCAGCCGGACCCGCATGTCCTCGACGCTGCGACCCTCGCGGGCGGCCCGGCGCGCGGCCTCCAGGGCGGCCTCGGTCTCGCTCAGCCGGGACTTGACCCGCCGGGTCTCGCTCTCGGCGGCGGACACCTGGGCGTGCCCCTCGGCACGCGCGGCGTCGATCTCGCCGTGCGCCTTGCGCAGGGCGGCCTCGCCGCGCTTGACGTCGCTGAGGGCGGCGCGCAGCTTGCGGTGCAGCGCCTCGGTTTCCCTCTTGGCCGATTCCAGCTCCGTGCGCAGCCGCTCGGTCTCGGCCCGGGTGTGGTCACGGGCCCGGTCGAGCTCGGCGCGCAGCCGCTCCAGTTCGGCCCGGCTCTCCTCGTCGGCGCGCTCGGCGTCGGCCCGCAGGGCCTCCTCGCCGGCGGCGGCCACCAGCTTCACCCAGCCGGGTGGCCGCAGTACGTAGGCCGCGGCCGCCACGTCGAGCGGGTCCGCGGCCGGGGGCGGGGAGCCTGAGTCGAGGGCGCCGGTCAGTTCCGGCTGGGCTTCTCTGAGCTTCTCCCCGATGCGCTGCCGGAACAGCGGGTCCGTCTCCAGCGCGGCCGCCATCGCGTTGCCGGCGAACTTCGCCCGGCGGTTCGGCGCGAACCGGGCGTACTGCCTGAGCTGCGCGGGCAGCTCACCGACCGTCAGTGAGCCGAAGCCGTCGGAGACGATCTGCACCACTCTGCGGCGCACGCCGTCGGGCAGCGGACGGTCGAGCACCTCGGCGGCGCCGTCGCCCGGCCCCCCGCCTGTGGTCTCCACCATCCGTCACACCCCAATGCTGTGCGGGGCCCTCCCCCGTTCTCGAGTTCGCTCGAGCGGGGGGACCCCCGTCGTCAGGAGCCGGAGCCCGGCCTGTCCACGAGTTCCACCTGGTCCACCGCGTTACACCAGCGGCAGCGCACCGACTCGATGGTCTCACTGAGGACCTCGCGCTCCTCGACCTTCGGCTCTCCGGCCAGGTCGAGGTGGACGTACTCGACGACCTTCGACGAGCGGGTCACGTCGAACCTCGTGAGGTTGCCGCAGAGGGTGCAGCGCCACCGCGTCTCGGCGGTCGGCAGGGGAACCGTCATCGTGACCTGTTCTCTTTCCTTCTAGTGTCCGTGACGCGACCGGCATCCCCGGTGCGTATGGCTCGTAACCCTACGGCCTGGCAGGTCCTCGCCGCCCGCGCGTCCACGGCGGCGAGGCGGTCTGTGCGGTTGCGTCCGGTTACGTCATGCTCTGTGTTCATGATCAGCAAGTGGAGCGCGTGGATCATCCGGGCCGGCCGATCGGTCCGGGGGTCCTCGGCGCCGGTCACGTACGCACTGATCGCCCTGTGCTGCACGGTCTTCCTGGCCGGGCCCGCCTCAGGACTCAATCCCGCCTACGGCACCGGCGACGAGGTGCTCGCCGTGCAGCGGGCCTACTTCCGGCGCTGGGGGGTGATCCCCGCAGAACTGTTCGAAGGGTCCGCGGGGTCGGCCCTCACCCCCCTGACGGCGCTCTTCGTCCACGGCAGCTGGGTCCACCTGCTCGGCAACATGCTCTTCCTCTACGTCTTCGGGGCGATGACCGAGGAGTGGATGGGCCGGGTGCAGTTCATCCTGTTCTACGTCGGCTGCGGCTACCTGGCCCTGCTGGGCTACGCCGTCGCCAACGCGGACTCCGAGCAGTCCCTGGTCGGCGCCTCGGGGGCGATCTCGGCGGTCCTCGGTGCATTCCTGTACCTGTTCCCCCGGGCCCGGGTGACCAGTCTCCTGCCGTTCCTGTTCTTCCTGCCGGTGCGCTTCCCGGCCTGGGTCGTGCTGCCGTTCTGGGCGGCGCTGCAGTGGCTGGCGGCGGGGCGGGCCCCGGACGGGCCGGGGGTGGCCTACCTCGCCCACCTGATCGGATTCGGTCTGGGCTTCGGCTACGCGTCGGTCCGCTACGGCCGTCCCACCGGCCCCACTAGAGTGAAGGCCGCCCCTGCTCCGGCCCCCGAGGGAGAGAACCAGCCGTGATCACCGCGATCGTCCTCATCAAGACCAGCGTGGACCGGATCCCCGAGATCGCCGAGTCGATCGCGGCGCTGGACAGCGTCAGCGAGGTCTTCTCCGTCACCGGCACCTACGACCTGATCGCGATGGTCCGGGTCAGGGAGCACGAGGACCTGGCGGAGGTCATCCCGGGCCGGATCAGCAAGATCCCCGGGGTGGAGGGAACCGACACGCACGTGGCCTTCCGCACGTACTCCCAGCACGACCTGGAGGCGGCGTTCTCGATCGGGCTCGACAACTAGTCCGCCCCCCGTCGGTCCCTCGGGCGACCCGCTCAGGCGGAGGTGTCCGGCACGCAGCGGCCGTCCTGCGTGCGGTAGCTCCACTTGGCGCCGTCCGTCACGAGCTCCCTGACCGCCCGCACGAACCGCTCCACGTGCTCGTCCGGCGTGCCGGCGCCGAAGCTGACCCTGATGGCGTTGAGCGACTTCTCCCCGGGCGCGGCCTCGGGCGACCCGCACTCGCCCTGCGCCTGCGGGTCACTGCCGAGCAGCGTGCGCAGCAGCGGGTGGGCGCAGAACAGCCCGTCCCGTACGCCGATGCCGTACTCGGCGGACAGGGCGGCGGCGAAGTGGGAGCTGTTCCAGCCCTCGACGACGAAGGAGAGCACGCCCACGCGCGGCGCGTCGTCCCCGAAGAGGGACAGGAACCGCACCTGGGGGACGTCGGCGAGACCGTCGCGCACCGTGCGGACCAGGTGCTGCTCCCGGGCGACGAGGGTGTCGAAGCCCGCCTCGCCCAGTGCCCTGCAGGCCGAGGCGAGGGCGTAGGCGCCGATGACGTTGGGCGAGCCGGCCTCGTGGCGGGCGGCGCTGTCGTGCCACTCCACGTCCACTCCCCCGTCCTCGCGCCGGCTGACGTTGCGGCTGGCGCCGCCGCCCGCGAGGTACGGCCGGGCCGCGCGCAGCCAGTCGGCCCGGCCGGCCAGGACGCCCGAGCCGAAGGGCGCGTACAGCTTGTGCCCGGAGAGGGCGACCCAGTCGACGTCGAGGTCCGCGACGGACACGGGGTGGTGGGGGGCCAGCTGGGCGGCGTCCAGCACGATCCGCGCACCGTGGGCGTGCGCGGCGGCCGCGAGCTCCCGCACGGGCCACAGCTCGCCGGTGACGTTGGAGGCGCCGGTGACGCAGACGAGGGCCGGGCCGTGGGGGTCCCGGTCGGCGAGGGCGCGCTCCAGGGTCTCGACGGCCTGCCGGGGGGTGCGCGGGGCGTCGAGGTAGGTGACCCGGGTGTCCTGCCAGGGCAGCAGGGAGGCGTGGTGCTCGGTCTCGAAGACGAAGACCTGGCAGTCGGCGGGGAGGGCGGCGGCGAGGAGGTTGAGGGAGTCGGTGGTGGACCGGGTGAACACGACCTGGTCGTCCTCGCGGCAGTCGAGGAACTCCGCGACGGTCCGGCGGGCGTTCTCGAACAGGTCGGTGGAGAGCTGGGACAGGTACCCGGCACCGCGGTGCACGCTGCCGTAGTACGGCGCGTAGGCGGCGACGTCGTCCCAGACCCGCTGGAGCGCCGGGGCGCTGGCGGCGTAGTCGAGCGCGGCGTAGGTGACTTCACCACCGGTCACGAGCGGAACGGTGACGTCTCGCCCCAGAACGGGCAGCGGGGCACAAACAGACTGGGCGGCGGCAAGGGTGGAGACAGACATGACGGAACTCCCGTGAAGGCAGGTGGAATCCGCCCGCGAGCGCGTCCGGCTCAAGCGGGGGTGAAGGAAAGGGGATGCGGAGGCGGGGCTCTGCGGCCCTATCGCATTCGCTGGTTCACGGAAGACTCCTCGTCACGCGCTTGCCACAGACCTCGCTGCCTGCGGCCCGGTCTTCACCCGGGGCACCCCGCCACGGACGGAGGGTTGCCGGACAGTCGGCCGGGGCCTCATGACTGTCACTCATGACCTGTTCAGGAACGTACGCGAAAAGATCGGCGCCCCGCAACCCGAGTCCGGATCGCGGGACGCCGGTCCCTTCGCCTACGGGGTCCGCTACGCGTTGCTCGCGGCCACCCAGCGCTCCAGCGTGCGCTTCGCCGCCCCGGAGTCGATCGACTCGGCCGCCTTGGCCATCCCGGCGGCGATCTGCTCGGCCAGGGGCGCGGTGGTGGGCTCCAGGGCCACCAGCGCCGCCGCCGAGTTCAGCAGGACCGCCTCGCGGACCGGGCCCGTCTCGCCGTCCAGCAGCCGCCGGGCGACCTCGGCGTTGTAGGAGGCGTCCGCGCCGCGCAGCGCCTCCACGGGGACCAGTGAGAGGCCCACGTCACGCGGGTCGAAGGCCTCCTCGGTGACCGTGCCGTTCCGGACGGTCCACACCCGGGAGGTGGCCGTGGTGGTCAGCTCGTCGAGGCCGTCGTCGCCCCGGAAGACCAGGGAGGAGTTACCGCGCTCGGCGAAGACGCCCGCGACGATCGGCGCCATACGGGGGTCCGCCACGCCGACGGCCTGGGCGCGGACCCGGGCCGGGTTGGTGAGCGGGCCGAGGGCGTTGAACACCGTGCGGATGCCCAACTGGCCGCGGGCGGCGCCCGCGTGGCGCAGCGCCGGGTGGAACTTCACCGCGAAGCAGAAGGTGATCCCGGCCTCCTCGGCGACCTCCGTCACCCGGTGCAGCGGCAGCTCCAGATTGACGCCGAGCTTCTCCAGCACGTCGGAGGCCCCGGACGCCGAGGACGCGGCGCGGTTGCCGTGCTTGACGACCTTCGCGCCGGTGCCGGCGACGACGATGGAGGACATCGTGGAGATGTTGACCGTCTTGGCGCCGTCACCGCCGGTGCCGACGATGTCGACCGTCGCCCCGGGCACCTCGATCACGTTGGCGTGCTCGTACATCGTGCGGACGAGGCCGTTGATCTCCTCGACGGTCTCGCCCTTGGCGCGCAGAGCCACGACGAACCCGGCGATCTGCGCCTCGGTCGCCTCGCCGCGCATGATCCGGTCCATCGCCCAGGCGGTGTCGTCCGCGCTCAGGTGCCTGCCGTCCAGCAGGCCGTTCAGCAGCAGGGGCCAGGAGCGGCCCGCCGCGGTGTCGCCTCCAGCGGGGGTCACAGCGCTCATAAGCCGCTCCAGGGTCAGGCGTCCCGCTCTACGGGACGAGAGTCTCAACGGGGTCCACCCTATCCAGCCCGGGGCACCGCGAAGGGCCCCGTCCGAGCGTCGGACGGGGCCCTTGTGTGGCGTGGCGAAGCAGTGATCAGTGGTGGCCGTGGCCGCTCGTGATCTCCCGGTACTCCTCGGCGGTGGGCTTGGGAATCTGGGAACCCTCGCCGAAGTAGGCGTCGCTGAGCTTGGCGCGCAGCTTCTCGGAACCCTTCACCTTGCGCTCGACACCGTTCTCGTCGACCGTCGGGCCGATCTCGGCCGGCTGGTACTGCTCGTGCGCCGTGAGCGTGTACATCTGCTCCTGGCTGAGCGGCTCGTGCACCTCGATGAACTCACCGTGCGGCAGGCGCTTGATGATGCCCGACTCGCGGCCGTGCAGCACCTTCTCCTTGTCCCGGCGCTGCAGGCCGAGGCAGATGCGCTTGGTGACGACGAAGGCGATGACCGGGCCGAGGAAGAACCCGACGCGGACGAACCAGGTCACCGAGTTGATCGACAGGTGGAAGTGCGTGGCGACGATGTCGTTGCCACCACCGATCAGCATGATGATGTAGCCGGTGACCCACGCGACACCCACACCGGTGCGCGTCGGGGCGTTGCGCGGCCGGTCCAGGATGTGGTGCTCGCGCTTGTCCCCGGTGACCCACGACTCGATGAACGGGTAGAGGGCGATGATCCCGAGGAAGACACCGAACAGCACCAGCGGGATGAACACGCCCAGCACGAGCGTGTGACCCCAGAGGTTGATCTCCCAGCCGGGCATCGCGCGGATCAGACCCTCGGCGAAGCCCATGTACCAGTCGGGCTGGGCACCGGTCGACACCTGGTCGGGCCGGTAGGGGCCCAGGACCCAGATCGGGTTGATCGTCGCGATGCCGGCGAGGGCCGCGACGGCGCCGAAGACCAGGAAGAAGAAGCCTCCGGCCTTGGCCATGTAGACCGGCAGCAGCGGCATGCCGACGACGTTCTTGTTGGTCCGGCCGGGACCCGCGAACTGGGTGTGCTTGTGGTAGAAGACCAGGATCAGGTGGCCGACCACGAGCCCGAGCATGATGCCCGGCAGCAGCAGGATGTGGATCGAGTAGAACCGGGCGACGAAGTCGGTGCCCGGGAACTCCCCGCCGAACAGGAACATCGAGATGTACGTGCCCACGATCGGCACGGACAGGATCGCGCCCTGCGTGAAGCGGACACCGGTGCCGGAGAGCAGGTCGTCCGGGAGCGAGTAGCCGGTGAAGCCGGTGAACATGCCCAGGACGAACAGCAGGAAGCCGAACATCCAGTTGATCTCACGCGGCTTGCGGAACGCGCCGGTGAAGAAGACGCGCATCATGTGCACGAACATGCCGGCGAGGAAGATGATCGCCGCCCAGTGGTGGATCTGCCGGATGAGCAGACCGCCGCGGACGTCGAAGCTGATGTCCAGCGTGGAGGCGAACGCCTCCGACATCAGCTGCCCCTGGAGCGGGACGTAACTGCCGTGGTACTCCACCTCGTTCATCGACGGGTGGAAGAACAGCGTCAGGTACACACCCGTGAGGATGATGATGATGAAGCTGTAGAGGCAGATCTCACCGAGCATGAAGGACCAGTGGTCCGGGAAGATCTTGCGCATGTTGGCCTTGGCCAGGGAGTAGATCCCGAGGCGGCCGTCGGCCCAGTCGGCGACCCGCTCGCCCGCGGGCGCCTTGCGGCGTGTCTGTGCAGTGCTCATCCGCGCTCCCAGAAAGCAGGGCCGACGGGCTCGTCGAAGTCGCCGAGCGCCTCAAGATAGCCCTCGTCGTTCACGCCGATGCGGAGCTGCGGCAGGGCGTGACCGGCGGGACCGAAGATCACTCGGGCACCGTCGGAGAGGTCGAAGGTGGACTGGTGGCACGGGCAGAGCACGTGGTGCGTCTGCTGCTCGTACAGGGAGATCGGGCAACCGACGTGGGTGCAGATCTTCGAGTACGCGACGATGCCCTGGTGCGACCACTCGAGCTCGCGCTTGTCCTTGATGTCCTCCGGCTGGATCCGGATGATCATCAGGGCGGCCTTGGCGATCTCGTTCTGGAAGTCGTGGTCGTGCTCCTCCAGGCCCTCGGGCTTGGCGAAGGTCAGCGACCCGACCGCGACGTCGGACGGGCGCAGCGGCTCGTTGGTGTTCATGTTGACGAGCAGCTTGCCCTTGGACCACAGCGTGTGGCGGAGCTTGGTGCCGGGCAGCGGACCGAGGTCGCGCAGCAGCACGACGCCGGAGAGCGGCACCAGCGTGAGCGCGCCGAGCATCGTGTTGCGGATCAGCTTGCGACGGCCGAGCGCGGACTCCTTGGCGCCCTGATTGAAGTCGGCGAAGACCTTCTCGCGGACCTCGGGCGACGCCTCGATCGCGTGCCGCTCGTCGGCGACCTCCACGTCGGACATCAGGGTGCGCGCCCAGTGGACGGCGCCGGCGCCGATGCAGAACAACGCGATACCGAGCGACAGGCCCAGCGCGAAGTTCAGCGCGCTGATGTGCCCCAGCGGGAAGATGAAGACCGCCTTGTCGACCGGGATCGCCACGAAGGAGGCGATGAAGGCGACGGTGGCCAGCATCGACACCGTGAACAGCAGGGCGACCGAACGCTCGGACCGCTTGGCGGCCCGCTCGTCGATGTCCTGGATCCGGTGCTCGTGAGGCGGCAGGCCCGGGTCGGCGAACGGGTTCTTGTCGTCCGCGACGCTCACCGCGCCGTGCCCGTGCTCGTCATGGCCTGCGGACTGCGCGGCAGGCAGGTTCTCTTCTGGAATGTCTTGGCTACTCATGACTTCTTGGCCTTTGCGGTCCGGGCGGCGACCCACACGGCGACGGCGATCAGACCGCCGAGACCGAAGATCCAGCCGAACAGGCCCTCGCTGACCGGCCCGAGGCCACCCAGTTCGAGGCCGCCGGGGCTCTCGGTCTTTTCGCTGTTGACCGCGTCGAGGTACGCGATGATGTCCTTCTTGTTCTTCTCCGACAGCGTGGTGTCGGGGAAGGACGGCATGTTCTGCGGGCCGGTCTGCATGGCCTCGTAGATGTGCTTCGGGGAGACGCCCTCGAGGGTCGGCGCGTACTTGCCGTGCGTCAGCGCGCCGCCCTTGCCGGTGAAGTTGTGGCACTGCGCGCAGTTGGTGCGGAACAGCTCACCGCCCTTGGCGATGTCGGCCCCCTCGGGGCCGTACTGCTCCTCCGTCGGGACGGACGGACCGGCACCCAGCGAGGCGATGAACGCCGCGAGCTGGTCGATCTCGGCCTGCGAGTAGATGTTCTTCTTCGCCGGGACCTGGGGGCCCTGGGAGGTGGCGGCCGGCATCCGGCCGGTGCCCACCTGGAAGTCGACGGCCGCGGCGCCCACACCCACCAGGCTCGGCCCGTCGGAGGTGCCCTGACCGCCGGTGCCGTGGCAACTGGCGCAGCCGACCGAGTAGAGCTTCTTGCCCTCCTCGATGGTGAGGGACTGGGCGGTTTCGTCGGCCTGCGCCTTGTCCGCGGGTGCGAACACGGCGTACAGCCCCCCGGTGCATGCCAGCGCGAGGAGTAGGACGACGAGCGCCGCCAACGGGTGGCGTCGTCGTGCGGAGAGCTTTTTCACGGATTACCCCGGTGTCAGGATCTTCTGCGTCGATGCTTCTGGGATGCGCGCTTCGTCGAGCACGCGCGGATGCGGGCCCTGCTACTTGATCATGTAGATCGTGGCGAAGAGACCGATCCAGACGACATCGACGAAGTGCCAGTAGTAGGACACGACGATCGCGGCCGTCGCCTGCTCGTGGGTGAACCTACTGGCCGCGTAGGTCCGGCCCAGGACCAGCAGGAAGGCGATGAGACCGCCCGTCACGTGCAGGCCGTGGAAGCCGGTGGTCAGGTAGAACACCGAGCCGTACGGGTCGGAGGACAGGGACAGGCCCGCGTCCTTGACCAGCTCCGTGTACTCGAAGACCTGACCGCCGATGAAGATCGCACCCATCACGAACGTGACGATGAACCACATCCGGAGCTTCTTCACGTCACCGCGCTCGGCGGCGAAGACGCCGAGCTGGCAGGTGAGGGAGGAGAGCACCAGGATGGTGGTGTTCGTCGCCGAGAACGGGAAGTTGAGATGGGCAGCCATCTCCTTCCAGTGATCGGGACCCGTCACCGATCGCAGGGTGAAGTACATCGCGAAGAGGGCCGCGAAGAACATCAGCTCGGAACTCAGCCAGATGATGGTTCCGACGCTGGTGAGGTTCGGCCGGTTGACCGACGGGTGCGCGTGCCCGGTTTCTACTGTCGTTGCTGTCGCCACGACCGACATTATGTCGGTCGCTTATCCCGCCCTCACTCCGGGGGGTGCCGTTCGGAGTGTCTTCACCGGTCGTACCGGTGTTGACGTGGTGTTCAAGGGAGTAGCATCCGGCCCAACGGGCCTGTCCTTACGACGTTGACGTCACGGAGGAACAATGCAGCCGACCGCCACGGTGCTGGTCTACAGCGACGACTCCAACACCCGCGAGCAGGTGCGGCTCGCCACGGGACGGAGGCCGGCTCCGGACGTCCCCGTGGTGGAGTTCATCGAGTGCGCGACTCCCGCAGCGGTGCTCACGGAGCTGGACCGGGGTGGGATCGACGTCTGCGTGCTGGACGGTGAGGCCGTGCCGATGGGGGGCATGGGGGTCTGCCGGCAGATCAAGGACGAGGTGTTCGAGTGTCCGCCGGTGCTGCTGCTGATCGGTCGGCCCCAGGACGCGTGGCTGGCGACGTGGAGCCGGGCCGAGGCCGCGGTGACTTTGCCGGTGGAGCCGGTGGAGTTCGCCGCGGCTCTGGCTTCGCTGCTCCGGGACAAGGCGGCTTTGAACGCCTAGCGGGTCGGGTCGGCCGGTCGTGTGGCGGCTGCGGGCGCGTGGGGGCTGTTCGCGCAGTTCCCCGCGCCCCTGAAGGGCGATGCCCCTGAGGGAAATCAGACGCTCTGGGGCCTCAGCCGGGCCCTGTCCGCCTCCGTCGGGCCGTCCGGGGTGCCGCCGAGGAGGGCGCTGCCGGTGCGCCACTTCGCCCAGTCGAGGTTCCAGTCGCCGTAGCCGTTGCCGAACGGCGCCATCGTGTCGCCGCCGGAGTTGATGACCTTGACGATGTCGCCCTCGCGGACGGTGTCGTAGAACCAGGCGGCGTTGTCGGTGCTCATGCCGGTGCAGCCGTGGCTGACGTTGGCGAAGCCCTGGGAGCCGACGGACCAGGGGGCGGCGTGGACGTACTCGCCGCTGTTGGTGACGCGGACGGAGTGGTGGACGATCAGGTCGTAGAAGTCCGAGGAGCCGATACTGGCGCTGGTCATGCGGACGGTGCCCTCCTTGGCGAGGACGACCTTGACGCCGTTGCGGGTGTCGTAGCCGGGCTTGCCCGTGGTGACCGGTATCTGGCGGATGATCTCGTCGTTCTTGTAGACGGTCATCTGGTGGGCCGCGGCGTCCGTGACGGCTATGAGCTTGTCCGCGGTGGTGAAGGTCAGCGGCTTGGCCTTGCCGCCCCACATCCGGTCGCCGACCTTGATGCCCTGCAGGTTGCTGCGGACCTGGACGGTGGCCTGGGCGGGCCAGTAGTCCTTCGGGCGGTAGTGGAGCGTCTTGTCGTCCACCCAGTGCCAGGCGCCGTCCGTGGCGGGCGTGGAGGAGACCTTGAGCGCCCGCTCCACGACGGCCCGCTGGGCCCTGTCCTTGACGGGCTGGCTCAGCTCGGCGGTGACGGGCTGGCCGACGCCGTAGGTGCCCGTCTTGGGGCCGAAGGTGACGTCCAGGCGCTTCTTGGTGGTGGGCTTGCCGGTGTCGAAGGTGACGACCTTGCGGCCGGGCGCCCCGTCCTCGTCCTCGGTGCTCACGCGGACCGTGTAGCTGGCGTTTGCGGCGAGCGGGGAGGTGCTGTGCCAGCGGCTGCCGTCGGCGGCGAGTTCGCCCGCCACATAGCGTCCTGAGGCGTCGTGGGCGGTGACGTCCGTGATGCGCCCGTCGGAGTCCTCGACGACTTCCAGGGGCTTGTCCGGGTCGGCCTTCTTGCGATCCCCGTCGGGGGCGTTGAAGGAGATCTGGTCGGCCGCGTCGTAGGGGCGGGCGGCCAGCGGGTTGCCGTCGGAGCCGCAGGCCGTGACGCCCGCGCTGAGGGCTATCAACAGCAGCGTGCAGCCGGCGACGGTGCGGGGGCGGGAGATCACTGTGTGGCTCATGACCTCACGCTAGGAACCGGCGTCAACAGCGGCACGCCGAGTGAATCGTACGAGTGACATGTATTGCGGCAAAAGCAGGGGCCCGGACGCTCCTGTCGGAGTGTCCGGGCCCTGCGGCGCTCGGCGCGTGCTACTGGGTGCGGTTCTCACCGCGGTAGTACTCGAACACCCAGCCCCAGATGCCGATCAGGATGACCGGCAGCGAGAAGTACATCAGCCACCAGCCGATGGCGACCGACAGGAAGGCCAGGGCGCCACCGATGGCCAGGGAGAACGGCTGCCAGCTGTGCGGGCTGAAGAACCCGACCTCGCCGGCGTCGTCGGCGACGTCCGCCTCCTTGTTGTCCTGCGCACCCACGTCGACCCGCTTGGCCGTGAAGCCGAGGTAGAAGCCGATCATGATGCACAGGCCGAAGGTCAGGAAGAGGGCCGTGGTACCGGCCGGCTCCTTCGACCACACGCCATAGACGACCGCCATGACGAGGACGAAGAAGCTCAGCCACATGAACATCTTGCCCTGGATCTTCACTTGCCGGCCTCCTTGCCGCCAGCGAGGGCCTTGTCGTCGTGGCCCACGTTCTCGAGCTGGTCGAGAGCAGCGATCTCCGGGTGGTGCAGGTCGAACGCCGGGGATTCACTGCGGATCCGCGGCATGGTGATGAAGTTGTGCCGCGGCGGCGGGCAGGAGGTCGCCCACTCCAGGGAGCGGCCGTAGCCCCACGGGTCGTCGACGCCGACCGGCTTGCCGTACTTGGCCGTCTTCCACACGTTGTAGAAGAACGGCAGGATCGACATGCCGAGCAGGAACGAACTGATCGTCGAGATCGTGTTGAGCGCGGTGAAGCCGTCGGCCGCCAGGTAGTCGGCGTAACGACGCGGCATGCCCTCGGCGCCCAGCCAGTGCTGGACGAGGAACGTGCCGTGGAAGCCGATGAACAGCGTCCAGAAGGTGATCTTGCCGAGACGCTCGTCGAGCATCTTGCCGGTCCACTTCGGCCACCAGAAGTGGAAGCCGGAGAACATCGCGAACACCACGGTGCCGAAGACGACGTAGTGGAAGTGGGCCACCACGAAGTACGAGTCGGAGACGTGGAAGTCCATCGGCGGCGAGGCCAGGATGACACCGGTCAGACCACCGAAGGTGAAGGTGATCAGGAAGCCGGTCGCCCAGAGCATCGGTGTCTCGAAGGACAACGAGCCCTTCCACATCGTGCCGATCCAGTTGAAGAACTTCACGCCGGTGGGTACGGCGATGAGGAACGTCATGAAGGAGAAGAACGGCAGCAGCACACCGCCGG